>CAZWSC010000072.1:0-16178 GCA_964636385.1 uncultured bacterium
CTGGGGCTGAGGCCAGCCCCGCCGCAGCTGCAACCGCCGGCATCGTGACGAAAGTCGAACCGGAGCCCGTTCACGCTGAGAAGCCCGCAAAGCCCGATAAGCCCGGGGAGCCCGATGAGCCCGGGGAGCCTGCCTCACCGGATGCCGGGACGCTGAGTGACCCGGTGCCGGTGGTCTCCTCCGAGACCAGCGATCCCGCCCCTTTGGACGACACGGGCGGTCCGACATCCGTCCCCCTGATCGCCTCGTGGGACAGGCGCGCGAGGAGCAGGCGCAGTCGCTGGCCTGCCGCCCTGCTCATAACGGCCCTGATCTTCGCCGTGCCCGCAGCGTTCTTCCTCAGGGATCACCTTTCACGACCGTCGCAACCGGTTGTTGATACCGGGGAACCCGCCTCTCCTGTGACGCCGGCACGGGACAATGATCCCTGGTCATCACAGCTTGTGCCAATGGCATTGGAGATAGCCGGCGAAGATGTCCTCGGGCCCCCCGGACATGACGACACCTACTGGGATTTCCTGGACGGCATGGGTCCGATGGAGGCGCAGGGACCTGAACAGATGGATCCCGGTTTCGGGGTGGCCCATCCGGCAGGAGCCGGGGAGGATGATGATGACGCTGACCAGGAGAGGAAAGGGTTCGTTCTGCACCTGAGTTCGTTCAGACTGCGCAGTGAGGCGGATCGCGAGATCGCGAACCTTGCCGGCCTCGGAGTGGATGCCCGTCATGTGGCCGTCGTGATACCGGGCAGGGGGCTGAGGCCCTGGTATCGCGTGGTCACTGGTCTGTCTGCTACCTTTGCCGGGGCTGAGAGCCTGGCCCTGCATCTCATGACGGAAGGGAAGATTCCCAGCGCTCACATCGCGGGCCGTGGCGGCCATGGAGACCCCGTCCCCGTGGCCTTTCCGGACTGAGCCGCACAGCAGATCTCACATGCCCTGGATTATCGGGCATAGCCGGGCCGGGACGCAGTCCCTGCCGGAGGACAGCGAGTGTTTGTCGAAAAACTCGAGATGTTCGGGTTCAAGTCATTTGCCAACAGGACGGAGATCCCGCTGTCACGCGGGGTCACAGCCATCGTGGGACCCAACGGCTGCGGCAAGAGCAATATCTCCGACGCATTCCGCTGGGTCCTTGGCGAACAGAACGCCAGGACCCTCCGGGGGGAGCGAATCCAGGATGTGATCTTCAAGGGCACACGGACGGCGAAGCCGCTCGGCATGGCGGAGGTCCGCCTTACGGTCGGCAATGATGACGGTGCGCTGCCGGTGGAGTACACGCAGGTGGCCGTCGCCAGGCGGATCTTCCGCTCGGGCGAGAGCGAGTTCGTCATCAACAGGAACAAGGTCCGCCTCAAGGACATCAAGGATCTCTTCGCCGGGACGGGCATGGGAAGCCAGGGCTACTCGATCATCGAGCGCGAGATGGTCGACCAGGTGCTGTCGGACAAGGACGAGGCGCGAAGGCTTCTCTTCGAGGAGGCTGCCGGCATAGTCCGGTACAAGCAGAGACGGCGCGAGTCGGAACGGCGCCTCGAGGGCGTGGAGCAGGACCTCACCCGCATCGAGGACATGATCCAGGAGATCGCGCGCGGTGTGCGCTCCCTGTCCCGCCAGGCGGGGAAGGTACGGCGTTGGCGGAGGTTCAAGGAGGAAGCTGACCGCCATGAGATATTCCTGAGCTGGAAGCGCTGGAAGGAGCTCGTTGCCCAGTCCAGCTCCACGGATCAGTTGCGCGACAGGCGCGAGAGAGAGCGACAGGATCTCGCCTCCCGCGTCTCGGTGCTGGAAACGCAGCGGGAGACACGACGCCTGCAGCTGCTGGAGCTTGTGGAGCGTCTGGACCAGGCGCAGCGGCGTCTGGAGCATTCCGGCAGCCGTCTTGCCGAGGTGCAGGAGGAGATAAGGGTCCTGGCCGCCACGGCCGACGCGTGGCAGAGCGAGCGGCTGGATCTGGAAGCCCGTCTCGACAGGGATGGCCATCGCCGCAGGCAACTCGATGAGGAGATCAGGCCGCTCGTGCCGGCGATGGAGTCACTCAGCGCAGAGCTGGCGGCTGCGGAGGAGTCCGCCGGGGAGGCCGCCCGCCTGAGGGAGGAGGCGGACCAGGCCTTCAGGAGGATCCGCGCCGAGCTTCAGGCTGCGCAGCAGACGACACTGGACCTGACGACCAGCCGCAGCGGGCATCGCAAGGATCTTGAGTCACGCAACGAGCGTATGACAGTGGCGGTCAGGCGCAGGGACGGGCTCCTCTCCCACCTGGCGGGGTTCGCGTCGCGTCGCCGCCAGGTTGAAGCTTCGTGTGGAGAGGCCGAGGCCGCATGGAGCGAGGCCGGGTCCGAGCGGACGCGCCTGGAAGGCGAACTCGCGCAGACCGAGGCTGAGCTCGAGAAGGCGCTCGCCGCCCGCACCGGGCTCGAGCGCCGCGCGGCGGATGTGTGCCGCGGGCGTGAGGGGGTCTCCGGGCGCCTCCGGCTTCTTGAAGAGCAGCGCCAGCGCCACGCGGGGTTCCATGCGGCTGTGCGACGTCTGCTGGAGCATCGCGATGAGTTCCCCGGCCTGGTCGGGGTTGTCGGCGAGGAGGTCAGGCTCAGGGCGGGAATGGAGGAGGCCGGGCGCGCCATTCTCGGTGACCGTGTGCAGTGGGTTCTGGTCCGGGACGAGGAGAGTGCGGTCGGTATGATGGGGCGTCTGCGCGAGGAGGGGCTCGGGGGAGTGACCTTCTTCCCGCTTGCCGAGGCAGGCGTGGATCCTGCATCCACGGATGATCCCGAAGGTGCGATTACCGGGCTGTTCGATTTCGCGTCGCAGGCTGCACCTTTCCTCGGGCGCCTGGGGGCCGGATTCCGCCTTGCGGAGGATCTGGCTGCCGCCAGGGAGCTCGCTGCGGAGACGGGCCTTGCTGTAGTCACACACGGCGGGGATGTCGCCGAGCGGGCCGGATGCCTCCGGCTCGCGGGCGGCGATACCGAGGAAGCCGAGATACTGAGGCGGGAGCAGGAAATCCCGCGGCTGGAGGAAGAGCTGCAATCGGCGAATGCCGAGATCGGGAAGCTGGAAGCGGAGCTGGCGTCGGTCGTTTCGGGCGAAAGATCGCTGGAGGAGCAGGCTGTCCTTCTTGAGGAGTCCCTGAGCGGTCTTGAGGAGCGCCGGGGTGAGCTGGGCCGCCTAATCTCCGGGCAGAAGACCGAGCTGGCCATGCTTCAGGAGGAGGAGACCCGCCTGGGCCGCGAAGTGGAGGAACTGGACTCGGAGATCAGCCTCCTTACGGAGGAGATCGCGAGGCTGGAAGGCGAGGTGGATCGCTCAGAGCACGATTCGGCCGAGGCTCAGAGTCGCTTCGAGGATCTTCATGCCCGCGCGGAGGAGCAGGAGCGCGAACGCGATGAGCGCAGTCGTGCCGCCGCCGAACGCAACGTGGCGGTGGCCAGCCTCAGGGGTGAGCTGGAAGCGCAGCGCAGCCGGCGCGAGGCATTGCAGCGGGAGCAGGATGAACTCGAACGCGCCGTCAGCGAGGCCGAACTGCGCATGCGAACCCGTTCCGACGAGGCAGGGAAGGCGTCCGAACGCGCCCGTGAGCTCCGGGAAGGGATCCGGGACCTGGAGGAGGAACGGGAGCGCGGCAGCAGCGAAGTCAGCGAGGCTCGCCGTCTGCACCAGGAGTGTCAGGACGGCCTGTTCCAGCTTGACGGGGAGTTGAGAGCCCACAGGCAGAAGCTCGATTCCCTGGTCCAGGATCTCCATGCCGACGACGTGGAGCGGGTTCAGACCCGCAGCAGGGCGGAGCGTGTGCGCGAGAGGATCCAGGAGGAATACGCGGTCGATCTGGAGAGCTGGGCGCCGCCTGAAGAAGAGCCGGGCCCGCCGAGGCCCAGGCGCAGGCGCGCCGGTGCGGACGCCGGTCCGTCCGGTGACTCCGCAGCGACCGGCGTGAGCGAAGCCTCACAGGCCTCCGGCAACACCGGGGCCGGGCACGAGGTGTACGCCGGCGCCGTGAACGGAGCCGATGCCGATCCGGATGATGATGAGGATTCACCCGAAGTCGGGGACTGGGATGATGCTTCCGATGAGGGGGACAGCCTGGCGCCCCGGGAGTGGACGGATGAGCTGCGGCGCTCACGGCTTGTCGAACTGAACGAACTCCTCTCCCGAATGGGAAGCCTCAACTACCTGGCCGAGGAGGAGTACCAGTCCTCCAGGGAACGCCTCGAGTTTCATGAGAAGCAGTCGGCCGATCTGCGCCAGGCGAAGGAGGATCTTCTGGAGGCGATCGGGAGGATCAACGAGACGGCCGGAGAGATGTTCGCTAAGACCTTCGAGTCGATACGCACCAACTTCGAGCAGACCTATCTGGAGCTCTTTCCCGGCGGAGAGGCGGCGCTGTCTCTTGTCGGAGGGGATCCCCTTGAGGGCGACATAGAGATCTCCGCGCGGCCGCGCGGGAAGAAGCTGGAGTCGATCCGCCTGCTCTCCAGCGGGGAACGGGCTCTGACAGCCATCGCCCTGCTGTTCGCCATATACCTGACATCTCCCAGCCCCGTCTGCCTGCTGGACGAGGTGGATGCTCCGCTGGACGATGCCAATCTCGACAGATTCCTGAGCCTGGTCCAGAGGTTCAGTGAAAGGACCCAGTTCATCGTCGTTACGCACAACAAGAAGACGATGGCGGTTGCCGACCGCCTCTACGGCGTGACCATGGAGGAACCCGGGATCTCGAAGATTGTGTCGGTATCCCTTGACGACGGATCCGCTGAGCAGCTCAGCCGCTCAGGAAGCGCGGACGCGGCACAGGACGGGGCCGCTGTCCAGGGAGAACCGGCGTAGCACCGGTTCATGCCGGGGCTGGATCGGCGGGGACTGACCAGGTGTCACGGCGGTGGCTTTCACGAATCCTGGGCCGCTCTACCGGAGAGATGGCCTTCCTGGAGCACCTGGAAGAACTGCGTCGCGTCATACTGGCCAGCCTGGGGGCCCTCGTAATATGCACCATCCTGACCTACGCATTCTCGGGCAGGCTTCTGGACTACATCGTGGTTCGCACGGTCGGAGAGGCGCAGTTCATCCGACCCATGGAGCCCTTCCTCGTCCGGATAAAGCTTGCACTGGTCCTGGGTGCGGTTCTGGCGCTTCCCTTCATCTCCTTCCAGGTGTGGTCCTTCGTCCTGCCTGGTCTGCTCCGCCACGAGCGTCGCACCGTTGTTCCCATGGCCGTCGCATCCACCGCCCTCTTCCTCGGGGGGATGGCGTTCAGCTGGTGGATCATGACCCCGGTGATGCTGGATCTGCTCCTGAGCTTCGGCACGGAGAGCCTGCGTCCGAACATCACGGCGGATTTCCTGTTCGACTTCGTGCTGAAGATGGCGGTGGGCTGCGGGATCATGTTCCAGTTGCCCCTGGTGACCCTGATGCTGACACTTGCGCGGGTTGTCACGCCACGGCAGCTATGGTCGAAGTGGCGGCACGCGATTGTCGCGATACTGATCGTCGCGGCATTCGTCACGCCTGGCGACGGGCCTTCCCAGGTCATCCTGGCGGCGCCGGTTCTGCTGCTCTACTTCATCAGCGCGGCTCTGGCCAGCATCATGGAGAGGGGGCGCAGAAAGCGGGAGGAAGCCGCCGCGCGGGAGGGTGATTCGTGAGCAGGCGTCATCAGGCCTCGCTGGCCATCGACATAGGGAACACGCAGGTCGCCCTGGCGGTCTTCGACGGGTCCAGGCTTCAGGATCTCTTCCGCCTGACATCCGGGCTTCCGCGGACGGGGGATGAGCTCCTTCCAATTGTGGAACACCTGCTGGATCCGTACCTGGAGGATCTGCGGGAGTCCGGCCGCTGCGTTGTCGGATCGGTCGCTCCCACGCAGACCGAGGCCTGGGTCGGGCTGTCGGAGAGGCTCCTGGGCGCTTCCGCCTTTGTCGCCCTGCCCCGCTCGGTCAAGGGCCTGGCCGTTGAACTGCTCGATCCCGACTCGGTGGGGATCGACAGGCTCGCGAATGCCGTGGCGGCAGCCGCCCTGTACAGCCTGCCCGCGATCGTTGTCGACCTGGGCACGGCCACAACGTTCGACGTGATACTGCCCGGCCCGCGGTACGTCGGCGGCGCGATTGCTCCCGGAATCGTGACATCGGCTGAGAGCCTCTTCAGGCAGGCCGCCCGCCTGGCGAAGGTGGAGATCCAGGCGCCGGACAGGACACTCGGGAAGTCGACTGCCGACAGCATCCGTTCCGGCGTCTTCTTCGGTGCTGTGGAACAGATCGACGGGCTGGTAAGACGCCTTCGGCGCGAGCTCGCGATCAAGCCCCTGGTGCTCGCAACCGGCGGTCTGGCATCCGCGGTCGCTGCGGAGTCCAGGACCATCCGGAAGGTCGATCCGGCGCTGACCGTGCAGGGGTTGCGCCTGATCGGCGAAGAGGCGATGCGCCGGTAGACGTTTTGTGGAGACAGCCCTGCAGGTGCGGGAAGGGAATCGAAGAAGATGACGAAGACCCTCAGGTTCGATGCGGAGGCACGGCGCGCCCTCAAGGAGGGGGTGGACATGGTTGCGGACGTGGTCAAGGCGACCATGGGCCCGAAGGGACGCAATGTGATCCTGCAGCGCCCCGGAGACGCTCCGCAGATCACAAGTGACGGCGCTGCCATTGCGGGGGAGATCGAGCTTCCGGATCCCGCACGCAACCTCGGCGTCAAGCTGATCCGCGAAGTGGCAGACAAGACGCATGAGCTGGCCGGGGACGGCATGACGACCGCGTGCGTACTGGCCCAGGCCATCGTGACGGAAGGTTTGATGCGCGTTGAGGCGGGGCACAATCCACTTCATCTGAAGAAGGGTATCGACACCGCGGTGGAGGCCGTGGTTGCGGAGCTGCGGCGCAGGGCCGTGCCCGTGAGGACGCTCGCGGCGATGGAGCAGGTTGCCACCATAGCTGCGGGCGGCGACACCGAACTGGGCGGCCACGCGGCCCGCGCCATCGAGGCTGTGGGCTCCGACGGGATCGTGCAGGTGGAGGAGGGCCGGGGAATGAAGACCGTCCTGGAGATGGTGGACGGCATCGAGTTCGACCAGGGCTACCTGTCACCTTACTTCATCACCGATCCGGATCGGATGGCGGCCGTACTGGAGGAGCCCTTCGTGCTCCTCTACGACGGCCGGATCCGGTCGCTGCAGGAGTTCCTCCCGATACTTGAACAGGTCGTGCAGGTGGCCCGGCCGCTGCTCGTGATCTGTGAGGAGGTTGACGGCGAAGCGCTTGCCACCCTGGTCGTCAACCGGCTTCGCGGGATGCTGCAGGTCGTTGCGGTGCGAAGCCCCGGCCTTGGAGAGCGCAGGGCCGAGATCATGGAGGATCTCGCAACGGCAACCGGGGGGCGTGTGGTCTCGAAGGCTGCGGGTGATTCCCTCGGGAATGTTCACCTCACGGACCTGGGAACCGCAAGGTCGGCGACGGTGACCAGGGACGGCACGACCCTTGTGCAGAGCGGGGGGAGGGCCTCCGATGTGCGCCGTCACCTCGACCAGCTGAGGGCGCGCATCGCGGCCGCACAGACCGACGGCGAGAGGCGTCCGCTTCAGGAGCGGGTTGCGCGCATCGCCGGCAGGGCGGCGATGCTCAAGGTCGGCGGCGCAACCGGGTCGGAGATTCTCGACCGCAAGCACAGGCTGGAGGATGCCCTGGCCGCCACAAGGGCCGCCGTCAGCGAGGGAATCGTCCCCGGGGGAGGCGTCGCGCTGCTACGGACCCTGCCTGTACTGGCAGGGCTGAAGACGCGGGCCGACGCGGAGGTGCAGGGGATCGAGATCGTGAAGCATGCGCTCTCGGCTCCGGCACGGAGGCTCTGCGAGAACGCCGGCTTCGAGGGGGCGCCGACTGTCGGGGAGATATTAAGGCGGAAGGGGGCCGAGGGGCTGAACGTGGCGACCGGGGAATGGGTCGACCTGATCCTTGACGGGGTCGCTGATCCGGTCATGGTCACTCGGACAGCTCTCCAGAACGCCGCTTCCATCAGCTCTCTGATCCTCACAACGGAGATGCTGGTAAACGAGGCGCCCGAACAGGAGGATGATCCGGGCGGCAGCGGTGTATGAGCCCGGTCGCTCGAAGGGAGATGTCAGCGTCGTGGACTGCATAAGACTCAAGGAGATGACCCTGTTCGCCCGTCTCGGCGTTACGGCGTGGGAGAAGGAGGCGGTTCAGAAGGTTTCGGTGGATGTGGATCTGCATCTCGACCTGTCTGATGCGGCCCGGGAGGACAGTATCAGCGCCGCCCTGGACTACCAGGAGGCCTATGACGTCGTTCAGCACGTTGGCCGCGAGAAGAAGTACCACCTGATCGAGTCGCTGGCGCACGAGATCACGGTTGCGCTGATCTCCCGCTTCGACTCCCTGGAGCGCGTCACGGTGAGGGTTCGCAAGAGCCGGCTTCCGTTCGACGCACATCTGGATTGCGTCGAGGTGGAGCTGGAGAGAAGCCGTTGAGCCGGGCCTGGATTGCCATCGGCAGCAACCTGGGGGACCGTGCCGCAAGCCTCGGAAGGGCCCTCGACCTGCTGGCCCGTTCCGGTGTCAGGCCGGTTCGGGTGTCGCACCTGTATGAGACGGCGCCTGAGAACGGCGCCGGGGAGCCGGATTACCTGAACGGGGTTGTCGAGGCGGAAACTGGTATGGGGGCGGTGGATCTGATGGCGGAGATGCACCGAGTTGAGGAGTCCCTCGGTCGCGACCCGCTTGTGCGCGGTGGGCCGCGAACCGTCGATCTGGATCTTCTGAGCTTCGACGGGCTGATATCCGGGGAGCCGGGCATGCCGGTCCTGCCGCACCCCAGGCTTCATACGCGGGGATTCGTGCTGGTGCCCATGTGCGAGCTGGATGTGCACTGGCGCCACCCCGTGCTGGGCATCTCCGCGGGGGAGCTTCTGGCCGGACTCGACGGCCGGCCGGGCGCAGTCAGGCTTCACGGTCCGCTGCCGGCCGTGGCGGCCGGCTTGTGGAGGATCTGATCGGATGCGGGACGACCTGTTCATCGCTGTCGAGGGTGTGATCGGCGTCGGCAAGACCACCCTGGCGGGGGCGCTGGCCGGTGCAACGGGCGCGCGCACGATACTCGAAGAGGTGGAGGACAATCCGTTCCTGGAGGCGTTCTACCGGGACCGCCGGGCGTACGCATTTCAGACGCAGCTCTTCTTCCTGCTGTCGCGATACCGCCAGATGGCGGAGCTCCGGCAAAGGGATCTCTTCAGCAGCGCCGTGGTCAGCGACTACCTCTTCCAGAAGGACAGGATCTTCGCATCGATCAACCTCAGCGAACCGGAGATGGGCCTGTACGACCAGATTCTCCCGCTCCTGGAGCGACAGCTGCCGCAGCCGGACAGGGTGGTCTACCTGCGTGCCGACCTTCCGGTGATCCTGGAGAGGATCCGCAGGAGGGGACGTTCGTTCGAGAAGGGGATAGATCCAGGTTATCTGAGGACGCTGGACGAAGCCTACAACAGCTACTTCTTCGACTACCGCGGGGGGCCGCTCCTGGTCGTCAACACGAACGCCATCGACATAGTCGACCGGATCGAGGACCGGGAGGATCTGATCCGGAGGATACTTGCGCACGAGACCGGCACTGCGTACTACAGTCCTGCATAGGCGGGGAGGTACAGGAGAGAATGATGGCCAGGCGATGGACAGCTCCGCGGATTCGCGCGCTCAAGGGGGTCGAGCCGATTCCCGTGCTTACCTGCTATGACTGGTCCATGGCGCGTCTACTGGGCTCTGCCGACCTGCCCGTGCTGCTGGTCGGGGACAGCCTGGGGAACGTGATCGAGGGTCACGAAAGCACCATACCTGTGCGACTCGAGGCGATGATCCATCACGCGGCTGCGGTCGTGAGGGCCCGTCCGAAGTCGATGGTCGTCGTGGACCTCCCGTTCCTTACCTACCAGGTCAGCCCCGGGCAGGCCCTGGCCTCGGCCGGCAGGGTTGTGCAGGAGAGCGGTGCCGATGCGGTGAAGCTGGAGGGCGGGCGCCGCAGCGTCGAGGCGGTGCGGAGGATTGTGGAGGCAGGTGTTCCCGTCATGGGCCACCTCGGGCTGACTCCGCAGTCGGTCCTGGAGTTCGGCGGGTACGGGCTGCAGGGGCGTGGTTCCGAAGGCGAGCGGCTGTTCGAGGATGCCGTCCTTCTGGAGCAGGCCGGCGCCTTCAGCATCGTGCTCGAGAAGATACCGGCCGATCTGGCACGGCGAGTGCGCGACAAGGTGGCTGTGCCGGTGATAGGCATCGGCGCCGGCCCGCATTGCGACGGACAGGTGCTGGTGCTGCACGACATGCTGGGACTGGTCCCCTCCTTCTGCCCTCGGTTCGTCAAACGCTATGCCGAGCTTGGTGAGGCGGTGCAGGAGGCTGTGAAGAGATATGCGGACGAAGTCAGGAGAGGGTTGTTCCCCGGACCCGAGCATACCTACGACGAAAAGGATGACAGGGGGGCATGAGGGAGACGGCCACCGATCCGGCGCATGGCCACAGGAGAGGAGCAGGCGAAGTGTTTTCTCGTGAAGACGGCTACGGCAAATCCACGGTGGAGTGTTCTGCGTGAGGTTGATCCGCAGGGTTTCCGAGATGATCCGCAATTCCGCAGAGGAACGCGCCCGGGGCCGGACGATCGGCTTCGTTCCCACGATGGGCTATCTGCACGAGGGCCATCTTGCACTCGTCAGGAAGGCCCGCAGGGGGTGCGACTGCGTCATTGCCAGCATCTTCGTCAACCCGCTCCAGTTCGGTCCCCGCGAGGACTTCGCATCCTACCCGCGCGATCGCAGGCGTGATCACGCCCTTCTTGCCGGCGAAGGGGTTGATTGGGTGTTCGAGCCTTCGGACCGCGAGATCTACCCCGAGGGGTATGCCACGAAGATCACCGTGGAGGGACTGGACCAGATCCTCTGCGGTCGCTCGCGACCCGGGCACTTCACGGGTGTGGCCACGATCGTGGCCAGGCTGCTGATGATCTGCAGGCCCCACCGCCTCTACCTCGGCCGCAAGGATTACCAGCAGGCGAAGATCGTCGAGAGGATGGTTCGCGATCTGAACCTCGGCGTCAGGGTGGTCACCGTTCCCACAGTGCGTGAAAAGGACGGACTGGCAATGAGCTCGCGCAACACCTACCTCTCGCATGAGGAGCGGGCCTGGGCACCGAGCCTCCACAATGCCCTGGCCTGTGTCGCCGGAAGAGTCCGCGGCGGCCGTCTCCGGACTCCCCGTGCCGCGGAGTCGGCGGTGGCGAAGTGCCTCTCCGGCGGGCCGGGTTCCCTGGAGTATGTGGAGGTTCTTTCCGCGGCTTCCCTGCGGCGCGTCAGCCCGCTGCGCGGGGGGATTGTGATCGCCATTGCCTACAGGCTGGGTAAGGCGCGCCTCATCCACAACGTTGTGGTGCGCGCACCGGGGGAGGGAGTATGAGGCCGATGCCGGGCGACAAAGGCCAGCGCTGGATCGGACTTGTGCTGGCAGCGGGGAAGGGGACGCGCATGCGCTCCGACCTTGCCAAGGTGCTGCACAGGATCGAGGGGCGAACCCTGCTCTCCCACGTGCTGGACACCGCGGGATGCCTGGGGCTCGCCCGCACCATCATCGTGGTGGGGCACCAGGCCGGGGAGGTTCAGCGGGGTCACGCACATGGCACAGTGGAGTCGGTCCTGCAGGAACCCCAGCTTGGAACCGGGCACGCTGTGATGGTCGCCGAGCCGGCGCTTCTGGAAGAGCCCGGGGACACCAACCTCCTGGTCCTCTACGGCGACGTACCGTTGCTGCGCCCCACAACCCTGCTCGAGCTGATGGAGATGCATCTCCTGGAAGGGAACGCGGCAACCGTCCTCACAGCCGAGGTCCCGGATCCTGCGGGATACGGGCGCGTGATCAGGCAGGAGGACGGGTCTTTCCGGGGGATAGTCGAGGACAGGGATCTCGAGCCGGGACAGAGGTCCATAAGAGAAATAAACTCAGGCATATACACTTTCAGGTTAAAGCTGCTTCTGGGGGTCCTGGGCCGCCTCAGGGCGGACAACTCGCAGAAGGAGTACTATCTCACCGATGCCCTGGGCCTGCTGCGCGAGGATGGCTGCAGGGTGGGGATCAGCCTGCTCAGGGATCCGGAGGAGATCTCCGGCATCAACACCCCCGGGCAGCTCGCGGAGGCGGGGGCGGCCCTGCTGCGGCGCGGCGGCGACCTCACCGGCTGTCCTGTCTGCGAGGCGGTCGGTGGCCGGGCGGATGATCTCCTGATCGAGCGCTCGGAAGGAGTGGTTGTGCTGATGAAGCCCAGGCCGTACAACTCGGGGCAGCTCCTGGTCGCGCCACAGCGGCATGTGATCTCCCAGGTCTCGCTGAGTGATGACGAGGCGGAGAGGCTCTGGCGGACCGGCAGGCGCGCGGAGGCCTGGCTGGAGGAGGCTTACAGGCCGCAGGCGTTCAACCTCGGGTTCAACTCGGGCGTAGCCGGCGGGCATCTCGCCCTGCAGGTCATCCCACGGTGGATCGGGGATTCCAGTTTCCTTCCCATCGTTGGCGGGGTCAGCATTGTGCCGGAAACCCTGGAGGGCAGCCGGCGGCAGATACTGAAGGCCAGGGCCCGCCTGGAGAAGAGGTAGCCATGACCCGTCGAAAGCGCAAGAAGCCACGGAGGAAGAACGGCGGCGCCGCTCGCCTGCTGGAGCTTCTTGCGGGCGCCGTGCTTCTCATGATCCTCCTCATCTTCGGCGCCAGCATCGCGGACCGCTATGCGACCGGCGACTTTCGCACGGCTTCCACGTTCGATCACACGGAGCAGCATGCCGTCATCCGTGAGCGCCCCGATCCGGAGGGCTGGCGGAGCCTTCCGACCATCGACATCCGGAACGGGTGCGGTGTCCCCGGTCTGGCCCTGTGGATGCGCGACCGTCTTCACGGCATCGAATTCGACGTCTTGGACTTTCGCAACGCGGACAGCTACGATTATCCACGGACACTGGTACGCGACCGGTCCGGCAGGCCGGAAGCAGCGTCGCGGCTCTGCGATCTGCTCCAGGGCGACTTCGGAGTCGGCGAGGTTGTGCCTGATCGGGCGGAGATCCCGGAGGCGGATCTGGTCCTGATACTTGGAAAGGACTTCGCAGACACCCTGCGCCGACGCGGGGTTGAGGTGCGTTGATCACCGCGGCCGCGGCTTCCACTGGCGGTACGCGGCGGGGCTTATTCGGACTTGGAGGGAGAGATGTTCAACACCGGTCCCTGGCAGATCGCGCTCATCATCCTGGTGGTCCTGCTTCTGTTCGGGGGGCGCAAGATCCCCGAGCTGGCGCGGGGGATGGGCCGCGGAATCCGCGAGTTCAAGGAGGGCTTGAGCGAGGGCGACAGCAAGCCCAAGGACCAGATCGAGTCGTCCACGCAGAAGAAGAACAGGGATGAGGATGGCTGAAAGGCGGGAATCCGTCCTCCACATCCCCCAGGCTACTTCATACCCGCCAGCAGGACCTTGCGGACCCCGTCCAGGACATCCTCCACGTCCTCGTCGCTCAATCGTGTCGAAAAGGGAAGACTGAGCGTCCTGTCGCTCAGGTATGCGGAGTTCGGAAGTTCCCCCGCCCTTGCGCCCGCCTGATCCCGGTAGTAAGGATGCAGATGCAGCCCGCGGTAGTGCACGCCGGTGCCGATGTTCTCCATGTGCAGCGCGTGCAGCACATCGTCGCGGCTCATGCGCAGCTGTTCCGTCCTCAGGATGATCGTGAAGAGGTGGAAGGCGTGCCTGTCTCCCGGTTCAACGGGTGCCGGCAGTTCCAGGGGCAGATCCTTCAGAGCGTCGAGATAGCGCTTCCAGAGGGTCTCGCGCCGCTCCCTGTTCTCCCCGACCCTGGCCAGCTGGTGGATCCCGATCGCGGCCTGCAGATCCGTCATGTTGTACTTGAAGCCCGGGAAGACAACCTCGTAGTGACGGAACCCGGAATCGGAGTACCGCTTCCAGGCATCCTTGCTCATCCCGTGCAGGCCGGCCACCTTGATCCAGGCGGCGATCTCGTCGTTGTCGGTGGTGACCATGCCGCCTTCGCCGGTGATCACATTCTTGGTCACATAGAAGCTGAAGGCCGCGCAGTCGCCCATGGTTCCGGCTGCACGGTCATGGTGCCTTGTTTCGACCGCATGCGCGGCATCTTCCAGGATGCGGATACCATGCGGCCTCGCGATCGCATCCAGTGATGTCATGTCCGCCGGCCTGCCGGCGAAGTGTACCGGGACGATGACGCGCGTCCGCCGGGTGATCGCCCGCTCCACGCACCCGGGGTCGATGGTCATCGTCGAGCGGTCCACATCGACGATGACAGGGCGGGCCCCGACGTGGACAACGGCGTTCGCGGTCGCGACGAATGTCATGTCGGGAACGATCACCTCGTCCCCCGGACGGACTCCCAGCGCGATGAGGGAGAGATGCAGCCCGGCGGTGCAGGATGAGACCGCGACCGCGTGAGCCGCGCCGACGTACGCCCGGAAATCCTCCTCGAAGCGCGCAACCCTGGGACCGGTCCCTATCCACCCGCTGTGGAGGGTTGCGGCAACCTCGTCGATCTCGGCCTGCCGGATGTCGGGGGCGCCGAAGATCAGGAAGGAGTCACGTACCGGCGGGCCGCCGTCAGCGGCCAGACGTTCCCTGCAACGCTCTTTCATCTGTGCCTGCCTCTCTCCCTGTCCCTGCCGGCCGTCCGGGCGGACACTGCGGCTCACGACGGCGGGTCATCTCCGCAACCAGCCGGCCACGCGATGGACCAGGCCGGTTCTCTCGTACACCGGGAACGAAGTCCTCCTGCCCCCCAGACCTTCCTTGAATGCTTCGACCGATTGGTGCCCTCCGCTTGGGAGAAAATCGTGCACAAGGCATCCCCCGTGGATTGACCTGCGGATTGCCTCCACCTGGATGAGGGCCAGGGGGCTCAGCGCCCGCGCGTCGTGGTCGAAGTAGGCCGCCAGGTAGTGGGTCCTGCGATTCCAGCAGGCGAAGAACGACCCGCCCAGCAGGCGGCCCTCGAACCTGGCGACCAGGAACAGCGCCTCCGCACCGCCCATGGCGATCAGGTTCCGGTAGAAGGCCAGGGGATAGACCATGGCCGGGCGCCCCCCCCAGCGCCTGAACGAATCGAGGTAGAAGCCGTAGACCGTCTCCAGATCGGAGGAATCCGTGCTTGCCTCAACGACGACGCCCTTGCGCATGAGGCGGCGGATGTCGTTCCGCCTGCGGGCCTCGAGGACCGACTCCCAGTACTCATCCTCCGTACCTGGTACGGCCATCATCTGTGTCTGCTCCCCGCGGATGCTCAGGCCGGGGACCTGCATTCCGGACGGATCTATCCCCACTTCCCGGCTTCGGGCGAACGGATTCCCCTGCAGCCGGAGGCTGGCCAGCCGGCTTCCGTGGATGGAGAGATGGCGCAGGATGGCCCCTGCCTCGGATCCCCCCGGCCCGACAGGCCCGCCGTACATGAACGGAAACGAGGAGTGCAGCGTGGTCAGAAGCCCGCCCAGGCGGGACCAGGCGAACAGGGGGAGCAGCGCCGGCCCGGACGGGGTGTCGAACCAGATCGATCGATCACGCAGCTGCGGAAACGAAGCCAGAACGATCCTGGCCCAGGCCCGCGTGTGGAAATAGGCGGCCTCCGGCGAAGCCGCGGCCGCCATGTCCCAGTCCTTGTCGTTCCAGCCTGTGCGTATCCTGATCCCGGAGCCGACCGGATGGCTGTCAGTTGAAGGTACCGTAACGGTTGTCCTCGATCCTGGCCTTCCTGCGCAGGCCGGTCATCCATTCGTTCATGACGTGATTCTGCTTCCCCGCCAGTATCCGCTGGCGCAGTTGCTCCATCTGCGCCAGGAACTCGTCATCGTCGGCAGGGATGCGTTCGTCTATCCGCGCAACGAAGGCTGCGTTGCGGCCCTTGAGAACGGTGGGGACCACCCCGGGACCATGCGCGAAGAGCGGGCCGATAACCAGGGGATCGCCCCCGATCCCGCGGGGGACGCCGGTGCGGGAGAAAGGCTCGGTTGTATCGAAGCTCACGCGCTCATCCTCCCCGGCCAGCCGGTCCATCTCCTCGCCGTCCTGCACACGGCGCAGCAGATCCCGGGCGACTTCCGCCGCCTGATCCACGCGCAGCGAATCGATGACCTCCCGCCTTACCCGGTCGCGGAC
>CAZWSC010000073.1:0-8680 GCA_964636385.1 uncultured bacterium
GGCCCTCCTGGCGGCCGGCCGCAACGGCCGGAGATGCAGGGGTCACGACGGAAGGGTGTGCGTACGGGTCCAGAAGGAGAACCTCACTGATAAGTGCCCCGGTAGCTCTTGTCGAACTCGTCGCGAGGGAAGAGGTCGGTGTTCACATCCCCAGTGTAGAGCTCCCGCTCATCCCCGTGGATGTACGTCACCTCCACCTTCCGGAGGTACCGCCTGATGAGCCCGAGCGTCTCCTCCCCGAGCCCGGAGCGCTCGAAATACTCACGGGTCCATGGCTCATCGAGCCTCGATTCGAGCAGATCCCTGTCGAAGTGAAGGGGATCATCGGAGGCGATGATGAAGCTCGCAAAGTCCGGCGGGGCATGGAAGGCGAGCACATGGGGGAAGACTCCCACAACAGTGCGTCGGGTGCGTTCGGTTGGAACGTACGTGCAGAGAATGCCACCCGGGTTAAGACGGCTGCGGCAGAGCTCGAAGAACTCCCTGGAGTACAGATTCCCGCTGTAGGCCATCGAGGGATCGAGGCCGTCCGCCTCGATCAGATCGTAGGTTTCGTCACTGGTCCTCAGGGCCAGCCGGCCGTCGGTGAAGCTGATCCGGATCCTCGGGTCGGCGAGCAGTTGCCGCACGCACTCGTGGTCCCCGGGCCGCTCTGCGAGCCTCTCCAGCACCCCCAGCTCCGGCTTGACGATTTCGAAGACCTGCACCCTCTCCGTGTGCTCCCGGCAGGCCGCGGCCCAGGCAGTGTTGCCGGAGCCCAGCCCGATGATCATCGCCGTTCTCACCTCCGGATGAAGCAGCACCGGCACGGCACCGAGAAGAGTGTGCTCGTCGCCGAAGGGAACGCGGCTGTGCATCTTGCCGTTCACCCGCATGGGATGCCACTCCAGGCCCGGAACGTTCATCTGCATCACGACGACCCCGGTCGCATCCTCGGCTGCTATCACTGAACCGGCCCTCATGCCGTGGAATCGGGCCCAGAACGTATCGCGACCGGGCACTGCGGCTGCCATGACCAGCCCGGCGGCGAAGAGGGCGACTGCGGGAATCCGCAGCCGGCTGCCCTTCAGGTGCCGGATGCTCAACCCACCGAAGACTACCGTACCGAGCACGATCAGCGCCTGCAGCGACCTGGGCGTTCCCAGCCAGCTGAGGAGCAACGCACCGGTCAGCAGGCTTCCGAGCATCGAACCGGCAATATTGGACGCCTGCACGACACCAGTCCGCCAACCCACGTCTCCGATGCTGGTCTGAACGGCCTTCTGAACATAGGCATATGTGAACCCCATGAAGAACACGGGGACGAGCATCAGCCAGAGCGGCAGGAAGAGGTAGATCATGTAGAAGAGTTGTACAAGTTCCCCGGCTCCGGAGGCGGCGGGGTTGCCCAGGGCATCCAGGAAGTGGGCTATCTCCGGGGTTCCCGGACGAAGCCAGTGGAGTAGAAGCGGGCTTGTGACCTTCCACCCGACCGGGAACCAGCAGAGAGAGAGGAATCCCACAGCTGCACTCAGTGTTATCATCCACTGCCCCAGGAGGAACACGCGGGCAGGATTCGGGCTTCTGTCCACGACGCGGGTCCCGATCACGCTTCCGAGACCGAGGATTACAAGGAAGATGCCGAGTACGTGGCCGAATGTATAAGGGCTGGCCTTGATCGCCACATCCAGGTACCGGAACCAGAGGACTTCCAGCGAGAGGGCGATGAACCCGCTCAAACCGTACAGCATCGCCCAGCGCACCCATCTCCCCTGGGGCTCCGCGGCAGTCACGGCCGGAGCCACTGCCGCCGGCCTGCGGGAAGGCGGCCCGGCAGGTTCTGCGCCGGACCCTTCAGCCACAACTCCGGATCCCGGGTTGAGCGAAGGAAGCCGCCATGCGATCCAGAACGCCCCCAGCCCCGCGAGCAGGTCCATCGCAGCCCCGATCCTGATCGTGCCGACGAATCCGACCGCTCCGATCAGGAACCACACGGCAACGATGGCGCCCAGGCCCGCCCCTGCGGTGTTTATGCCGTACAGAATCCCGATTGTCCGGGCAGCCGCCTCCGACCTGTGGACCACCCCCCGCACCAGGAGCGGAAGGGTGGCGCCCATGAAGAAGGTCGGGAAGAGCAGAAGCAGAAAGTGGACAAACGGAAGCGCCAGTGGATAGCGCGTCAGGAAAGCGAGACGGACATAGGCGAAGTCATAGTATACAGCCGGGCTCACGAGGGCGAAGAGGCCGATCAGCACCTCGCATATGGCGAAGCCCAGTACAGCCTTTCTGAAGCTGAGCCGGTCGGCGATCCTCCCTCCCAGGAGGCTCCCGAAGCCGAGGCCTGCCATGAATGCCGTGACGATGACGGTTATCGAGTAGATGTGTACGCCCGAGAACACCCCGAGAATGCGCTGCCAGATGACCTGGTAGAGAAGTGTCGCGAATCCGGAAAGCAGGAAGAGACACGCAGCGGCAAGAACCAGGCGTGTGTCATCGCGGCGCATGTGGCCCCCCCGGGCAGGCGACGCAGGCCGCCGCTGCGGGTTTCATGATGCAGTACGCGAACTGCGTCCGCGCAAACAGTGGGGACCCGGCCTGTGCATGCATCGGCGGCAGGGACACAGGCATCTCAGTCCGCATCCTCCACGGCGACCGTCCCGCTGAACGGAAACGGCTGCCTGCCGATCGTCGTCACAATCTCGTCGAGCCTCATTCCCGCGGCCACAGGCTTGTTGCTGAACCCTTCGGCCCACGAGATCGCCTGGAAGTCGATTACGGGCAGGTCATCCGTGCAGATTGTGGTTCCCTCAAGGAGCGGCAGGAGTGTCTCCCGGTCGCACAGATACGAACCGATCAGCGCCTCGGGATCGGGCATGCCGTACCGTGCCAGTTCCCTTTGGACCTGCGGCTGTGCGTAGACGGCATCGATCCACGCCCTGTCGATTGCGAACGGCTCATTCGCCCCGATGAGGAATGTTCTGTTGTAGGCGGCCTTGCTCTCGACCACGAAGCAGGCCACATACGGAAACGCCTCGAGGAAGGTCCGCGCAACGGTGCGGTCCGTCCCCTGGAGGGAACCCACCCCGACGCTCATCAGCCCGCCCGGCGCCAGGCGCCGGCTGCACAGGATGAAGTAATCCAGGGAATAGAGATTGCAGGTCCCCGTGACCGCGGACAGGAAGGCATCAGTGACGATTATGTCGAACCGCTCCTCCGTCGTGGTAAGCCAGATACGTGCGTCGTCCGCGATGATCTCGGCCCTCGGATTGCGCATTACCCCGTAGTTGTACTCCTCAAAGTAATGGGCCGCCCGGATCACCTCCGGAGAGATCTCGACACTGACCTTCCGCTTCGTCCTCTCGTCCAGCAGGGATGCCCCGGATGTCACGCCGGATGCGACGCCTACGACGAACACCTTCTCGGGGGCGGGATGCAGCGCCGTGGGCAGGAGGCTGATCATGTTGAAGTACTGCTGGCTCCTGTACTCCCTGTCGCAGGCGCTGGCCCCGAGGAGATTGATGAACATCTCCGTCATCACAACGCGTCCCTGTCTGTCCAGCATCTCCGTCACAGCGACGTTCGCCGTTCTTCCCTCCTCGTGGTAGACGATCCTGCGATTGCCGCCCTTCATCAGACTCGTGTGCTGTATGAAGGGCATCGGCTCCAGCACAAAGGCCACCAGAAGGACCGCTGTGGCGCCCAAAGCGGCGACCGCGGTCAGGGGACGGGCCATGCGCTCCGCCCTCCGCAGAAAGAGAAACGCGAGGATGCTGTTCGCCGAAATGATGATGAAGATCGACCGCTCAAGCCCAAGAGTGGACAGAAGTACATAGCCCGCCACCAGCGAACCGACGATGGCGCCTATTGTGTTTATCGCATAGCACCGACCGAGCCTGTCGCCGAGTCGCTCGAGGCGCCCGATCGCCACCTTCAGTGCAAGCGGGAACGTCAGGCCAAGGAAGAAGCAAGGCATCAGAAGGAGTATGGCGGCCGGTATCACCTTGGTCACGGCGTCGCTGAGATGGGTGCCCGCGCCGAACCGCGCGACCAGCGTGGTTGTGAACCCCGGCAGCATGGGCGCCGTCAGATACGTGGCAACGGCCGCTGCGACGACCAGGAGCTGTATTGTGCCGAGAAGCAGGAAGGGGCGCTTCGTGCGGTCTGCAAGCGGTCCTGAGACGAATGCACCGATGAAGAGCCCGGTCAGCACCACTACGAGGATCGTCGTGAAGGCATAGACGCTGTTTCCGATGGCGAAATTGAGCATCCGCGTCCAGAGGACCTGATACGCGAACGACGTGAACCCCGACACTGCGAAGGCGATGTACAGGAGACGGACTATCGAGCGGTCATCACTCCACGCGACAGCCGGCGCAGCGGAAGCCGGCCTGGGGGGCACGCCCGGTGGCTCTGCAGCCCTGGCCTCCGGAGGGACCGCGTCGTACTCGCGCCCCCGCGCCAGAAGGGCGATCAGGAGGGCGCCCACCCCGGCCAGGAAGTTCCCCGCTGAGGCAATCACGATCGAATGCTGAACTCCGTGCTGCAGGACGCTGTAGTACCCCATGTAGCCTGCACCGATCACCCCGCCCATGGTGTTCACGCCGTACAGAAGCCCAAGCCCACGGCCAAGCCTGTCCACACGGCGGACGAAGAACCGGACAACGAAGGGTAGCGTTGCGCCCATGAGGGTCGTCGGGACAAGCATGATGAGGCTCGCGGCGATCGCCCTGGCAATCGTCGACAGCAGGGGCGTCGCCCCGAGGAGACGGTGCAGCTCCAGGTACACCGAGCCGCTTGCCGAGAGAAGCGTGGGCGTCATTAGCCCGAAGAGGGCGATCAGGACCTGGCAGACAGCGTAAAGGTGGAGGGGGCGCCTGGTGCGGTCTGCGATCCGACCTCCCAGGAAGCTTCCCAGGCCCAGACCGCCCATGAAGACCGCCAGCACGGTACTCACTGCAAGAGCCGACCCTCCCAGCACGAAGGACATCTGCCTGGTCCAGAGGACCTCGTAGGCCAGACCACTCGCCCCGGAAATGCAGAATATGGCGGCCAGCGCGAAGGCCACGCCCGACCTTCCGGAGGTCCGCCCGATTGTCGCTTCATTCGAGACTGCCATTGTGCTCCCCGGGAGACTCCCGCCCCGCGAAGTCTCCGCAACGCATCCGCCCCGCAGGAGGCGGACGCTGCCTGTGTCGCCTGAAAAGGAACAGGCCAGCCTGCACCAGGAAGGCCGGGCGGACACTGCCCCCCGACCTGCCCTGACCGTGCACGGACACTGCTGGCCGATACCGGTCCTGCCGGGTGCCTTCCAGACTCGGATACGACCGAACCCGGACCGCACTGCGACGTGAGCGCCCATAGTAGCATGTCCAGGCCGCTCTGGACCCCGGTGCGGACCCCAAGAAGCTCTTTCGGCCCTCCGGCCGGGCATCTTGCGCCACACCGCCGGATGTTGGGTGCAGCCGGCAGGCTAGTCGAAGAGATTGCCTGGAGACAGGATCCCTTTTGGATCCAGGGAGGTCTTGACTGCCCGCATCGCGTCATGGAGCCAGCCGGGATAGAGGCGGCGGTAATATGGGACCTTGAGTTTGCCCAGGCCGTGCTCCGCAGCGAGGGTGCCTCCCAGCTGCAGGGCCTTCCCGCACATCTGCATGACCGCATCCCGGGCCCTGTCGGCCTCCCCCGGATCGCGAGCCAGGAGGTTGAAGTGGGGATGGCCGTTGCCGGCGTGACCGTAGGCCACGTGGAGCCCGCCAAACAGTTCGGCGACAATGGAATACGACACTTCCATCATATCGGGCAGGTGTTCCAGTGGGACTGCGAAGTCGGTCGAGACCTTGCACCCTCCATCCTGCGCCGCCCGCGCGCCCCGCTCGTTCATCCCCGAGGGCAGGGCATGTCGCAGCCGCCTCAGTTCGGCCTGTTCCGCCCCGGTCTCGGCAACAATGGTGGCCTCGCTCAGCCCTCCACCGGCCGTGATCGCCTCCCACCAGCGCTCAAGGGAGCCGAGCATGGACTCCAAAGCCACCTCCTCCTCGAAGAAGACCGCCGCCCCCGCTGCGTCAGGGACACGCAGGCCTCCCGACTCCGGACGAATGAGATCCAGCGAGCCAGTGTCGAAGAACTCGAGGCACCGGGGCGAGAGCCGACCCGCCTGCCGCGCCCTGTCCGCATCGAGGATGAACCTCAAAGCCGCCCGCCAGTCCGGAAAGAAGGCCATCGCCCCGAAGAATCCAGGCGGCGCGGGGAGAAGATCGACCTCGATCTCCGTGATCACCCCCAGGGTCCCCTCGCTTCCGATCCAGAGGTCGGAGGGGCTCTGGAGGCCGAAATAGCCGGCGGAGTTCTTGTCCGCGTCTATGCGGCGTGCTTCTACCACCGAGCCGTCTGCCAGGACTATGCGCAGACGCCGAACGTACCCGCGTGTCGGGCCATAGCGGTAGGTCCTGGCCCCGCTGGCATTGCACGCGACCGTCCCTCCGAGGGTGCACTCCTCTTCGCTCGTGGGATCCGGAGGGTAGAAAAGCCCGGCTTCCCTGACCAACCTCTTGAACTCCGAGGTGACGATCCCCGGCTGGGCAACTGCGAAGCGCCGCTCCCGGTCGAGCTCGACAAGCCTGGCCATCTTCTCGAGGGACAGCACGATCCCCTCCCGGGAAACGGAGGCGCCTGTTGTGCTGGACCGCAGACCCTGCGGGGTCACCGGTATGCCGTGCGCCGAGCACCGCCTGAGGAGATCCGCAACCTCCTCCTCGGATTCCGGGCGCGCCACGGCATCCGGGGTTCTGGAGAGGCCCGACGCATCGGCGGCATATGCCGTGCAGACTTCGGGGTCGGTGTTGACCGCGGAATGGCCTTCCAGGGGATGTCCGGGCATTATCTCACCTCGCTCGTCATGCCGATGCGCAGCCCGATGCCGATGACGCTGCCCTGCCGTTCCTGCGCATTTAGGTTCAGTCCAGCACAACCAGGGTCACGCCGATCACCGCAACTATCGTACCCAGGGTCGCCTGCCACGGAAGCCGCTCTCCAAGAAAACGTGCTGCCAGCGGAATCGCGAAGAGTGGCGATGTTCCGACCAGCGCGGCCGTCACCGGCGGCGACCCAAGCAGTATCGCAAGCTGGAAGAGATAGAACCCCACAAAGGTCCCGATGAACGCAGCCAGCAGAAGACGCCCCTGGCGGAATCCGGCAAGCACCTCCCGCCCCAGGGTCCCCGAGTTCCCGCGGATCAGATCCACCAGCAGGAGGCCTGAAGCCCCTGCCGCAAGCCGGATCAGGCTTGCCGTGATAACCCCTGTCTCCGTTATCGACTCCTTGGCCAGAACGATTCCGACCCCCTGGCACATTGCAGACAGGATCCCCAACCCAAGCGCGCCAAGCCCCGCCTTGCCGAGGGAGAATCCGGCTGCCGCAGGAGCGCCCCTTCGGGACACCGGGGCCACGCGGATGACGAGTACGATCCCGCCGAGCGTAACCAGGATTCCGGCTGAGGCCAGAGCACCCGGCATCGGGCTGCCCGCGACGACCGCTCCGACCGCTGCGAACCCGGGCGAGAGCAGTGCCAGGAGCATCGTGCGCCTCACTCCGATCTTTGCCAGGGAGGAAAAGTAGAAGGTGTCTCCCAAGCCTATCCCGATGAAGCCCGACAGGGCCAGCCACGCAACCGGGCCAGGGTTCGGGATCCAGCCGGACTCGGGACGGCCGAGCGGCCCCGGAGGAGCTGCCAGCAGCACCAGGAGGAAGAGGACGGCCGCGCCTCCGGACTTGACCAGGTTCATCACGACAGGGCGCGTGCGGCGGCCTTCGCGTGTAAAGAGGACCGAAGCCGAGGCCCACATCGCGGCCGAGAGAAGGGCTGCCAGGTCCCCGTAGATCACGACCGGTAACCCAGCCTGCGGAGCGATTCCTTATGCTTGCGCCACTTGGGCAGGACACGGACACGAAGGCTGAGGTAGACGGGCCGGTCGAGAAACGTCTCTATCGCCTGCCTTGCCTGCTCCCCCAGGTTCCGGATGGCGGCTCCCCTGCGGCCTATCAGAATCGCCTTCTGTGACTCGTGTTCCACGTAGATCCAGGCCTCGATGAAGTCCTTGGCGCCGGGCCGCTCGACGAACTCGTTGATGACGACCTCGGTCGAGTAGGGCACCTCCTGCTGGTAGAGCTCGAAGAGCCGTTCACGCACTATCTCGGCGACGAAGAAGCGCTCGGGCTGATCGGCGATCTGGTCCTGCGGATAGAAAGGCGGGTTGTGAGGAAGCCTGTCCACGACCAGATCCAGCAGCCGGTCTACCCCCTCCCCCGTCAACGCTGATATCGGAACGATCTCCTCGACTGCGTCAAGCCGGCCCCACTGGTCCAGGACCGGCAGCAGCTCGTCCCTGTGCCTGGCCGTGTCAATCTTGTTCAGGGCAAGCAGCCGCGGGACCCTGCACTGGGCAACCCCGGGAGGCAGTTCCGCCGGGGTCCGCGGCTCGGCCATGAAGAGTACGACGTCGGCGTCCTCCAAAGCCCTCATGGCCTCGATTAGCATCGCCTCCTGAAGGGCGTACCTGGGCTCCATCAGGCCGGGGGTATCCAGGAGCACGACCTGATGGCCCACGCCATTCAGGATCCCCAGGGTCCTGCGCCTTGTTGTCTGGGGTTTCGCAGTAACGATGGCGAGGCGTTCGCTTATGAGGCGGTTCATCAGCGTGGACTT
>CAZWSC010000074.1:0-4054 GCA_964636385.1 uncultured bacterium
TACCCGGCTGCGCACACGTGGGCAATGCCGCAGGATCAGGCTCCTCGGGGCGATGCTCCTGGACTGGTTCCTCCCGGCGATTCCGCAGGATCCAACGCCCCGGGGGCCTCCGCCATCCCGTAAGGCGTGGAGAATGGCATGGAAATGTGCTTCCATTGGTCCGCCCGTTGAGGCGGCCGGAGGGGCCGGCCGCAGGTCCTCAGCGGGGCGGGCCGGTGCCGACAGGAGAAATGCATGGGTGGGATCATCCCCGGGAAGCTGAGCCAGGCTGCCGCCATCCTCGCGAGGTCGGACCTGGACATCTGGATGACATTCGACCGTGAGACCTCAGAAGGCGGGGATCCGGCGCTCCCCTTCCTCGTGGACGGCGGGCTGACCTGGCAGAGCGCCCTCATCGTGACACGCGCGGGCCGGCGGATCGCCATCGTCGGGACCTACGATGCCGGGCCGCTGGAAGCCTCGGGTCACTGGGACGAGGTGGTCCAGTATGTGCAGTCGATACGCGAGCCGCTGCTGGGTGTGCTGGAGGCGGAGATCCCGGACAAGGGCACACCTCCCCGGATCGGGGTGAACTTCTCCGAGTCGGACGACAAGGCCGACGGGTTGAGCCACGGCCTCTACCGGGCGCTCGAGGGGTACCTGGAAGGGACGCGATTCGCAGGAGCGCTTGTCAGCGCGGAGGCGCTGGTAGCCGAGCTGCGTTCACGGAAGACCCCGGCAGAGCTGGCCTGTATAAAGGCGGCCGTGCACGAGACCGACCGGATCTTCGCCGAGATCCCGCAGACCGCCCGGCCCGGGATGAGCGAGCTGGAGTTGTACAGGCTGATCCAGTCCAGGGTGGATGAGAGGGGCCTGGGTTACTCCTGGGACAGACGGGGCGATCCGATCGTGAACAGCGGCCCGGACTCGATGATCGGCCACGGGATACCCTCCGCGGAAATCCGCATTTCGCCGGGGCACATCCTGCATCTCGACCTTGGAGTGCTGAAGGATGGCTACGGATCGGACCTGCAGGCCTGCTGGTATTTGCCGCATCCGGGGGAGTCGGAGCCGCCGGAGCCGGTGACGAAGGCTTTGAAGGCGGTGACCGGCGCGATCTCCGCAGGTGCGGCTGTGCTGTGCCCGGGGGTCGAGGGATGGCAGGTTGACGCGGCGGCCCGCGAGTTCATCCTCGCCGCCGGATACGAGGAGTACAAGCATGCCCTCGGGCACCAGGTAGGGCGCCTGGCCCATGACGGAGGCGGTATCCTGGGGCCGCGATGGGAACGGTACGGGAGGACGCCGTACCTTCCGGTGATGGAGGATCAGGTGTACACGCTCGAGCTCGGGGTAATGGTGCCGGGGCACGGCTATCTTGGCCTCGAGGAGATGGTGTGTGTAAGTGGAACCGGCCTGGAGTGGATGCGCCCGAGGCAGATGGAGATGCCGTTGCTGACGCGCAATGCGACATGACTCCGCGGCTCTACACGGCGCAGCACCGCACAACACTGTGCAGCATGGCGGGCTGATGCGGTGTTGGGGTCAGGATTGAGGAAAAGGAGGAGATTGCGTATGAAGAAGCTGGGAATCTTCCGAGTGATGCCGGCCGTCGTCGCGGCCGCGATCCTGTGCGCCGCACTGGACGGCGCGCAGGCTGCCGACGGGAACAGGGAGAGGGTGGTCGGGAAGTGGTATCCGTCCCTCGAGAGCGGGGTCGTACTGACCCAGAGTTCGTACAGCGACAACTGGTCGGGGGGCGACAGGGGATCGATCGTCTGGGCCGCGATCCTGAACGGCACCCTGGAGAACCAGGTTCACGAGAAGGCCAACTGGTACAGCACGCTGAAGCTGGCCTACGGGCAGACTCACAAGCAGGAGACGGATGGCGAGGGCGGGCGCACCTGGGCGCGGCCCGAGAAGTCGACTGACCTGGTCGACCTGGAGACGATCATGAGGCTGACCCTCGGGGCGTTTGTCGACCCCTTCGTGTCGGCCAGGCTGGAGAGCCAGTTCCAGGATGTGTCGGATCCCCTGGGACGCAACCTGACATTCAATCCGGTCAGGCTGCGGGAGTCGGCCGGTATAGCGCGCAGTTTCATCGACGAGGAGGACAGGTCGCTCCTGAGTCGCCTCGGGTTCACCTTCAGGCAGGGGATCCGCAGGCAGTTCATGGACAATCTGTCCGATGACACGGAGACCGAGACGACGAATGACGGCGGTGTCGAGTGGACCACCGACTACAAGACGAAGATCCTGGAGGACCGCGTCACATGGACTTCCAGGCTGACGTTCTACCAGCCGGTCTTCTACTCGGGCAAGGACGACCTGGAGAGCCTGGATGCGGAGCAACTGGATGCTGCCATGCTGCCTTCCGACATTGCAGATTATACAACTGTCATGGACATCGACTTCGAGAACATCTTCACAACGCAGATCACCAGGCTCCTGTCGGTCAGCCTTTATACACGCTGGATGTATGCCAAGTATGACAACAGCGTAAAACCGCTGATCGGTGACGATGGAAATCTGACCAACGAGGATGCGGTCAGAGGCGCCATCCGCAGGGCGGGTCAGTTCAAGCAGACGCTGTCGCTCGGGGTGACCTACAGGTTCCTGTAGCCGCGCCGGCGGGGCTAGCCCTCGATGTCGCCCGGGGCCGGTGACGGATCGCCTACCACCGAGATCAGTTCGAGGTCGAACTCGAGGGTGTGCCCCGCAAGCGGGTGGTTACCGTCGACGACCGCGTGGTCGTCGCTCAGGCCGGTGACCCACAGGTGCAGTTCCTGGTCGCCGCTCATGGCACGCAGCGGGTCGCCGACCTTGACTCCCTCGGGCAGGGCACTGCGCGGCACCTCCTGGACCATCTCCTCGTGACGCGGGCCGAAGGCGTCCTCGGGCGCGACGGTCACAGTCCGCTCCTGGCCTTCCTGCATGCCCACCACGGCGTGGCTTATCCCGGCGATGACATCGGGGCCGCCGGCAACGAACTCCAGCGGGTCGCGATCACGGCTGGAATCGAAGACGCGGCCATCCGGCAGTCGCCCGGTGTAGTGGACGCGGACGAGATCCTTCAGCTTGGCGGTAGCCATGTCGTTTCCTCCTTTTCGTCTGCTCGATTGAAGGCGGGGCGCAACCATCCAGCGAGGTCGGCTGCGCCCCGATGACCTTACCGTGCAACCTACCCCGGGCCGGTGGCGATGGCAACCGCAACCGGGACAAAGGGGATGCGTGCGGGTCACCGCGGGCCGTTGGCATCACCGGCGCACCGGCCTCCGGGACCGAGTGCCGTGCAACACGTGGTATGTCGGCCCGTTACGCCAGACCAGTCATAGCTCTGGTCCTCCCCGGCGTTTGGTGCTACCATCCCGGGGCAATGAGGAACGCCGCCCCCATTTCCCGCGCATTCCCCATCCCTGACGAAGTGATGCCCGGAAAACCTGCTCTCACCGGCCTGGATGTGCATCCATGCCCGGCCATCATCAGGATCACCACCTGCAACAGCCAAGACGTCCCGCTGTCCGGGGCGCAGAGGAGATCCCATGAAGGATACCGATCGAATCAGCAAAGACGATGTGACCGCGTTGCTCAAGAGGCGTTCGGATTCCGGTGTTGTCAGCGTTCACGTCGGGCTGCCTTCCTCGGATAGAAGCGATCCCCAGCGGTGGCTGTCCGCAGTCAGATCCGGGCTGAAGGATCTGGCCAGAAAGAAGGGCGAGCACAAGGGGCTCGGAGAGCTTGTACAGACCGCCGAGCAGGAGATTTCACAGCTTCCCATCGAAGCCCGGCGCCGCAGCCTGATCTACTACCGCTCGATGGATCCCGACTGGAGCCTCATCCGAAGCACTCATCTCCATCTTCCCGACATGTTCACCTTCGATCCGTCTCCGCAGGTTCGGTATCTTGTCGCGCTGCTGGACGAGACGCCGGTGCTTGGGGTGGCGGTCATCTCGCAGGATAGAACGAGGATCCTGACCTGGAACGAAGGCCTGGTGGAGGAAGGCGAGGCCCTGGACTTCGAGGAGGAGGAAGAGGATGTGCGGGCCCTGGCCGCGGCCGAGGGGAAGACCACCGTACC
>CAZWSC010000075.1:0-49551 GCA_964636385.1 uncultured bacterium
CCCCCCCCCCGCCTTGGCGGGCGGCCCCGCGGTGGCGGCGGCGGTGGGGCTGGGGGCGAGGCTGCAGCCGATTCCAGCCCACTGGGGGGACGGCCCACCTGCCGCGTCCGCCCCCACGCTGATCAGGGTCCTGGACCGGGATGGTCTGCCGATCGCAGTGATCCGCAGAGCGGAACACCCCTTCATCCCTGCCTGTCTCAACCAGATAGATCCTCTCTTCGTCGAGGCGACCCTTGCCGCGGAGGACAGGCGGTTCTTCACTCACCCTGGCGTAGACCCCGCGGCGGCACTCAGGGCGGCATGGCAGAACATCCGCAGCGGCAGGATGATATCCGGTGGATCAACGCTCACCCAGCAACTGGTCAACCTCCTGGATGCTCAACCTCCCCCTGTCAATCAGGGCGAGCACGGCCGGGACATCCGCGAATCTGCATGGGGCCGCAAGCTGCGCACAGCCTGGCTCGCCCTCGCCCTGGAGACGCGATGGAGCAAGAAGCATATCCTGGAGGCATACTTCAACCTCGCATCCTACGGCACCGACCTGCAGGGAGTGCGCGCCGCGTGCCGCACCTACTTCTCGCACGATCCCGACACGCTGACCCTGGAACAGGCCGCGCTTCTCGCCGCGCTTCCGCAGTCGCCTGTGAGGCTCGACCCCCGGCGCCGGCCGGCTGACGCCCGCACCGCACGCAACCGTGTACTGCAACGCATGAAGATCGATGGCGGGACTCGCAGCAATGCCGAGGCCCGCTCACTGGGAATAGTGGCTGCCCCCCCTGTTCCCGGCACGTCGATCGCCCCGCACTGGATGGCGCGGCTTGCACAACTCCCGCATCAAGTCTGCGAAGTGCGCCTTCCGCTCGACAGGTCCCTGCAGATTGAAGCGTCGGCGGCGTTGCGCGATGTGATGCTGGACCTGGAGGATCTCGGAGCCGATGCCGGAGGTGTTGTGGTCATACACAACAGCTCGGGAGAGATGCGGGCATCGGTCGGTTCCCCGGACTGGGAGCATCCCGGACACGGCCAGGTCGACGGGACCATGGCGCTGCGTCAGCCTGGCTCCGCCCTGAAGCCGTTCGCGTACGCCATGGCGTTCGAACGCGGCCTGCGGCCGTCATCGATCCTTCCTGACCTGCCGTTGAGCCATCCAGGCACGGATGGAGTGTTCAGGCCGCGGAACTACTCCGGGCTACACAGGGGCCCGGTCCGCGCAAGGATTGCGCTCGCGAACTCGTGGAATGCGCCTGCAGTAGCCCTCCTTTCGGAGCTCGGTGCGGCTGAGTTCCTGGATCTTCTCCACAGCCTCGGCCTGAACAGCCTCGATCGCCCGGCTGGCGAGTACGGCCTCGGCCTCATCCTGGGTGTCGGGGAGGTCACTCTCGCCGATCTGACCGCCGCATACGCCTGCCTCGCCCGCGGCGGGGTATTCTTCCCACGCATGGAGATCCTGGAAGCTCTGGACTCGGAGGGAAGCCCAGTGCCGAACCCGAACCCGGAGCAGTCCCGAACCCTGCATGACCCTGACGGGGCCACGGCTGCGCAAACTGCACCGCACCGGATCTTCGGCACCGACGCGTGTTTCCTGACCCTGTCGATTCTCTCCGATGAGGAGGCACGGGCGCCGGCATTCGGCCGCGGACCCCTCCTGACCTTCCCGTATGCCGCCGCCATCAAGACAGGGACATCAAGCGACTGGCGCGACAACTGGGCTTTTGGTCTGACAGAGGAATGGACAGTCGGGGTATGGGTCGGAACAGCCGGTGGGGGACCGATGGACAGGGTATCCGGCACGAGGGGCGCACTGCGCGTGATGCGCAAGTTGCTGGACTACCTCCACGAGGACTCGCCCGGGGACACGGGCCCCGATGACCCGACGGCCGCAGAGCCAGGCCGCTTCACCCCTCCCTGGGGGTTCGAACGACGCTGGATATGCGCCCTGTCTGGAATGCCTGCCGGACCCCGCTGCCCCGGCAGGGTACCGGAGTGGTTCAGCCTCAGTGATCCGCAGAGCCGGGCATGCGACTGGCACCTGATTGTGGAGATCGACAGCGCCTCAGGCCTCCTGGCCAGGGAGTGCACACCTGAAGACCGAGTGCACGAAGCGCTGTTCGTGCAGAGCGGCAGCGTGGATCCGATCGGAAGCCCTCCCGGCATCTTCGAGCCATGGTTCCGGGAGCAGGGGCTGCCCCTTCCCCCGTCGCGGGCATCAGCTTGTGAATGCCTCGATCCGCAATGCCGGCCTCTTCACCGGCTGTCGCCCGGTCCACGGTTCGATGATGCCGCCCCCGCGTCAACAAGGATCTGGAATCCCGTGGACGGTTCCGTCTACTTCATCGACCCCACTCTCCCCGCGGCACAGCAGGCGATCGCGCTGGAAGGCTCGGGCGATGGAGTCGAGCTGGTCTGGTTCGTGAACGGAGAGGAATACGCACGCACCCGGCATGGGGAGAGGGTGTTCTGGCCCCTCAGCCCTGGCTGCCACGAGATCGTCCTCAGGAGTCATGCACACGGCGGCCAGGCGCGTGTGGACGCAGTCCGGATCGTCGTGGAAGAGGGCGGGTAGCCGGGCAGCCGCAACAACAACTGCAGAAAGACGGCTGCACTCCCGCGGCGGGAATCCGCACTCCGGAATGCAGCCGCCCTCAGCCCGTCTACAGTTGTCTGGCCATCAGGTCAACAAGGTCGGTAACGCGGCAGGAGTAGCCCCACTCGTTGTCATACCAGATCAGGGTCTTCAGGAACCTGTCCGTAATTGCGTGTGTGCCCTGGGAGTCGAAGATTGCCGAGTGGGTGTTGCCGATCACATCGGAGGAGACAATGGGCTCCTCGGTGTACTCGACGATCCTCTTCAGCCTTCCCTCGGCCTCCCTGCGGACCGCCTCATTCACGGACTCGATCGTGACGGGCTTCTCGGTCTCCACCACGAAGTCAACGATCGAACCGTCGGGAACCGGAACGCGGATCGCCATCCCGTCCAGCTTTCCCTTCAGCTCCGGAATCACCTTGCCGACCGCACGTGCGGCACCGGTCGTTGTGGGGATGATGTTCTCGGCCGCAGCCCGGGAACGTCGGAAGTCGGAGTGGGGCACATCAGCCAGCCGCTGATCATTTGTGTAAGCGTGGACCGTGGTCATGATCCCCTTGACGATCCCGAAGTTTTCGTGCACGACCTTCGCTATCGGAGCGAGGCAGTTGGTTGTGCATGACGCATTGGAGACGATCCGGTGCTCCGGCTTCAGGGACCCCTCGTTGACCCCGATGACAATCATGTTGTCGATTTCGTCCTTGGGAGGAACGGTCAGGATTACCCGCTTAGCGCCCGAGTCCAGATGTTTCTCAAGGTCGTTCCTGCTGCGGAAGCGGCCCGTCGCCTCAACGACGATGTCGACACCCATCTCCTTCCAGGGAAGTGACGCGGGATCGGCATGTGCGAGCATTCGAGTGCGCTGCCTGCCGGCCTGCATGTACCCGTCCTCGACACTCAGGTCGCCCCGGAAGATTCCCATCACCGTGTCGAACCTCAGGAGATAAGCCAGCGACTTGTCATCAGCCAGGTCGTTTATCGCCACGACCTCGGTATCGTCACGGTCGGAAAGGATGCGGTAGACCGCGCGCCCTATGCGGCCGAATCCGTTGATTGCGATCCTCACTGCCACGGTCTCACCTCCCCGATGTCAGGGCGTCCAGCCGGTGGATCAGCTCCACTACCCGGGTGGCGTACCCCCAACCGTTGTCGTACCAGGTCAAGGTCTTCAACAGGTTTCCCCCGACCACCGATGTGGCCATGGAGTCGAAGATGGCCGAGTGCGGATTACCGATCACATCCGAGGACACGATCGGTTCGGTCGTGTACTCGACGATCGCCCTGTAGTCACTGGCCGCCGCACTCCAGACTACCTCGTTCACCTCGGTCGGGGTCACGTCCCGCTTCATCTGCGTCGTGAAATCGATCACCGATCCGTCCGGAACCGGGACGTTCATGGCTATGCCGCTCAGCCTGCCCTTCAGCTCGGGGATGATCTTCTCCACTGCCTGCGGGGACCAGGTCTCCGTCGGGATGATGTTCTCGGCTGCGGCCCTGGACCGCCTCATCTCACTGCCGGGAACATCGGCCAGTCGCTGGTCATTGGTGTAGGCGTGTACCGAGCTGATGAACCCCCTCTCGATGCCGAAGGCTGTGTTCAGTATCTTCGCTATCGGAGCCACTGCATTGGCGGTACAGGATGCGTTGGAGATTATCCGGTGCTGCGGCCGGAGAAGGTCGTCGTTCACCCCCATCACAACCACCATGTCAATCTCGTCACGGGGAGGGACGGTCAGGATCACCTGGCGCGCTCCCGCATCGAGGTGCTTCTTAAGAAGATCCCTCGTCCTGTACTTGCCGGTGGCCTCCACAACGATGTCGATCCCCAGGGCTGCCCAGTCAACCTCGCCCGGCTCCCTCTTCGTAATCATCTGGATCTGCCTGCCCCTCAGGTACATCGCATTCTCCTTGACCGAAAACGGCTCGGAGAAGCGGCCGTGCACCGTGTCGAAGCGGAGCAGGTACTCAAGCGCCTTCGGATCGGCGATATCCACTATCGCCGCGATGTCGATGTCCCGGGCCCTGTTGGCGATCCGGAAGACGTTCCGGCCTATCCTGCCGAAGCCCATGATTCCCACGCGAACGCTCATTGGAATCCAACCTCCTTGTCATCCGGCCTGCCGCGGTCATGCCTGGCCGGGCTTGAAGCTTCGAGCTGTCCCTGACTCCGTACCTGGTGGAACATACTATCGGCAGGCGGCCATGGGAAGCGCACACGACACTGTCCATGGTCGGCCCGGGATTCGATGAATTGCCGGAATCGTCCGACGGTGCTACCGTCAATCCATGCGTCTCTGGTTCCTGGTCTCCGAACCAGAGCCCCCAACCATAAGGAGGATCAGGCATGATGAGTCAATGCATTGGGCGGCAGATGGTTCTGGCATCAGCGGTGTTTGTGGCACTGCTCGCAGGCACGACGGAGGCAGCTCATGCCGGCGCAGCCTCACGGCATCTTGCGGGGGCGGTCACCGTTCACATCATCGATGCTGGCGGTGCCCCACTCCGACGCGTGAACGGCACCATGCTGAACGAGGGCGTTGTCGTCCCCAGCTCTTCCCTGACAGGCGCGGCATCCGCACAGATCATCGCCCGCGACGGCAGCCGCTGGGAGAGCCACAATGTCCTCGCCGTCCATTCCCCGGTTGGTATCGCACTCCTCGAGATGCCGGATCGTCCCCCCTTCGCCATCGAGTTTCCCGGCAGCGGAGCCTTCATGCCGGGAAGCAAGGCGACTCTCATGGCCGGACCGGGTGGCGAAACAGATTCCTTAACAGTCACCATACAGCGTGCCTTCTCCCTCAGGGATGGAACCGACTTCATACCGGTCAAGCCGGGCCTGGCAGGAGCTGCCCCCTGCATAGGCCGCGACGGTCGCTTCCTCGGCGTAAGCGGCGATCTGTCCGAGGGCGAGTTTTCGCTCGGCTACATCGTTCCCATGGCTTCAGTCCGGGTTGTTGTCGGCTCACGTGGCGCTCCGATTCCGATCTCCACGGTCGGCGCTGAGGTTATCACCGCCCCGTTCGAGGACCGAACCTCAGCCTATGGCCTGACCTTCAGGGGGGCGATCCTGCAGGTCATGGGAGATCCGGAGGACGCCAGAAACTTCCTGACGCTTGCGCTCAGGGTAGACCCCGAATCGCCAAACGCACATTTCTGGATGGGCCGCCTTCTGTTCACGGAGGATGAGTACCAGGCGGCTGCCGAGAGCTTCATGAGGGCGGGCCGCCACGACCCCGCATATCACATGGCCTGGCACCTGGCAGGGGCGGCGTACAACCAGGCGGGGCGATTCGACGACGCCGTGGAGATGTACATGAAGGCGCTGGATGTGGACCCCAACTCGGCGATGACCCTCTCCAACCTCGGAGGAGCATACTTCAACCAGCAGCGATACGAGAAGGCCATCGAGTCGTACAGAAAGTCGATCCAGGTGGATCCGCGGTCCCAGAACGGCCTGGCCTTCTTCAACCTTGCCATGACATACAGCACCATGGGTCGAAGAGCGGAGGCCGAAGATGTCTACCGGGAGATGCTGGAGATCAACCCCGACGGCGCGGCGCGTCTTCGAAGGCAGTTGGACTCCTCCAGATAGCCGTATGCGGAGCACCTGCCCGCGGAACCGGCTACCTGCGGCCCCTTGAGGCGACAGCCCAGTAGGCCGCCACAGCGACAAGGAAGACGGGCACCGACACCCGGACAGACCCGCCCAGGTCCGGCAGGAGGCCTGGCACGAGCGTGAGAGGGATCGCCAGCAGAATTCCCAGAATCGCCTCTCCGGCAATCAGGCCCGAGCCGAAGAGGATCCCCCGGTCATGTGGTCTGGATGTCGGCGCACCATCCCGTCCCTTCTGCCGGGTGCGCGAACCGTCCGGTGCCGCACCCGCTGGAGTCCTCTCCCTACCGATGCGTCTGTCCAGCACTGAACGCATCAGACCGCCGATCAGGATCGGGATCGACAGCGAGAACGGCAGGTACAGCCCCACCGCCATGGGCATGATGTGCGCCCGGAAGACACTCCCTCTCTTCTCCAGGACAAGGTCCGCACCGATGATACCGAGCCCGATCAGCCCCCCCAGGCCGATCATCCGCCAGGGCAGGGTGCCGTCTCCGAAAAACCCATTCGTCAGGGAGGCAAAGAGCGCGGCCTGCGGCGCCCTCAGGCTTCCCGGCTCTCCGGTCCCGATCCCGTAAGCGTGGTGCAGCAGTGTAAGAATGGGTGCGAAGAAGAATGCGGGCGCCAGAGCGGCGGCAATCTCCATCCACTGCTGCTTCCTCGGAGTGGCTCCGACGAGGAGACCTGTCTTCAGATCCTGTGCAATGTCCCCGGATGTGCAGGTGGCGCAGCAGACCACCCCGGCCACTCCAAGTGTCGCCAGTATGGCCGACTCCCCCCTTATGCCCAGCGCAAGTAGAACCCCGGCCGCCAGGAGCAGGGCGCAGATCGTCATACCCGACACGGGCGAGTTGGATGAACCGACGAGTCCCGCAATGTAGGTCGCAACAGCCACGAAGAGAAAGGCCGCAACCACCATCACGATGGTGGTGACCCCTGCGATCGGAGCGCTCCCGACCATGTGATCGTAGAAGAGGAATGTTCCGAAGACGGCGAGCAGAAACAGTATCAGAAGCTGCGCGAAAGGCATGTCCTGTGCCGTGCGCGGCCGCACGTCGCTGCCGCCCGGTGCGGGGCGCACACCCCGCAGCCCGGTGATCCCCGCAACTATTCCCTTCCGGACCGACCAGATCGAGTAGATGCCGCCAACCAGCATTGCACCGACACCCATGTAGCGGACCTGATCCGACCAGAGATCCCAGGCGACATCCAGGGCGGAGTCTCCCGGTCCCACTCCACCCATGAGCGGGATGGCAACGAGCCAGCCTATGGCGCCGCCCAGAAAGATCAGAACGGAGATGTGAATGTTCACGATGTATCCCACAGCCATAAGGGCGAGGCTCATGTCCGATCCGAAATAGACCACACGCCTCCCTGCGGAGGTCGCGCCCTCCACGACTGCCGACACTGCATTCACCCCGGATACAAGAAACTTGAACACCGCGCCTGTACCGAGACCAAGCACAATCGCCCTGACCCCTGATCCTCCCTCCTCTCCCGCGACGAGAACCTCCGCGCATGCAACGCCCTCGGGGTATATCAGATCCTTCCGCTCCACTATCAGGGCGCGCCGCATCGGAACCATGAACAGAATCCCGAGGATCCCGCCGAGGAGCACGATCAGGGTGGTTGGCCAGAAACGGAAATCCTGCCAGGCTCCGACAAGCACGAGGGCGGGCACCGTGAAGATGACCCCGGCAGCCAGACTCTCTCCGGTCGACGCCATTGTCTGAACGATGTTGTTCTCCAGGATCGAGCCGCGCCTCAGCATGCCCCGCAGTATGGCCATGCTGATGACCGCCGCCGGAATTGATGCACTGACCGTCATGCCCGCATAGAGACCGAGGTAGGTGTTGGCCGCCCCCATCACGATGCTCATCAGGATCCCCAGTATCACAGCCGCCGCTGTGATCTCGGGGATGCCCCTTTCAGCCGGTATCAAAGGTGGTTTGTGCGATCTTCCGGACCCGTTCCTTGAAGGCGCCATTCATCCTCCCTTGAGTGCGGCCGTGGCGGTTGGCCCAGGCCGGCAGACTCGCAACCCGTCACTCAGATCTGAGTGAATCGGAGACTTCCCGTATGATCTCCCAGGCCCTTCTCACATGCCTCTCAAGCGTGCGGAGGTTTCCGACAGCCAGGCGCAGGGTGAACCGATCCCCGAGTTTCGTGTGCGACAGAAAGACCTCTCCACCACTGTTCACACCGTCAAGGAGACGCTCGTTGAACGAGTCCTGCTCTTCTGCCGGAAGCCCTTCATGCACCGCGCGGAAGCATACAACCGAAAAGGGTACAGGCGCCGCCCTTTCGAACCCCGGCGCCTCATCCACCCATCCGGCGAAGAGCCGGGCAAGGCGGATGTGTTCCGCCAGTCGTTCCCTGATGCCGGCAGCCCCGAACGTTCGAAGAACCCACCAGAGCTTGAGTGCGCGAAACCTGCGGCCGAGCTGGACTCCGTAGTCCATCAGGTTGATTGCCTCCTCCCCTTCGGATGTGCGCAGGTACTCCGGCACCAGCTGGAACGCCCGCTTCACGGTCCCGGGGTGCCTGGTGTAGAAGGCGCTGCAGTCTATCGGCACGAAGAGCCACTTGTGCGGGTTCACGACCAGGGAGTCGGCCTGCTCGCACCCGTCGAGCGCCCAGCGGCACTCGGGCAGCGCAGCTGCCGAGCCGGCGTATGCCGCATCGACGTGAAGCCACAGATTCTCCCGCCGGCATATCCCGGCTATCCGGGGTATGGGGTCCACGCTGGTGGTTGACGTCGTGCCCACTGTTGCGGAGACCGCGAACGGATGCCAGCCGGCTTCACGGTCCTCCCGCAGCGCTGCTTCCAGTGCCTCCGGCCGCATACGGTACTCCCCGTCCGTGACTATCCTGCGCACCCCGGCAAGCCCCAGCCCGAGGACTATCGCAGCCTTTTCGATGGAAGAGTGAGCCTGCGTGGATGTGTACAGGCGCAGCCGAGGCGTGCCTGGTGCCGCAAGACCCTCCTCTCGAACCGGCACGCCTGCCACCGACTCCCGTGCGGCCGCAAGCCCGATCAGTGAGCTGATTGAGGCGGTATCTGTGAGGAATCCGAAAAAACCTTCGGGGAGACCGATCATCTTTCGGAGCCAGCCCATCACCTTCAGCTCCAGCTCGGTTGTAGAAGGAGAGGTTCGCCACAGCATGCCGTTCGTGTTGAAGGCGGCCGCTATCATCTCCCCCAGTATGCCGGGGCCGGAGCCGGTGATGCCGAAGTAGGCGAAGAAGCCGGGATGGTTCCAGTGGGTGACACCAGGGACGATCTTCGAGTCGAGGTCCGCAAGCATATCCCCGAATGGCTCCCCCTCCTCGGGAGGATCGGCAGGAAGCCCGGCTGCGATCTCGCCGGGTGCGACCCGCGCGAGCACCGGGAGTTCCTCCAGGCGCTCGAAGTAGCGCGCAGTCCACTCGATTGCGGCATGCCCGGCAGCCCTGAACTGCTCAGGCGTCCAGTCTCCCCTCAACCCCGGCTCGGGGATTCCACCCTCCCCCGGCGGTTCCCCATCCTGCGCCGGGGTTCCTCCGTCTGCGCTCGGAGCGGGATCATGCATGGCATCCTCCTGCACTGCCGGACCCCTTGCCTGCGGATCCGGACCTGGACTCTTCGTGGCCGATGATCCCGCCTCCCGGCCGGAGATGCAAGGCGGTGCGGTTTGCCCTGTGTACTGGGTTCTTATACGGCACAAGAAACCGCCGCCGGGAAAGATGGATCGTTCCCCGGACGGCGGAGTGCAAAGTGATTGCGTCGGGCTGCCGCTCGAAAGCGAAGCTTCCGGCGGATGACTCCCGGCTATATGCTTTGGGTTCCTTCCGTGGTCTCCTCCGATACCTCTTCCGCCCTCTGCATGAAGCTCTCAGCGCAGCAACCCTTCGGTTGCTCGCCTCGGATTGAGAGGGTCAGGGACTCCTCACCCGTCACGATCTCCGCCTTCATCCCGCACGTCTTCTCAACGGAAATGCCTTCGCACCGGGTGAGCCTCGCACGGATGAAGTTCTCAACCCCCGCCAGGTCTCCGCTCGTGAAGACCATATCTACGCCTCCCTCGACCTCCACGCTTTGCACTTGGACATCATCGGGCATGACGAGTTCAGCCTGCTTCATGGAACTGCATGAGGAAGCGCAGGCGGAGGCATGTGCCATGACCTGCGAACCGCACCCGCTGGAGGCCGTCTTGACCGCGCCGCATGCGCCTGCCGTTCTGACTGCCCCCGAGCCGCAGGCGCTGGATGTTGTTCTGACCTCTGCCCTGCTGCCGCACGCGCCTGCTGACTTCGAGTCGCCTGCGCCTGATATCGTGGTGGCCATCGATATCGCCACCGCAACGGCCAGTATCAAACCTGCCGTAACCCCCAACACTCTTCTATGGCCCTGATTCATCGTTCTGTCCTTTCTTCTGGTCACCCCTGGCCCGGCTCTGACCACGGAGGTGAGCCGGCCTCTTCCGATAGTACGGGCGGGCCGTCATGCCCAGACCCACCCGCCACTGCTGCTGTGTTCTACTGACAGCCGGCACCGGCCGGCCATCGTCGGTGCTCATCGCATGACAGCGGTTTGATGCGTCATCCTGTGTTTCGATCGGAGAGGAATTGCACAACACCAAAGTAATCGCGCAGTTACGAAGGCCTCACTGAGATTGAGATTTCCACCGTCAATGATCGTCAGGGGAGAAACCGTGCGAGAGGGCAGCCGGCACACCGGGGAATCGGCCGGCAGAAGTGATGGCCCACCCAGACGAACTGCGCGTGAAAGTCGTTGTACAGAGGCTCGTCAGGCGGCAGCGAGTTCATCATCAGTTGCTGCACTTCCGCATAATCCGCCTTCTCCGGTATGCAGCCGTGACGGCTCAGCACCCGGATCGTATAGGCATCCACAACGAAGACCGGACGACGGAATGCGTAGAGGAGGATGCTGTCCGCCGTCTCGGGACCAATCCCCCAGACCGACAGGAGATCCTCCCGCAGCGCAGGAGTGTCTCTGCAGGCCATCCGTGCGAGTGAGCCCGAATACCTGTCGTCAAGAAGCCGTATGAAGGCCGTGATCTTCCGCGCCTTCTGACGGAAGTAGCCCGAAGGCCGGATGAGCATGCCCAGCTGCTCTTCCGGTACAGACCGGAGGGCTCCGGGCTTCAGCATCCCTTCCCGCCTGAGCGCCGCAAGCGCCTTCACCACGTTGGCCCAGGCTGTGTTCTGGGTCAGGATCGCCCCGAGGATGATCTCAAGACGCGTCTTCCCTGGCCACCAACCCCGGTGCCCGGCCGCCCCCCGCAGAGCTCCGTACAGGGCAAGGAGATGGCTCCCATTGACATGGCATTGAAGGGAGCCTGAAGGGCACCGGGACAGGGTCAATCGAAGCGCACCCTCAGTATCTGTACGGGGTCAACCGGAAGAGTCCTTGCCGGCACTCCGTCCGGTCCGATGTCCGCCGGATTCTGGCACAGGTGAACCCTTCCGATCCGGTCAACGACATCCATCCCCCCGATGACGCGACCGAACACGACATAGGCGTGATTGGGATTGGTCATTTCGTGGAAATCCAGGCCGGGGTTGTCGGCAATGTTGATGAAGAACTGGCTGGTCGCGCTGTCGGGGCTCAGACCCCTGGCCATGGCGACAGTTCCCCGGCTGTTGCGCAGGCCTGCTCCCGCCTCGAATGGAACGGGGGGATACAGCGGGGTCTTCCGGTTCAGGTCAGAGGTGTACCCACCCCCCTGGATGATGAACCCTTCGATTACCCTGTGAATAAGTGTCCCTTCGTAGAACCCCGTCTGGACATACCGGAGGAAATTGTCCACCGTGCGGGGGGCGCTGAGATGATCGAGCTCCAGGCGGATATCTCCCATCGTCGTCTCGATGAGAACCACCGGATTGCCGGGTCCGGCGGCATGTTCCTCCGGGACAGGGGCTGCTTCGGCCGCGGTGATCGTGATCGCGGCCAGAACCCAGGCTGTCTTTGGCATCTGGTCCTCCTTGCGTCCAGGCGCCCGTTGATCCGATCGTCTGGTTAAATCCAGAGTAACCCAATAACCGAGAGTAACACCCCCCTACAAGCGAAGAGGCTGTCCGGAGTTCCCGACTTTCGTCACCGGAAGGGTGCCCAATAGCCTATCTTCGACCTGAACAGAACCGGTCCTCACCCGTTTCGTCCCCATTCCCTGTCTGCCGGCGCTCCCGCGGCGGGCAGGCCCGGCCCAAGGCCCGGGCTTCAATGGATCCCGGGCGCTGCAATATCCGGTCCACTCAAGGTAGTGCCACCGCAATGCCGATAACTGACAGGCGAGACGTAAGCAGGCGTATACGCCGACTGAGCCGGGGACCGGTGACAGGGCCGGGCCCGGCAGCGAAGATCTGGACCCGCACGGAGAGGGCCGGAGAACTGATGAGGCCTACAGATCACATCGACATCGCGCAGATGCTCCGGGGCTCTCCGTCTCGGCTGATCTTGCTCGTCGCCGGCCTGCTCATACTGACAGGCGTGCACATCGGCAATCGAACCATGCGCGACTTCCGCAGGATTGAGACCGCCGTACAGGCGGAGGAAGCTCTGCGGGAACTCAGGATCTCCTTGAGAGATGCCGGCTACGCCGCACGCCTCGCATCACAAGCGGAGATCCCCCCCGGGCTGCTTGCGCGCATCAGCGACAGCGATGATCTCCACGACGCCATGGCGACCGCCAGGCGCCTGTACGGAGACAGACCCGCCGTTCTCGGCGACCTTGATTCGCTTGCCGTGTCAGTATCCAGGGCGCTTTCCAGCGCCACGGAGACCATAATGGCACGGCTTCAGCTGGACCTGTCGATCTCCTCCGACCCCGATGGATCGCACGAGCAGTTCCATACCGCCCTCAGGGCATCAGTGGATCAGCTTCAGTCACACCTGATGGACGCCGAGGATCATCTCCTGCGACTGGAGGCACATCCACGGCGCGGCCTGGAGAAAGGTGCGGCCGCAGCGCGCACAGCAGGCCTGTTGCTGCTCTGCGCCCTGTGCATGTCGCTGATTTCGCTGTTCCTCATCATCAGGGAGCGGCGCAGAAGAAGCAGGCATCTGCAGGGGGCGCTTCTGATCGACGACATGTTGGAGGCATACAGCCGCCGCCTCGAACTCATAAATGCCGAACTCGAGCAGCTCGACTCGATGAAGACCCAGTTCCTGGCCAACACCTCGCACGAACTCCTGACACCGATGAACGCGATAATGGGAGCGCTGGAGATAATGCGCGATGGCGGGTTCAGCGACCGGGATGAAGAGCGCGAGTTCCTAGAGGATGCCTACACCTCCGGCAGACACCTGCTGGGACTCATTCACGACCTGCTGGACCTCTGCAGGATGGAAGAGGGAAAGCTGGCCGTGGAGTGCAGGCCTTCGGACTTCGCACCGATCCTGGAGCAGGTCGTGGCCCGATACCGGCCTGCCGCCAGGAAGAGCGATGTGGCGCTGATGATCACGCCCCCTCATCAGGGCTGGCCGACGGTCCATGCCGATCCGGAACGAGTCGCCAAGGTCCTGGATCATCTTCTCTCCAACTCCATCAAGTTCACCGAGTCGGGTTCCATACGCATCCACGGGCACCTGGAAACTGAGGGGGAACCCCGTCTCTATATCGAAGTCCTTGATACGGGAGTCGGGATCCCTCAGCAGAAGCTGCGCCAGGTATTCGAGCTGTTCCGGCAGGCCGACACCTCTCACACCCGCCGGTTTGGCGGGACGGGCCTTGGGCTGACGCTGAGTCGCCACCTTGTGCTGGCGATGGGAGGCCAGATCGGGATCGACAGCGACGGTCCCGGGCGCGGCACCAGGGCCTGGTTCACACTTCCCCTGGGCTACTGCGGGGCAGCGTCAGACAGCGACGATGCCAGGGTTGCCTGAGACTCAGATCCAGCCAACACCCTGACCGCCCATCAGCCGGAACACGGGAACTCTGTCCCGGCTGACCTGCGACCGCCGCCACGATCCCCATGCACCAGTGTCGATCTTTCGACGCCAGACTCCTGCATCAGGGGCTCCAGCAGATGCAATTCTGAGTCCACAAGGGTCTTTGAACCAGAACGGGCCGCAGTGGTACTGTTCTGCTTCAGAGGTGCCAGAAAACCCCCAGGCCCGACTCCGCTCAAGGAGGCAGATCACATGCAGTTGCCCACACCAGTGAGCCTGCGGAAGGAATCGGCGACCCGCTCGCAGTGGATACTGGTGCGCAGTCCGGGCGCCTGCCACATCATCCCGCTCACCCTCATCCTGATGCTTCTCACGGCTTATCCCGCCCCTGCACCGGCACAGCTCAACATCCAGAAGCCTCAGCAGCTCCGGCGAGTCGCGTCTCCCCTGCCCCTGGAGTGGGAATCTGTGAACTCCAGGGTGGTCGTGTGCCGCCCCGGGCTACTCTGGACCGTCACCCAGGAGAAGACAATCAGCGGATGGGCAGAGGGCGAAGGTGTGTCCCGGGAAATCCAACAGACCCGTATCCGCTTCGATCTCGGAGAAGACGGCGAAGGAGGCACTGTCGGTTATCTGCAGCACACGGGAAACACCGGGGTCCGGATTCTGACACCCGGCGACCCGCGCCTCACGAAGGCAGGCCCGGCAGTAAGCGATTCCCTGCGACCTTGGCCTAACGCATGTGGCATCAGTTTCCAGGAGCTGTCACAGGCCCTTGACCTCAACGCGAACAACACGAATGAGATCCCCTTCAGGCGATTCGGGACGATCCCGGGTCCCGCGGCATCGGGGATTGTTCTGGTCGAAGCTGACTCTGAAGGTGTGCCGCGAATCGTCGAACTGACCGAGTTCGTCGGAACCGTTCGCTTCGACGAAGGCAACCTCACCGGTATCAACTGGCCGCCGGGAGCTCGCCATCCGCGCCTCAAAGCGGAGTTCCTGCCTCTCAGCGATTGCCGCTTCATCGCGCAACTGGGCATACGTGGAGAGCCTCCCTGCGGTGACTGCTGCCGGATTCCGATAGTCCTGCAGGCCGATGAGAATGGCGTGTATCACCCGGTCTATGACAAGGATACCCAGAATTACCTTCTCTCCCGTCTGACCGAGGATCTGGGGAAGGTCGTCAACGCACCAGTCGACTCATCCCTCACTCCTGAAGCACAGATCGCACTGGCCAGGGCGGGGGCATTCTTCTACCTCACCGGAACAGGGCGTAACTCCCGCTCTTACCTGGAACGCGCACTGGAGGACAGACCCCTGGAACTGGAGGTCAGTCTGCTTCTTCACCGCATGGACGAGTACTTCCTGTTGCCGTCTGACTGATGCGATCCATGGAGTGCCCGAGCCCGATTTAGATGCGCCCCGCCGCCGTGATCCCGGGATCCTGCATGTGACCTGCAGACATTCCTCGGCTGAAGACCCTTCCACCCTATTGCTCAGGAAGAGGAGGACCGATAAGATGCCCGGATGAGGTTTGCTTCATGATCCTGCTCCACGCGGCCTGGATACCGGCACACGGATCCCGGGACGATCCGGCCCTCTTCCTCTGGGGCGAGGAGACCGAGCTTCCGGAGGAAGACCCCCCTTTCGAGCCGGCTGAGGGGACCATCCCATTTCTCACGCCACCACGAGAGGTGCGCACCCGCCTGAGCCGGGTTGCGGACGGCATACTATACGAGTGCGCGGAGCAGACCTCGGTCGAGTTCCTCTGGCCCACGCTCCGCAGGAGGCCCCTGCCCAGCCGGGGGGTCGGCGAGCAGGTGCGCCGGTCCGCCCGCTTCGAGTGTTGGCGTGTCGATGGCCTCACGGTTCCGCCTGCCGACGCTCTCCTGTTCCTGGCCGGCCTGCCTCGCCGGGGGCTTCCACCCCTCGAGTTCGGAGACACGCTTCGTTACTGGAGCGAGGCGGCAACCCTGGCGCTGGGGCTCATTGCAAGGCAGAGGTACATCCCCACTGTCTTCACACTCAACGACGGTGCGGGGCGGCGGCAGCATGTCTCCCGATGGCAACCGGTACTCAGCGACCCCCTTGACCGACAGTGCGCCGATCTTCTGACGGAGGCGATGCCGCCTGCATGCAGGTCCATTCGGACAGGCACCGGTCTTCCCGGCGAAACCTGCAGATTCCAGGACCCATCCGCATTGCTCCGCGGTTTCCTCGAATCGGTAGTTGACGCTGCCATCCGCCAGGTACTGGCTGAGGACGGCTTCCCGGAAAGCGGCGACAGGAGAGGTCCCGCATCCAGAGTCCCCACGGGCCCCGCAGGCGTCTGGCTTCGGAGCCTGGGATGGATAGACGGGATCATCGATGCAGAAACCAGGACATTCGAGGTTTTCGCGCGGGAGGTCCGCAGGTGGAACGAGACGCTCACCGAACCGTCCCCCGGCTCGTACCGCACTGTCTTCCGCCTGTGCGAACCCGGGGATCCATCGGCCGCTCGTCAGGCCGATGGAGGTGAGACCGGCAGCAAATCCCGAAGCCCGCACGAAACCGCGTGGACGCTGGAGATCCTCCTCCAGGATCGCTCCGCCCCGGATCTGCTGGTTCCTGCAATGCGCGTGTGGGAGGAGGCCGGCTCCACCCTGGAGTTCAACGGTCGAAGCTTCGAGCGGCCACAGGACAGGCTCCTGGAGGATCTCGGCCGCGCTTCACACGTGTTTCCCCCGCTGGAGCGGCCCCTGCAGTCGCCCCGACCGGCATCGTGCCGCCTCTCGCCCGGGGAGGCATACCTTTTCCTTACACAGGCGGCGCCCCTCCTGGAAGAGTCAGGATTTGGGGTACTCCTGCCCGCCTGGTGGCGCTCTGAAGAATCGCAGCCGCGCCTGAAACTCCGCCTTCGTCCGCCCGGCGAGGTTCTGCAGAGCCAGTCAGACGACACCGGGGGAACCACGCACCCCGGCGATGAGACAGGGGTCCCGGAGGACAGGAGAAACGGGTCTGAAACGTGGGTTGCGTACGACTGGCAGGTGGCGATCGGCGAAGTTGTCCTCACTCCGGAGGAGTTCCACAGGCTGGCCAGGGCCAGTGGACCACTCCTGCAGATAAGTGGGAAGTGGGTGGAGCTTCGTCCCGAGCAGACCGCGGCAATTGACCGGATCGTCGAGGAACAGGCAACCCGCAGAGAGCTGACCCTTGCCGAGGCCATCCAGTGGGGAACGGGAGGAGTCGATCCGGGGCTGGACATCCCCCCTCCGGAGGTCGAGGCCGAGGGCTGGGTGGGTGCGCTCCTGGATCAGATCCAGGGCCGGTCTGCCCCGGAAGCGATCACAATGGATGAGCGCTTCCACGGCACGCTCCGCCCATACCAGGAGCGGGGCGTGGGATGGCTGGAGTTCATGCGCAGATGCGGCCTCGGGGCGTGTCTGGCGGACGACATGGGCCTGGGGAAGACGATACAGCTCATCGGCCTGTTGCTGCACGAGCGCCGGGATGGTGATGGAGAGGGATCCGCAGGCCCGGCGATCACATCCCGGCGACGTCCCGGTCCGACGCTGGTCCTCTGCCCGATGTCCGTGGTCGGGAACTGGCAGAGGGAGATCGAGCGATTCGCCCCGCAGCTGAGGGTGCTGGTCCACCACGGCATGCACCGGCTTCGCGATCACACCTTTGCACAGGAGGCTCACGCCCACGACGTGGTGATTTCCACCTACGCGCTGTGCCACCGCGACCGGCATCAGCTCCGGCAGGTCGACTGGGAGCGCGTTGTGCTGGATGAGGCGCAGAACATCAAGAACCCCGGGACCCTCCAGGCAAGGGCAGTGCGGATTCTCCGCGCGCGCACTCGGACGGCCCTCACCGGAACCCCCCTGGAGAACCGGCTCCTGGAGTTGTGGTCGATTCTCGACGTCCTGAACCCGGGATACCTGGGAAGCCGAGCGGATTTCCGCAGGCTCTACGCGGTGCCGATAGAACGCTTCCGCGATCCGCGGCGGAGGGACCTGCTTCAGCGGCTGGTGCAGCCGTTTCTCCTGCGCAGGCTCAAGACTGATCCGCAGGTGATCCGGGACCTGCCTGAGAAGCTGGAGATGCTCGTCTACTGCAACCTCACGCGGGAGCAGGCCAGCCTGTACCAGGCCGTTGTCGACGAGATGATGCAGAGCATCGGCGCTGCAGCCGGTATGGCCAGGAGAGGCCTGATCCTCGCCGGACTGACCCGGCTCAAGCAGATCTGCAACCACCCGGCCCACTTCCTGGGCGACGACAGCGTCATCGAGGACAGATCGGGAAAGGTCGCGCGCCTGGGCGAGATGCTGGAGGAGATCCTGTCAGTTGGCGACAGGGCGCTCGTCTTCACGCAGTTCACGGAGATGGGCAGGATCCTGCAATACCACCTCGGCGAGCGCCTGCGCGAAGAGGTTCTCTTCCTGCACGGTGGAACTCCGCAGAAAGCCCGGGACCGCATGGTGGACAGGTTCCAGGAACCTGACGGACCCCCCATGTTCATCCTGTCGCTGAGAGCGGGAGGCACGGGCCTCAATCTCACGTCGGCCAACCATGTGTTCCACTTCGCCCGCTGGTGGACCCCCGCCGTGGAGGACCAGGCAACCGACCGCGCCTTCCGCATCGGCCAGACCCGGAATGTGCAGGTCCACAAGTTCGTCTGCGTGGGAACACTGGAGGAGAGGATCGACCGGATGATCCAGGAGAAGAGGGATCTCGCACGCACCATAGTGGGAGCCGGCGAACAGTGGCTTACCGAACTGGACACAGCGCAGCTTCGGGAGATCCTCACGCTCTCCCGCGACGCGGTGTCGGAGGACTAGGCACTGGTGCGGCGCCATTACGGAAGGCGCGGCGGCCCGGACGGAGGGAGGGGGATGTCGTACGGAAGCGGAGACAACCGCCGCGCCGAGCGGGCGCGAAGCCGCCGTGGTCGAATCGGACGGACCTGGTGGTCAGCCCGCTGGACGGAAGTCCTTGAGTCGATCGGCCTCGGCGACCGTCTGCACAGGGGCAGATCGCTGGCGCGAGGCGGAAGGGTCTACTCCCTGGAGATATCGCCGGGAGAGGTGACGGCTGAGGTGCGCGGACAGCGCGAGGAGTACCACGAGGTCCGCATCCACATGGAGCCGATACCACCCGAGGCCTGGCGCCACCTGGAGGAGATCCTCTCCCGCCAGGCCCTCTTCGCCGCGAGACTCCTGGCTGGAGAGATGCCCCAGCCCATCGAAGAGGCATTCGCCGAGGCCGGACTGGCCCTCTTCCCTGTGGAGGCGGACGCGCTGGAAACCACCTGCGACTGCTCTGACCCGGCGGTTCCTTGCCCTCATGCTGCGGCTGTCTACTACCTGATGGCGGAGCGGTTCGACGAGGACCCCTTCCAGATTCTGCTGTTCCGGGGCCGCAGCCGTGAAGACCTGCTTGCAGCCCTGAAGGAAAGGTGGGCTGAATCCGCCCTGCCGGAGTCACACGTATCCGGAGAAGAAGCCCGCTACGACGAGGACGAAGGGGAACTGGCAGCACGCTTCTGCGACCTCTCAACACGTCTCGACACCCTCACACCGAGGATATCCAGGCCGGCAATCCCCAAGGCAGTCCTCCGCCGCCTGGGGCCTCCACCCGGGGCAGATGACGATTCTCCAGCCATGGATGCCCTGAAGAGAGCTTACGGAATGGTAACGGACTGGAGTCTGCGGCTGTCGATGAAGGAGGGAAGCATCGAGGATCCCGGCAACGAGCGGACGTGACCCGGGCCTGTTACTCCCTGACATCCTCTTCCAGGATCTCGCGGTTCAGAATCGCCCTCCCCGCCGCGAGCACGCAATCGTACTCGCGCTCCAAAGCTGCATTGACTCCACGGCAACCGGCGATTACCTCTTCCGTCCAGTCGAGGTACTCGCGCTTTCGGCCGGTCGACCATCCCTGCGGGGGATGACGCACGAGGCTGCGGACATTGCTCAGCTTGTCGCCAAGCTTGATCAGCTTCGCGCCGGTCGACAACCCGAAGGAGTGCTCTATCTGGAGCCGCTTGCGGGTGTCGTTCGGGAGAACCTTGTCATCCGTCACCTCTTCAACCAGGGCCCGGACTTCCGGGCCGAACCGCTCCCCGATCTCGTCGAATGTCGTACCTGTATCCTCTACGGTGTCGTGGAGGAGGGCAGCAGCAAGGATGTATGGGTCGGTCACTCCGCCGATGACCGCCAGGTCCCTGGCTACCGCAACGGGGTGATTGATGTAGGGGACCTGCCCTTCTCCCTTGCGACGCTGATTCCGGTGGCGGACGGCGGCGAAGCGAAGCGCTTCGAGAAGGAATGCCGGGCCTTCTGGATCGAGGATCATTGTGTTCCCCCTGCGAAACATCCGGCAGGGCGCAAGGCATGCAGCCACGCGGCAAGCAGGCGGCGAGTCGATGCCGGATGCGTTTGATCACCGAATCTACGCAGGCCGGCAATCCGAATCAAGGGCAGGAGGATCTACTCACGGCTGAAGCTGCGGGGCATACAGGAGACCACGTCTGCCGTCCCAGGTCCGGCGCGGGCAGGCATGAGTCGGAGGGAACCTTTGTACGATCGCTACCTACTGGACTCAGCCTTGGCTCTCCAGTCAACCTTCGCCCATTCCCCCCGACTCCCCTCTGCCGCCCTCCCGTACGGTGGCGATGGCCCACGATCGCATCCAGGAGGTTCACATTCCCCCTACCTGCCACCGGACGCATGTGCGGAAAAAAGTCGGAAGAAAAGCTCGAATCACTGCAGGCAGCCGCGTGAACTCTCAGCGGGATCGCAGGATAAGTGACGGAGGCGAGGCAGGGAAAGCCGGCAGTTTCACGGTCCCCTCCGCATCGAATCCATAATCCCTGCCGTCGAGAGAGAGACTGATTCCAGGACTGGCTTGACCTTCCTCTGGGTCATCGGGCTCCTGTGTTCTGAGGAGAATGGCAGTCGCACCTTCCCCCTCCGCGTTCCGGAATATGCGGACGAGATAGCGGCCGTCCCTTGAGGCAAGGGATATCGCGCCGTGACCGTCCAGGGAGATCCGCTCTCCTCCGCCGGGGGAATCGGCTGCCACGGCATACTCCAGAAGCTCGGGATCATTCACTTCGTCAGGCTGCAGTTGAGGAGACCAGGCAGGAGTCGCGATCAGGCCTATGACCTGCTCAGCATCTTCCATGGCAAGCAGTTCCAGCTCCGTCTCAAGCAACTCGACCGCTGTCACGGAACATGACGGACACCTTCTGATGTGCTCCAGTATCTCCGCAAGCGATGACGGGCGATCCGGAGGCAGGGGCGCCTCCCCTTGGAGTACAGCCCGCGCATCTGTTCCTGATGCCATGAGCTGCCTCGCAGCCCAGTGCAATGTCTGGTCGCTCCAGCATGTCATCTCACACCTCTCCGTTCATCGGGGGCACCATCCTCCATGGCTGTTCCCGGCTTTGTACATCCCTTAGGTCCGTCCCGCCGGATCTGCGGAAAGAAAGTCGCTTCAGCCACCACATGCGGGTCCACAGAAGAGCGCCTTCGCCATCACCTGAGGGCCCGTTCGGGAGACTCAAGCGCCTGTCGCCCAGCAAGCTCGGCCGGAGATTCATCAGGCTCCAGGGCTGGGGGGCCGACAACCGGCTTCCATCCGTCAGGGGTCAGCATCATCACCCCGGCGCGAAGCCGTGCAGCCTCCCTGGCGATAGCACCATCGGTGTCCATCTCGGGGTATTCCCGCTGAATCCAGTGCCGGTACGAGTCTGCGTATAGAACGTGAACCTCGTACGGTCGAAGCGGGTCGGGGCCTGTCAGGGTGAACAGCACACATCCAAGCGCTCCATCTCCGATCCCTGCCATGGAGGCATGTGCCCTGATCTGTTCCGCCCCCGCGCTCTCCACCCGCGCAATGTGGAGCTTGTCCAGATTCGAGAACCGGTCCTGCGGGAAGCTGTAGGCGGCAAGAACGCCCGCGTCCAAGGCTTGCGGGGTTGTCATGAGCGGGACTGAATCGAAGCTGTCGCAGAGAGCCCGCGAGGACATGACCACCGGGTCGAGGAGAACAGCCAGTCCCCGGCCACGACTCTCGGATCCGGGAGTTGCGTCGGGAAGAGCGCGGTTGTGGACGCCGCAGGCAAACACCTCTTCCACGCCGTCTCCGGTAACGTCCCAGCTGTAGAAGCCGTCCATGTGCCCCGGGTTCGCCAGGGCTCCGGCCAGGCTGTAGGTGCTCCCGCCTCCCCGTTGCCCGATGTAGCAGACGATCCAACCCCCCTGAGGGGATCTGCTGGCCAGAAACAGGCGTTGCCGATCCCCGTCGGAGAGCGGAAGGAAGGGGTACCAGATGTGATCCCGGAGATGATCGTGCCATCCCGCCCGGGGGGAGCGGGCATCTACCCTCCAGACCACCCTCCCCCTTCGGTCGACTACGGACAGCAGGTCCTGCCTGTCCCGAATGCTCCCGTGCAGAACCACGGCCTGCCTCCGGCCGTTGCCCGCGAAGTCGACCAAGCCAAACAAGCACCCCCTCCTGTAGCACGGAGCAGTGTTGGGCGGCCTGTGCGGCAGCGAGAACTCGCTGATAACGACATCGTACCGGTTGCGGATCTCCAGACCAGCATCATCCACCCAGGCGACCTCCGCCGGTATCGGCCAGTGCCGGTGGATCTCCCAGCCGATCAGGGACATCGCCGCAAGTGCCGCCGTCAGAACCGCGGCAGTCCTCCACCGGCTGCGACCCAGCCAGCGTACCAAGGAGGCGACTGTATCGACCGCACTGCGACTGCGCGCGACGAGCGCATCGACAGTTGCCACACGCGATGATCCCCCCCCGCCACGCGCTCTGACACCGTGGGCAAAGACCCGCGATGCATCGTACACGCCGCGGATCGTCAGGTCCCTGTCAGGGTGGGAGGCAAACAGGCGGTCGAGGCAATCATTGGCGGCCGCCTCCTGGGCAGCCGGCACAAGAAGCAGTCGGACACTGGAGAAGAATGCCGCCTCCACCTTGGAGTCCAGGGTGCCTGGCTCGACCGGGGCAACACCGGTCCCATCGAGCACGCCGGTTGCCGCAAGGCCGCCGGCCAGTTGCACACTCCTCCGGCCGGGAGCCAGGGATGCGCGTGCGACGGCAGCCGCCAGGACAAAAGCGAGGCCGGCCGAATCGCCGTCGAGGCGCGCCTCCTCCGGGGTGAACCTTACGGACAGGACGCAGTCATCCAGCCTGGGCCGGCCGGCCGGGACAGCCCAGCCTCCCAGCGAGTCAAGGTGGCCTGCGGCCTCGACCAGCCTGCCGGCAGCGCGCGCCGGCACAGGTCCGAAGAGCCGCAAGTCTTCGCGGCGGTTCTGTTCTCCACGCGTGCCACCTCTCAACAGCCGTCTGCGCTCCGTTGACGCCGACCGGTCGGAGACAACCACGTGCAGCCGCACCACCGACCCCTTCTGAACGTCGGAGAAGAAGTCGGGTGCATGGCCGGCTGCATTCAGCTTCTCGATCACAGGGACCAGAATTGATGACTCGCCTGGTGGCTCGGCACTCATCCCTGATGACACCGATCCCGGGGCGGCCCGCAGCAGATCATCCAGCATCTTCCGGTGCGCCTGCAGCGATCCCAGCGCTGCCCGGAGATTCTCCCCGGTGGACCGCTGATCCTGACCGGCAATGGATCCGCTCCTGACTGCGTGAAGAAGGATGGCCTCGATCACGCCGACCTCCGCCGGACTCAGACCCCAGAGCGATATACCGGGCAGGCGCCTGGCCATATGGCCCGCCACCTCCCAGCCGAAAGCACTCCATACGCCCGGTCCCTGTGCGATAAGGGCTTCCAGGAACCTTACACAGAGCAGGACCTCGATCTTCGGGGGCTGCCTGAAGGCGATCAGCCTCTGGAGCCCCTCGTACAGCGAGTTGAGCTCGAGGGGAGAGAAGGCAGCCGCCCCGGGTTGCAGTCTGCGCTCCCTTTCGCCGTTATTCAGCACGTTGCCATTCTCCCTGCGCAGCATGGGCTGTTACCGGTGTCTGCCCAGCCCGCTGCGCCCGGTCACGCCTCTCATCGCACAAGCTCCTCCCCGGCCGACGCAAGACGCCGGCGCAGGTAACGGGCCTTCTCGTAGAGGGCCGCGAAACTGTCGTCAGCCGCATCAAGGGGAAGACGATCCGCCAGGCGGCCCCGGAGGCTCGGAGCCCTGCCGCCCGATCCCGCCGCCCGGACGAGATCATCCACGACGGCACTCACGAGGATGGGATCGACCTCAGGCGCAGCCACGGCCTTTCCCAGCCGGGCGTCCCTGGCCCGATCGCCCGCAACCAGCTCTGAGCACCTGCGCGTCAGCTCCTCGCGCAGCTTCTCCCCGAATATCGAGCTGACCATCCGGTCGGTCTCGGAGTAAGCGGACGGCCCCGCCGGCTCCCGCGATGTCGCGACCTCCATGCTGTAGTCGGCCCGCTCCAGGTCCACGATCATCGAGACAACCTCGCCCAGGAGAATGTAACCTCCGTTCCTTCCGTCGAGAATCGTCTTCAGGGCGTTCAGAACCCTGCTGGGCGTGTCCCGCGAACCTCGATCTCTGAGCGCAGAGAAGATCTCCCCGGTCTCCACCATGGTGCGCATCGAGCCCACCCGGTCCAGGTGCAGGACCCAGTGCCAGCCGTGTCTGGAGCGGACCAGTCCGGGGAACGCCGTCTGCGCCCGCTTCAGCCTGCGAAGCCAGCGGCCGTGTCCGGGGTTCTGCCTGCACCACCAGTGATGCTGCTCCTGTCGCACGCGGTGGCGCAGGAGATCGTCCAGGGCCAGAAGCAGTCGCTCGTCGTCCTGACTGATGAGCAATGACACAGCCTCGTCGGTTGGCATTGGCGGGAAGTCCGGCCGCGGGCACCGTGTGCGAGCCGCGGGAAGCGGGCGCGAATCCAGGAAGCGGACCAGTTCGCGGGCCAGAACCGGGAGCCTGAGGCAATGCGGCCCCTCTTCCACCTTCAGGAGAGGGAGGATCGCATCCGTGGGGATATCCTCGCGATAGTCACTGCTGCCACGGTGGAGATAGCGGAACCTCCGAAGGTGGGCCTCTGCCCTCAGATGAAGAACGCGTGCCAGCTTCTCCCTGTCCAGCCATGTCCCGCCATGCAGCATCGTTCGCATGGCCTGGACTGCGGATCGGCCGGCAGCCTGGGAGTACACCGCTCCGGCTCCCTTATCTTTCCGACAGCAGCACCATGATCTGCTGCTCCATGGCGTTCACGTCGAACTGAGGCATCGGCACTGCCGAATGCTCTCCCATGACCAACCGGGGCTCACCCGGCAGCCATCCCGCCAGGAGTGCGTTGTGATCCTCCGGCTCGTCCATCATCGTGGCCTGCGGGTCCCACGTGTCATCAGGTCCATAGAGCAGGAAGGCCCCGGTGACACTTTGTCCAGGGTCACGGCCCAGGAGCGTTCCGAATGCACGCGCGATCCTTCCGGATGGATCATAGTAGTGGTGGACGCGATCATCCTGGAACATCTCAGCCGCCCTGGCCGTCCTGGGCCCGGTGTCCGAGGGCATGACCCCGGCCCACAGGACGAAAACGACGAAGTCTTCCGTATCCAGCCGGGGGAGAAGTTCGGTGAACATGCCCTCCAGTGTGACCATGCAGTAACCGCACGTAGGGGTGGCAACCGTAACCAGCCGGACACGCCCCGCCTCTCCCTCGAAGCCCTCACGCAGGGGCTGGAACGCCCTGTCGATCTCCTGGTAGACCGTCGTCTCGAAACGCGGCGGGGCATCCCCGTCATCGCAGCCGGCGGCCAGGGAGGTGAGCAGAATCAGCGTGATCAAGACGGAAGCACGGTCTGGCATGTGACTCGACATCCTGATAGGTTCCTCCTCGATCATCTCTGTGGCGTCTTGCCAGACGCGAAGAATCCGGAAGAGTGGAACGCACTCCATTATGAACGAGCGAACATGACACTACAAGAGCCAGACACAACCACGCTGTTGCGACACGCTCTGCAGCGTGAGCCGATGAGTCGATGAGCGGATTCCCGACCACACCCCGCTCGCCGCTGGCCGTGCGCCCCATCGTCTTCCTGACCGGCTTCACGGTTCTGGTCTATGAGGTCTGCTGGTTCCGGATTCTTGCTCTGGCCCTTGGGGCAACTGTCGCCGCATCGACCATCGTGCTGGCCACTTTCATGGCGGGCTTCGGGCTTGGCGCCTTCTTCCTGGGTCGCTCCGCCGCGGCCACCGCGGAGCGGGCCGGAAGGCTGCTGGGACCCATTCTCATCGGCATCGGCCTGTCGGGCGCGGCAGTCTCCCTTCTCTTCACTCCGACAGCGGCTGCAATCCGGGGGGGCGACACGCAGGTCTTCGTGGCTGCGTCGCTGCTGCTCGCGGTCCCGACCTTCCTGATGGGCGGCGTGCTGCCACTGGCATGCAGAATCGCCATCACCACCGATGATGCGATAGCGCCGTCCCTCGGCCGGCTGTACGCGCTTGATGCCCTCGGCAGCGGCCTCGGAGGGCTGGCTGCGGGGTTCCTGCTCCTCGGGAGTCTAGGGCTGACGGCGACACTCGCATCCGCCGTGGCGCTCAATCTCCTTGCCGGGGCTTGGTGGATCATCGCGTTCCGTCCGCCGGAAGCGGCCGTGACAGCCGGACCTGCCTCACCGGCCCCGTTGCGCGGGCATGATGCATCGGATCAGCATCGTCCCCGCAGGACACACGCGCATCTCCACCTGGCCGCAACGCACCGGCATCACGCAGCCATCGTTGCAGCCGTGTGTGGATTCGCGATGGTCGGCCTGCAGGTGCTCTGGATGAGGGCCTTCAAGGTCTACTTCACGAACACCAGTTATACATTCGCCCTGGTGTCATCCGTGGCGATCCTCGGGCTGTTCGCCGGCAGCGCGCTCTTCCGCAGGTACACACCGCCGCCGGCAACGATGCCGAGGGCGCTCATGGCCGCCGTTCTCGTGATGGCCGCCTCTGCTGCGATCGGCCTTGCACTGCTGCTCCGGCTCCCCGAGTGGCTGCTCTTCCCCCTGGCCGGAGGAGGCGACCCCGCAATCCGGGTGCTGCTCGTCCCCCTGCTGGCCACCCTGCTCATCGTTGTGCCCCCGGCCGTGGCATCGGGTTACGCCTTTCCCCTCGCCTGCCGCATATACACCTCCGGCGCTGCCGGAATCGGACGGGACGTGGGCGCCATGCTTCTCATCAACACGGCAGGTGCGGCTGCAGGGCCGCTGGTCGCGGCCTTCCTCCTGATCCCCCTCATAGGTGCCGCATGGGCGGTTGCGGTGATGGCGGCCCTTCCTGCGGCCGCGGTCCTGGCGCTCGGGCGGGGGGCTGCGCTGGAGCGTGCGCTCTGTGGTGTCCTGCTGATGGCCGCCGGTGCGGGACTTGCCTCCGGCCCGGACATGCGCATCATGCCGCCCTCCTTCAGCCGCTTCGATCGGGAGATCCTCTTCTACCGCGAGTCCGTGGAAGGAACCCTCGTCGTGGGACGGGACCGCGGCACCAGGACGGAAGCCAGGTACTCGTTCGTCAACAACAGCGCCGTGATAGGAGCTTCCTACGACGCCATCAAGGCCGTCAAGATGGTCGGCAACTTCCCATTCTTCCTCGGGCTCCAGGCGCGGGATGTGCTGGTCATCGGCTTCGGCATAGGCGTGACAACCTCCGTGATCGCATCGCACGATGGCGTGGAGTCGATCGAATGCGTGGAGCTCGTGGAAGGGCTGAGGGAGGCTTCCTCGCTGTACAGGGACTTGAACCGGGGAGTTGTTGATGACCCCCGCATCACCTTTGTCGCGGGGGACGGCAGGCATTACCTTCAGCGGTCGCGATCGTCGTACGACCTGATCTCGTGCGATCCGACTCACCCGGTGCTCGGCTCGGGCAGCCTGTACACGCGGGAGTACTTCGAGCTGTGCATGCGCCGGCTCAACCCGGGCGGGATGGTCTCCCAGTATCTCCCGCTTCACAACCTGCGCACGAAGGACTTCCTGGGGCTGATCGCCACCTTCCACTCAGTCTTCCCGGACTGCTGGGTCTGGCTGGGCCACTACCACGCCGTGCTTGTCGGCGCGCTGCAGCCGCTGGAGGTCAGCTTCCACGACTGGGCCTCCCGCGTCGATGCCCGCAGCCCCGACCGTGACACCTACATGGATCCCTGGCACTTCGCCGCCACCCTGGTCCTGGATGGCCCGTCGATCGCGCGGTTGACCCGGGGAAGCCGGATCAACACCGATGACATCGCCTACACGGAGTTCTTCGCCCCGGGCAGCCTGAGTGAGGCGAATCTTCCCCTTAACCTGCGGTTCCTGCAGGAGCACAGGGCCGATCCGGCAGGGTTATACACAGGCATTCCGGATCCGGAACGCCTCGCCAGGTATGTCGAGGGCAACCGCCTGCTGACCGCGAGCCTGATCGCACGGCTCGAGGGCGAAGAGGCACTCAGCCTGGAGCTTCTGCGCCGGGCGTGCGAGGCCAGCCCGGAGGATGCCGAGCTGCCGTTCCTGATCAGGCTGAGCTACTGAATCCACAGTTGTGGGCCAGTTGCACAGCCCGGCATTCGCGGGCATCGCCGGCGCCGCAGTGGAGGATTCTCGAGTACTGCGGGCGCAGGACCTGTCACCGCTGCAGCACGAGCCTCCAGGTCCGGCTGTCGCCCCCCGCCTCCAGGCGGGCAAGGTATACGCCACTCGAAAGAGGCAGCCCGCGGCCGTCGGTTCCGTCCCAGACCAGCCTGTGTTCTCCGGCGTCCAGCCAGCCCTGCTGAAGAACGGCGATCCTGCGACCGTCCACATGCAGGATCGACAGCTCGACCGGTCCGCCATGTGAAAGCGAGAAGCTGACGGCTGTCTCCTGCGCGAACGGATTCGGCCTGCCCGACAGTGACGACAGGGCTCCGCCCGCCTGCGCATCACCATCCACAGAGGCCGGGGGTGCATCGAAGACCACCTCCATCCGGTCGGACGCAAGGTGACTGGCGTGCGCAAGGATCTCGGAGAAGGCAAACGAGTCGAAATCGAACGATTGAAGATCGTATCCCAGCCCGGCCACCATGTGCTCCCACTGGCAGGTGTCGCCCGGATCCGGCCCCGGGGGCGCCCCGGCCGGAAGCTCGGGCACCGTTATTGCGTGAACACTCCCCGGGATCATGAACTCCCAGTAGACCTCGTTCCCTTCCATGCTCAGGATGCGGGCTGTCTGTACATGCACGGGCGGGGTCGCTGTCGGAGGGTTCTCGACATCATTCCACGTGAAGAGTCCCGAGTCATACGCCAGGTCCAGCGGGAGATAGAAGCTGTCCATGTCGACGGTGTAGTGCTGCGGGTATGGGCCTCTCTGCAGAAGGACCAGGACATCGTTGCCCTCCCGGAACTCGACGGCGACACCCGACAGGTAGGACATCCCTGCGAACTCGCCGGTTGCAGCCGTTGTGGTCATCTGCACCGGCCCGCTGCAGGTCCCCGACCCGGGGGGGCAGTCGAACGAGTTGAAGCCCAGCGGCGCGAGGCGCCCCAGCCCCGTGAGACCATCGAGGTCACCCACCGAGAAGCACCAGGTCACGGTGTTCTCAGGTATGTTCCCCATGTTGAGTGTGACCGTCTGTGCCAGCGCGGGGTTCACGAACAGGTCGGCGTCGTACATGTCGCCCATGACCGTGATGTCGATGGCGTCGATCCTGCGCCACTGCGTGAGCGGGATGACATCGACAATGTCACCGGCACTCAGAAGATCGTCCCTGGGGACTCTCCCCGAGATCGCAGCAAGTGTGTAGTCGCCCTGCGGAAGGTAGAGATAGTACCAGTCCTTGATGATGTGGATGAAGAGCTCGTACTGCGATGGTAGAAATATGTTGGACGGCACTTCGAATGGCTCCCCGAGGATCTCGATGATCTCCGGAGGGCCGATGATCGACTCGAGGTCGAACGACAGGAAATCGGACAGCTTGAGACACGGCACCACGAGCGCCATGTCGATGAACCCGTCCCCCATGTTGAAGGAGCCATTGTTCACATCGATCCCGGAAACGTAGTCACCCACCTGGAACGTCTCGGAGTCGTCGGCAATCGGAGTGAGGGGAAGCACGAGGTCGTTCGCGTCTACCGACACGATCGTGAAGTAAGCGTACCCGTGCGCCCCGGCAGTGACCGTGACGGGCCCGGTCAGGCCGGGATCGGTGAAGACTATCTCTCCCGATGCCGAGGTGAAGCCGTGGTTTCCCTCGAACGGCACACCCGGCGCAGGGCCGACCATGACGAACGCCCCCTGTGACGGCTGCCCGGTGTCCTGCTCGATCACCCGGACAAGCAGGTGACCGGCGATCGGCCCTCCCCCCGTTCCTCCCGGGGGATCCTCAGCCTGAGCCGGTTGCCCGGCCTGGAGGACGGCAAGGAAGAAGAGTGCTGACAATGCGGCCAAAACCCTGTTGTGCATGGCGAGAACCTCCCTGGCCCGGGCCGCCCTGAATGTGGGTGGCGCCGACCGGAGTAAGGGCGGGATTCCTGTGCGCTCAGGGATTATAGCACCTTCCGGAGGCCGGGTCATCTGTTGCGCACGGCACACACCGTCTTGCCGCGGCTTCACTGCGGGGCTAGGATCCCATTCTACAGGCTCAAACAGGGAGGGCAGGTGAAGAACTTCGCGATTATCGGAACGGCGGGATTCGTGGCCGAAAGGCACCTGAGGGCGATCCACACAACAGGAAACAGGCTGCTCGCAGCAGTCGACCCGCACGATGCAGCGGGGATCCTGGACAGGTACTTCCCTGATGCAAGGTTCTTCACCGAGATCGAACGCTTCGACCGATTCCTGGAGAAGCTCCGCAGGGGGCCACGGGAGGAACGGGTGCACATGGTCAGCATCTGCTCCCCCAACTACCTCCACGACGCCCACATCCGGATGTCGCTGCGTGTGCAGGCTGATGCCGTCTGCGAGAAGCCGCTGGTCATCAACCCGTGGAACCTCGACATGCTGGAAACCCTGGAGAAGGAAAGCGGGCGGCGTGTCTACACGGTTCTGCAACTGCGCCACCACGAGGAGATCCGGAAGCTCCACAGGACGCTGAAGGAAAGACCCGCAGGTCCCGTGGCCGAGGTCGAGTTGACGTACGTCACTGCCCGCGGCCCCTGGTACGACATCTCGTGGAAGGGATCGGAGGAGAAATCCGGCGGAGTGGCGATGAACATAGGCATCCACTTCTTCGACCTCCTGCTGTGGCTCTTCGGGCCGGTGCGGGACCATGCCGTGCATCTCCGCGAGCGCAGGAAGATGGCGGGATGCGTGGAGCTGGAGCGCGCGCGGGTCCGGTGGTTCCTCTCGGTCGACCGAAGCGATCTCCCCGCAGCATCGCGCGACTCGGGCAGGACCGCCTTCCGCTCCCTCACGCTGGACGGGCGGGAGGTTGAGTTCTCGGAAGGATTCACGGACCTTCACACGCGTGTGTACGAGGCGGCCCTCCAGGGAGAAGGCTTCGGGATCAGGGATGCGCGCCCGTCGATCGAGCTAGTCTACGCGATCCGTACTGCAGAACCCCGCAAGCCACAGAGCGGAGAGGCGCACCCAATGGTGGTCAGGACTGGCCCCTAGCCCACGTCATTCGGGAATCCTCTGCCCCAACAGCGGAAACGCGCACGAACACCGCGGGCTAGCCTGTCGCGGATCCAGGGTTGGTCTTCATGCAGTCGGTGACCGTCCAGTCGTACCAGGTGGCAGCCTGGCCGGTCCTCCTGTCGTTCCCCCTCCGGCTCGAGACCTGCAGCACGAGGTCGAAGCGCTCTCCAGGCACCCACTCGGATGTGGCCCGCCGCACATCGGTCCAGTCGGCGAACAGGTACCCGGAACCCGGCCACCCGAAGCCCGCAGACAAGGCCCAGACCGCTCCGTCGCTGCGCCGCTTCTTCGCGGCAGGCCCCCAACGCAGCTCGGCATTGGCCAGGTAGAGCCCCGGGGCCGGATTGCCCGCACCGAAAGGTTCCAGCCGGTTCAGAATCCCGCACCACGCCTGCGCCATTTCCTTCTGATCCTGATGATCCAGAAGCCTCACCTCGGCAAGAACCTCCCGCTCCTCCTGCAGATCGGATGGATCCAGTGTGCAGCGGGTCTGCAGCCATGAACGGAAGCTCTCGGCCTGCTCGGGAGCAAGGCGTATACCGGCCGCCAGGCGGTGCCCTCCGCCGCCCAGCAGCAACCCCGACGACACCGCCTCCTGCACCGCCGCGCCGAGGTCGAATGCGTCGGGCGAACGTCCCGATCCCTTCCAGTAGCCCTCGTCATGCCAGCCGCAGACGATCGCGGGGCGTGAGAAGGCATCCTTCACGCGGTTGGCGACAGTCCCCACGATCCCCGGGTGCCATGAGCGATCCCACAGGAGAAGCACGCTGTCGGGCGGATCCTGACCAAGCCGCTCCTCCGCCATCGTCATCGCAAGCTCCTCAGCGCTCTGCTGCATCCTGCGGCGCTCCCTGTTCGCCTCGTCGCAGACTGCGGCCAGAGTCCGCGCCTCCCCCGGATCGTGGGCGAGAAGGAGCTCCACTGACGGATAGGAACTGCCGATACGGCCTGTCGCGTTCAGCCTCGGCCCCCAGTGGAAACCGAAGGTGCCCACGTCCACCCGGTCGGTCCGTATCAGTTCGTGCAGTGCAGCGAGCCCCGGGATGCGGCCAAGGACACCGGGGTCATTCGCCAGGCGCAGTGCGTGCTTGACCAGCGCCCGGTTCGTGCCGAGCAACGGCATGACATCCACGACGGTGCCCAGCCCGGCCAGGACAAGGGCCCGCTCCCGGTCCCACGCACCCGCGCGGAAATCGCGTGCGAGAAGCTCCGAGAACAGGAAGGCCAGGCCCGAGGCGCTCATCCTTCGCAGGTCGAGGAGATCCGGATCGTCGCTTGTACAGGCCTTCGGGTTCAGGTGAGCGAGGGCGGGATGCGGTCCGTCGAGGGGCGGAACGGTGTGGTGGTCCAGCACGATGCAGTCTATGCCGCGGCTCCGCAGCATTCCGATCGTCCCGATGGAGGCCGAGCCGCAATCCACGGCCAGAACAAGCCCGGGATCGTGCCTCTCAACCGCTTCGTCGGCGGCGTGGACAGTCAGCCCGTAGTCGTGCGCCGTCCTGTCCGGCACGAACCAGCACACCGAGGGATGCCGCACCGCCCGGAGGAAATCGACCATCTGGACAACCGAGGTGATCCCGTCGCAGTCGTAGTCTCCGAAGACAAGGATCCGCTCCCCCATCAGGATCGACTGCGCGATCCTCTCCCTGGCGGCGGCATAACCGTCCAGGCGATGCAGAGGATTCGGTATCTCCGGATCGGGGTCGAGGAAGGCCGCTGTCTGCTCAGGCGTACTGCAGCCACGCGCCCGCGCCACGGCTTCGAGAAGATGCTGCTCGTCATTGCCGAGCAATGTCAGACGCCTTGTCCGCATTGGCCTCCGTGTGCCGGGCTACTCCCGCAGGCGGACCACCCTGCAGGTCCTGGTCCCGCCGCTGTCCAGCCGGATCCTGCAGAGGAAGAGGCCGGGGCCCGCGTCCCTGCCGCAGTCGGCAAGGCCGTCCCAGGTGAACCCGGCCGGCGCCGATGAAGTCGCCACGCCCGTAACAGACCGGATCCTGCGCCCGGAGATGTCGTAGATATCGGCCTGGAATCCTGTCGACCGGGCGGCGTCGAAGGAGATCCTGGCCGCACCCCACGAAGGATTCGGACAGGCGCTCGCGCCTGCGGCAGCAAGGGCCCTGTCCGAGCCTTGATCTTCCTCAACCTCCGCCGGATCCCCCCACTCGTATGCTCCCATGTCCACCCTGCCCTCGAGTATCCGCAGCATCCCCCGCAGATCGACCGCCGGCAGCTCCACCGGATCCGCATCAGGATCCCCGGCATTCCTGCAGGGAGACGCACCCTGAAGCGAGAAGGGGTGCGGCCCGTACCCGACGAACATGGGGCTCAGGGAGATGTTGCCGGTTCCTTCGTGAGGATTCTCAAAGCTGCAGTATGTCATGTAGAACGGTTTGCCCCAGAGCACCTCCCCGGGAATGAAGTAGTCGCAGGTGTTGTTCCAGCTTATGCAGTTGGTGAGCCTGGGCTTGGCGATGTAGGTGTGTATCGTGCCCGTATCCTCGAAGATGTCGGGGTTGTGGATCACGTTCTCCGCCAGCGTGCAGTTGGTCAGGATGGGATAGGAGTTGGTGCAGTAGATGGCGGAACCGCCGCGGAAGGCGTGGTTGTCGTGGATCAGGCACCCGGCGATCCGGATGGATGCGTTGCGCGAGAGGAAGAACGCCCCGCCGTAGTCAGCGACATTGTGTCGCATGATGCAGTTGTACAGGCTCGCCCGTGGTGCCCCGTCCACGTACACGGCGCCGCCCCGGCCGGGCCCGCCGGCATTCTTGGCATACTCGATGATGCAGTGCTCCAGCCGGGCGACCGGATTCCATGACTGCGCCTGGGGGAACCGCAGGCCGCCCCAGCTTCCCGCAAGGGTCGAGTCCACGGCGAACAGCCCCGGATCCGAGGATGTGAAGAGAATAGGCATGGACGGCGAGCCGAGCGCCTCCAGGCCCCCCTGGATCTCCATGGAGTAGTGGCCCTGGAACTCCACACGCACGCCGGGGCGGATCCGCAGCACAGCCTGGTCCTGGACCAGGATGTCGCCTGTGACGCGGACCGTGTCGGCATCCCACTCGGTGTCGGCAGGGATGGGTCCCGACGCGTCGATCGAGGATCTCCTGAAGGCAGAGGCTTCACGGCCTGTCCAGGCGTTCGCAGCGCCGCCACCGAATGAGCCGGCAGCACCGTCCCAGCCTGATGCGGCCAACACCTTCCCCTGGCGGCCTGCGCCCGGTGCCCGGAATGTCTGGCAGCCGTATCCCTGCGCGGGCGATCCGGGGAGAAGCGAGAAGTCCCCTCCCAGCGGATCCGCGAGCATGGGGTCGATTCCGATGACGTTGTAGTGTGGAGCCGAACCGGCCCCTGCCCATGGGGCGGGCTCAGTTCACCCATGTTCGCAAAGAAGCGAGAAGTGCGCCAGATCTACAGCGTTGATCCCGGGGTCACTGTGAAAGCTCCAGTTCTCGCGGATCTGGGGGACCCCGTACTGCCCTGCCTGAACACTGAACGCCATGCACGTTCCGGTGGGAAGCCACTCGTGCGGGCCGCCGTATCCCCAGTGGAAGTCGAACCCTGTGTCCACAGCGTCGACAACCAGGTTCCGCTCCAGAAGAACTCCGGCGCCACTCCCCTGCAGGCGTACTCCGTAGTCGTGCGGCCGGTAGAATGTCACATGCCTGACGGATCCGAACGGGACCACATCGTGAAAGGCGGTCCGCAGGCCGCGGAAGCGGATGTTCCCGTTGATTATCACGCAGTCCTCGATGTCGAGCCGGTTGTTGCAGTACGAGATGCAGATCTGGCCGCCCTCGAGGTCCAGGATCGCGCCGTTCCCCTGGATCAGCACGTCGATGCCGGGAGGGCCTTCCATTTCGAAGGAGATCAGGCTCAGAACAGGGCCTATGAGAAGCCCGCCTGTGTACACCTGGCCCGTCTCGAGAACCAGAACCTTGTCGTAACCATTACCCGGCCCCGCATCGTCGAACGCCTTCTGGAGAGGGATGGATGGGGCGGCAGTCCCGCGCGCCGGAGTGATCGCCGGCAACACCGCAATTGCCAGGGCAGCCACAACAGCCAGCCGGACAAGGAGATACGGCACCGACAACAGGCGGACAGCATCGTGGGCGCGAGGATAGCGTGGTTTCATGTAGGCTATTGTACCACACTGGCCGGAAACGGACCCCCCTCACTCCCCCCGCATTTCCGGCGAGACGAAGAGGCTCTGTGCCGAGGCGATCACGTGCACCTCCTGCCCCGTCTCGAGCCCGATGAGGTTGCGGCGTTCGTGCGAGATCTCGACGCTCACAGGCTCGCCCCACTCACTCTCGAGGTAGACCTTGACGATGGCGCCTGCCGCGTGCACGTGCAGCACCCTGGCGCGGAAGGAGGGTCCGGTCCCGGGGCTGTCCGCGATCTCCAGCAGGTGCGGGCGCACATTGACCAGGGCCGGCCCCTCGGGAAGCGGCCCCGGAGCCGGCATCTCCATCGCCGATGAGCCAAGGTACAGGGTCCCCGCCTTGATCCGCCCGTGGAAGAGGTTGACGCTCCCGAGGAAGTTGTGGACGAAGAGGTTCGCAGGCTTCATGTATACATCCTCAGGCGTGCCGATCTGTACAAGGCGCCCGGCATCCATCACAGCCACCCGGTCGGCAACCTCCAGCGCCTCCTCCTGGTCGTGCGTCACGAAGAGGCTGGTCAGGTGAAGCTCGTCGTGCAGGCGGCGGAGCCATATCCGAAGCTCCCTTCGCACCATCGCGTCCAGCGAGCCGAAAGGTTCGTCCAGGAGAAGCACCCGCGGCTCGACCGCAAGAGCCCTCGCGAGGGCGACGCGCTGCCTCTGCCCGCCCGACAGCTCGGAAGGCAGATGGCCTGCGTGAGCTTCCAGGCGGACCAGGCGCAGGAGTTCCTTCACCCTGTTCGCGATCTCCTGCCTTGGCGGCCTCTCGCCCCGGGGCTTGACCTTGAGGCCGAAGGCGACGTTCTCGAAGACGCTCATGTGCCTGAAGAGCGCGAAGTGCTGGAAGACGAAGCCGAACCGCCTCTCCCTGACAGGCCGCCCGGTGACGTCCTCTCCGTCGACAAGGACTGCGCCCGATTCCGGGTACTCGAGCCCCGCGATGATCCGCAGCAGCGTCGTCTTGCCGCACCCTGAGGGGCCGAGGAGTGCCACCAGCTCGCCCGAGTCCACCGTTAGGGAGACATCCTGAAGCACGGCGTGCGGGCCGAAGCTCTTGCCGATTCCGGCAACCTCGATCTGCATCAGAGCCTTCCTTCCGCCCGGCGGGCCGTTGCCTGCCCGCGCCGGATCAGCCACGTGATCAGGTTCCTGGCCAGAAGAGTGCCAAGCGCCAGGAGCGTCAGCATGGAGGCGACGGCGAAGGCCCCGGCGAAGTCGTACTCGTTGTACAGGATCTCCACGTGCAGAGGGAGCGTGATCGTCCGGCCCCTGATGTGGCCTGAGACGACCGACACCGCGCCGAACTCCCCGATGGCGCGCGCATTCAGCAGGATCAGCCCGTAGATCAGTCCCCACCGGATGTTCGGGATCACGATCCGCAGGAACATCTGCCTCCCGCTCGCCCCCAGGGAGATGGCCGCCTCCTCCTCCTGTCTCCCCTGCTCCTGCAGCACAGGGATCAGCTCGCGGGCGACGAAGGGGAAGGTCACGAAGAGTGTCGCCAGCACGATCCCCGGCACCGCGAAGATGATGCGGATACCGTGCTCCATCAGCCACGGCCCCATGAAGCTCTGCGCGCCGAAGAGGAGCACGAAGACAAGGCCCGCCACGACCGGCGACGCCGTAAAAGGCAGATCTATCAGGGTGATCAGCACGCTGCGTCCCGGGAAACGGAAGCGGGCGATCGCCCAGGCGGCGGCCACTCCGAAGAGCAGGTTCAGCGGGAGCGTGATCGCAACGACGATGATAGTGAGCCGAAGGGCGGAAAGCGCGTCCGGAGAAGTCACGGAAGAGGCATAGTAGGCAAACCCGTTCTCGAGGGCCTGGTGGAAGACGATCCCGAGGGGCATCAGCAGGAAGAGCCCGAGGAAGCCGACTGCGATCAGTATGAGCACGATTCGCACCGCGGCAGTGCGCGCGCCCCGATCCGGGCGCGCCTCCAGCGATCCTCCCCGCCTGCGGCACGCGTCAGCCCTCCCGCCTGCGCCTGTCCCAGCGCTGAATCGTGTTGATAGCGAGAAGAAGGAGGAACGAGGCGATGAGCATCACTACAGCGAGCGCCGCGGCCCCGGCGTAGTCGTACTGCTCCAGCCGCGTCATGATGAGAAGAGGTGTGATCTCCGTGCTCATCGGCATGTTGCCCGCGATGAAAATCACCGAGCCGTACTCACCCAGCCCACGGGCCACCGAGAGCGAGAACCCGGTCAGGAGCGCAGGCCAGATCGCGGGCAGGATGACCCTGGCAAAGGTCTGCCACCGTCCGGCACCCAGGATCGCCGCTGCCTCCTCGAGCTCGCTGTCCAGGTCCTGCAGCACCGGCTGCACCGCGCGCACCACGAACGGAAGCCCGATGAAGACGAGGGCCACGATGATCCCGAGCGGGGTGAAGGCGACCCTGACACCGAGCGCCGCCAGCGGCTGCCCCAGGACTCCTCCCCCGGCGTAGGCGGTCGTGAGCGCGATCCCCGCCACGGCTGTCGGCAGGGCGAAGGGCAGATCCACCAGGCCGTCGAGTATCCTGCGCCCCGGGAACGAATACCGTGTCAGGACCCACGCCACGATCAGGCCGAAGACCGCGTTGACGGCGCCGGCGATCAGGGCGGAGCTGAAGCTGAGGCGGTAGGAGGCGATCGCGCGGGGTGCGGTCGTCACTTCCCAGAAACGCTCGAAGCCCATCCCGGCGCTTCTGAGGAAGAGGCCCGAGACCGGGATCAGGACGAGCAGGCCCAGATAGAAGAGGGTGAACCCCAGTGCAGGGCCTAAACCGGGCATCGCGCTCCGGCGGATCGAAACAGTCTGCAAGCTGCTCTCCTGATAGCCGGCCCGGAGTTCTCTTCCAGTCTGCCGGCCACACCGAACCGGTTTTCCTCTGAAGGCGACAGGGCCTGCGGGGGATAACCGGCGGCCCGTTCATCCGCGGAATCTTCCCGCTTCTGAGGAATCCTTTCAAGCAGCAACGGCGCGGGAAACTCCCTGGAGGTTGTGATCGTCAACTCGGAGCACTGGCGCGGTGGGTGATCACCCACACTTTCACCTGCGGAGGAGAGCTGCCGGGCGCGATGAAACCAGTCCCCCAAACAGGAAGAGCGCGGCTATGACCACCGGAACCGGCGGGAGATCCAGCAGGATCGATCCTGTGAAACCCGCCGTCACGCCGGCCACGCCGATCAGGCCCGCACCGAGCAGGAGCCATGCAAGGCTTCCTGCCCTCCGCTCGTAGAGCATCGCCGGTACGGCCAGCAGACCCATCGTCATGAGTGGACCGGCCCACATCACTCCGGCCGCGATGATCACGGCGGAGAAGAGCCGAAAACCGAAGATCATCTTCCCTGCCCGGCGTCTTTCGCGAGCCACCAGCCCTTCTTCATCGATCGCAAGGGCGTAGAGGTATCCACGGTAGCGGTACCCGAGGAGAATGACCGCGGTTGTCAGGGCTGCGAACACGGCGAGTTCCGACCGCCCGATTGCAAGGAGCTCGCCCCGCATCATGTGCCGCATGTGAGCCTCCACGCTCGTGGAGACAGAGCTGACGAGGATGGTGACCGCCTCACCTGCACAGAACACGGCGGCAAGGAACGCAGACCGCCGCCTGGGAGAGCCCGCCGATCGACTCGTCTTCCGGGGCATGATCAGACTGACGGCCAGTATTCCGATGACGGCACACAGGTGCAGCGCGACCGTGGCGTCAGCTGGAATGCCCATCCAGACTGCGGTCACGATCGCCGCGGTTCCAACGGGCGCCAGGGCGATGCCCAGCATGATCTCATCCCTCAGCGAAAGGATCGCCCCCAGCGGGGAGGCGGTCAGCGCGAAGATCACGGCGCAGGCGAATGGAATCCAGGAGAAGGCCAAGACATTCAGGAACTCGCTCATGAAGAAGGCTCCGACGGTTGAACTGTCACCGTACGGGCGGCATCGACCCACCCGGACACGTGCGAGGTTACCAGAACTCCAAGGCCGCCCTCTGCAAGACGGGCCAGCAGTCTGCCGATACGACCGGCGGTTGTGATATCAACGTTGATCGTCGGCTCGTCAAGCAGGAGCAGGCGGGGCCTTCCCATCAGCGAGCGGGCGATCAGCACGCGCTGCCGTTCTCCGCCGGACAATCGTCCGAAGAGATCCTTCTCCATCCCCTCCAGGCCAACCTCCTTCAGTGCGGTCAAGGCTTGATCCCGCCCGCCGGCCCAGCGGGCGGCATCCCCTGTTCTCACGACATCCATGACGTTGGCCGGAACCGAACGGTCGATCGTCGACTCCTGCCGGATGTAGCCGATCTCCTCCATTGGAACACCACAGAAGACGTGCCCGACTCTGTGACCGACAAGACCGAGCAGGCCGAGCAGGATGGTCGTCTTCCCCGCTCCGTTTGGTCCCGCAAGCATCACGACATCGCCGGCGCGAACGACGAACTCGACCGGCTTCGCGGGATAGTGGACGCCACCGTTCAGCGAGTACCCCCACTGCCCCTGATGCACATCCAGAAGGACCTCATCAGCCCCGGACCGCTGCTCGTCTGCACTGTCAGTCAAGTTCTTCATCCGGACTCTCCAGCTTCTGCTTCCCGATGTCATCGGCAATCTCTCCGGAAGCCTGGATACCGCGTGCTTCGCCTTACACAGCTTCCCCTCGAAGCCGGCCAGAGTGTACGCCATCACAACTCACGGCAACGCCTCCAGCAGCATGCGGAGGTTGTGCTCCTGCAGGTCCTCGAAGCTGCGTATCTCCGCCTTGGCCCCGACCATGTTGGCGAACTGAACCGCCGATGCTCCGATCTCGCCGGCAAAGCGAGCGGGAAGCCTGCCTGACTGGGCCTGGTGGTAGATCACCAGTTTCACGCCTGCCGCCTTCGCACGGGCGGCGAGTTCCGCCAGATGTCCCGCGGTAGGCTCGATGCCGGCCTTAGGCTCCAACGAACCGACAACCTCCATCCCGTAGAAGCTGGCAATGTAGGAGACATCAGGGTGGTAGCTCACGATCGGGATTCCCTGCAACGCTCTTCCCTCTTCTCGCAGCCTTGAGGCCATCGCTTCCAGTTCGAGAATGTAGGCCTCAGCCCGCTCTGTGTAGAACCCGGCGTTGCCCGGATCGGTGTGTACGAAGGCTGCGAGGATGTTCCGCACCATGACAGGCCCGCTGGCCGGAGAGACATTGTAGTGCGGATTACCCCGTGGATGCTGTTCTCCCTCGGACCTGCCCAGGATCACGGGGATGTCGAACACCTCGATACCGTTGTGAACCTCGATCCAGCCTTCATGGTGCTCCATGATCCGCCTGTTCCGGGACTCCCGCGCCAGGGCGGGTAGCCACGCGTGTTCGGCATCCAGGCCCAGGCTGAGCAGCAGATCCGCCCTGTTTAGCCTCGGGATGAAGCTGGGCCGGACAGGCACCCCGTGCAGATCCTCCCTGCCACTTGCAAGCACCTCCAGCCTGATCCTGTCGCCTCCGACACGCTCAGCCATTGCTCCCAGGTCGGGGATGGAAGCCACCACATTCAGCCTGCCGGCAGACGATTCCGTTGCACTCAACCCGATGGAGAGCAGTACAACCGCCCCTGCCAGAACCTGCGCGATACGCGATGAGTGGACCTTGTCACGCTCTGTCATCTCTGCCTCCCGTGGGTGTGATATCCGATCACCCCGTCAAACTGGATCACGAACCTGTTGACCGGATCCTCTCCCGGAAGACGGTCATAGCGCGAATACTCCAGCCTGACGTAATGGAAGTGGCTGACGTTGCAGGTGAGAAACGCGCCGAGTCGCTCCCGCCTGTGCGGCTCTCCCCGGCGTGCTTCGAAGGACTCTCCGAATAGTCCGCCCGACCAGGTCTTGTTCGCGCGGTACCTTCCGTATGCAAAGAAGCCGGCGCGGCGCATCCCACGCCTGAAGTACTGTCCCGCCTCTCTGATCTCGAACTGCTCGTCGTTCGCAATGTACTCGACCCCGAAGTCCAGTCCCGTGAAGAGGTTCTTCTCAGGAGGATTCCAGAACACGGTGACATCAGCACCGTACGTCGTCTTCCCGTAAGCCTCGCCATCGAAGCGCTGCGACCGGGCGTACCGCGGCTGATGCACGATGCTCCCGCCCATGTCGATGCTCCAGCTCAGACTCGGCTCGAACGATGTGGTCGCCCTGCCCAGAAAAGCCAGATCCCGCAGCCCCTTGTTGGCCCTTGTGCGCACAGGCGCCCTGGGATCCCGTACGGATGCGTTGTAGGCAGCCTCCAGATCCGGCCTCCCGGGGCAGTGGATGTCATCTCCATGGAAGTGACAACCGGGGGGGGGATTGTCCCGCCCCCAGGCCGACTTCGAGCAGGCGGGATCCGTGTCGTGCGAGTGTCCCTCTATCGCGTTGTACACCCCGCCGGTGACCTCGATGAAGTGTGACACGGGCACCAGCCAGGAGAGTTCCAGGCCGGCCGGCGAGAGGTGCCCTTCCAGGTACTCGTGCAGGAGGCGCGGCTCGGAGCTGAAGGGCATGGCGTGTGAATGAAACTGGCTCCAGCGGCCGAAGTTCGCCAGGTATCGTCCGCCTTTAAGCTTCAGGTTCATCGGCAGTGCGGGATAGACGAAGTAGAGCTCGTGTATCTCAGCGCCTGTCTCGCTGAACATCGCGTTGAACTCGATCCGGCAGTACGGGTCGACATCCGCTCCCACGGAGATCTCCGCTGTGGACAGATCGAAGCCCCGCGTCGTCCACCTGCGCCCGCCGCCATCGGCCGATTCGGCATCGTGCAGATCCAGCTTGAGATCATAGACAAAGCCGATGTCCGGGTTCATCCACGCTCCCAGGGCCCTGGCTGACCCGCCGTCGGACGACGCCTGGGCCCCGGCCTGAAAACAGAGGAGCATGAACGCCGCAAGAAGCAACGGCAAGGCCGGCAGGAGACGATGGGATGCACGTGCGGGATGCACAGGTGCGTGCGGCCCGGTTGCGCCATGCGAGCGCGCGTGAGGTGCCGGTACACTTCCGGCACGGATAGAGTGGCTATGTCTTCGATGCTCCACGTCGCCTGAGTACTCCCGGCATGAAGCGCTCCCCCTGACTCGGCACATCACTCCTCCTCCATATCCTGGCTCTTCCCGGCAACGCACGCCTTGCCCCACGGCATCCGGCATCAACCCCGGCCGCCGTTGACCGGCTCACGACTCACCGAAGAGATCAGAAGTCCTTGAACACCTCTACAGATCGGGGAAGGGAGGTCGCGAAGATGTAGTCGGTCGCCGGATCAACCTGCCATGAGTTGTGCAACTCGCCGTCATCCGCGTGATGGCAGTAGATCCGTCCGTTCTCCCTGTTCAGGTCCCAGATGTGATCCCCGTCGTGGTTGATTGCACATGCCGCATCGGCGAAGGGAATCTCGACCGTTGCAACGCTCCTGTAGCATCCCCCGCTCGCAGGATCGATACAGACGATGTAGACCTTCTCATCCGCGAGGTCGGCAGCAACCAGGATCCTGCCGTTTCCCGACAGGGCGAAGTTGCCGCCCCTGATGTTCCAGGCCAGAGATGAGCCGGGAATCGTCAGGGTCTCGGATGTCCGGCTGGCCATGTCGAGGAGGATGATCTTGTCCGATTCGCCCTCCGTCCTGTGCGGACCGAATGCCACAGGGACAGCGCCTGCATGGTAGAGGAAGCTGACCCGGCCCGCAGTTGGGTACGGGATTCTGTCTCCCAGGGCGCCCTCTTCCACATCCAGGACCTCGAATCCGCTGTCTGTCGCGATGAACAGGGTCTCTGAGTCGTGGTGAAAGGCCTCTCCGTGGGAGTTTGCGGCTATCTCCACCTCATAGATGATCGTGTCCGCGACAGCGTCGATGCCCCGTGCCCACTCTTCCTGCATATGCGTGGCGACGATGATCCCGTGCGAGTAGAAGGCCGCCGAATGCGGAGATCCGTGGTTGATCGTGCGCGGTGTCCGGGTGGCCACATCGATGAGCGTGAAGGTAGCATCCCCGTCGTTCGCATAGATGACATAGTCGCCGTGATCATCAACCCCCTGGTGCACGTTGTTCGGGCCTGTCGGGACGACACTCAGCTTCTCAGGGATCTCCATATGCGCGTGGTCGCCGTGCATGTGAAACCCCTGGCTGAAGGCATGAGCCGAACCTCCCCTGCCCATCCAGACAGTCGGCTCCGAAGAAGGCCCTGCAGAAGCCTGGCGCATCATCGGATGGCTTTCACCAGTCAGGGTCGCCTTCAGTTCGCCCGTGTCGGCGTCATGGATCCAGATGGTTCCGCTATCGTCGTCCAAAGCCCAGATCCAGGTGTAGAGATCAGCCTCGGGGTCGTCACCCGGCCCGAGGGGCTTGTCGTCATCACTGCATCCGCCAAGGAGGATCGCCGAGCAGACCAGGAGCGCACTCAGCGTGGTCAGAAATGGACACTTCATGTGTAGCCTCCGTTCTCATGTCTCAGATGCCGCTGTCCGGCCGCAATCGTCTCTCGCCCGGGAGAAAAGCCGCATCGGCTGCGATCATGACCAAAGCCATCGAGGCAACCAGTTATCGTGTTGTGGGCAAAGGTTTTATGCCGCACCTCCATGTGCTATTGATAGCACTGTATCCTCTATTGTCTATGTGTCAAGTGCTGAACCATGGGAAATCGGGTTCAAGTCTGGACGACGCGGCGGGGCCGGGAGTCCTCCCGGAAGCGGTGGAGAATGGCTCGTAACGCTGCGTATCAAGGCGGCGATGCCGATGCAGTTAGTGTGGCCAGGTGAGCAGTTGCAGCATAACCAGGCCTCCGGATCAGAGTGGGAGTACATCTAACCATGTTCAGATGGCATGAACCGGAGACCGATAAGGAATCGGGCTCAGGCTGGACAGGGCCTTGCTGCAGAGTCGGATAAGGTCGCCGACCGGCGCCCCGAACAGCCCATTACCTCAATGGTTTTGACTTCCGGCAGCCAGGATCCTACTGTTGTTCCCGTGCTGCGGCCCCTTGAACGGAAGCAGACATGGTGCAGAAGATGAGATCACCAACCGCACATCAGTTGTCCGTGTTCATCATCGTCACAGCGCTCGTGGCGTCGATGTCGTCCGTCTATGCCCCGGAACGATGCAGGTGTTCGGACAGCGAATCCGGCTGGACCGAAGCCCTCCTTGCTCCCCCGGCCGAGGTCTGCGCCTGCTGCAGCGACGTTTGCATCCCGGTTCACACCTGCCGCAAGGCGGAGTGCAGCCACCGCGCCCAGGCGGGCCAATACTCGGTCATTACGGAATCCAGGCGTATGCAGCAGAAGGAGGCCGGGACCCGGCAGGCCTTCGAGGCCAGCCATACCTCGGGTGCGGCCGCCTTCTCGGTAAGGACTCTCCCTGTTCTCCGCATCGGCATCCCCTCAGTGCCAAGGCACATCACAACGACGATACTCCTGATCTGATCCCCCCTCCTGCCGGGGCAATGAACTGCCCCGGGTATTCCCGGCAGACTCCGCCGGTGGAGTGTATCCGCACTTACGCATGCGAATCCCCGCGCAGAGCGGCATCACGGTGGAGATCCCTCAGTCGGAATCCGTTGAGAAAGGACAGTACGATGAACACAGGCAAGATCACCAATCGTCAGGCCGGCTCGGCCGCTGTTTCGACGCCATCCCGGGCGCAGTCCCGGGCGTCATCCCGCGCGTCTTCCACAGCACCCCACGCAGCGCCCGCCGTGGCGACTCTCCTCGCGATCGCAGTGGCGCTAGCCCTGACAGCCGCCGGCACGGGCGGATGCGGGAAGGACCCGGACCTCAAGCTGGGCGTCGAGATCCCCTCAGGCGAGCCCGTCGTGAGACTCGCCACGGTGCTCGAGAACCCCGATGAGTACAACGGCAGGAAGGTCGTCATGCAGGGGATCGTCTCCGGCCAGTGCTCCGCCCTGTGCGAGTTCTTCATGCTGGACGGCGCCCACACAGCCACCATCTACCCCCAGGGGTTCAGGTTCCCCAGGCTGGACAGGGGCAGGAACGTGACAATCTACGCGCAGATCACGAGCGGCGAAGGACAGGTCGTCCTCTCCGCCGTGGGGTTGCGCATGGAACAGGAGAGATAGATGACATTCTGGAAGGTCGCTCTAAGCAACCTCAGGCGAAACCCGGTCCGCAGCGTGCTGACCGGACTCAGCCTGGCAGTATCGGCCGCCACGCTCAGCGTGGCGCTGGCCCTGGACAGGGGTTATACATCCGCGGTCACGGACGACCTGGTCAACCGGACCGGTGTGCACATGTACGTCACGAAGGAAGGCTGTCCGATCGAAGCCGCCGCCGTCATCGCCCAGGGCGGTCTCAGCCCGCTCTACGTGGACGAGGAGATCGTGGAGATGGTGGCACGGATGCCGCAGGTCGACGTCGTCCTCCCCTTCAAGCTCTTCGCGATCACAACCGATGACGGGATGCGCACCGACATCTTCATGGGCGTCACGGATGGGATCCTGGAGATGAAGCCGGACTGGAGCTTCGCGAAGGGCGGCTGGTTCGAGTCGGACGACAGCGTGATCCTGGGCGCGGAGATGGCGCTGATCGAGCTTCTCGACATAGGCGATCGCATGTACAGCGAGATGTTCGACCGCGAGTTCGTCGTCACCGGGATCCTCGAGCGCAATTTCAGCCAGGACGACGGGGTCTTCTTCCTACCCCTGGCGACAGCCCAGGAGCTTGTCGGCCGGGAGGGCAAGCTCTCGGCCATCGCAATCAAACTGCACGACATCTCGATCATGGACGCGACCCGCAACCTGATGCGCGCAACGATCCCGGAGGATCACTTCGTGATCGGCTCGAAGGAGCTGAGCGAGGGGATCCTGGAGTTCTTCGGCGCGACCCGGGCGATCATGCTCGTCATGGTCTTCGTCGCGGTTGTGATCTCGATCTTCGGCGTTGTGAACACGATGCTGATGACGGTGCTCGAGAGGCGCAGGGAGATCGCGTACCTCAAGTGCGTGGGTGCGGGCAGGCGTGACCTGCTGCGCCTGATATCGCTGGAGACGCTTGCCATCGCCATCGCAGGCAGCGCAGTCGGCGCCATCGCAGGAGCGCTCCTGAGCCCGGTCTCGGGCCACATGCTGCGCAGGTTCCTGGTGGCGTACATCCCCTCGGGGGCGATAGCAAAGCCGGACTTAGGCATCGCGCTGCTGGCCTTCGTCGGCTGCACGCTGATCGGGCTTGGCTGCTCGATATACCCGGCCATGCGCGCTGCGCGGATCGTGCCGATGGAGGTGCTGAGGAATGAATAGCAACGGGCAGATTATACAGCTCGAGAACGTCTCGAAGCTCTACAGGCGTGGTTCTGAGACCGTGGCCGCCGTGCAGGACGTCTCCCTCGCCATCGAGGCAGGCGAACACGTCGCGGTTGTCGGCCACTCCGGCTCCGGCAAGACGACGCTCCTGAACATGATCGGCTGCATGGACCGCCCCTCCGGCGGGAGGATCACCGTCAACGGCCGCAGGCTGGAAAAGGCGAGCGAAGCGGAGCTGACCAGGTTCAGGCGCGCCGCGTTCGGGTTCGTCTTCCAGCAGTTCTTCCTGATACCGACCCTGAACGTCCTCGAGAACGTCAGCCTGCCGACCCTCTTCAGCAGGACTAAGAATGCGTCGAAGGCAAAGGAGCTCCTGGAGATGGTCGAGATGGGCCATCGGCTCACGCATCGGCCGGGCGAGCTTTCGGGCGGCGAGATGCAGCGTGTCGCGATCGCGCGCGCGCTCATCAACTCGCCACCAATACTGCTGGCTGACGAGCCGACCGGGAATCTCGACTCCCGGAACGGCGACAAGATCATGGAGCTCTTCGACCGCCTGAACCAGGGGGGCGTGACGGTCATCGTGGTCACCCACAATCACGATCTCGTCAAGCGCTGCAGAAGGACGGTGCACATGGAGGACGGCCGGATCAGCGGTTGAGGCGGCAGGGGGGCGGAAACAGCCGAAACCACGAAATGCGCTAGCCCGGGTTGTTCGTGAAACTCGTTACGAGACAGCGGAAAGGCGCGGGAGACAAGGCGCGCGCGGCTCTCGCGACGCAGGCATACTCACTGCAGTATGTCGAGGAGCGAGAGCAAGCGCAACGCAGTATTCGCGCGCCTTTCCGGTGTCGCAGTAGAGGGATCTTGAATAACCCGGGCTAAACACACGCGAAAGGGTGGAAAGGAAAAGGGCTCACGCGAAGGCGCGAAGGGGGTTGTTTGACGAACCCTTCGTGGCTGGTTCCTTGGATAGGGCCCGGGGTTCACCCGCAGGCCCTGCTGCCCGCCGGTGGCCTTCGGTCTCACCTCTGAACACGGTCTTCCTGATTCTCCCTCCCGATCTTCTCTGTCTTCCCTTTCGCGCCCTTTCGCGCTCTTTCGCGTGTTTCGTAGTTCCTCCTCCCTCCGTAGTTCCTTCCGTCCGTAGTTCCTTCCCTCCAGGCCACCGTGCGGTTATGCTGGCGATCGTGTCGACACTGCACGGACGCACGGAGGAATCGTCATGCAGATACTCCGCGAAGGCGCCAGCCTCGATGACTTCCTCGGGAAGGTTGCCGAAGCGCCTGAGAGAATCCTGATGCTCGACTACGACGGCACCCTCTCGCCGCACCGCGTCGAGCGCGACGAAGCCGTCCCCTTCCCCGGCATCAGGGAGCTCCTCGAAGAACTGCATGCCGTCCCCGCATGCAGGACCGTGATCGTCAGCGGAAGGACGATAGCCGACCTCAAACCCCTGCTCGGCATGGGCGACAGCTTCGAGATGTGGGGCTGTCACGGCTGGGAGCGTATGGAAGCCGGCGGTGCCTACATGGCGCCTGACCTTCCGCCCGATGTCTCGGCTGCTCTGAAGATGGCCGCCACTGCGCTGCGCGACGCGGGATACGGCGAGCGGCTCGAGACGAAGCCTGCCGGAGTCGCGATGCACACGCGCGGCATCCCGGCCGGCGGGCAGGCGAAACTCGAGCGCGAAACCCTCCTCCTGTGGAAGCCGATCGCGAAGGCTGCCGGTCTTCGGATACAAGGGTTCAACGGCGGCCTGGAGATGAGGCCCAAGGGCATGGACAAGGGGACGGTCGTCGATGCGATACTCATCGAAGCGCACCAGGATGCCGCTGCCGCCTACCTCGGCGATGACCTCACGGATGAGGATGCGTTTCGGGCGATCGATGGACGCGGACTCGGCGTTCTGGTAAGTTCGCAGGCGCGTGAGACGGCAGCGGCGGTCAGGATAGAGCCACCGGACGAGCTACTCCTGTTCCTGCGCCGCTGGTGCATGGCCCTGGCTTCCCGCCGGACTCCGTCGCAGAGCGACGAAAACGGCAGCGCATGCGGAGGAACATGATGGACAAGACGAGACGCTTGGTGATCGCCTCCAACCGGCTCCCCTTCGTGCTGGAGAAGGAGGATGACGGCTCATGGCGTTCCGTGGCGGGCTCAGGAGGGTTGGTCACGGCACTCGCCCCCGTGCTCCGCAACCGCGGAGGGATGTGGATCGGCTGGCCCGGGATCACCGACGGATCCGACGTGTCCGAGCAGATGGAAACGGCATCCGCGCAGGCCGGGTTCACCATGAAGCCGGTAGCCCTGAGCGCCGAGGAAGTCGAAGCATACTACATCGGCCTCTCAAACGAGGTGCTGTGGCCGCTCTTCCACGATCTGCAGTCACTCTGCAACTTCGACCCCACCTACTGGAACGCCTACCTGGACGTCAACCGGCGTTTCGCCAACGTCATCCGCGAAAACTGCAGACCGGACGACTTCATCTGGGTCCACGACTACCACCTGATGTG
>CAZWSC010000076.1:0-19926 GCA_964636385.1 uncultured bacterium
AGAGAGGAGGGTGTGGCATGAGATAAGGGCAGCGTGATCGGAGGTCCGGCATGTTCCGGACGGGAGAAGTGCGGGGTTGGGTGGTCGCTCAGGCCCCCCGCGGTGGAAGCTTCCCCAGGCAACAGATGCAGTTCTGGGTCCAGAAGGTTCGGTAGAGGCTGTCTAGAACCTGACGGAGGCAGACACCCTATGTGTGTCGTCCAGTTCATCGTGGGACAGGAATGCGTAGTCGACGCCCAGTCCCCTGTGCCTGATCCCGGCTCCGGCGGTCATGTGGCCCGCATCGCTCCCGAGGCGAACAGCGATGCTCCGCGAGTACCAGTATTCCAGCCCCACCTGCCAGTCGCTCCCCCAGTCGCCTCCCGAGATCTGGCTGGCTTCCCTGCGGCCATCGAAACTGTTGTTCAGTCCCACTGCCGCAGTCAGGCTTCCCAGCCCGTTCAGACTGCGCGTATAAGAACTGCCCACTATCAGTGAGGGCTGAACGGATTCCGTCCTCCCGGTATCCCATGAGATCCGGGTCGTTGATGCGTCCGCGAGTCGGGCACCGATCGTCAAGCCTCCATCGAGCCGCACGAGGGCACCGAGATCCAGACCCATGCCGAAGCTGGTATTGTCCAGAAGACCCTGCCGCACGAGCTTGAGGTTTCCGCCCAGGGCCACCCAGTCATTGACTTCCCTGGCGTAGGAAAGAAGGAGACCATACTCGGTGTTGCTTCCTGTACGGAACAGATCAGGGCGGATCGGTTCGCCTTCGTCCCAGCGACCATTTCCGTTCAGGTCATCGTATGCATCCCTGGTCACGAGAATGCCGTCGACCGCAAAGCGGATCAGCCCGATTCCGACCGCACTCGATCTTCCCGCGGATTGAAGCGGTTGCGTGAACCCAAGGTAGTCATGATTGGCCAGGCTGCCGAAGTGCTCTGCGTGCATGAAAAACATCTCACCCCGGTCAATGTGAGCCAGGCCCGCCGGGTTCCAGTAGGCGGCGCTGGCATCGTCGGCCAATGCCACGAAGGACCCTCCGCCCATCCCGAGGGCGCGGGCACCCACGCCCAGCTTCAGGAACTCCCCGGCATACTTCGTTGCGCCAGCGGGCGCTACGATGCACCCGAGCGCAGGCACGAGGAGCGATAGCACCGAAACGAGGAAGTATCGGGAGAAGGCCTGACGTTCAGACCCGGCCGACGCACAGAGGATCGATCGCATCATTTGAGCTACCTCCCAGACTTTCCGTGAGTTATGAAGATCAGATCCCCGCCCAGCGGTACCCTGCGGCGGCAGGGGACCGGCGACATCTCCGGAAGCATGTCAAGAGCCTAACCTCCTGGCCGCCTATCGTCAACGCAGATGAGTCTTCTGGCGCTGTGCGAAAACGTTGACAAGGCGTAAACTATAGGCGACAATATGTGAGTCAGCTTAGTAATCTGAGTCTTATCGGAACAATCGGAAGGGTCCAGCAATGAAGCACAGACTCCTGCACGCCGTTCTGCCACTGATCGGCATTCTGCTTTCAATGCCCACATTGGCAAGTGGTTACAATGTTCTGGCCGTTGATATGGGTGGCTATTGGAACCGGCTCGACTGGCAGCTGAACCGGCCCGGCGACACTGTCATCAACGAAGGATACGGGACACCTGGCCTCGTTGGCGAACGTTGGTACACCATGGTAGATCACAATGCCTTGTCGACGGTCGATTTCACCAGGTACGACGTCCTCCTGGTCCAATCGGCGTTCAGGGATGACTGGGTGACACAGGAGGCGACTGAAGCCCTTGCAGCACTTATGAGCCGCGCATCCGACATCCAGAGCTTCGTCTCCTCCGGTGGGGGACTGGTATCCTGGACCCAGCCATTCCCGGATGGAAGCACCAGGGTCTGGGATTGGGCACCCCTCCACATCGCCTCAAGGGGGCTCTTTCATCAGCAGGATGTGGAAATCGTTGATCCGGGTCATCCCGTGATGGCCAACTCCACGAATGAAAGCCTGAGCAACTGGGACACATCCTGGCACGGATACTTTGAGAGCTGGGACGACCGCCTGTCCGTGATCTCGCGCACCGGGCTCTCGCCTGACTTCCCCGATGCCAGCCACGAGGCCCTCACTCTCGCCGGCACATACAATAACGGGCTCTGCGGCCGAATGGTGTTCTCGATGCAGGACCCGGACTACCACTCCTACCAGGGGAAGGATGGAGCCAGGACACTTGTGCTCGACGCGCTGGACTGGGCTGTCTGTCCCATTCCCGAGCCTTCCACTGTGGCCCTTCTCATTGGAGGGGGGGTCGTGCTGGGGGTTGGAAGTCTGATGCGGCGCCGTCGCCGATAATCCCATCCGCACCTGACCATCTCATCCCCGCCCCCGAAGCCCACGCAGTTTCCGGGGGCGGATCTCTTATGTGGTCAATCTGTTCCAGGGAGTTGCGCGGAGCAGGAATCAGGATCCCGGAGGATCCCTCTCAGTTCTCCACTGGGTAACCCGGCCACGTTGGAGCCTCCTCATCAGGCCGGAAGGCGTGGAGAGGGTCGTTATCACCGCCATCATCATCCAGTAGACAACCGGGTAGAAGACCGCTACAGGGAAATAGCGGATCACCTCCCGGTCGTATCTCCGCTCCAGGACCACCCCGGTGAGAAGCTGGAGCAGGCACAGCGTGGCGATCAGCATCCCCCACCACATGGGAATCGGAGAGATGCCGAAGGGCAGGTGGCCAATGGCATAGCTGAGGAGCCAGAAGGAGAAGAGCAGAATCGCCGTGTACGCCCAGAGTATCGACAGCATCGCCTCATAGATGACCGGCCACAGGCGCCTGTGGCGGTAGCTGCTCAGAACGGATGCGTGCTTCCGGATGATCTGGGAGAGGCCCTTGGCCCACCTGACGCGCTGTTTCCAGAGCCTGGCGAAGGTCGGGGGAACCTGCATCCAGACGATCGCCCGAGACTCATATCGAATGTCGTAGAATCTGCGTTGAAGCTCCCAGGATATGTCGATGTCCTCGGTCGCCATCTCCGGGTTGTACAACCCGGCATCGAAGAGGGCGGAACGCCGGAAGATGCCCACCACGCCGCTCATCGTCAGAATCCGTCCCCAGACCCTCTGTGCCCTTCTAAGGAGGCTGACGATGGATGTGAACTCTATCAACTGCAACTTGGAAAGGAATGTCTCCCTGTTGGCCACCTTCGGGTTTCCTGTGACAGCCGCCACCCTGGCTCCCTTGAAGTGCGGTACAAGGAAACGGAGCAGATTGCGGTCTGGATATGCGTCGGCGTCCATGACCAGCACGAGTTCACCTCTCAGGCAGGGCAGGGCGTCGTTCAGCGCCATCGCCTTGCCCTCATTAGTCGTCTTCCTGATCAGCCTTACACGGCCCTGGTCCACGAATGGCAGCACCCGCGAGGCGGTTCCATCCGTGGATGCATCATCCACGACAACCACTTCCATCCTCGGATAGTCCATCGCCAGGACACCCTCGAGGGTGCTGCCTATCATCCTGGCCTCGCAGAATGCGGGGATCAGCACGGAGACCAGGGGCGGTTCATCCGGAAGGTTGTAGAACTCCTCGTCGAACTCCCGTTCACGACGGAGATAGTACAGGACCGAGGTTGAGATCCAGACAACGCTCGAGATGATTGGGTACAGCCCGAAGAAGACGAGAACTGCGAGGTAGAAGGGGCTTTGTTCCAGCGCCGCCAGACTGTCCGGAAGCCATGTCATATCAGGACTCCTGCGGATGGCCGGTCCCGCATGGCCGAACTCTGTTCCCACGCCGGGGCAGTGGAGAGGCGCGCCCTCCTTGCTCGCACCGGGGGCCGGCCACTGAATCCGGGGGTGGCGGCCCATGGGGTGTATGGGAACGGTAGACCTTGCTCGGTCCATCCAGGTCCACCAGGATCTGACAGGACGTCTTCAGCGATTCCCACTCGGCCCCGAGCAGCGGGCGTCCCAGCTTGTCGGCAGTGGGCGACATGACGACTTCCCTGACCTGCACGCGGGGCCCGAGTTTCCGGTAGAGGCTCCGGTTGAAGTACACCCACAGGGAGTTGACCAGGATTATCCCCGCGAGTACGACAAGGATCAGCAGGACGGCAGTTGCGGCCTGCCTGTCCATGCCTCGAACGAAGATCGTGTACCAGAAAAACCCGAACAGGACCCACGCCAGGACCGAAACCAGAACGTGAAAGACCCTCTGCGCGGGGTTTCGGGTATGCGTCACTACCCGGCCAGGTATCTGATCATCCCGCCTGGTGCTGCCCATCCACCCACCTCGATCTCATTGCCCTGACATCATCGACAGGTCAGACGCCGTCATCACGCCTGTGCCTGATCCTCCCCCTCTTCCGGGACTCGGCTTCCGTAGACAAGGTCGTACCAGTCGACATAGCCCTGGATGTGCTCCCTGGCCTCCTGGGATATCTCAACGAAGCAGGCCCCGAGCCGGTAGTCACTCCCCGGCGGCAACGGCTCTTCGCAACGGACCACCACGGCGGTTGTCTCCAGGGTGCGCGGAGGGTGCTCGGCATACGGAGGGAACTCGAAGGTGATCCCCAGCCGTGTCATCGGCTCTATCCGCCTGTTGATCCGGCAGGCAAACCCGCCGACGCTGAAGTTCTCGATTCTCAGCCTGACGAGATCCTCAGGATTCTCACCCTGGAAGACCGCCTCCATGCGGATCTTCGCCCGGTTGTGCCGGCGCCTTTCAGGAAACCCCTTCTTGCTCATATCTCCCTCTCCAATGTGCCGGTTAGTCCCTTCAGTATTCGGCAACCCGAACCTGCACTCTTAGATCATCCTTGTCTCAGTTCCCTCCGGAAAGGGGTTCCGGCCGCCGGTGACAGCGCGCCCTCAATCTCTTTCGCCTTGCGTCGCCATTACCTCATCCGCCCTTTCTTGCGGCCTCCCGGTGTTCGCCTGCCCCTGCCCCGCCGGGGTCGGCGGCCGGGTCCGTTCAGCCTGCGATGCGGGAATGCGAACTCTATCTGCCTGGCGCGAATGTCGCACCGTTGGACCTGAACCGCAACAGAGTCTCCGGGACGCAGGCTCCAACCGGTGTGCGGGATGATCCAGCAGAATGAATCGGAAGTGAATCTCGAACCGGCAGGGAGGCTCTCGCGGGGGATGAACCCGTCAACAGGAACAGTTTCCAGTTCCACAAAGACGCCGCGGGGGGTGATGCCCGTCACCCGGCCATCGAGTTGGTCGCCAAGCCGACGCTCCATGTAGCGCACCATCTTCAACCTGATCATCTCCCGCTCGGCCTCCATGGCCCGTACTTCGCTGCGTGAGGTTTCCCGAGAGAGGCTCACGGCGAGATCCGGTGAGGCTCCGCAGGGCGCTCCCGTCAGGAGTTCCTTCACACGCCTGTGGTTGAACAGGTCGGGATATCTGCGTATCGGAGAGGTGAAGTGGCAGTAGGCGCGTGTCCCCAGGCCGAAGTGACCCAGATCAGAGGCGGAGTACGAGGCCTTCTTCATGGCCCGCAGGAAGAATCGGTGTATGATCCGGCTCATCGGCCCGGGCGGCAGCGCAGCCAGCCAGCGCCGCAGGGCCGGCATCCCCTCGAGCGTCGACTGACGGACGCCCGGAGAAAGCGACAGGGCGATGTCCCTGAACTCCTCGAGCGCCCCGGGTTCGGGCTCCTCGTGCACCCGGAACAGGAAGGGCACGTCGCGTTCGTGGGCCCAGTCCCCGACAGCCAGGTTGGCGGCGATCATGAACTCCTCGATCAGGCGGTGGGTGTCCAGCACCCTGTTCAGGAAGATCCTGCGGGGAACCCCGTCGGGACCGAGCCGCATTCCCACTTCGGGGATCTCGATGTCGAATCCTCCGGCCCTGAGCCGGCGGCGGCGCAGTACTGAGGCGAGCCTGGCCATTGACCGCAGCGTCTGCAGAAGCTCGTCCGGGGCGTCCAGCCTCCCTTCCAGGATCTGCTGTGCCTGGCTGTAGTGCAGACGCGCCCGGCTCCTGATCCAGCCGCCCGTCAACTCCCGGTCGATCCTCGAGCCGTCCCGGTCGAAACGGACTCGAATGGTCATCACGCGCTTGTCCGAGTCCGGCGCCAGACTGGCCGCCGCGGTCGAGATCGATTCGGGGAGCATCGGAATCACGCTCCCGGGAAAGTAGACCGAGGTTCCCCGCTGCCTGGCTTCCAGGTCAAGCGCGCCGCCCTCGGGTACGTAGAAGCTGACGTCGGCGATGTGCACGTAGAGGTCGGTCTGGCCTCCGGGGAGAGGAAGCAGGGCGATCGCATCGTCGAAGTCCCTGGCGTCCTGTGGATCGATGGTCAGCACGAACTGCCCGCGGTAGTCCCTTCGCCGGCCGTCCTCCGGGTCCCCAGCGAGACCAGCTCGCCTGGCCGCATCTTCCTCTGCAGCCTCGCTGAACCGCCCGGGCAGGCTGAACTCGTGCGCCATGACGAGCGGGTCAAGGCGTGCATCCCCCCCCTCGCCAATCGTCTCCTCCAGCACGGCCTGCAGCATCCGATCCCTGCCCGGCGTCGTCTCCACGCGGAACAGGATCTTCATCCCTGATGCGGGGGGGACAGCCACGGACTTGAGCCTGAGGCGTTCAGGCAGAAGCGGATTGTCCGGACGCACGAACCAGGCCCTGCCGCTTCGATGGAGATTGCCTGTGAAGAGGGGCTGGGGCCTCTCGAGGATTTCATCCACAAGAACCTCAGGACGGTAATCGCGCGCCCCCCGGGAAAGCAGCACCGCCCGTACGCGGTCCCCGTGGATGGCACCCGCCAGGCCGCCCTCGGCGATCAGAAGGTCTTCGCCGCCGTCATCCGGAGTGAGGAACGCGAAACCGCTCCTGGTCCCGCGTATCGTCCCTGTCAGCTGCATGCAATACCGAGAACCCCGGAGGAATGCAATCCCCCGGGGCCTGTCCGGATCCTGAAAGAAGACCTGTTCAACCCGTCATGCGGGCCTACTTCTGCCAGGTGCGCTTCTTGTGCCGGTTCTTCCGCAGGCGCTTCTTGCGCTTGTGCGTGGCGATCTTCTTCCGCTTGCGCTTCTTCCCACAACCCATTGACTGAAAACTCCTCCGTTATCCGAGCAGGATCCGTCATTGTCCCGGACGAACCTGCGGTTTCCCATCCGTCACACGACGCACAAGACCAGGCGCCCACCTGAAGGCCGGGATGAGCGAGGCCGGATCGACTGTCGCCGCTCTTCCGCCCCTCTTGTGAACCACGCGTCCGGGGCGCGATCGCACCTCGAAAGTGCCGAATCCGCGAAGCCGGACAGCTTCACCGTCTGCCAGGGCTTTGCCAACAACGTGAAAGAACGCATCGACAAAGACCCGGGCACGCCGGCGGGAAATCCCTCGACCCTCCGCCAGCTGCAGAGCCAGCTCCTTCCTGGTCAAGCCCGGACCTCCATGAAGTTGGGCCCCCGACACAGACCAATCGAGAACAACCTGATCAGTCTATCCACTCCGAAAGGGCGCTGTCAACCAACTCGGCCACTCGGACACCTGTCATCACACGGAAGCTGCCCGGGAAGCCGCGAGCGCTCCGGTGCCGCGGCGCCGGCTCATCCGTGCGGCCGGCTCTGATCCACGATCCCCAGAATCGTCGCGTCGGCGGGACAGAAGGGATCCTCAAGAGCCTCGGCAGCCTCCCTGCTGCGAACGAAGAAAACCCTCGATCCCGGTCCCGAACCGGTGGTGTCTATGGCAACCAGGCGTGCGCCGGTAGCCCTGCCATAATCGTCAACCGGGTCGATGATCAGGAGTTTCCTCCCCCTCATCGAGGGGACGCAGCTGGTGGCGACCACCTTCCCGATGACTGTTGCCTCTTCCATCTTCGTTCCCCGCGCATCCGGCCGCATCCCGCCGGTCGGCCTGGGGCGCTGTTTCGGTCTCTGATCCGGGAATGGCTCGGGCCTGCCGGCATCATCGACGGGAACCGCCCGAAGTGCCGGCTACAGGATCTCCGTGTTCCCGAGGCGGCCCCACTCTCCCGCCTGGAGCCTGAGGCAGAAGTCGGGGTCAGGCCGCGCGAGAAGGGTGGCGCCGATCCAGTGTCCATGCGCCCGCCCCATCTCCTCGGCGAAAGCCAGTGCCGCCTCCACCTGCTCCTGCCTCCCCTCGAAGAGCCCGAATGCCCCACCCCGGATGCCGCGCGCCACGTGCAGGGAGAGCAGGCGGACCTCGGCCCCCTTGAGGCTGCGATCGGCTCCGTCCATGGCTGCCGCGACCGAGGCGGTCTCGAAAATCCCGACTGAACTCAATCTCCCCGGCCTTGGCCCTGTCCTTACGGCTTCAACCAGACCGGAGGCGGCATGGGGAAGAAACAGACGGTCGTGCAGGGGGCCGGCCACCTCAACACCCCTGCGAAATGCCGCATCCACGTCACCGACAGCCCCGCCGACGATCACGAGGAAACGCCCCGGCGGAATGGGGTCGGACGCGAGGATGGCAACTCGGGCCGCCTTGGCCATCTCATCAACAGCCTCAAACCCCCGGTGAATCGTCTCTGTCTCCAGGAGCCCCAACGATTCGTGATGACCGCCTCCCGATTCCAAGCTCAGCATTCCTCCCCTTTGCGCGCAGCCAGTCAGGCAACACGGATCAGACAATGCGGAATGATCCGACCAGTGTGCAGCGTCGGGTCCGGCAGAAGTGCCGGGCAGACGTCAGTCCTTCTCCCGTCGTTCCGGCTATTGTGAATGAGGTGTGCCCCTCGCCGCCGAGTCCGAGCCCGGAGTAGGCAGGTCCGTTCTTCACGAATATCGACGTCCCGATCCGCCTGGCCATCTCGGATAGCCGGGTGACATCGCGGCTGTGCATGGTCGCCGTGTGCCGCCTGCCTCCTTCCACCCTGATCGCGAGGTCGATTGCATCCGCGGCCGTCCGTACGCGGACAATCGGGAATGCGGGCAGCAGCTGCTCGCAGCGGACGAGCGGATGATCCGCCTCAACCTCGGCCAGGATCAGGCGGACATCCCGCACCGGACGGGCACCGATCGCTTCGAGCAGGAGAACAGCATCCTTCCCGACCCACTCCTTCTTCGGGAGGATCTCCGATCCCGTCCGATCGAGGACCAGGTCGGTCAGGGCGTCGACCTGTCGTCCATGGATCTCCTGCGCCCCGGCTTCCACCATGGCCGACTTCAGGCTGTCCGCGACCGAAGCGACCACTACTCCCGCCTTCTCATCGACGCAGACAATGTTGTTGTCGAGAGAGGCGCCAGAGACGATGTCTGCTGCAGCCCGCATAAGGTCCGCCGTTTCATCAACGACCGCGGGCGGATTTCCGGGTCCTGCCGCGATCACCCTCTTCCCGGACCGCATCGCCTCCTTCACCACCCCGGGTCCGCCGGTTACCACAAGGAGCCCGATCTCGGGCCTGTGCATCAGGGCCCGGGCCAGCTCCACGCTCGGGTGCTCCATGCAGCAGAGGAGCGAGTCTGGCCCGCCGGCTGCCGACACGGCCCTGTTCAGGATCCGGATCGCCTCGGCGGAAACCTGGCGGGCTGCGGGATGCGGACAAAAGACTGCGGAGTTGCCCCCGGCTATCATCCCGATCCCATTGCAGACGATCGTCTCCACCGGGTTAGTGCATGGCGTGATCGAGGCGACCGTGCCCCAGGGTGCGGCCTCCTCAAGTGTGAGACCGCGGTCACCCGAAACAGCATACGGATGCAGATCCTCCACACCCGGGGTTCGAAGAGCAGCATGGACGATCTTCCTGACCTTGTCCTCGACCCGGCCCAGGCCGGTCTCCTCGACCGACATCTGTGCGAGAACAGGGGCGGAGTCCCGGATGCTTCTGCGCATTGCATCGATGAGGGCGCGCCGCTTCTCGAGAGGGAGGCCGACGAGCTCGGTTTGAGCCCGCGTTGCCGTCCGAACGGCAGAGCCGATGTCCGGGAAGACGCCGATAGTGCCGGGGACGGCTGTCCTGGCGCCCGGCGCAGGGGACTCTCTGATCCTCTCGAGCACTGCACGGACGATCGCCTCAACAGCAGCTTTGTCTGGTCTCTCGCCCTGCATGCCGCAGACTCTATCTTCCCGGAACCCGCGGCTCGGAAGACTTGGAGTAAAGCAGCGTGCCGGCCTCGTCCACCTCGTCGATGATGGCGCTTATGACCGCATCCACGGGCCTTTCGAGCGTGGCCTCGGTCAGACGGGCCGAACTCCCGGTCGCGAAGAGCACTATCTCCCCCGGTCCGGCGCCCACGGCATCAGCGGCCACAAGATGACGGCCAGTCCCCTCAAGGCCAGGATTCACCTCTTCCACGAGAAGGAGCCTGAGGCCGGTCAGGTGGACGTCCTTGCGGGTCGCCACAACTGTCCCGATTACGCGTCCCAGCAACATGCCGGTCTACTCCGGGTATCAGGCCTTCCTGGCCGTTGCGCCCTTGGGAGCAACAACCGGCAGACCCTGGTCAACGCCTTCGTGAGGACGCGGGATGACATGCACGCTGACAACCTCGCCCACCTTGCTGGCGGCAAGGCTCCCAGCTTCTGTGGCGGCGCGAACCGCGGCAACATCGCCGCGCACGATGGCCGTTACATAACCCCCGCCGACCTTCTCGTATCCCACCAGGGTGACGCGGGCAGCCTTGAGCATTGCGTCTGCCGCTTCCACCATGGCTACAAACCCGCGAGTCTCGATCAGGCCCAAGGCTTCTTCCATCGCTCTTCCTCCGGACGGCCACCACGGCCGCAGCACAGGCACCCTAGCAGAGAGCGGTCTTCGAGGAAAGGGAAGAGGAAGGAGCGCAGAGGAGTGAGGGGATGAGGGAGCGGGAGGATGTGAGCAGAGGGGATGGCAGGGGAACATGCCTGCACGGGTTAAATGGGAGACCCCCCGCCTGGCGGGTGGAGTGGACGTCTCGATTCAGGTCAAGGTGAGTGTTGGTCAACAACTCCCCGGTCCCGGCCCGCAGGGGATCTCTCATGTTCCCGAACCGCCGATTTCTCCCGGCGTGTTCTGCCGGTGTAGCCGCAAGATGCGTTCCAGCGAACCCGGAATCGCCGACCGGTGCCGGTGCATCGGAACACCGGGAATTCTCGCGGCATCATCCTGAACTGCAACGAAGTACACCAGGGGTCGGGAGAAGTGAGTCGCGACAGGGGCAGGCGCTGCAGCGCTCCCTCTCTGCGTCTGAAGAAAACGGGTGGGATCACCCAGGTGCCGGGCGATCCCACCCATCGCGCTGCGACCGGTGTCGTCTGTCTGCCATGAGGCCCGGTCGGCTACGCCTTTCCGCAAGGGCCGGCTTACGGCATCTCCACTGTTACCGAGTTGCGGAGGATCATCCCGCCACCGTGATTCGGGTCCTCGTCCACCACCTCGAGAAGCACCGTTCCGGAAGCCTGTGGCGCGTAGAACCTGAGTCCGGTAGCCATTCCGTACTCGTTCGTCACCGCCGTGGAATCGACCGTCCCGGCGCTCGCCGAGATCGCCAGCCTGTGGCCGCCAAGGGGATTGCCGAACCTGTCCCTCACGGTCACGCCGAAGATCGACATCATCCCCGGAGGAACGGTGCCGATGTCGATGCTGGAGTTGGAGGCGGAAGCATTACCGGTCCTCAACCGCACTTCCATGAGGTCACCGACTGGTCCGAACCCGGCGCTGACCCGGATGATGTCGGTTGCCCCAAGCCCATCATCGGGGACAGTATAGGAGTCGTCACGCTCCAGGACCGGCGCCACGTACTCCGCCCTCGCGATCGATGCGTTACAGCCATCCGTCGTCTCGGTCAGCCCGCGGATCTCGCCATAGGTGGCTGTGATCTCGACTTCACCGGGAAGTGTGTAATGGCCGTTCGCGTCACGGACCTCGATTCGAAGCGGAATCGAACTGCGCCCGTCGGCATTCAGGTCCACGGAAGGCTCGTCGGGAATCGTAAAGGCCGCCGAGTAGGCCGGCCCGGATCCGATGAACCGTGTGTCGGCTGTGAGGCTCCCCCCTGAGGTGGCGGCGGACACGGTGATGATCCCGCATGTCCCGTCGCTTCTCCATGTGGCTGACGCCAGGCCGCGGTTGGTCAGGGCGGTCGCCAGGCCCTGGTCCCCTTCGACCTGCCCGTGGGACGTCGTGAAGTACACCGCCGTCCCGTCCCTGACAGGGTTCCGGTAGATGTCACTGACAAGGGCCACGACTTCGTTGACCGTGTTCACGAAGCCGCAGGCAAGCACGTTGCAATACTCGACACCGCAGGAGATGTAGTGAGGTGGCCCTGCGGCGATGCCTACCGGGGTGTGCGCCGTGACCTCCTCCCGCTCCGTCGATCGGGCCGTGACTACTACGGTCCCGGAGACAGTGCCCGAGGCCAGCACGACCTGTGCCACACCTGCGGCGTCGGTAAGCACCTCCACTTCCTCGCATGCCGCGCAGGAGAGGTGTTCGCCGCCCCCGGGGCCCTGGCTGATGCTGAACGTGATCGAACGGCCGGCGCTCACGGAGCGGTTGCGCGGATCGAATCCGTGGGCGCGGAGAACAGTCTGTTCAACGCCGCCTGTGCCCATCACCGCTATCTCGGGGAGTACTGATGTCAACTGGATGCGTGAAATCCCCTGCGGTTCGGGCGGCATTTCGACATAGGTTGTGCACGAAATCCCGCCGTGGATGCCCCCGTTGGTTTCAGCAGTGACGGCTGCGGTTCCGTCCCCTCCCGGCTGGTTCGGAACGGCCACGAATGTGGCGACAGCCACACCGTCCCTGGTCCTCGACGAGCCCTCGTCGTGTTCACCGAAGATCAGCCCCTCGTCCGCGTGCCACATCACAACCGTCCCGTCGCGGACAGCATTGTGCGACTGGTCGTAGACATACGCGTAGACCTGGGTGCTTTCGTTTTCGTTCAGGCTCACAGAATCCGCCCGGCACGAGATGGAAGCGGCCAGTCCCGCCGTGATGTAGATCCCAGTGGAGCCGATAATGCCACCGGAGCTTGCTCCAACCTGTACGAGGCCGGGGCTCGTGCCTGCCAGCAGCACTGCCGAGGCCTTGCCCTGGGAGTTGGTGCTGGTCCGGTAGGATCCGTCCAGAGCGCCCTCCAGGTTCTCCCCTCCGCCGGGTCCGGACACGATCCGGAAGGACACCGGTACTCCGGCCGGAACCGGCTGGCCCTGCCCGTCCAGGCAGGTTGCCGTTATGCGAGTGTTGTCGAGTCCGCCTCCGCCGCTGACGGTCAGGCGGTCGACCGCAGGGGCAACCTCCATCGAGTATATGGCGGGAAGCTCCTCGAGCAGGATCGGCGCTCCGGTTGACACGCCGTCAACGGTCGCGCTGATCCAGACCTCTCCCGGCTCGAGCCCGGCCTGGTAGGTGAATGAAGCGACTCCCCCGATCCCGGTGGTGACACGTGAAGGGACGGACCCCATGTCCGCCCATGCACCACTGCCGCCGGAGTCCTCAAGCAGATAGTCGACGCCCGGGGCGGACACCCCATCCCCGTCAGCGTCCAGGAATCGCTCCCCTGCCGACAATGTGACCTCCTTGCCGGCCAGGGGCATTCCATTCAGATCCCTGACAGTCACTGTCCCCGCCACAGTGCTGACGCCATCTGCGCGAATCGACCCCCGTTCCAGTTCCAGTTGAAGTAGAGATGCCGGCGGAACCGCCAGGAGTTCCAGTTCCTTCTCCACGGCTCCCTGGGTGTTCGTGGCCTTGATCGTTACTGTTCCCGGCTCCAGTCCAGCCTGGAACATGGCCGTGGCGGTTCCCGACGAGGATGTCGTAACCACTGACGTGATCGAACCAAGCGCATCCCACCTCCCGTTGCCGTTCAGGTCCTCGAAACTGTCGATACCGGATGTGTAGAACCCGCTGCCGTCAACATCGGTGAAAGGCTCCCCCGCCACCAGCTTGAGCAGAACACCCTGCACCGGCGCCCCGGACCAGTCACTCACCAGGAGCCCCACCTGAGTCTGCGACACTCCGTCCGCAAGGAGTTCCCGCGCCTCGAGGACAAGGCTGACATTCAGGGTGAGCGAGTGCTGTTGAAGCTCCAGAATCCCGTAGTATCCATTGCCTGAGGCCCTGACGTATACCGGCCCGACCGTCGTGCCGGCTCTGTAGCTGAATACGGCCCGGCCCTGTGCGTCAGTCGTTGCACTTTCAGGCAGGGATCCTTCGGCATCCCACTGTCCATTCCCTGCCCTATCCCCTCCGGGACTGAGGCGGTCTTCTCCGTCGAAGATTCCGTTACCGTTTACGTCGATGAAGTCATCTCCAGCGACCAGAACAAGCTCCATGTTGGGAATCGGTACGCTCCCGGGCATCAGGAAGGCGCGGGCAGTAATCTCCAGATCCTCCCTTCCGTCAGCCGGAAGCCCGGTCTGACCCATCTGAGTCTCCAGAGACACGAAAATCCCCTCGGACTGCTCGTCCGTGACATGCAGGAGCACGTACTCAATGCTCTCCTCCACCGAGATGCGGAGGGTGACAAGCCCCGAGTCGGCCGCCGAGGCCCGGTAGACCGTTGAGGCCCATCCCTGGCTGTCTGTGAGATCCTCCGCCTTGGAGAATCCCCCGGCCTGGTTGTCCAGCAGACGACCAAACTCGACGGCGGCCTGCGGAACAGGATAGCCCGGATCCGGTCCCCTCACGACCCATGCCCTGACTGACGTGCTGTCTCCTGGTGAGAGCACTGTCCGGGCCACTTCCACCCTGTCGATTCTGATATCGGATCCGGCATCCGGTGTGACAGGTGAGTCGTTCTGACAGGCATTGGGCAACCCAAGGGCCACAATGAGTCCAAGGAATATCCAGTAACGAAGGTCGGGGTTTTTCGGTGCCACGGCAGACCTCCTGACGGCATCGGGCCTCGAAGATGCTTGAGCATGAGCAGCCAACTACTTGGCGCCCAGCACATTGCCACTTCGGACGGTGACAGCAGGAAGTCATTCGCCCCTGCCGTCTCGCTCTGGTTTTCGTCAGTTCTGCCGGATCTCTGTAGGGGTTTGGGAGAATAGTACGGAATCGATACCAGCGGACACAGTCAGACCTGCACGGCCGACTGCCGCCGACGGGATGCCCCCCGGAGTAGATCTACCCGCCGGAGGCGCCGGGACGCCTGGCGGGCAAGGCATGTCAGGCCTCCTGTGCCTCCATCCTGCGCACCATGACCGCCTGAACGCCCTTGGGACCCTCCCTAGTCTCGAACTCGACAGCCTGGCCTTCCTTCAGGGTCTTGAAGCCCTCTCCCTCGATGGCCGAGTAGTGGACAAAGATGTCCTCGGCCCCTTCACGCTCGATGAACCCGTACCCCTTGCTTTCATTGAACCACTTCACCCGTCCGGTCAAGGCCATGGCGATTCGCCTCCCAGGTCATGAGTGCCAGATGCCGGGGCCGCGGGCAGGATCCTGCACCGAAAAGGACTGAGCAGAAGCAAAGAAGGAGCCTCGGCTGACGCCGCTGCCCCCGTAGCGCATGCTTAAATCCAATGCTCATCCGGCCCCCGCTTACAACGCGGCAAGTATACCGAAGGCATGCAGCGATGTCAACGCCGCCCGAGCGTTTGGTGGCGTATGGCTAAGACTCGATCATCTCCACATTGGCCCGGGGCAGAATCGCCTCGCTGCCGTCCTGGAAGCGCACCTTCAGGACTCGGACCTTGGCTTCGCTCTCCACCTGTTGAAGCTCCGGCGGGAGCTCCACGACCTCTCCAAGGGCTCCGAAGTGAGGCATGCGGATCACGCGGACGGGACTGCCGAGGACCAGCCCTTTCGAGTCCACCTGAACCTCGGCTCCCACAGTTTCGCTGGGGTGGCCGAGGGGGATGCAGATTTCCGGCCGCATGACCCCCGCACGGATCTGGGTTGCGCCGTTGATGGAGACCTTCCTGCCGGCGAACTTGCGGAAGAGCTCGAAGGTGCGGTGGGCCATCGTCATCTGCCCGAAGCCCTCGGTCACCACTACCGTTACGCCCAGGTCCTCATGTCCGGTGATCGCGACTCCGAGGTCAAAGCCGAGAAGAGCCCGCAGATCCGAGTCGTCGATTCCTCCGACAACCAGCCCCAGGACGCCAAGCTGCCGCGCCTTGTTGATGCAGTCGATACCGACCTGGGAGCCACCAACCACGATTTTGCCACGGTGCTCCGGCTTGAGGTCTTCCGCCTTGAGAGGGAGCGAAGGATCATCAGTTGCGATGGCGAGATCTCCATGGGCCTCGCCCCCGACCCCGAAGATCCCCTGTATGAATGCGCCTACAGCTTCAGCGACAACGCCCTCGTCCGGCAGAACCTCCGTTATGACGCTGTCGATGTAAGCGTTGACCTCCACAGGAATCGGCGGCTCCCGTATGATCACCTGACCCGTGACCGTGGATATGCTCTCGATCACCCCGTCACAGGGAGACTTGCAGTGCGACTTGAACAGGCCGAAAAAGCTCTTTGACGTGGCAATGATCTCGTCCCTGGAGACGCTGTCGCCCTCCTTCTTCAGCATGACCTCCATGAGATCCGCCTGGTGGACTCCCAGGATCGAGGCGGCCTTTATCGGCTGCACATTGCCGGGAAGCTCGGTCCTGGCTACGACGGTCTCCGCCTTGACGTGGTCTCCCTTCTTCGCAATCACCTGCCCCTTGAGAGGGAGCCGGCGGAGCTTCACGATGTGAGTCCGTTCCGAAACCTTGAGACCTGGTGTATATGCGTGCGCCACTGGTTTCTCCTCCTCTGTCTGCCGCCCAGCCCCCCGTCCGGCAGAACCGTTCAGTGCCCGGAAACGCCCTGCCGGCTTCACTTCCCGCCCGCGGAGGCGGGTCCACGCCACGGAGTGGGGCTAAAGCTCGAATGCCGCCTCGGGGTAGATCTCCAGGGCCTTCCCCCACTCCTTCAGCTTCGCGATCCTGACCTGCGGATCGTCGGGGAGTACGAAGGGCCGGCGCCCCCTGCAGTCCAGGATTATGCCTGCCACACCCCCCGTAAGAGCCCGCTTCATGCTGTGCCCCTTGCCGGAACCCAGGTCGAATCCTCCGGCGGGCTCAAGGACTGCGTCAGCCTTCTCTCCAAGAGCCAGCGGAAGCCTGACCATGCTCCCGTAGGGAACCTCGAAGGTCTGCCTCCCGGACGGCAGATCGATGGTTGCCTTGAGACACTTTGCGCCGTCCTTCCCCTTGCCTATGGGGGCTACGGCCGTGCCCAGCCTGATCAGGCAGTCCCTCACAAAGACGTCGGTGGCCGCCTTCGGGCTGACCTCCGCGAGGACGCCAAGCTGCGGCATCATGAAGATGGAGTCGACCGCCAGCTCCGTCACGCCCTCCGGGAGGAAGGCGTCCAGCATCATGTATGCCGACTGGATCCGCCTCGGGGCGTGCGACAGGGTCCCGCCCGAACCGACCAGCAGATCCAGCTCAAGAAGATCGATGAGCGTCTCCCCCGAGGAAGTCTGTTCGAAAGTGTCCGAGATGGTCCGCTCCTGCTGCACCCCCTTCAGCCCGACGGCCAGGCTCTTGTGCTGTTCGAATGCCAGGCGCAGGGCCTCGCGGGCGATGGCCTGCTCGATAATCAACTCCTCCAGCGCGGAGGGGATCGTCGTGGGCCGGATCATCTTGTTCTTGATCCGGTTTCGAAGCTCCCGCTCATCCATCTGGAAGAGAACCCAGCGCATCACATTCGGCAGCGAGGCTTCGGCAAGAACGTTGCTGACGGAGTAGGACATGCCCAGGTTCGCGCTTACAGTCCGGTTGAAGACATCCTTGAAGACGCTGAAAACGTCGGTGGTGGCCCCCCCGATGTCGACCCCTATGACCGTGATCTTTTCGTTCGTGGCGATCGTCTGGATGATGTTCCCGACCGCTGCCGGTGTGGGCATGATCGGCTCGGGCGACCAGCTCATCAGGGTCTTGTAACCCGGAGCGTGCGCCATTACATGCTCCATGAACTGGTCGTGGATCTTGTGCCTGGCGGGCATGAGATTCTCGCGCTCCATGACCGGGCGGATGTTGTCGGTCACGACGAGCGCGGTCTTCGCGCCCAGCGTGTCCCTGACCTCGGGGATCGCATCCTGGTTACCCGCGTAGATGACCGGCAGCTCGTACTCGGTCCCGAGCCTCGCCTTGGGATCCGCCGCAGCGATGATCTCGGCCAGCTCAACCACGTGGGTCTTCGTTCCCCCGTCGATCCCGCCCGACAGCAGGATCATGTCCGGGCGAAGGTCCCGGATCCTGCGGATCTTCTCGTGCGGCAACCGACCGTCGTTCGAGGCGACGATGTCCATGACGATCGCCCCGGCCCCGAGGGCGGCGCGCTCTGCGCTCTCACCAGTCATGCTCTTGACGACCCCCGTGACCATCATCTGCAGGCCGCCCCCGGCGCTGGAGGTGGAGAGGAAGATGTCCACCCCCTCGTTGCCGTTCTGGGGCGTGATGATGCGGTCGCCATCGAGGATCTTCCGGTTGGAGAGTTCTTCAACCTCCATGATCGCGTTGAGGACACCCTTGGTCACGTCCTCGAACGGCGCTTCCACCGTTGTGGGAGCCTCTCCACGCACGACCAGGCGGTAGACACCGTCTTCCTGGCGCTCGATGAGAATCGCCTTTGTTGTGGTCGACCCGCAGTCGGTCGCCAGAATCGATTTCAGTTCCCGTTCACCCATGCATACCCCCAGAGACCTGCTCTTCCAAGATGCCGGCCCGGGTCGGCCCCGTCCGGCCTTCGATGATCCGCCTATCTGCCGCCAACGAGGAAGCGGCGGAGCTTCTCCTTCACGCCGGAAGCCTTCGCGGGCCCTGTAACGGCCACCTGTTTCTGCGCTTCCTGCCTGCGGCGTTTCTCTTCCTTCTCCCTCTGTCTCCCCTCCTCATCCAGCTTCTCGATCCTGATGAGCAGCCTTTCGATGCTGGACCGGTCCTCCATCAGAGCAGTGAACCGGTCATAGCTGGCGATGTTCAGGACGCTCTTCACGAAAGGCTCAAGGAAGACCAGCGCCTGGCTCCCGATGAAGTTGAGCGGCTTCGCGGACTCCAGAAAGAAGACCGCCGGGACGGCCATCCCCATGCGCACTATCCTGCCGGCAACGGCATCGAGCAAGGCTTCATCCGCCTCGTCCGATGTCATGCCTCCGGGCAGGGGGCTTTCAGGGCCGATTCCGCGCATCACACATCCTCTCGCGGGGCACTATCCACTCTGTGCGTTCCGGCAGCCGCCGCCTCACCGCAGCCTTGACGGCCTCGGCCTCTCCTCCGTCGAAGAGCAGCCTGGCTGATCTGTACGGCTCGAGAACTGACCGGTGCCGGTACGGGCTGAGTGTGAGGCCGTTTCCGTCCTCGTAGACCCTCCGGAACTTCTCCCAGGGCATGCTGCTCCGGGAGAAGGCCTTCCTCACCTGGATCCCCCCGCTGTCCAGCCTGTAGCGGGTCGGCAGGTAGAACCCTTCAAGTGAAAGGATCAGGACCATCGCCGCGAATGCCCCCCAGAAGGGCGAACGCATGTATGTACCGAGCAGCACGGCTACGGCAAGTATCGCAGCCAGCGTAACCGTTCCCCTCAGGCGGCGCCGCATGAATGGATGCGCCGTCCAGAGCAGATCCGCTTCCTCTTCGGCGACTAAGTGGCCTGATCCGTCCATTCCCACCGCAGCTTCAGGGTTCGCGCCGCACCGGCTTCATCCAGCCGCCCGACAGGGGTCCAGTGCGGAGCAGAGGTTACCACATGAGGCTTGGTCCGCACCTCATCGGCGATTCTCCTCAGGCTTCTCGCGAAGGCATCCAGGCTCTCCCGCGTCTCCGTCTCCGTGGGCTCGATCATGAAGCAGTCGGGGACGATGAGCGGGAAGCTCACCGTGGGGGCATGGAATCCTTCGTCCAGGAGACGTTTGGCCACATCGATGTTCTTCACCCCGTGCTTCTTCATCCAGGAGAGCGATGTGACGAACTCGTGCATGCACGGCCCGGCGTGAGAAGCGGGGAAGTCCTCCTCCACCATCCTGGCCAGGTAGTTCGCATTCAGGATCGCCGCCCGGCTCACC
>CAZWSC010000077.1:0-17168 GCA_964636385.1 uncultured bacterium
GGGCGCGCGGCCTCTCCGCGGGCGCGAGGACGAGCACGCCGGGGCTCGCCGCCGCGGTGGAAGCGTCGGGCTCCAAGGCCAGTTCGATCTCCTACGGCCTGATCTACCCGTTTGCCTCCGTCCTGGTGATACTGGGGCTCAGGTTGCTGCCGCGTCTCTTCCGGGTGGATCTCGCAACCGAGCGGGCAGCGCTGAGAAGCGTCGAGGAGCAACGCCACCCCAGGCTGGAGGAACGCCACTTCCGGGTCACGAACGGCAAGATCGACGGGAAGAGCCTAGGGCGGCTGGGCATTCAGAGCATGACCACGGCTGTTATCTCCCGGGTCAAACGGGGCGAGACGATCTTCACGCCTGATGACGAGACGGTTCTTCAGAACAGAGACATCATCCGCGCCGTGGGGAGCGCCGACGCTCTCGAACGGCTCGAGGTCATCATCGGCGAGCGCACAGACGAGGTCATCCCGGACTGCACAGACATCGTGGTCCTCAAGGTTCTGGTGACGCGCAAGGAGGTGGTCGGAACCCGGCTCAAGGATCTGCAGATCCGCAAGCTGCTGAGCGCCAACCTGACGCGCGTGGGGCGAGGCGGCGTGGAGTTGTCACCGCGGGGCAACCTCGCACTCCAGCTGGGTGACAGCCTGACTGTGATATGCAGGTCGGACGCCCAGGAACGGCTCGTCTCCTTCTTCGGCAACGATCTGAAGTCATACCACGGCCTGAACGCAATCCCGCTGGGGCTCACGATAGCCATCGGAGTGTTGCTGGGTTCGCTCGTGCTGTTCCAGCACGGAAGCTTCGTCTTCAAGCTGGGGCTCACCGGCGGGATCCTGCTCACCTCCATCATACTCAGCTATCTCGGCAAGACCGGTCCAATCCTGTGGCAACTCCACTCGCGCAACCTCTCGACCCTCAAGGAGCTCGGAATCCTCTTCTTCCTCGTCACGGTGGGGATGAACTCCGGCAACGTGCTGCTGCCGACCCTGCGTGAGAGCGGGCCGACCATCATTCTCGTCGGCCTCCCCCTCGTCATCGTCTGCTTCCTGCCTCCCCTGCTGCTGCGCAGGCTGTGGGGAATCCCATGGCACAGTTTCCTGGGCGCCGTCTCCGGCGGGATGACCTCCACGCCCGGGCTGGGTGCGGTTCAGTCGCTCACCGACTCCAACCTGCCCGGGATCTCTTACGCCACCGTCTATCCATTCGCATTGCTGCTGAACATCCTGTTCGCGATCCTCATCGTGAGCCTGTGATGGCCCGCGAGAGTCCGAACAACACCCGGAAGGAGAACCACCATGAAGGCCATCACCCGCACACCTCTGCCGCTTGCCGCGATGCTTCTGCTGCTTGCCCTGCCGGCATCCGGAGGCAACTGGAGCAACCTTGGCGGCAATGCCCACCGCAACGGAATGGCGAACGTGGCCGGTCCCACGGCCGCGGAGTTGATCTGGTCCGAGGCCGCGGACTACTCGATCATCTCCTGGACGCCCTTCATCTGGGAGGGGATGGCGTTCACGGTCCGCCAGGCCGGTTTTCCGCAGAATGGCGGCGCGGCCAACGACGCGATAGTCGCCTATGACCTGGACACGGGCCAGGAGTTGTGGCGCCACACACTCGCCTTCGGCGGCAACACCAGCGAGCAGTGGATCGCCTGGATCTGCGGTGTGGACGACGGACGGGTCTATGCCTCGCGTTCGGCTGCGGACAGGATCCAACCGATAACGGCACTCGACGCCTTCGATGGTTCGGTCCTCTGGACATCGCAGGCATCAACCCGGGCCTCGGGATACGACGGTGTCGTCTTTGCCGGGAACGGAGACCTCATCGTGGGCGATTTCCAGTTCGTCTACAGGATCAGGGCCGTTGACGGCAGTTCCGAGTGGACCACCCCCCGCTCGTGCCAGGTCAGCGGAAGCTGCGGCGGCGCGGTCGCCGTTGGACGCAGCGGCATATACGTTGACGAAGCAGGTTTCAACGCGACGCTCCTCACGAAGCTGGACCCGTCCACCGGAACGCCGCTCTACTCCAGCCCCCCGATGCCGGGCATGACGAACCAGAACACGCCATTCCTCTCGCCGGACGGCCAGATCATCTACTTCGCCCGCTCCCAGAACAACCCGGCCGTCGACGTGCTGTACGCCTTCACCGACACAGGCTCCGGTTTCACGGAGTTGTGGAACAGGCCCATTCGCTGGACCACCGGACACGGTCACGGCATCGCTCCCGACGGGAGCATCTTCACCTTCCTCGCCGACAACGAGTTCGTCCGACTCGACCCCTCCACCGGGAACGTGATCGCTTCCGCCGGAGTCCTCGAACCGATCGGTACCGGAAACCTAAGCCCCCAGACCGCGGTCGACTTCAATGGCCGGGTCTATGTGTCCAACGGCTGGGCAAGCAACCCGGCTACAGACGGCCGGCTGTGGGCGTTCGACATGGACCTGACTGAGAACCTTTTCACACTGGTGCTCGACCGCCAGAACAACGGCGGACCGGCGCTCGGCGGGGATGGCGTGCTCGTGGTCTGCGATCGCAGCGCCGTCCGTGCCTACAGAACCGAATCGAGCGGCAGCGCCCCGGTCGCGGACGCTCAGATCGTCCTTGCCTCGCTGGATCAGAACCGACCGAACCCGTTCCATCCCTCGACCATGATCCGCTTCAACCTCCACGCTGACGTCCGGGCCTCACTCGACATCTTCGACATCCGTGGCGGGCACGTGCGCAGGCTGATGGAGAATGCGCACGGGCCTGGGGGGTTCGCGGTGGACTGGGACGGACTGGACGCCAGGGGGAAGGAGGCGCCTGCAGGAGTGTACATCTACAGGCTCTCCGCAGACGGCACGCTGCTGACCAGGAAGATGGCGCTTATCCGGTAGGGGCGCTGCCCGATCCTCCCGGGCGATTCTCAGAACTCCCGGGAACTGCTAGATTGTCCGGCATGCAGGTCGATCTCCATGACACGCGGATCGCCTTTGAGCGGAAATCCGAAAGACAGCTGGCCCGGGCGGCCCGGCTGTTCGCGCTGATGAACAGCCCCTCCGTGGTCCGCCTCGGGAGCGGGCTCACCCTTCTTGGCCTGCGTATGCGCCTGCCCATTCAGGGCATCATCAGGAAGACCGTTCTGGAGCAGTTCTGCGGCGGCATATCCCTGGAGGATTCCCTGGGCACCGTGCGCGAACTCGAAGCGCATGGTGTGGAGACGGTCCTCGATTACGGGGCGGAGGCCAGGGAGACCGAGGGCGAGTTCGACAAGACCCTCGAGGAACTACTGAAGGCGGTCGGGTTCGCAGGGGCCAACAGATCGGTGGCGATCGTCAGTACGAAGCTCACCGGCCTTGCCTGCTTCGGAGTCCTGGAGAAGATCAGCGCCGGACAGGCCCTCAGCCCCGGTGAACAGGGATCCTGGGAGCGGACACTGGCGCGGCTGAACCGCCTGTGCAGCGCCGCAGGAGAGCAGCGGGTCGCGCTCTTCATAGACGGCGAGGAGAGCTGGATACAGGAGGCGATCGACAGGGCTGCCGGCCTGATGATGGAGCGCCACAACAGGGAAGGGATCGTGGTCTTCAACACATTCCAGATGTACCGCCACGACCGCCTGGACTTCCTGAAACGGTCGTTCGAGAAGGCCAGGAGCAAGGGCTACCTGTTGGGGGCAAAACTTGTGCGCGGCGCCTACATGGAGAAGGAGCGCGAGCGTGCGCGCAGGATGGGTTATCCGTCGCCCATTCACTCCTCCAGGGAGGCCACCGACCACGACTACGATGCGGCCGTCGCCTTCTGTGCCAACCACCACGAGCAGGTCTCCTGCTGCGTAGCCTCCCACAACATCAGAAGCACCGGGCTCATGCTGGAGCTGATGGACTCACTGGGCCTGCCCGCGGACCATCCGCATCTCTCGTCCTGTCAGCTCTACGGCATGGGCGACAACCTGACCTTCAACCTTGCCAGGGCGGGCTACAGGGCCTCGAAGTATCTGCCATACGGTCCGGTCCGCGATGTCGTACCCTATCTGGTGCGCCGGGCCCGCGAGAACTCCTCGGTTGAGGGGGAGGCCAGCCGCGAGCTGCAGCTCATCAGGGCCGAACTGAAACGCAGGAAGTCGGTCGTCGATCGTCGATAATCCTCCGGGCGCAGGCAGCATGACCAGCGGGCGCCGGAGACTTGCAGGGAGTCCGAACCATGCCACACAACGACCTCGTTGCCCCTTCCACCCTGCGGCGCGAGTTCTCAAGCCGCCTCTCCGCCCTCTACGCCGAGGAAGTGCCGCTCTACGGCCAGCTCGTCATGGCTGTCAGGGAGGTCAATCGCGATGTGATCCGCGCGCGCCCGGAGCTGGGGCTGAGCGAGGCCGACCTCGACGAGATAAGCGAGGAGCGCCACGGCGCAATCCGCCTCGGCCGCGAGGACGAGTTGCGGACGATGGCAGGCTTCTTCTCCGTGCTGGGAATGGAGCCTGTGAACTTCTACGACCTGAGTGCCGCGGGCGCCAAGGCGCAGCCCGTGATCTCGACCGCCTTCCGTCCGGTTGACCTGGCGGAGATCGAGATCTCGCCCTTCCGTGTCTTCTGCTCCCTGCTTCGCCCCGACGACGAGCGCTTCTTCGACGATCCCGACCTTCGCCGCCGCCTGCATGCGACCCTTGCCGGACGCGACATATTCACCCCGGCGTTGCGCGGGCTGATCACCGCGGCCCACAGCCAGGGCGGTCTCGACCGCGGCCAGGCCGACGAGTTCCTTACGGAGGGCGAGCGCCTCTTCCGGTGGCACGGGACCGCCCGCAACCACGGGCTCTACGACGAGCTGATGGCCAGGAAGCTGGCAATCGCTGCCGACATCGTGTGCTTTCCGAATCCGCACCTGAACCATCTGACGCCGAACACTCTCGACATCGACGCACTGCAGGAACGCATGCAGTCGATCCTCGCCTCCGACTACCGCCACCTGCAGGCCGGGATGAAGGATCACATCGAGGGGCCGCCGCGCCGCCGCGCCCTGATCCTGCTGCGGCAGACCTCGTACAAGGCGCTCACCGAGCCTGTGACATTCGACGGCGTCGACTCAGGCGCGCACACGGCGCGCTTCGGGGAGATAGAGCAGCGGGGTGTCGCTCTGACATCCGAAGGACGGTGCCGCTACGACGACGCGCTCGCCGTGGTCGAGGAGATACGGGCCGGTGGATCGGTGCCCACAGCGAAGGAGCTTGCCACGGCCTACGCCGCCCTGCCGGACGACCTGGGGGCGATGCGCCGGGAGGGCCTCGCACACTTCACCTATGCAGTGACCGGCAGAGGACGCGGCGCTCAACGCGCTGAGCTGCCTGCCGACTTCGGTGCACTCGTGGAGGGCGGCTTCGTGACAGCGCGGCCAATCCGCTACGAGGACTTCCTGCCGGTCTCGGCTGCCGGCATCTTCGCCTCGAACCTGCGCCAGGCGGGCGCACTGCACCAAGGCCAAAGCCCCCACCGAAAGCAGGACCTCGAGGAGATCATGGAGAGGCCGATCCTCGACGGACCGGCGCTGTACGCGGCTCAGGAGAATGCCTCGCGTGCGGCAGTGGAGGCGGAGCTGGGGTAGATGCGGGACACCGCGGCGGGGGAGGATCCACGGCAAGATCAGGCTGTCCCTCTGGCGGCGCTGTGCCCGCGGCTTCCGGGTCAGGCGGCCGGGCCCGCACGACGCTTCCGTCATCGGCTCCCGCCGTGAGCAGCAGCTATCTCAAGCGGTCTTGTCGCGCTGTTCCAGGGTCCGCCGGAGGATCGGGAGGGATGCCAGATCCTTCTCTCCGCCAAGCTCTTCCTTGAGCCGGATGATCGTCGCCAGATCCAGGACCTTGATGATGAGGCCAGGTTCGATCTCCACATCGATCGCGTGCCCCACAAGATCCTCATATCCGCGTCCACCAGTGACAGCTCCAAGCAGATCCAGCGGACCCGCGCTGGTCATCAGCAGATGGTGCCCCGGACCAGAGAGATGGATGGGACCTGGAACATGGCGTCCCTCCGGATGCTCCCGGTAGTATGCCCCGAGGGTCGCCAGCATAGCGGCGAGCCTGTCTGTGTTCCCGGGGTCACGCGAGTGCACAAGATCCAGATCGAAGGTCGCGATCGGGGCCCCCTGCAGTACAGCTCCCACTCCTCCTATGACGATGAAGTCGACTCCCCCCGTCGCCAGAGTACGGAGGAGAGCAAAGAGGTCAACGTCCTGCCGCGGCATCGCGAAGCCTCCGCAAGGCGCGAACTGTGTTCTGAAGCACGGCGAGCCGCTCACCTGGACTCAGCGAGAGCATCCAGGAAATCAGGGTCAGATCGACGCCATCGGGTGACCGGGCAGGCAGGGCCTGCTCCTGCGGCGCTCCACGATTGGTCTGACCGACTGCATCCTGCGGGTTGTCCACGCAGCCACCTCCAGGCAGGTCCCCAAGCTTAGCCCCTGTCGCAGCAGCCTGTCTGGCCGGAATGCCCGGCAGGGTATCACTCCCGCACTCCGACATCAGGCTGGAAGACGCATCGTATTGTACCTGCGTACGCCGATCAAGTGCAGGGCTCCTGCGGACGCCTCATGCGCGGATGCATCACTCCTCCGACTGAAACTCGTATGTGAACTCGGTCGGCGGGTCGAATGTCTCCTTGATCGTGCGCGGCGAGACCCAGCGGAGCAGGTTGAGCAGGCTTCCCGCCTTGTCGTTCGTTCCCGAAGCCCGCGCTCCGCCGAACGGCTGTTTTCCCACCACGGCGCCTGTCGGCTTGTCGTTGATGTAGAAGTTGCCGGCCGCATCGCGGAGCCTGTCGTCGGCGACCGCAATCGCCCCCCGGTCGCGCGAGAAGATCGCGCCGGTCAGACCGTACGGCGAGGTGTTGTTGCAGAGGTCGAGCGTCGCCTCGTAATCGGCATCCGGGTAGACATGGATCGTCAGCACCGGTCCGAAGATCTCCTCGACCATCGTCCGGGAGCGCGGGTCCTTCGTGAGGATCACCGTTGGCTCGATGTACCATCCACGGCTGTCGTCGCAGCCGCCGCCGAAGAGGATCTCGCATGCAGGCTCGCTGCGGGCGTGCTCGATGTAGCCGCGGATCGTCCCGAACGCCTTCTGATCGATCACGGCGGTCATGAAGTTCGTGAAGTCGGTCACAGGCCCCACGCGGAGGCGGGACAGATCGTCCAGAAGTCTCGCGCGGAGTGCGGGCCAGAGCGACTCGGGAATGTACGCGCGTGATGCGGCGGAGCACTTCTGCCCCTGGTACTCGAATGCCCCTCGTATGAGTGCAGTCGCGAGGGCGGGCAGGTCGGCCGTCGGGTGCGCGAAGACGAAGTCCTTGCCCCCTGTCTCGCCGACGATGCGCGGCCAGTACCTGGCGGGCCCGATGTGGTCGGAGATCGTCTGCCACATGCGACGAAAGGTGTTCGTCGAGCCGGTGAAGTGAACGCCGGCGAGTTCGGGATGCTTGAGGATCGGCTCGCCCACGGCGGCGCCCGAGCCCGGTACGAAGTTGATGACGCCGGGCGGCAGGCCGGCCTCCTCGAGCACCTCGAGGATCACCCAGGCCGGGTAGACGGCGCTCGATGCCGGCTTCCAGACCACCGTATTGCCCATCAGGGCGGGGGCTGTCGGGAGGTTCCCGGCGATCGAAGCGAAGTTGAAGGGCGTCACTGCGAAAACAAAGCCCTCGAGCGGCCTCCACTCCATCCGGTTCCACGAGTTGGGCGCACACTCGGGCTGCATGCCGTAGATCTCGTGCATGAACTGGACATTGTACCTGAAGAAGTCGGCCATCTCGCAGACCGCATCGATCTCGGCCTGGTACGCGGTCTTCCCGAGAGACAGCATCGTCACTGCGTTCACGCGCGCCCGATGGCGCCCGGTGAGGAGTTGTGCCGCCTTGAGGAAGATGGCCATCCGGTCTTCATGCGGAGTCCTGGACCAGCTGTGGCGAGCCCCGAGAGCCGCGGCGGTTGCCTTTATTGCCAGCGCCTCGTCGGCACGGTGGAATGCTCCCAGCTCGAGTGTGTGGTCATGCGGCACGCGCAGGGCGGCGAGATCTCCGGTGCGAATGCGCTCGCCGTTGATGACAACCGGGATCTCGACACGCGAAGCAGCGACTGTCAGGAGCTCGCTCTTCAACCGGCTCCGCTGCGGAGTGCCCGGCGCGTATGTCAGTACCTGCTCGTTCCTGGCGATCGGGGGCCTGTGTCTTCCGATGTTCATGGCTAGCCCTCCGTGGTGTCGAACCGCACACCCTGCGCGGCATCGAACCGGACACCCTGCGCGAGGGCGACCCGGCCGCTCCAGTTGACGACGCTCGTCTGGCGCCGCATGTATGCCTTCCAGGAGTCGGAGCCCGACTCCCGGCCCCCGCCGGTTTCCTTCTCCCCGCCGAATGCGCTGCCGATCTCGGCGCCGCTCGTCGAAGTGTTCACGTTCGCGAGCCCGCAGTCGCTCCCCGATGCCGAAAGGAACCGCTCGCACTCGGCGAGGTCGCCCGAGAAGATGGCGCTGCTCAAACCCTGCGGGACATCGTTCTGTATGGCTATCGCCTCGTCAAGAGTTCGGTAGCGCATCAGGTACAGGATCGGCGCGAAGGTCTCCTCCCGCACGATGGCCATGCCGGGCCGTGCCTCGACCACGGCAGGCTCGGCGTAGCATCCGCCGGCGTGCTCGAGCGGCTTACCGCCGACGAGGACCAGGGCGCCTTGAGCCTCCGCCGCCCTCAGCGCCTGCTGCATCGCCGCGACCGCCTCGCGGTCGATCAGTGGGCCGACGAGGGTCGCCTCGTCGCGCGGATCGCCGATCGGAATACCGGGGTATAGCTCGAGGAGCCTTTCCCGGACGCGATCGTAGAGACTCTCGTGAACGATCAGGCGGCGGGTCGAGGTGCACCGCTGCCCGGCCGTCCCGACCGCACCGAAGAGCACAGCCTCGATAGCCGCGTCGAAGTCGGCACCGGGCGTGATGATCACAGCGTTGTTCCCGCCAAGCTCGAGCAGCGACCTGCCGAAGCGCTCCTGCACCCGCACGCCCACGTGCCGGCCGGTGGCGACCGACCCCGTGTACGACACCAGCGCCACACGCGGGTCCGCGATAAGCCGCTCCCCCACGCCTGAACCCGAGCCGATTACGAGCGAGAGCACGGCGCCCGGGTGGCCGCTTTCCTCCAGCACCCCGGCTGCGATCCGGGTCACCGCCACCGCGCAGAGCGGCGTTTTGGATGAGGGCTTCCACACGACGGTGTCGCCGCACACAAGCGCGATCGCCGCGTTCCACGCCCAGACCGCCACGGGGAAGTTGAACGACGTGACGACACCCACGACCCCGAGTGGGTGCCACTGCTCCATCAGCCGGTGGCCAGGCCGCTCGCTCGGCATGGTGCGGCCGCCGATCCGGCGGCCCAGCCCCACGGCGAAGTCGCAGATGTCGATCATCTCCTGCACTTCGCCGCGTGCCTCGGACAGGATCTTCCCCGTCTCCAGCGTCACAAGCTGCGCCAGCTCATCCTTGCTCTCGCGCAGCACGATGCCCAGGCGCCGCACGACCTCCGCCCGGCCGGGGGCCGGCACTTCCCGCCATCGCAGGAAGGCTTCGTGCGCCGCTTCGATCACCCGGTCGGTGTCGGCCTCCGAGGCCGAGGTCACCTCGCCGAGAAGCCCGCCATCGATCGGGGTTTGTGAGCGGATACCAGGTCCACCGGCGCGCCACGAGCCGTCGAATGCGCCCTGGATGCTCTCATCCTGCGGGAAATCGGTGCTCTTCATAAGTTTCATTGCTCCCTGCCGGTTGGCGGCAGAAGTGCCGGGGATGATAGCCGGCAATGCCATTACAGACAGTTGCACTCCCCCATATGATGCATGAGCACTGTTCATGATTGACCGGGGTACCCGGACACCGCCTTATCCGGCCTCAATCCGGTCCAGCGGGACCCATCCTCTCTGCCTCGAGGGATTGCGGAATCAGCACAAGCCGGCCTCTTCGAAAGCCTTTGTGAGAGGCGGGCAGACCAGCCCTTTGGAGCTCACCTGCTTCATCAGATCGAACTCGCTTACCGGGCCCATCTGCCACGAACCATCCGGTTGCGGATTGTAGCTGCGATCCTCCGGCTGATGGTACCGATCGAGGACGATGTCACCCGAGGCTGACAGCTGCCTGGTGACCAGTCGTTTCACTTCGTCGGTCAGCTCTTCCGGAATCGGGAAGCCAGACTTCCGGCGCCACCTGGCCAGGAAGCAGTAGCCCCTCAGGTAGTCGTACTCATAGAAGCGGGGAAACCGGATCTCGAGCCAGTCCGGGTTGATGACCTTTCCATCGGAGACGCGTCTGAACAGCCCGTGCTGTATAAGGTAGCGCGCTCCCCGATCGAGGAACTCCACCTCTTCGTCACTCAGTCCTCCCCAATGGCAGTACAGGATGGCTTCCAGACATGGCACCGTGGAGACGATGGAGCTCTTCGGGTTGGACTTCGTATAAGCCGCCTCATCGCAGTTCAACCCGCCATCCGGAAGCTGGTATGCCGTGAACCAGGGCCGCATCCAGGGGAGCTCGCTCTCGAGATCGACGCCGCAGCCGTGAAGGAGCTGGTAGACACTCCCGAGGGCGCAGAAACACATGATCTGTCTGTAGGGATCGACCCCAGGCGGCAGCTCTTCCTCGCGAACGGGGAAGGTGTCGAGGTAGTGGGTCTTCAGCTTCTTGACCAGCTTCAGGATCGAGACCTCGGGGATCTCGCTCGACAGGCCCAACTCGTGCAGCAACAGCATGTGCCACCAGGGCGAGTCCCACTTCGGCCAGTACGGGTCGCGCTCCAGGCTGTTCAGCGCCTCATCCGAGCTGAGGTAGGCAATGGATGGCTTCACGATCTCATCGAGATGTCCCATGCTTTCGCCTTCCCTGAGTTGCCGGAAGACAGCCCTGTCCCCGAAACTCCCCGAAGACAGAGCCTCCGGGGGCACAACGATCCCCTCCCGCCCGATCGCAATCGGCGGCCGGTTGGTCATCAGGAGCGGTAGGCTTGTCTGCGGGCCATCCTCCCCGACGAGCCCGCGTCCCATGGACCGCCCGGCTTCCACTGCCCGTCGATCTGGAGCGCAACTCGCGCACTCCCGGGGGTGCCGCCGCATCGCACGCGGACTCCTTCATAGTTGGCTGCTAGACGAATCTCCTGGCCGGTCACGCTCGCGGGCAGGAGAAGCTCGTTGAACGGGCGACCCTCGACCTTCGCGCGCTTCAGCAGGCGGGCGTGAACCGATGCAGCCATGTTGGTGATCGGCTTCTTCATTGAATCGCCTCGATGTACGGCAGCATGACTCGCTCGACATGACAAACCCTCGCATAGTGCAGCACCTCGGCAGGCTGGACACCCTTGCGCCTGATGGCCTGGCCGAGGGCTTCGATTGCAACATCGAGGCCGAGCTTGTTGCGGAAGCGAAAGCAGTCGACCACGGTCTTGGGAAGGTCGAAGATGCGCACCTCGATGCCGTCGAGCACGACAGTCGCCACGCCTTCAGACAGGGCGGCGTCCGAGAACCAGAACACCCGGAGCGGCGGGTAATCGAGCTTCGGCGCTTTGGTCTTCCGAGGCAGAGCGATCTGGACCTCATGCGGCACTTCGCTGGTGGCATCATGGTAGGCAAGAGCAGAAACGAGGCACACCACACCGCGAGGTACTCGCAGGGCCACCGTCACCAGATCCGGGTGGGAAAGCCCGGGCAGCGAAGCAAGGCGGAAGACGCCTCGACTGATCTGTTCGAGCACGCGGTCATCCCGCATCCGGTAGAGGATGCGAGGATGTATGCCCAGAGCCAGGGCATCCCCCGTGCGCAGGGTCCCCCCATGCTGGCGAAACACCTCCAGTGCGCGCTTGTAGCGGTCCTCGGTCATGGATAACAAGTACGGCACTCGCTAACGAATGTCAACCTTTCTATCCTGCCACCTGGTCTTCGCCCGAACGCGGCACGACTCACCGCCGTTCCACGTACCATATGTCTGCTCCGAACACACCGGCTGACCGCCATTACCGAGACACTCATGCGCGGGGCGCCGGTGCGCGATGCTTCACTGCCGTTGACAGCTGCCTAGGTCGTGTTGTGGTCATTCCTTATGGCGGCCCTGACTTCGCGCGACCTGCGTGTAGAACGCTTCCGCCTGGACCTCATGCGCCGCGAGCTGAGGACGGCCCGCCAGACCCAGGAGCGGTTCCTGCCCCGCGCGGTGCCTGAGGTTGCCGGGTTCGACCTGTGGGGCGTGAACCTGAGCTCAGCCGAGGTCTCGGGCGACTACTACGATTTGATCGATGTCGGCCCTGACGGCCCGCTTGTTCTGTGCATCGCCGATGTGTCCGGCAAGGGGCTGCCGGCGGCTCTCCTGATGTCGAACACCCAAGCCGGTCTGCACAGCCACCTCATGCAGGATTGCTTCGACCTCGAGACGACGGCCAGGAACCTCAACCGCCTCATTCACAGCAACGTCGATCCCGGGGTGTTCGTCACGCTCCTGCTGGCGGAGATCGAGAAGAGCTCGCACCGGTTGCGCTACGTCCGCGCAGGGCACGACGAGCCGATCCTAGTGCACGCCGACGGGTCGGTAACGGTGCTCAAGGCCGGGAGCATCTTCCTTGGATTGATGCCCGATACGCCGTACGAGGCCGCCTCCGTACAACTCATGCCTGGCGATCTACTCTGTCTCTACACCGATGGCGTGACCGAAGCCCGGTCCCCTGCCGACGAGGAGTTCGGCGTCGAACGGCTGACCGCAGTCCTTTGCGAGCGGCGCATCGAGAGCGCTGCGGCAATCGGCCGGGCCGTGCTCGACGCTGTTGAGGGGTTCTCCGGCCTTGCGAACCACGCCGACGACCTGACCCTGGTCCTGCTCAAGGTTGACCCCACGCGCGCCCATACAGCAGATCATCCCCCCAGACAGACACGACCCTCGCAAGGGCCGACCGCCTGACGCCCAGCCGCACCAGGTCGTGCACCATCCCCTTCGGATGGCTGAAAGGGCATACTCGCATGCACAGACCGCAGTCTGTGCCCACGGTTCTCCAGTAGCGGATGCACTGCTCCGCCTGCAGCATCCACTTTTCGACCCCGCGAACGACGGTCCTGCCTTCGCGCGGTATCGCGCCTGAGGGGCATGCATCCGCGCACTTCCTGCAGATCCCGCAGAATGCCTGCACTCCGAAGCGGTCAGGCTGATCGGGTACAAGCTGGAGGCTGGTTGTAACGGCGCCCAGCCTCAGCCTGGGGCCGTATTGCCTGCTGATCAGGTAACCCATCCGGCTCAGTTCTCCCAGGCCGGCGGCGTGTGCAAGGGGCGGCAGCATGACCTGGTAGTTGCTGCCCGCCGTGTGAGCCCTCGCAGACCAGCCCCACTCGCGCAGGAGCGCTGCCGCAGATACCGAGATCTGGGCGCCGCGCAGGTACTGCACTGCCGACTCCTCCGTGATCGGAAGGCGCGGAGCCTGCCTCACAGCAGCCGGCCGCATCTCCATCCCGAAAACGATTGCGTGAGTGTGCGAAGTCTCGATCGGCCGGCCGTATGGTTCAGGGCCGCGCCCGACGTGGGTGTAAACGAAGGCGGGATCCAGGGGCGCTATGCCGACGACGTCCGCTCCCAGCCCCAGGACGAGGCTCTTCACCATCGCGGAGGCTTCATCCGGCGGGATCGCGCATCTCGTCGCGGCAACCGGCCCGTCCACCCGGCGGGCCAGCTCCTCGATGACCGCGAAGATCTGCCTGATGCGCTCGGACTCGACGGCCTTGTAGAAGCGCCCTCCAGGGGAGAGCAGAGGCGGCAGCGAGCGGATCTTGTCGTCGATCGCCTTCTTCTCCGGCCGTCGGCGATAGTACTCCTCGTACCTGTCGGTGCCCTGTTCATACTCCTCCCGCGCGAAGATCACATCGCGCTCATCAACTCGCTCCCCCAACTCCAGGATTCGCAGCCCGCGGACGCGGCCTGTCGGGGAGAAGAAGAGCAGTGCCGCGAGCCACACCGCGGCGGCGGGCAGGAGCAGGATCGCGGGGCGGCTGCTGAACCACGCGTACCAGCCGGACCATGCAGCGGCAAGCAGCAGGCAGCCCAGGGCGCTGACCAATGCGGCACGCCTCTCCGCTTCCCGAACCGATGTGATGACTAAGGCGATGCCCAGGGTCAGGGCGAGGGCGCCGGTGATGAGGTATGCGATCTTCACCGGCATCATCGGTCTGCGTCCCCCTGCCACCTGCTTCGTACATAGCCTGGAACTAGGCAGATCGGGGCAGTGTCATCACCTGCCACACTTCGGATCCGACTCACCACCTCGAGATCAGCCCGTAGTCAGCAGCTTCACGATCGCAGCGATCGCAGACAGGACCACGAAGATCCGCACGAGCTTCGACCCCTTCGCCATCACAAGGCGCGCGCCGATGTGCCCACCCAGCATGCTGCCCGCGGCAAGCACAAGCCCCGGGATCCAGCGGATCTGCCCGGCATCCGCGTACACGACCAGCGACACCACGATGAAGACCAGCGTCAGGAAGAACTTCAGCGCATTCCCCCGCACGACGTCGTATCCGCCACCGAGAACAAGGAGCGCGATCAGGATCGTCCCCTGCCCCGCCTGCAGGAACCCGCCGTACACGCCCAGCAGGAAGAACAGCGGGTAGAGGAGCGGCCGGACCCTCCCTGCGCCCTGGGGCCTCTGCCACCGCTTCGTATCAACGAAGATCGTCGCTATCATCACAAGGAAGAGAACCGCGGCGGCCCTGCGGAACAGATCCTCATCCACGCGGGCGGCCAGGTAGGCCCCGAGGAACGAACCGACCGACATCGGGATCGAGAGAGGCAACACCTCGCGCCATGGCCTCACCCCTCGCTTGTGATATGTGGCAACCCCCGAGGCGCACTGCAGCGCAATCGAGATCCTGTTGGTCGCATTGGCGACCTGGGGCGGCATGCCCGTCATGAGAAGAAGCGGCAGCGTCACAAAGGATCCGCCGCCGGAGAGCGCGTTTATGATCCCGCACAGGACACCGCCAGCCATCAACGCGGGTATCTGCCAAAACGGCATCTGCAAGAGTTCCACAGATCCCTCCATGCGGGCTGGTCATTCTGGCTCCCTCACAGCCTCGGCCACGTGGAAGCCCTGTAAGGGTTGCGCATCGCCCGTCCTGGTCGGCAGCGTGGACGAGGCATGAGCCCCGCGATGATACCGGACCGGGCGTTCCCGATGACACCGGAAAGGAAAGGCCAGGAATGCCCACGGGTACCACGTCGCGAGAGGTGAGCGCGTCCTGTCTGACACGCCCTTCCCTGCGTTTCGTCACGAGACCCACGAACAGGGCGGTCCGGCAGATTCTCATCGACGCCGGCGGTTGAAGTAGCGCCGCAGTCGCGCTACGATCCCGATCCGGTCGGTCAACAAGGGGCCGCATGATGCTTCGGGCGATCATCGACCGCGCATCTGTTCGTCAGGTCACGGGGAAAGCGAGAACAGAGTGAGACTCGATGCCGGCCAGATCGAGATCGTTGACCAGGCCATGGCCGAGGTGCTGCGTGCTAAGACACCCGCGGAGCGCCTTGCCATCGCATTCGGGATCTGGGAGTCGGTGCGCACCATGCTCCTCACCCAGCTGGCCGAACGTCACCCGGAGCGGAGCCCGGAGGAGATCCGGCGGGAGGTCGTAAGAAGGCTGTCCCATGGGACCATCTGAGCTCCTGGAACGCGTGGTCGGGATCCTGGAAAGCCTGGGCATTCCTTACCTCGTCACGGGTTCAATCGCTGCCATGGCCTACGGCGAGCCCCGCTTCACCAACGACATCGACATCGTTGCCGGGATTACCGAGGAGCAGATCCCGCAGCTCGTTGCGGCTTTCTCCGGGGACGAGCACTACATCAGCGCGGAGATGATCGGAGAGGCCATACGGAGCCGGGGCCAGTTCAACATCATCCACCCGGCATCCGGCCTGAAGATCGACGTGATGATCCGGCGCGACACTCCCTTCGACCAGAGCCGTTTTCAACGGATGCGCCGCATCCACCCTGATCCTTCATATGAGGCCAACTTCGCAGCTCCGGAAGACGTGGTCATCAAGAAGATGGAGTACTACGCAGAGGGGGGCTCCGAGAAGCATCTGCGCGACATCACGGGAATGCTGCTGACAAGCCCGGACGAGATCGACCGCGGCTACATCGAGCGCTGGGCCGGAAACCTGGGGCTCTCGGAGATCTGGCAGGCGATCACAAGTCGCCTCGAGACATGACACAACGACACACGGCGACGTACGGCAGCATCCTGCGGCGCCCGACGACCACCCCGCACCCCCTACCCGAAGGTCGCGAGGTACACCCCTCCCGCGCCGAGCAGTATCCCCAGAAGCCTGAACAGTGTGACCCGTTCCCCCAGGAAGACTGCGGCCAGCAGGAACACGAACAGATTGCTGGTCTGGTTAAGCGCCGACGCCACCGAGGCCATCGCGTACTTCATCCCGCCAAGCCATGTGATCAGGGCGAGGTAGTTGCCCAGCACGGCCCCGGGCACGATGAACCGCCAGCCGCCGGCGTGGCTCAGGGATCCCAGTATCTCCCTCCGTCCCGGATGCAGTGCCAGCATCAGCAGCAGGACCGGTATCGCCGAAAGAAGGCGCATCTGCGTCACCCACAGGACCGGGGAGCGCTCCAGCAGCGGCTTCACCATCACCAGACTGGATGTCAGCGTGATCATGTAGAGAAGACTCAGGAGGATCCCGAGGGCCAGTTGCCGCCGCGTGATCTCGCCGCGATCCTTCTCCAACCCCACCAGCATGACCGCGGTCACGATCAGCACGACGCCGGTCAGCCGTGCGTATAGACGCTCAGCCCCTTCACATTCACGAACGCCATCAGGCCGTGGCGGCCCAGTTCGCGGCCGAGGCCGCTTTTCTTCACGCCGCCAAAGGGCATGCGCGGATCCGACTTCACGATCGAGTTGACGAAGACTGTCCCTGCCTCGATCCGCCTGGCCACGCGGATTCCGCGCCCGGGATCCGAAGTCCACACACTGCCGCCCAGGCCGAACTCGGTCTGGTTCGCCAGGGCGATCGCCTCCTCCTCGTCCTTGACGACCAGGATCGGCGCCACCGGGCCGAAGACCTCTTCCCGGGCGATGCGCATCTCCGGGGTCACCCCTCCGATCACGGTTGGCTCGAGGAAGAACCCCTCGCGATCCATCCT
>CAZWSC010000078.1:0-121008 GCA_964636385.1 uncultured bacterium
GGACGTCATCCGACAGCCCCAACCCCCTTCACCTGGCATAGTTACACCGATGCTCGACCAGATACCCCATGTTGCGCTCCACTGCCCTGGGGTCCGGCCGGCCATACTGCTTCTCCAGTTGGGCCCGCTTCTTCTTCTGCGCTGGTGTCATACGTCCCTTGCGCCTCAACGGGCTGCCCTGCCTATGTACCGCATGACTGTCGAATGGGAGACACCGAGGGTGCGTGCTATCTGCCTGAGCCCTGCTCCTGAGACTGCCGGCACACGCAAGGTCCGGGCCCACTAGAGATGCAGTCTTGGGTCCAGAAGGATTGGTTTGGAGAGTGTGGCGCATGGTCGGATGTCGTGCTGTCACGCGGGGATTAGCCCGTGTGCCGCGTGGAGCCACGACGGATTACCGCCAACCTTTTCCTTGCGCGCAGGCCCGGCCGGGCTACCATGACCTGCGCAGATTCTGGATGCTCTCCCGGAAGGCTGCAGGCTCCACGGATGGAGTCCGCATCACGCCAGGCCGTGCGGCTCCGGGCCTGCCCTTGTGATGTCCGGGAGACCAGATGGAGGGGTGGTCATCCGGCCGGGAGCAGTTTTCGGAAAGGAGTCCGAGTCATGAGGAGTCTCATTGCCCTGATTCTATGCGCATCGTTAGCGGCATGTGCATCTGCGGGAGGGCCGACCATCGGCGGGTTCATCGATGCCAGTTATACGCGGAACATCGACGAGAACACAGGCGAGTTCGGCCTCAATGAGGTCGAGTTGCAGGTCATCCACGAAGTCACATCGAACACGTCATTCCGGGCCGATGTCGACTGGACCAGGGACGGCAACGAGTTCGTTGCGGATGTCGAGCAGGCCTGGGTGGCGCACACCGTCGGCTGCTGGACCTTGACGTTGGGCAAGTTTAACGCGCCGGTCGGATTCGAGGATGTCGACGCGCCGGATTTGTACCAGTACTCCTTCGGGCTGGTGTCGGAGCACGGCGCCCCCGACAACCTGACCGGCCTCAAGATCGGTCGCGGGATCGGGAAGTTGCTCGATGTGTCCGCCTTCGTCGTGAACGGTTGGGATCAGAATGCGAACACCAACAGGATGAAGACCTTCGGCGGCCGCCTTGACTTCGGAATGGACGCACTTTCGGCCGGAGTGGTGGCGATCTCGGGCAAGGAGAGGGGGTTCGGGAACGGCCAGTATGAGTCGATTGGCAAAAGAGAAGGCCCGGATCCTGATGCCGACTTCGATTCTGCGCCGGAGTTCAAGCGCACGATGATCGATGTGGAGCTTGCGTATGAGCCTGAGGGGTGGGTATTCGGTGGCGAGGTCAACCTCGGCTTCGTGAAGACTCCGCTGGCGGTTGCGGCGAAGGACAGCGGAGAGTCTCCCGGCGAAATCGAGCAGGAGTGGCTCGGACTCCTGCTCATGGCCCATCGCAGCCTGACTGATGAGCTGGGCCTTACAGTTCGCTACGACCACCTCGACGATAAGGATGGATATGTGTTCGGCATGGTGAATACCGGGAGTGATGCAGAGCCGGAATGGAAGGCGCAAACGCGCCAGGCCGTCACCGTTGCACCGACCCTGTCCATAGACAAGGGGCTCGACGCGGTTCTGGAACTGCGGATGGACATGAGCAGCGAGAAGGTCTTCCAGGACTCTGACGGGAAGCCGAAGGACAGCAGCCTTAACCTCGCTTTCGGGATCACCTACAACTGGTAGCGGAAGCCGGGGCTGCCGGCTTCAGTTGCGAGTCGCCGCGCCTGGCCGCTGACGCGGCCGGGGGCGCCGGTGACCCATGGAGTCTGCGGGAGGCCCTGATCCGGGCAATGCGGGGCATGACGCGCGAGACGCAGCGATCATTGCTCCAGGTCGATGCGGATCTCGGCGATGTAGAGCAGGCGGCGGTCACGGTGCTCCAGGAAGTTGCGCAGCATGTACTCCACATCCGGCTCAACCACTTCGTCGTATACGATTGCCCCGTCCACTTCGATTACGACCTGATGATCGACCTGGAACATCTCCGGATGCACCCTGAGCGCGAAGGATGACAATCTCGAGCCTTCCACAATGATACGGTTTCCGATTGCCTGAACGCGTGCTGCGGCCGAGGGGGCCTTCCTCGGGAACAGGAATCGGCTCCCCGGTTCCGGCAGGCGCCCGCGGATCTCGAGTGTTCGGCCATCCCTCTGCACAAGCATTGAGAAGGGATCGCCCAGGCTCAGAGTCTCCTTGAACTCGTTCAGACTCCGGAGGTCCGGAGTCGGGTAGTCATTGCAGGCGAGTATCAGATCGTCAGCCTGAAGCCCCGCCCTGCGCGCAGGAGTGTCGCCGTCTGCAAGCCGGTCCACCCGGATCCCAGGGCCCTCATATGCATTGTCCGCCATGAAGCCGAAGGTGATCCTGCGGTCGACCAGTATCGTATTGTGATCCCTGTGCCAGTCGGCAGCCTCCCAGGGATGAACTGCGGCTATGCGGAACCACCGGCAGGATCCCACCTCCGGATCGGCCGTCTCCCAGTAGATGCGGGGCTGGAACGAGTCCCTGGGGCGTTCCTCCAGAAAGCGCGCGATACGGAGGATGTCGAGCGGCAGGAAGTCCATGGTATGTCCGAAACCCCGGTACTCGCGAAACGATATCTCCGCCCCGGCGCCGGCAGCCATCGCCACGATCCTGGCCATCTCCGCAGACGGGTAGAGCCCGTCGCCGTCGGTGTTCACGGCGTACACGGGTGTGTTGCGCAGGTTGGGTGCGTATGTCTCGTACTCGCCCACCAGGCCCGCGACTCCGAGGTGTCCGCATAGCGGAACGAACGCCGCGAAGTCGTCGGGGCTTAGCATGGCGAATCCGTAGGATCCCGAACCGCCGTCGGAGAAGCCGGTCATCCATACGCGGTCGTCGTCGACGTTGTACGCCCTCTTGACCTTCCTGATCTGGTCCCTGACGTTGGCCATGCCGACCCGGTCCCACCAGGTTGCCCCGGCCTGGCCGAGGGGGAACAGCATGAGCCATCCCCTCCCTTCGGCCAGTGTCACGAACTCGTTGTCGCCGGAGAGGCTCTCCAGGTAATCCGAAACGGGGATCAGTTCCGATCTGCTCACGCCCCCGTGCAGGTAGACCAGCAGCGGCGCAGGTCTTGTCTCGTCATAGTCCGAAGGGATGTACGCGAGATATGGTCTGACAACTCCGTCGATGCAGGGAAGGGAGTCCGCGAGGAATCCGCCCCGAAGAGCCGGCGCGTCGAACGGGATCGCGCCGAGACTGGACGACACCTCGCCCCGCGAAGGATTCGCCGCCAGAATCCTCCGCATCAGAATGTCCACGGTGTCGGGGTGATCCGCACGGATCAGGGCCGTGAGATCGGCTTCCCACGATGCGGTCCTCGAAGCCCCTGACGCACTGGCCGGCGACGGAAGATTAACCGCCGACAGCAGCAGAGCCGCGGCGGCAGTTACGGAAACTGTGTGGATCAGCATTCTCAAGACCTTGCAGATACGCATGCCAAACATCCTTGCCCCGGAAGTCCTGATGATCCGGGCTTCGCAGGCACTCCGGCCGGAGGCTGTTCCACCCGCAGGCGGTGAGATCCAGCGCCAGGGCACCGTCAGTCCAGCCTGCCCAGAATCTTCCAGATGCACCGGTGCAGACGGTGCACTGACCTCACGGGCATGGCGTGCATCATCACGCATTCTCCGCTTATGACATCGATGCCGCGCTCTCCGCAGATTCGGACCGCCTCCCTCGAGTGGGCACCGTACTGCATCCAGACCGTCTTCACTCCGGCGTCAGCCGCGTTTCCCACCACCCGTTCCGTCTCCCGGGGAGGCAGGACCAGAATTGCAGCTTCCACAGGTTCGGGCAGAGCGTCGAATCCTGAGTACGCCGCCTCCCCCTCTATCTCCTTCGCGTGAGGGTGGACAGGCAGAATCCGGTATCCCCGGCTCCGCAGTTCGCGAAGAAGAAGGTTGCCGAACTTCCTCCCGGAGCGCGATGCGCCGACGAGGGCGATGGATCGGTTGGCAAGAAAACGCGCGATATGCTCTCTTCCTGCCATGATACTCCCCGGCAGACTGCTGAAGACCCGGGATCAGCTTCTCCGTCGCGGAGCATATCAGCATTCCGGATATGTCCACAACGGTAGTCGGCGTTACCCGCGCCCCCCTCGTGGCAGACTGCCGGGAACATGCGCAGTCCGGGGACAGGGGGAGTGATCCTGTCGGTCATGGCTCACCCCTGTCATGGCCCCGACAGAAGGCGGGATGATCAGGCGTGTATCTCCACTATGTCGCCGTCCTCAAGGACGTGATTCCTCTCGACAGGCTGCCCGTCGAATCTGGCAGAACCCCAGATTCGGGCGAAGCGGTAGTTCTCCACGAGGTCCTTGTGGATGATCCGGGCGAGATCGATCACCGTGGATCCCTGCGCGAGCACGAACGGCCTGTCCGTCTCCGGCTTCTTGCCGGGCTCCTTGCTGTACACGCGGACGACGGCCAGCGTCTCGAACAAAGACTTGCCGAGCTCTTCAAGGCCGATGCCCGTCTCCGCAGACACCCTGTGCATGGGAAGGTCACGCCCCAGGCCATCCAGCACAAGATCGATCGCCAGAGCCAGATCGGCCATGGACCCGGGCGTGGTCAGATCAACCTTGTTGATCGCGATCTGCACCGGCACCACCCGCCCGGCAAGGGTGAGTTCCTCCGGCACCGGGCGGCCCCGGGGGATGATACGGCAGCGGGCAAGCAGCTTCGGCAGTAGCTCCACATGATCCAGCAGATCGATGTCAAAAGGATCGAGCAGGATTAGCAGAATGTCCGCCCCTCGCGCGAGAGTGATGTGCATCGGGTCGAAAGGCTCTGTCGCAACAGGCGGGGAGTCGATGAGCTGGATCTGGATGTCCTTGTACGGGAGCATTCCGGGCTGGGGCATGTGGGTTGTGAAGGGATACTCGGCGATCTCCGGGTGCGCGTTCGTCATCGCCGCAAGAAGCGAGGACTTGCCGGCGTTGGGCGGACCGAGCAGCACGACCTGCCCCGCCCCCTCCCTTGGGACGTGCCCGGGATCCTTCCTGCCGCCTCCGGACCTGCGCTGCTGTTCCTGGTCCTGCTGGAGCTTGGACAGGCGGCGCTTGAGGTCGGCCTGCAGCTTCTCCGTCCCCTTGTGCTTGGGGATGACAGCCATCATCTCGCGCAGGCATTCGATCTTCTCCTCGATGGTCGAAGCCTCGCGAAAGCGCTCCTCGGCAGCGATGTACTGAGCGGACAGGTTGGCCGGCATCGTGACTCCGCATCACAGGTTCGTCCGTTGGACCGCTTTCTGCCACGTCCCGGATTCTACCAGCATTCGGGGCGTGAGTCATGACCCGGGCGCCGGCGGCCTCCCACAATCAGGATGGATGGGAGGAATGGGCCCTTGTCCTCTCTTCCCTGCGCGGATACGGTTCTACCTGCCTGCAGAGGGATGACCGCGGGAGCGTGTCTGCCTGCGGAATGGAGCCGGTGCCGTACGGCACAGCCAGTCAGCCCGGGTCCGATGGCGCCGGGTGCATGGAGACGGAAGCAATGGCGTCGGTCAAGCAAGCCAGGATCGGGATGATGGGCCTCGGCGTGATGGGTCAGAACCTGGCCCTGAACTTCGAACGGAACGGGTTCCCCGTCGCTGTGTGGGCGCGCAGGGCGGAAGCAACGGCGGAGTTCACGCACCGGCACAGCGACAAGGAGATACTCCAGGCCCGCTCCCCGCAGGAACTGGTCGCCAAGCTGGAGCGCCCCCGCAAGCTCTTCCTGCTGGTGAAGGCGGGGGATGCCGTAGACTGGACCATAGAGCAGGTCAAGCCCCACCTCGACCCGGGCGACATCATCATCGACGGGGGCAACTCCCACTACAGGGATACGCGCCGCCGCGAGCAGTTCCTCTCGGCAGCCGGATTCCACTTCATCGGGACGGGGGTGTCCGGAGGCGAGCATGGCGCCCTGTGGGGGCCGTCCCTGATGCCCGGCGGAAAGCCGGAGGCCTACGCCAAGCTCCGCCGCATGTTCGAGGCGGTCGCCGCGAAGGTGGACGACGAACCCTGCGTGACGCACATCGGGCCGGGCGGAAGCGGGCACTTCGTCAAGATGGTCCACAACGGGATCGAGTACGGCGACATGCAGCTGATCGCCGAGGCGTACGACATACTCCGCCGTGTCGCCGGCATGGAGGCTGCCGAACTTGCCGGCCTGTTTGGCGAGTGGAATCGCGGTCCCCTTGAGTCCTACCTGGTAGAGGTCACATCCAGGATCCTGTCGGTTGTCGACGATGAAACCGGACGGCCGCTGGTCGACCTGATCCTCGACAAGGCAGACCAGAAGGGGACGGGCGGATGGGCCTCGGCTGCCGCCCTGGAACTCGGCGTCGCCCTGCCGACCATACACGCGGCCATCACGGCCCGTGTCCTCTCGAGCCTGAAGGATGAGAGGGTGGAGGCGGAGTCGCTGATCCGTGGTCCATCACCTGCGCAGTACACGGGAGACCGCGGTGAACTCATCACCGCGGTTCACGACGCCCTTCACGCCGGCAGAATCTGTACATATGCACAGGGGATGGCGCTGATCCGGTCAGGCGCGCGGCAGTTCGGGTGGGAGATCGACCTTCGCGAGGTGACCCGCATCTGGAGGGGCGGCTGTATAATCAGGGCCCGGATACTCGAGCCGATCCGCAGGGCATACCTGGACAACCCGGAGCTTGCCAACCTGCTTCTTGATCCGGAATTCCTGAAGACGCTGTCGGAGGCGCAGCCCCGCTGGAGGCGCGTTGCTGTTCTTGCACAGGAGTCGGGTATTCCGGTACCTGCGATCGCAGCGAGTCTCAGCTACTTCGACAGCTACCGGACAGGGTCGCTTCCGCAGAATCTCACCCAGGCGCAGCGCGATTTTTTCGGGGCGCATCTGTACCAGCGGGTCGACCGGCCGGATGCGGAGCCTGTTCACACCGACTGGGACTCCGCGGCGCCGGGTGGGGAGTCGTAGATGTCCGCCGACAATCCGTTCCGCGACGGATTGCGCTCACAGAAGCCGGCCGTTCCCTGCCGGGTGGTCATCTTCGGGGCAACAGGCGACCTGACCAGGCGGAAGCTGATGCCCGCCCTGTACAGCCTCCACAGACAGAATCTGCTCGGGGCAGGGACGGTCATTGTCGGCGCCTCACGGACGAAGATGGACCATGACCGGTTCCGTGAGCGGATGTTCTCGGCCGTTGCTGAGAGGGCGGGAGAGGAGCCTCACGAGGCCGTGTGGCGGGATTTCGCGGCCGGCCTCTTCTTCAATCCGACCGATCCCGATGATCAAACCACCTGGAATGGCCTGAAGGATCTCCTTGGCAGGCTGGACAGCGAGCGGGGGCTTTCCGGAAGGACGCTGTATTACCTTGCCACTCCGCCGGACCTGTACAAGCGCATCGTGGATTGCCTCACTGAAGCCGGCCTCAACCGCTCCGAATCCGGATGGTCGAGGATCATTGTGGAGAAGCCGTTCGGCAGTGACCTGGAGACGGCCCGCCTGCTGAATGACAAGCTTGCGGGGAGCTTCCGCGAGGAGGAGATCTACCGGATCGATCACTACCTGGGCAAGGAGACGGTGCAGAACATAATGGTGATGCGCTTCGCAAACGGGATCTTCGAGCCGCTGTGGAACCGCCGCTACATCCAGGCGGTCCAGATCACGGCGGCGGAGAGCATCGGGGTCGGCAGCCGTGGAGGATACTACGAGAAGGCCGGAGCCCTGCGCGACATGCTGAAGAACCACCTGCTGCAGGTGCTTGCCCTTGTCGCCATGGAACCTCCGTCGTCCCTCGAGGCAGGTCCGGTTCACGACGAGAAGCTCAAGGTCCTTAGAGCTGTGAGATCTTTCACGGGGGATGCGGTGCGCAGGCACTCGGTGCGCGGGCAATACGGGCCCGGGTCTGTGGACGGACGTCCGGTTCCCGGGTACAGGGAGGAGGATGGAACGGCCCGGGACTCCGATACGGAGACCTACGCCGGGCTCCGCCTGCACCTCGACAACTGGCGCTGGGCCGATGTCCCCTTCCTCCTCAGATCCGGCAAGAGAATGCCCCGGCAGGTCACCGAAGTGGCGATTCACTACCGGCGTGTGCCGCATCTGCTCTTCGCGGGAACGGCGCAGGAAGGCCTCGAGCCGAACACGCTCGTGATACGCCTTCAGCCCGACGAGGGGATCACCCTCAGGTTCGGCGCCAAGATCCCGGGGCAGTCGATCATGATCCGCCCCGTGAACATGGAGTTCCGCTATGGAACGTCATTCGGCGCCCGGGTGCCCGATGCCTACGAGAGGCTTCTCCTGGATGCGCTGAACGGTGACTCCACACTGTTCGGAAGGCGTGATTTCGTCGAGAGGGCCTGGGAGTTGATGATGCCCGTACTGGACTCGTGGAGTTCAGCCCGGCCGGACTTCCCCAACTATGATGCCGGGAGCTGGGGACCTGCCGGGGCCGACCTCCTTGCGGAGTCCGCCGGCATAGTGTGGAGGCGGCCTTGAGAAGATGCAGCGGTCCGCAACTGGACACTCCCGCCATCGAGCGCAGACTCCGCGAGCTCTGGAAGCAGGCGGCGGGGTCCGGGACGACGGAAGATGAACAGGCTGTCATGCGGGCCGGCATGATGAACCTCGTTGTGTACGCACCGGGAGAGGGTGCCTCGCAATCCGTCATGCAAAGCGTGAGCGTCATCACGCGCGATCATCCCGGCCGGGTGATCCTCCTGATCCCCATGGAGTGTGGCGCAACGGGCGATGTGGCGATCGAGACGCAGGTGACAATGCTCTGCAACTCGCTCTGCTGTGGAAAGCAGGTATGCGGAGAGCAGATACTGGTACGCTGCGGGAGCGACCAACTGCCTCATCTCTCCAGCCTGGTCAGGCCCCTTCTGGAAGCTGATCTCCCCCGTGTGCTCTGGTGGAGAGACAGCCCGGCGTTCGGGTCCCCACTCTTCGATCAGCTTGCCGGGATCACCGGCCGGGTCATCGTCGACAGCGCTCTCGCGCCGCCCGGCATGAGGGAGATGACAGGCATTGCCCGCAGTATCCGCAGAACTCCGGGGATTCTGTTCACCGATCTGGCCTGGTCCCGCCTGGAGCCGTGGCGGGTGGCGGTTGCCGGGCTCTTTGATCCGGACGCGCACGTGGAGGAGATCAGCCGGATTGACCGGATCGAGATAGGCTTCGACCCGGGCCAGCTGCCGGTGGATGTCAGCGGCCCTGCGCTGATGATCGCCGGATGGCTGGCTACAAGGATGGGCCGCAGTCATGACACACCGCTTCGTCTCGAGGGTGACGGCGAGGCCGGGTTCCGCCTTGCAGGCGGCGGCGACGCGCCTGCCGTCATCTTCCAGGCCAATGATGGAGTGGAGTCGATCGCCGGCCTGGCATCGGTCCGGCTTGCTGCTCCCGGGTCGGTCTTCCGGGTTGAGTGCATCGACAGCGGCCACCTGTCGGCATCAGCGGGGGACCAGTGGGGGCCCAGGATAGTGCCGGTCAACGGGATGGACGAGACAGGGCTGATCTCGGACGAGCTGGACATGCCGGGCCGCGACCGGCTTTTCGAGGACGTCATGCGTTTCACGGCAGAGATGGAGAAGTTATGAACCCCAGTGTCGTCGTGTACCGCGATGCGGAGTCGATGGCACTCGGCGCCGCGGGGTTCTTCGCCGAGAGTGCCCGGGATTCAGTGCGGGAGAGGGGCATTTTCACGGCGGTGCTGTCGGGCGGTTCTACGCCGCGCCGCCTATACCGCCGCCTGGCAGGGGAGCCGTTCCGCCGGGAGATTCCCTGGGAGCTTGTACACCTCTTCTGGGGAGATGAGCGCACAGTTCCCCCGGATCACGGGGAGAGTAACTTCGGGATGGCCAGGGATGAGCTGATTACGCCACTCGGGCTATCCCCCGATGCCGTACACCGAATGGCCGGAGAGGTCGATCCTGCCCGGGCTGCTGAAGCGTATGAGGCGGATCTGGAGCGCTTCTTCGGTCGTGGTGATCCGCCGCGGTTCGATCTCGTGATGCTGGGCATGGGGGAGGACGGCCACACAGCCAGCCTCTTTCCGGGGAGCCAGGCCCTGAGCGAGAACCGCAGATGGGTCGCGGCAAGCGGGGTTCCCGGGCGTGGCGCCCTGCGCCTGACGCTCACTGCTCCCGTCTTCAATCGGGCTCGCAGGGTTGTCTTCCTTGTTTCCGGGAGCACTAAGGCCGCCATCCTGAAGGAAACACTGGACGGGCCGAGGGACCCGCTGCGCATTCCCGCCCAGCTTGTGTCGCCGGATGAGGGAGAGCTGATCTACTGCGTTGATTCCGCCGCGGGAGCGCTTCTGGGCGGAGACGGCGGTTATGAGATCCGGAAGGCGGGCACGCCATGATCCTGGCCGGGGACATCGGGGGCACGAAGAGCATACTCGGGCTCTTCCGTGCGGATCCGGCAGGGGGCCGGCCGGCCCTGTTGTACAGGGCGATGTACAAGAGCGGGGAGCAGGAACGTCTCAGCGGACTCATGCGGCTCTTCCTGGATGAAGCTGCGGCAGCGGTCGAATGCAGCGGTTCGGATTCCATCGAGACTGCCTGCCTCGGGATTGCCGGGCCCGTGGTGGAACAGCGAACAGACACGACCAACCTCCCCTGGACGGTCGATGGCGCAAGCCTGATGCGGGAGTTGGGCCTGGGCCGTCTGCGTCTCATCAACGACCTCGAGGCTACCGGATACGGCATCTCCATGCTGGACGAGGACCGGATCCTGACCTTGTCTCCCGGCGAGCCTGATCCGATGGCGCCGGCAGTGCTGGCAGCGGCGGGAACCGGCCTGGGAGAGGCGATCCTGATACCCGGGCCGTCGGGGCCGCGCCCGATACCCGGAGAGGGCGGACATGCCGACTTCGCGCCGCGCAACGAGCCCGAGATCGGCCTGCTGCGATATCTCATGCGGGAACTGCCCCGCGTCAGCGTGGAGCGCGTGGTGTCGGGCCCTGGCCTGTTCCGGATCTACCGGTACCTGCGCGATGCCGGCGACCCTGGTCCCGAGCCGGATTGGCTGGCACGAAGGCTGGGCAGCGAGGACCCGGGCAGGGTTGTCTCGGAGTCCGCGCTGTCGGGAGAGTGCAGGCGCTGCGCGGCTGCCCTGGATCTCTTCGTGTCGTTGTACGGAGCAGAGGCCGGGAACCTGGCCCTCAAGGCGATGGCGCTTGGCGGAATCTACATAGGAGGCGGGATTGCGCCGAAGATCCTGCCGAAACTGCGTGACGGCACATTCCTCGCCGCTCTGCGGGCAAAGGGGCGGATGTCCGACCTGATGGCGAGGATGCCTGTGCGGGTGATACTGGAGCCCGAAACCGCCCTGCTGGGAGCGGCCTTCCGGGCTGCGCAAGACCTGAAGATGTGAACACCGGGAGGAGCCGGCATGACATACCGTTTCGACGAAGTTGATCAGCTGTGTGTAAACACGATCAGGACACTTTCGATGGACGCGGTCCAGAAGGCCGCTTCCGGTCATCCGGGGGCGGCAATGGGAATGGCCCCGGTCGTGTACGGGCTGTGGCGCAGTTTCCTCCGCTACGACCCGGACGACCCGTCGTGGATCAACCGGGACAGGTTTGTCCTCTCGGCCGGGCATGCGTCAATGCTGTTGTACTCTGTGCTCTTCCTCGCCCGTGTAAGGCAGATTGGGCCTGACGGCCGACCCACCGACAGGCCTGCGATATCCCTGGAGGAGATCCGCAGGTTCCGACAGCTTCACAGCAGCACAGCCGGTCATCCGGAGTACGGCCTTGCCTCGGGGATCGAGTGCACCACCGGTCCTCTCGGCCAGGGTGCGGCCAACAGTGTGGGGATGGCCATTGCGGGACGCTGGCTGGCGGAGTTCTACAACCGTCCGGGGCACGAGCTGTTCGGTTACGACGTATATGCCCTGGCCGGAGACGGCTGCATGATGGAGGGGATCACCTCGGAAGCTGCGTCCATGGCCGGGCATCTCGGCCTGTCCAACCTCTGCTGGATCTACGACAGCAACCGTATAAGCATCGAGGGCTCCACCGATCTTGCTTTCACAGAGGATGTCCGGGCGCGATTCGATGCGTACGGATGGAACGTGGATGAGGTCGGGGATGCGAACGATCCGGAGGAGTTTGCCCACAGCCTGAATGCCCGCCGGGAGACGAAGGATCGGCCGACCCTCATCATCGTGCACAGCCACATCGGATACGGCTCCCCGGGAAGGCAGGACAGCGCCTCGGCCCACGGCGAGCCTCTGGGGGAGGAGGAGGTCCGGAGGACGAAGAAGGTCTACGGCTGGCCCGAGGACTCATCCTTCCTTGTCCCGGAAGGGGTGATGGAGCGCTTCGGGAAGACCCTTGCGAAGCGGGGACGCAGTGCACGCGCGGACTGGGAGGCCCTCTTCGCATCGTACCGGAAGGAGTATCCGGATCTCGCCGCGCAGGTGGACATGATAAGGGGCGGCGGACTCCCGTACGGATGGGACGGCGGGGTGCCGGTCTTCCCGGCGGACCTGAAGGGGATGGCTACCCGGGCCGCTTCCGGAAAGGTGATCAACGCACTGGCCGGGAGGATCCCCTGGCTGCTCGGAGGATCCGCCGACCTGGCGCCCTCCACGAAGACCCTGATAGATGGCGGCGGTGATCTGTCGAAGGAGAAGCCGGGCGGGCGCAATCTGCGATTTGGCGTGCGGGAGCACGCCATGGGGGCGATTGTCAACGGTCTCACCCTCAGCGGGCTGCGGGGATACGGTGCGACATTCCTCGTTTTCAGCGACTACATGCGTCCGGCCCTCCGCCTGTCCGCCCTGATGAAGATCCCGGCTGTCCAGATCTTCACGCACGATTCGATCAGCCTTGGCGAGGACGGACCAACGCATCAACCTGTCGAACACCTCCCCGCGCTTCGTGCCATCCCGAATCTTCTTGTACTGCGTCCTGCCGATGCCAATGAGACTGCGGAGGCCTGGAAGGTCGCCCTTCACCAGACATGCCGTCCAACCGCGCTGATCCTGACGCGGCAGAACGTCCCGACACTCGATCGCACGCACCTGGCCTCCTCGGCCGGTCTCACCCGTGGTGCGTACATACTGGCAGACACGGATGACGGGAGGCCCGATGCGCTGCTCCTGGCATCGGGCAGCGAGGTGAGCCTTGTGCTCGAGGCCCGTGCAATGCTTCTGGCCGAGGGGATCCGGACCCGCGTAGTCAGCATGCCCTCCTGGGAGCTGTTCGAGGAGCAGGACGCGGAGTACAGGGCTCTTGTGCTGCCTTCCGAAGTCGCGGCGAGGATCGCCGTGGAGAAGGCGATCCCGATGGGATGGGAGCGATACGTCGGCCCGGCCGGACGGGTCATCGGCATGGCGGGGTTCGGGGCGTCTGCTCCATCCGGCGATCTGGATATGGAGTTCGGTTTCACAGCGGAGAACGTGGCCCGGGTGGTCCGCGACCTGCTGTGCAGGACCCGTCCGCCCTGCGCGAGCGGTTGAGCCGGGGGCGTGGGATGATAATCGACTGCTGAATGGGGGCCTGCCTGATGATTGCCTTCACTGACTATCCGGCACACCGGGCGCTTGTGGAGCATTCGGATCTCATCCGGGATCTCCGGATGCGGGAGATGTTCGACAGCGATCCCGGGAGGTTCGACCGGTTCTCACTCAGCCTTGACGATCTTCTCTTCGACTACTCGAAGAACCGGATCACCGCGGAGACGATGGATCTGCTGCGCCGTCTGGCGGATGAGGCGGGTCTGAGGGAGTCGGTCGATGCGATGTTCCGGGGTGACCTCATCAACGAGACCGAGAACCGTGCCGTACTGCATGTCGCCCTGCGCAACCGGTCGAACCGGCCCATCCTGGTAAACGGTGTTGACGTCATGCCCATGGTCAACGAGGTGCTGGGCAGGATGCGCAGGTTCTCGGAGTCGGTCCATTCCGGCGAATGGAAGGGGCACACCGGCAAGCCGGTCACCGACATCGTCAACATCGGAATCGGAGGGTCGGACCTGGGGCCGCACATGGTCTGCGAGGCGCTGAAGCCATTCCGGAGTGACAGGCTGCGCGGACACTTCGTCTCGAATGTCGACGGAACCCATCTTGCCGAGACGCTTCGGTGCGTTGATCCGGAGACGACGCTCTTCATCGTCGCCTCCAAGACCTTCACGACCCAGGAGACCCTGACCAACGCCCGTTCCGCAAGGTCCTGGCTGGTGGGCCGCCTCGGCAGCGAAGAGGCGGTGGCGCGCCACTTCGTGGCGGTATCCACCAACAGGCGCGAGGTGGAGGCCTTCGGCATTGATGCCGGCAACATGTTCGGCTTCTGGGACTGGGTTGGCGGCAGATACTCCTGTTGGTCCGCCATCGGCCTGTCGATCGCATGCCTGATCGGGATGGACCGCTTCGAGGAGTTCCTGGGAGGAGCGCACGAGGTGGACGAGCACTTCAGGACCGAGCCATGGGAGCGGAACATACCGGTCACGATGGCTCTGCTCGGCATCTGGTACGGCAACTTCCTCGGTGCGCATGCGCATGCCGTCCTTCCGTACGATCAGTACCTGCACAGATTCCCGGCCTACCTTCAGCAGGCGGACATGGAAAGCAACGGCAAAGGGACAGACCGCGATGGCCGCACTATCGGAGGCCATCACACAGGTCCGATCCTGTTCGGAGAGCCGGGGACCAACGGGCAGCATGCCTTCTACCAGCTGATTCACCAGGGTACGCGACTTGTCCCGTGCGACTTCATCGCTGCCGCCCGGAGTCACAACCCCACAGGCTGGGAAGGCGGGACGGAAAAGCACCATCTGATCCTGCTCTCCAACTACCTCGCCCAGACCGAGGCGCTGATGCGCGGCAGGACTGAAGCAGAGGCGCAGGCCGGAATGGAGGCGGCCGGGATGCCCCAGGAGAGGATCAGGCAGCTGCTGCCTCACAGGGTCTTCCCCGGGAACCGCCCATCGAATTCCATCCTGTACAGAAGGCTCACCCCGGCGACCCTGGGGAGGCTGATCGCCCTTTATGAGCACAAGATCTTCGTTCAGGGGTTGATCTGGGGGATCTACAGCTTCGATCAGTGGGGCGTTGAACTGGGCAAGCAGCTTGCGGGGGGACTCCTTCGGGAACTGGAAGATCCCGGGGAGCCGGCCGGGCATGACTCGTCCACACTCGGCCTGATGAGGCACCTGAGGAAGCTCGGCGGGTGATCGGTGCCCCGGTGCGACAGGGTATCCATTCCGTGGATCACCTGCACGCGGCCGCACGCTGCCGGTGACAAGTTTCCACCCCGCCGAGTTTGGTGTCGCATCGAGAGGGAACAGGGGTGTATCGTGATTCCGTTCGGGCTGTCTGAAATGGAGCGTCACACATGAATCCAGACGAAGTCCTGAGTATCATCGACAAGCATCAGAGCCAGGGTGACGGGTTGATCTCCGTGCTTGAGGAGATCCAGTCCAGATACAGCTACCTGCCTGCTGAGGCACTGAAGCTGGTCGCGGAGCGGACGGGTTGCTCACCCGTCGATGTGTATGGGGTGGCCACCTTCTACAGGAACTTCTCCCTCAAACCGCGCGGCAGGCACCTCTGTTCGGTATGCCTTGGAACAGCCTGCCATGTGCGCGGCGCAGCAGCGATCGCCAGGGAGTTCCGGCAGCAGCTGGGCATAGTGCCGGGAGAAACGACCGAAGACCGCGAGTTCTCCCTGGAGACGGTGAATTGCCTCGGTGCATGCGCGCTCGGGCCGGTGGCTGTGGTCGATGGCCACTACTTCGCCAATGTCCGCTCTTCGCAGGTCAGGCAGATACTCAGCGACGCGCGGGATGGTCTGATCGATGCGGGTGCGGGGGCGGCCCTCCAGGTGGACCTCCAGGCAATAGGATGCTCGCGATGCAATCACAGCCTCATGGATCCCGGCAACACCCTGGACGGCGCACCCTCCATTCGCGTAACTGTGTCCTTCAACGGGATGCACGGGTGGCTCAGGCTGTCGGCTATCTACGGCAGTTATGCAATCGAATCCGAGCATCCGATTCCCGAAGACACGGTCGTGGACTTCTTCTGCCCGCACTGCCATGCGGAGCTGAAGGGGGCATCCACGTGCCCGCTCTGCAGCGCCCCGATGGTGTCCATGATCGTCAGGGCGGGCGGGATTGTACAGATCTGTTCGAGAAAGGGATGTAAGGGGCACATGCTGGATCTTGCCGGCAGCGGATACTGACCGGCTCCAAGAACAAGACATAGGCCTCGCAGCGAGAGCGGCGGGGCCTCCTTGAATCCGTCCCGGCCGCATCCGCTGCGCTGGCGGTGATCCGGGGCACGAACGAACCGAATGAGGACGGACCAGCCCCATGGATAAACTGATCTCCATCGAGAAGTTCGAGAAGCTGCAGAAGCGGCTTGCCGCCGACCGGGATCCCTCGATGCCGACTGTCATCGTTCCGGCGGGGACATGCGGTCAGGCATGCGGCGCGAACGAGCTGATCAGGGCGGCAAAGCGTGAGCTGCTCAGAAGACAGCTGTCCGACAGGGTGCGTCTCCGCGTCACGGGCTGCCACGGCTTCTGCCAGGCCGAACCGTCCCTGCTGATCCAACCCCACGGGACGTTCTACCCATCCCTCACGGCAGAGAGCGTCCCGGGCATAATCGGGGCGGTTGCGGAGGGCAGGGTGGTCGAGGACCTCCTCTTCAGGGATCCATCGACCGGCGAGAGGATCGAGAAGCAGCAGGACGTGCCGTTCTTCAAGTCGCAGGTCCGGAGGATCCTCTCGCGCAGCGAGCTCATCGATCCGATCCGGGTCTATGACTACCTCGAGAACGGAGGCTACACGGCACTCGTCGATGTGCTGAGAAGCTCGGATCCGAAGAAGGCCATCGACGAGGTGAAGCGCTCGCGGCTTCGCGGACGCGGCGGCGCGGGATTCCCCACCGGCATGAAGTGGGAGTTCCTTGCGAACCAGCGCAACGGGCGGGGAAAGTACCTTGTCTGCAACGCGGACGAGGGGGATCCCGGCGCCTACATGGACCGCAGCATCCTGGAGGGCAATCCCCACAGCGTCATCGAAGGGATGCTTATCGGGGGGTTTGCGACCGGCGCGGACCGCGGCGTGATCTACGTCCGCGACGAGTACCCTCTTGCCATCAAGCACCTGCGCATTGCCCTCAGGCAGTGCAGCGACCTCGGCCTCCTCGGCGATGACATCCTGGGCACCGGCTACTCGTTCGAGATCAGCCTGATCCGCGGGGCCGGCGCCTTCGTCTGCGGCGAGGAGACAGCCCTGATCAGATCGATCGAGGGTAAGGTTGGGGAGCCCCGGCAGCGTCCCCCGTTCCCGATCCAGAAGGGGATCAACGGCAAGCCGACCGCCATCAACAACGTGGAGACCTGGGCTAACATTCCGGTGATCTTCAGCGAAGGCGGGGAGAGGTTCGCGGAGGTTGGCACCGAGCGGAACACCGGAACCAAGATCTTCAGCCTGGTGGGGAAGATCAGGAACACCGGCCTCGTGGAAGTGCCGATGGGGATGTCGATCGAGAAGATCGTCAAGGAGATCGGCGGAGGCCCGGCGGGGCGGGGGCAGATCAAGGCCGTTCAGACCGGTGGGCCGTCGGGAGGCTGCATCCCGACCGGCAGGTTTGATCTGCAGGTGGATTACGACACCCTCTCGGCGGCCGGATCGATCATGGGCTCGGGCGGCATGATCGTCATGGACGAGAGCACGTGCATGGTCGACCTGGCGAAGTACTTCGTAAACTTCCTGAAGGACGAGTCCTGCGGCAAGTGCTTCACCTGCCGGAAGGGCACGCAGCGGATGCACGAGATCCTGGACGATGTGTCCAGGGGCAGGGCAAGGCTCGAGGACCTGGATCTGCTTGAGGAACTGGCGCTGGTCATCAGGGACACGACCATGTGCGGCCTCGGGCAGACCGCGGCGAATCCGGTCCTGTCCACCCTGCGCTACTTCAGGGATGAGTACATCGAGCACATCTACGACCGCAAGTGCAGGGCGTTTGTCTGCAGCGAGCTTGTCGGTGCGCCGTGCGCATCCGCCTGTCCCATAGATACGGAGGCGTGGCGGTATGTCGCTCACATTGCGCGCGGAGAGTACGAGGAGGCCTACCAGGTCATCCGCGAGGCGAACCCCTTCCCGTCCGTGTGCGCCAGGGTCTGCTCGCATCACTGTGAGACCGTGTGCAGGAGCGGCACAGTCGGGAAGGGACCGATCGCCATACGGGCCCTGAAGCGTTTCGTCACCGACCGCGTGGATCCGTCGGTGTACAAGCCGAGGCGCGCAAACGTGGCGGGTGCGGATCCCCAGAAGGTGGCCATTGTCGGATCGGGTCCCGCCGGGCTTTCCGCTGCGCACTGCCTCTCCCTGGCGGGTTACAAGGCTACGGTGTTCGAGAACGACGAAAAGCCCGGTGGAATGCTTGTCAGCGGCATTCCGGCCTACCGCCTGCCTCGCGACACACTGCAGAAGGAGATAGACTCGCTCATCGACGACAACGTGACGGTCAGGTGCTGTTCGGCACTGGGCCGTGACTTCACCATCGACTCCCTCTTCGAAGACGGATTCAAGGCCGTCTTCCTCGCGATCGGTGCGCACAAGAGCAGATCTCTGAACCTCGAGCATGAGGATGTGCCGGGCGTCTATCCCGCGATCGAGTTCCTGAAGGCCTTCAACCTGCGCGGCGAGATGCTGGCAAAGGGGCGTGTGGGCGTGATAGGAGGCGGCGACAGCGCGGTGGACGCAGCCGGTGTGGCTCTCAGACAGCCGGGAGTGGAGAGCGTCACCATCATCTACCGCCGCACGCGTGGGGAGATGCCCGCGCAGAAGAAGGATGTTGATTCGGTGCTGGAGGAGGGGGTGAGGCTGGAGAGCATGATGGCGCCTGTCCGCATTCTCACAGACAAGGAGCGCCTCGCCGGAGTGGAGTGCATCAGGAACCGGCTCGGCGAAATGGATGCGGCGGGTCGACGCAGGCCGGTGCCGATCCCGGGTTCCGAACAGGTGTTCATGCTGGACACCCTGATCGTCACCATCGGCGACGTTCCGGACATCGACTTCATGAGTTCCATGGGCATAGAGGTTACGGACTGGGGGGGCCTGAGGATCAATGAGCATACGCTCGCAACCTCGCGCCCCGGCGTTTTTGCCGGTGGGGACGTGGTTACCGGACCGAACACCGTTGTGAAGGCGATAGCGGCCGGAAAGAGGGCGGCCACTATGATTGGCCGGTACCTGCGGGGCGAGGAACTGAGGCGGCCCGGGGAGCCGCTGCTTCCGAAGGTCTATGTCGAGCCGGTCCAGCTCGAAGAGGAGGAGCTGTCAGACGCCGATCGTATCGATCCGCCAACCGCTCCGGCCGAGGAGAGGCGCAGGGACTTCAGCGAGGTCGAGTACTCCTTCTCCGTCGAGGACGCGACGCGTGAGGCACGGCGGTGCCTGCGGTGCGATCTGGACTTCACAAGGCCGAAGGAGGCGGAAGCGGCGCCGGCCGAAGCCAAGGGAGGTGCGGCGTGATATCCCTGAAGATAAACGGCCTGCATGTATCTGTTCAGGAAGGCTCGACCGTACTGGAGGCAGCCCAGTTCCTGGGCTTTCCGATACCCACTCTCTGCCACATGGAAGGCCTGTCGCCATACGGCGCGTGCAGGCTCTGCGTGGTGGAGATCGGAGAGGGCCCTGGGGCACGGCTCGTGAGTTCCTGCACGTATCCGGCTCAGGAGGGGCTGAAGGTCCGGACCGCTTCGGAGAGGGTTCTGCGCGCCCGGAGGATCGTTCTCGAGCTCCTGCTTGCCAGCTGCCCGCAGTCGAAGGTCATACAGGATCTCGCGTCCGCGCACCGCATCACGAAGCAGCGCTTCCGCCAGGAGCACGAGGACTGCATCCTGTGCGGGCTGTGCGTGAGGATGTGCGAGGAGCAGATGATGGCCAAGGCCATCGGGTTTCAGGGCCGCGGCGAGAACCGCAGCCTGGGCACTCCCTTCAACATCAAGTCAGAGCAATGCCGGCTCTGCGGCGGCTGCATCTACGTGTGCCCCGCGTGCCAGTTGCGCTGTACATACAATCAGCCGGATGAGGCGATCTGTGGCGGCTGCGCCAATCTCAGCCCGCCGTGCCTGGAGAAGGACTCATTCCACGACATGATGTGCTACATGAACCCCTGCGTCGCCTGCGAAATCGAGAAGAAGTAGGCATTGGAGGTATCGGGTCAATGTCAACGACACTATCAAGGGTAAACAGTTCAGCCGCCACGCTGACCAAGAACCGGACCGAGGGCTCCGTCACCCCGAACTCCGGCATGTGCGTTACCTGCGTCGATGGGTGTATCGGCATGTGCGAGATCGGCAAGTCCGCATACCGCGGCCATGAGGTGATATACCCGCAGCCGTTCGGGGTTATCACCACGGCCTCGGAGAAGAGCTATCCGGTCGACTACTCGCACTTCAACATCATGGGCACTGCGGTCGGCGCCCACGGCATCGAGGCCGACAGCGACAAGGCGATCTTCCCGGCCGCGGACCTGGAGGTTGCGTTCGGCCATGACAAGGGGGTCAGGTTCCGCCTTCCGTTCATGATCCCGGGGATCGGCTCGACCAACATCGCCAAGAACAACTGGGAGGGGCTGGCGATAGGCACCGCCCTGGCCGGCACGGGCCTGACCATCGGCGAGAACGTGGTCGGCATGGATCCCGAGGCTGTGATCAAGGATGGGCGCGTAGTCGATACAGTCGATCTGAAGAGGCGTGTGAAGCTCTTCATGGACAACCAGAGGGACGGCTACGGCGCCATCGTCTGCCAGGCGAACATCGAGGACACCAGGCTGGGCACACAGGAGTACGCCATCGAGAAACTCGGCGTGCAGTGCGTCGAGTTGAAGTGGGGACAGGGCGCCAAGGATATCGGCGGCGAGGTGAAGATAGACAGCCTGAAGCGGGCGCAGCTTCTATATGAGCGCGGCTATGTCGTTCTGCCGAACCCGATGGACCCAACCGTCATCAGGGCGTTTGAGCGCGGCTCCTTCAAGGAGTTCGAGCGCCACTCCCGCGTGGGAATGGTCAGCGAGGAGGGCTTCGCGCAGCGCGTGGATGAACTCCGTAAGGCCGGCGCGAAATACATCTTCCTGAAGACCGGCGCCTACAGGCCGGCCGACCTGGCCCGTGCCGTCCTGTTTGCGTGCAAGTACGGCCTCGATCTTCTCACAGTTGATGCCGCAGGCGGCGGTACCGGTATGAGCCCATGGAGAATGATGAACGAGTGGGGAATGCCCCCGGTGGAGCTTCACTCGCTTCTTCACCAGTACTGCCTGCGCATGATGAAGCGCAAGTTCACCCTGCCCGCGGTGGCGGTGGCCGGCGGTTTCACATTCGAGGATCAGATCTTCAAGGGCCTCGCGCTGGGCGCCCCCTTCGTGAAGCTGGTCGGCATGGCCCGCGGCCCGATTGCGGCGGCGATGGTCGGTAAAACAATCGGCCGCGCCATCGACGAAGGCGAACTTCCCGTCTACGTGGAACGTTTCGGCAACACGATTGACGAGATTTTCGTTACCGCCCCCGAACTGAGGCATGAAATGGGCGACGAGGCGTTCGGCAGGGTCCCTGCCGGAGCAGTGGGACTATACACCTACTACGAGCGGCTTGCCCAGGGACTGCGCCAGCTGATGTGCGGAAGCAGGAAGTTCGCCCTGGAGCATGTCAGCCGCGATGACCTCGCCGCGCTGACACGGGAGGCATCGGAGATCAGCGGCATTCCGTACATCACCGATGTGGACAAGGCGGAGGTCGAGGAGATTCTGCGCGGGTGACATTGAGCCGGCCCCGGCCGGTGTCTGCCACGCCTGCCGGCTTGTCCCGGGTTCGACGGAAGCCAGGGAGATTGCGCCGTCCTGCACAGCGGAGACCTGCCCAATCGCGAGGTCAGGCTGCCTCCCGGCTTCCCTCGTCACCTGCAGTGGCCAGGAGTCTCTCCATGTCCTCGGCAGGTACGGGGGGGCTGAAGAGGAAGCCCTGATAGTCGCCGCAGCCTTCGCGGCGCAGGAATGCCAGCTCGTCCTGTCTCTCGACTCCTCCGGCAACCACCTTCAAGCGAAGGCTCCTGGCCATATTTATCACGCCCCGCGCAGCCTCAGCGTCCTGCTCGCTGTGCGTGCTGGCATGTATGAATGAGCGGTCGATCTTGACCGAGTCGATCGGGAACCGGACCAGCTCCTGCAGAGATGAACTGCCGCTGCCGTAGTTATCCAGGGAGATGTGCAGCCCCGTGGATCGGAGTATGCTCATGGTCCCGCACGCCTCCGGTCCATGGCTCATGGCCGTATGCTCGTTGATCTCCAGCTCGATCCTGTCGGGATCGATTCCGGTTGTCCCGAGGATCCTCCCGATCTCCCGAGGCAGAGAAGGATCCTGCAGTTGCCTCAGGGATAGATTCACGCAGAGACGCAGCGGGTTCATCCCCAGGGAATCCCACCTGGCGAGTTCCGCACATGCCTTGCGGAGAACCGCGATGCCGATCGGTATGATCAGCCCGCCGTTCTCGGCCTCTTCCATGAATGCCGAAGGTGGCAGGAGCCCGCGCGTCGGGTGTTGCCAGCGGACCAGCGCCTCAACAGCCGTTATCCGTCCACTCTCGATGTTCACGAGCGGCTGGTAGAAGACAACGAACTCCTCCCGCTCGACGGCCAGCTTCAGCTCCAGAGGGAGATCGGGCGGAACGCAGTCTGCGGGCCCCTCTCGGGTACAGGAGTCTGGTGTTGGCGGATGATCCGGATCCTGTTCCGGGCTCCGGATCTGCTCTTCCATCAGCTTCCGACTGGTTATGTCCCGATTGCGGGCATGCAGACATGATGATCCTGCGGAACGTCCTCCTGCCTGCCTGCAGGTATGGTTAAGCCAGACGATGTGGCCATTCCTGTGAATGATCCGGTAGTCAAAGCTGCGGGTCTGGTTTCCGGCTGGAGGCGACTCCAGGTGATCAACCATGATCTCGCGGTCCCCGGGATGTATAATCGAGAGGAACAGGGACGGATCGTTGATGAACTCACTGGAGGAATACCCTGTCACCGACTCGCATGAGGGTGAGTGGTAGGTGAACCGCAGGTCGTCCGAGATTGAGAAGTGCCAGTCGCTTGTGTTGTCGGCCAGGAGGCGAAGGTGCTCTTCGGTCTCACGCAGCCTGCACAGTGTAAGTGCGTGAGCGCTGGTCTCACGCCGCAGTTCGTTTGCGGCGTCCTGGAGGGCTTTGTTCCTGGTCCGGAAGGCCGCTTCGAGCCGCGCCTGCATGCCCGAGGCAGGATCTTCGGTTTCACGGCCGCCCTTCGCCGTGATTCGCCTGCCGGCCATCACTCCTGCGCCCGTGATGCATGCGATGGACAGGACTGCGAGGAAGGCCGGCAGTTCCAGGACAGCCCTGGCCGCCACAAGGCAGATGGCCAGGGCGAGACCCGGCTTGATGAAGCGCCGTATCCCCATGTGGCGCAACTGACACCTCCCGCAGTTCTGACACGACGCCCGTGGGCCGGCCACACGGCCGGCGGGCGAAAAGCGCCGCACCGCACCTCGAATCAGCCGTGGGCGAGGGGTGCGATAGTCCGTTATCGGCAGAGATCGAGGGCAGGTGAAGACCCGGTTGACAGGCTTGTCCGGATCCGGGGCTCACGGAACCGGCTGTTTCACGAAGATGTACCCTCCTGCGGTCGGACCCCACACCTGTTCCCCGGCGTCATCGAAGCCCTGGTCCCAGGTGTGCATGACACCATCTTCGATCCTCACACTGGAGGTCGCGTACGAGGCACCCCTGAGGTCACTGGGGCAGTCGTGATCGCGGGTGCCGCCAACGAAGCTGCCGTCCGGCTGGCGGGTTAGGTGGATGGAGCATCCGGTCCGGGGTTTCAGATCGCCGGGTAGAAGCCGTGAGAAGATGTCGGTCTCGTTCCACGCGCCGACGAACTGAACGGGATCGGGAAGCAGATAGACGGCGCTCTCGAACTGGTTCGGGCCGGTCTCGGTGAGCCTGTAAATCCTCTGGCGGTACGGACGCTCCTCATGCCCGGCTACCGCCTGCTCCACATAGAGCCAGCGAACGTCGGTCTGCCCTTGCCAGATCGGCTCCATCACTAGGCGGATGTCGAAGTAGGTGGAGTCGGTCCTGGCCTGTTCCTCGCTACTGAAGTGTCCGGTCATGAGGTCCGCCAGTGTCGATAATCCGTCATCTGCAGTGGGAGCGGCGGCGGCATCCCCGGCTGCCCAGTGGACTGAAGTCTGCATCTGTAACACCCGTGGTATGGCCTCAGGTGCCGTCGATGTCCCGACACCGGCAGCCTGCTGCCGGGCAAGGCCAAGAGCGCCGCAGATCACAATGGTCATGAGCAACATCCGAACCCGTCCTGCCATTTCGCACTCCTTTACGACAACGGTGTGCTGCCGCGGTTGATGGGCGTCGCTGTTCAGGACGCAGCATAAATCAACTGCACAATCAGATACAGCACCAGACAACGGCCATGCCGGCGGCCCGGGAGTGGCGTCATTCCGGGCAGTCCTTGCGATTGCGCTGCGGGCCATCGCAGGCTAAGCTGGCCCTCGCTCAGAAACCGGCCGGGCGATGGTCCCGCAGCTCGGGCCAGGGGCAACCCGGGGCGGACATGGCCAGGTATTGAAATGTGCTGCAACGAGTTGGGGCGAGATCTTGGCCGCCCACTGGAGTGCCGTATGGACCTCTTTTCTCAGAACCTGCCCCTGGCCCTCGACCGGCCGCTGGTCGCGCTGGATACCGAGACAACGGGAGCAGATACAACAGTGGATCGAGTTGTGCAGCTCGCTCTCGTGCGCCTCTCCCCTGATGGTGCCCGGGATGAGTTCGAGACCCTGGTGAATCCTGAGGAGCCCATTCCTGCCGAGGCCACAGCGATCCACGGGATCACCGACGAGGCGGTGAGGTTCGCCCCGCCATTCCGCAGGATTGCACCCGATCTCATCCAGCGTACTGCTGGCTGTGATCTGACCGGCTTCAACCTGATCCGGTTTGACATTCCCTTGCTGCTCAATGAGTTCAGGCGTGCAGGGGCAGCTTGGGACCTCGCCGGGGTCAGGATCCTGGACGCCCAGATCATCTACCACATGATGGAGCCCCGGGATCTCAGCGCAGCCTATAAGTTCTACTGTGGAAAGAAGTTGGAAGGTGCGCACGGTGCCCTCGCGGACACCCGGGCCACCCTCGACGTTTTGCTGGAGCAGATCCGCCGCTATCCCGAACTGCCCCGGGAGGTGGCCGGCCTGGATGACCTGTGCAATCGCCCGGATCCCCGATTCGTGGATCGGGACCGTCGTTTCCGCTGGCGCAACGGCCAGCCGGTCTTCAACTTCGGGGAACACAAGGGCAGGTCGCTCCTGGAGGTAGCCAGGTCCAACACGAGCTACCTGGAGTGGATGCTCCGCAAGAGCTTCTCAGATGAGGTGCATGGCCTTATCCGCGATGCGCTTGCTGGAGAGGTGCCGGAGAGGGGAGAGGGTCAGAAATCCTGAATCGAAAGCTGCCGGTTCCCCCGTATGCCCCGGTATGCTGAACGAATCTGAAATCCACGCTGATTCTCCGTTCGAACCTTCGCAGTCCCCGCAGCGTCAAAGCAGAGTGAGATGTTCACAACATGTGGAGCCCGGGGAAGTGCGACGATCGAAACGTGCGGAGCCAGGGGAGAGCCCGGATCTTGTGAGCCGGGCCGCCTCGGGCGATCTGGGGGCGTTCGAAGCTCTTTACAGGGAACACGTCGGGCGCGTCCATGCGATCTGTCTTCGGCTGGCCGGTGACAGGGATCTGGCCGAGGACTGGACGCAGGAGGTCTTCATCAGGGCGTGGCAGAAGCTGCAAACCTTCAGGGCAGACAGCAGCTTCACGACCTGGCTCTACCGAATATCGGTGAATGTCTCCATCTCCGGGCTGCGACTGTCCGGTCGTCGGGCAATGCGTGAGCTGGCCGGCCAGGATGAAGAAGCGCGGGCACACCCGGCCGGAGGGCTTCCGGCAGATGCGGTCCGGGACCTGGAAGAGGCGATTCAGGCACTGCCTGCAGGCGCACGAACCGTGTTCGTACTGCACGATGTTGAGGGATACCAGCACGGGGAGATTTCCGGGGTGACCGGTCTGGCCGTCGGGACGTGCAAGTCGCAGCTTCACCGGGCGCGCAGGATTCTTAGGGAGGTGATTGGTCCATGAAGCATGAAGAGCTTGTCCGGAAGCTGGACTGCTACGTGGACGGGGATCTGTCCGATCCTGCAAAGCGGGAGGTGGAGGATCATCTGGCAGACTGTGCCTCTTGTCGCGAGGAGCTGAAGCGTATCGGCCGCCTGCTCGATCACGCGATGGTTCTGAGAGAGCGGCCGATCGTTCCGGCACGTGATCTCTGGCCGGAGCTGACAGAAAGGCTGGCGCCGGCAGATGATGGGCCGAGTCAGTGCGTAACGCAGCATTCGCGCGGGTTTCCGGCGTCGCAGAAGAGGAAGCATGAGTTGTTCGGGCTAAGGCCTCCCGTCTGGAAGCTCCGCTCCGCCTGGTCTCCCGCCGCCGGACTGGCTGCCGCCCTCGTCCTGATTGCGGCAGTCTGGTCGGTCGTGAGCCGGATCCAGGAGGGCGGGCCGACTCGGGATGTGGCTTGGCATGAACCGGCGGAGCAACAGACCATTGGACACCTCGGGGGGACAGCCGCATCCCGGGATGAATCGGGCACCCGGCCCCGCGACGGCACGTGCCTTTCGGCCGAGCTGGCTGCCCTGGACGCCGAGTACGAAGCCTCGCTCAGTCAGGTCGTTCATGCGGCCGAGGCTGCCGGTGAAGGATCGCGGGATTCAGGCTGGAGTGTCTTCGAGAGGAACCTGAGTGTGCTTGATGAAGCGATCAGGGAGTCCCGGCAGGCTCTGGAGCACGATCCGGGAAACCCCTTCCTGCAGCGTGTTCTCCTGCATGCATACCAGAGACAGCTGGATCTCCTTCGATGGGCGCACAGGGTGATCGGGCATACATGATCCGGCCCTGCAGCAGTGTGACACTTGACCGATGAGAAAGGATGGAACCATGAACAGCATTCGGATGATCCCGGTTCTTACGGCCGTAACTATGACGATGATCCTGGCGACGGTGTCTGTGGCTGTACAAAAGGTGGATGAGGCGTTCCCGCTGAAATCCGATGGCAGGTTCTCCATCTCCCTCCCTTCGGGAACTGTGACTGTGGAAGGCTGGGACAGGGAGCAGGTTGAGATCGGGGGAACACTGAATGACGAGGCGGAGCTCAAGCTTGATACTTCGCCCGGCCACGTGTCGGTAAAGGTGGAGTATCCGAAGGCGGGTCTGTCGGGCACCCGCGGCCGGGGCAGGGAGTGCAGTCTGACCGTCCGGGTGCCCAGGGCTGCGGCAGTTGATTTCGAGGGCGTGAGTGCGGAGATGACCGCCCGGGATGTCAAGGGCAGTGTCAATGCGGCGGCTGTAAGCGGAGGGATCAGTGTCACGGGGCAGCCCCGGGATGTTGAGGTTAAAACCGTCAGTGGAGATGTTGCGATTGAGGGTGCCGGGGGCACAGTGCGTGTGACCGTCGTGAGCGGTTCGATCGGGGTGACGATGCAGGGCGGCGAAGCCTGGCTCCAGTCCGTCAGCGGCGGGATCAGGCTCAGTGGACGGACATTCGACCGAGTCGAGGCGAGCAGCGTATCCGGGAACGTTGAGCTCGAAGGGGGGCTCGCGAAGGACGCCCGGATGGACATCAACTCACACAGCGGCAGTGTGAATGTCCGGCTGCTCGGCGATGTGTCGGCCAGGCTCAGTCTCAGCACCTTCTCAGGCGCCATCGAAAGCGCATTCGGAGGGGATGTGGAGAAGGAAGGCAGATACACTCCCTCGATGACACTCGATCACACTGTAGGAGGCGGCGACGGCAGGGTGAAGATCAACACCTTCTCCGGAAGCATCAGGTTGAAGAACTGACGGAGCCCGCGGCGGGGCACCCTGCGGACGGGCTGAAGGTGTTTCGACGCCAATCTCCGTCTCGACTGTGCCGGGAAACTCCATTAGACTCCGGCGCATCATGAGTACGATACCGACCAGGAACCTGGAGACCTTCCCCAATCCCCGGCCGGGGAGGGAATACGAGATCGAGTTCGAAGCGCCGGAGTTCACCTGCGTCTGCCCGAGAACCGGCCAGCCGGATTTCGCCGTGATCCGCATCCGCTATGTCCCTGACGACCTTTGCATCGAGCTCAAATCTCTGAAACTCTACCTCTGGTCGTTCCGTGACGAAGGGGCCTTTCACGAGACCGTGACGAACCAGATGCTCGACGACCTGGTGACTGCGTGCCGTCCCCGGCGGATGAGTGTCGAAGGCGATTTCCGGATCCGGGGGGGCATACACACTGTGATCAGGGCCGAGTACAGGAAGGCATAGGCGGGCCGCACCGGCTGAACTGCGGCTCCCGCCGGCCACCTGCGCAGAAACACAGGACCACATCGGGACCGGGTTGGACGGGGATGGACAGCCTCAGGCGGCGGCGAGAGAGGAGCAGCTGATCCTGGCCGAACTGGAGAGACTACCCGGGAGCCGATGGCTGTGGCTGCTTGCGCCGGCTGTTCTGCTCGTACCCCTTCTCCTTCCGATAGGCGATGAGCTCCGCTTTCACGCCATATGGGGTGTGTTGGGCAAGCGCCTCCACATTGTCATCTTCGCACTCCTGACAATATGGCTCAGGATGTTCAGACCACTCAGGATGGGCTGGCTGGCGGCGTCGGTGATCGCCATGGTCATCGGGGCGGGCATCGAGCTTCTGCAGTCGGTGCTTGGCAGGACGGCCTCGCTGATGGACCTGCTCTACAACGCGATGGGTGTGGGGTTCGGGCTTGCCCTGATTGCATGGCGTGAGCGAAGGCGCCCGGTTGCCCTGCTTCTGGCGGTTCCACTGGCCCTGGTCGCGCTCTATCAGCTGCGCGAGCTGCCTCGGGAATATGCAGTCGCCCGGTATGCGCACTCGAGATTTCCGCTCATCGCGGACTTCGATTCGGAGATCCTGGATCACACCTGGGAGCCGTTCTTCGGCGCAGAGATGGAGTACGTTACACGCCCGGAGGCAAGCGGGACAGGCGGTCGTGTCATGCGTGTGCGCTTTCCTGCAGGAGACAGCTGGCCCGGGGTGGCGACTCAGTGCTTCCCTCTGGATTGGACCGGCCGGGAGCACCTCGTAGCCGACATCTGTATTGCCGAGGGCGGTATGGACACCCTGGCCATGGGGGTTCGGCTCGAGGATGCCGGCTTCCTGCGGGACGGGGATTATCACAGCGGCAGCTTCATGGTTTCGACGGAGTGGAGTTCCGTCCGCATCAGCCTGGTGGGTGCGACGACCAGGAGGACCGGTCGCCCCCTTGACCTGAAGCGCATGATCACCCTCAAGTTCTTCGTCCGGCAACCGGACCGGAAAGGCGCGGTTGAGATCGACAATGTGCGTCTGGAGTAGATCCCCACTCTTTCTGACCCCACTTTCCGTTGCCTGTGTCGAGCGAGCCTCGCAGGGTGTAGAATCCAGGCATGAACACCTCCTGGAAGGCACCGGGTGTGGGATTCCGTTTCTGGATGGCAGCCTTCTGCGCGATCGCAGCGTCGCCCGGTTCTGGCGACCTGGCCTCGGCTGCAGATCAGTTGGACGCGCCCTCTGCAGCAGATCGTCTGGAGTCGCCGTCTGCCGCCGCAGCGGAGTCGTTCATCTCTGATCCGCACCTCTTCTTCCCGGCCACCTACTTCCCCGGGGTGCCCGACTCCCTCCAGGCTCAGCTGATCGCCCTGCGTCCGGGGGATCAGTCCCGGGACATGACCCTGACTATGCAGCCCGCCGGTGGGATCGTGAGCGGGCAGGTACTGGGAGGCGGGGGGGGTGAACCTGTTCCGCTGGAAGGGGTTCTGGTCGGCGCACACAGCGGAGGACACCAGGCGCTGACCCGATCCGGCCGGGATGGACTATTCCTGCTCCGGGGTGTGCCTGCAGGTTCGGTGCGGATCCGATACTCCACGGATGACACGCGGACTGCCGAGGGGCGGTATCTTGCCCTTTACCACCCTGACTCCCAGGATTCATCCCTTGCCGGGGTCTTCCAGCTTGCGGACGGAGAGACGGTGGAGCTTGATCCGGCTATCCTCCCGCCTGCAGGCGTGCTCGGCGGCGTGGTTCTGACATCCGACACCGCGGTGCCGCTGCCCGGCTGCCGGGTTGAGATCCGCGAGGTGATAAGCGGACGAAAATGGACACTGACGGCATCGGGCCAGGGACGGTTCCTGCAGGGCGGCCTTCCTTCCGGCTTATACACGATCTTCGCCGACGCCCGGGGCACGGCATATCTGTCTGCACACTACCGCGAAACAGGCGCCCCCACGGATCCTGCCCGGATCGACCTGCGTCCCGGGGACTTCCGGGACGACTTCGGTATGATGCTTGACCGGGGTGGCGTCATATCGGGCGGTCTGCGCAGCGAAGACAACCTCCCCATCATTGGGGCCACGGTTGTCGCCATCCGTGCCGAATCTGAAGAACACTACAGTGCATTGACCGACGAGTACGGATTCTACGAGATTGTCGGTCTTCCCGGCGCGGAGTACCTTGTCCACGCCCCGATCCTGAACAGGTATTACGGCGGCACTTCCGACCCGGGTGAAGGGCGGCTTGTACAGATCATTCCCCCCGACGAGGTGAGACGTGTAGACATAACGGGGGCCATTTGGGATGGATGCCGTCTTCCGGATGGATCCCAGGGCTTCATACACGGTGTTGTGGACAGTGATCTGCCGGGTGTGACAGAGGCCTTCGTGCAGGCGGTGTCGGAGAGCGATACTGTTTCCGTGGCCATCGATGGTCCAGGCGTGTACCTGATCCGGTGCATCCCCCGGGGTGCATACCGGGTGCGCCTGTTCACCGACGGTGATCTCGCGCCCAGGTATTTCGACGAGACCAACAACTTCAGTGATGCGACACTCCTCTCGATCACACCACCGGACACAACCTGGGAGGTTGATTTCCGGCCGGAGGCATCCGTGAAGATCGCTGGTCTTGTGCAGGATCCGGACGGGCGGCCGCTTGCCGGGGTACGGGTCAGGGCCGAGGAGCCGTTCATGCGTTTTCGCGCTGCGGGGGTGAGCGACGAAGATGGCCGTTTCCTGCTTTCGCGGCTGGGGAACCAGGCGGAGGGGAGTCTGCGGGGCGGGCTCCCCGCAGGGCTCTGGCGGGTTGTCGCCGAATCCACCCTGGTGCCCGATCCAGTAGTCACGCCGATCATGCAGCCGGTTCTGAGAGCTGAGCCCGTTGCTGGAGGGGAGGTTGCGGTCTCCTGGATTGTGGCTCCGCATCTCCCGTGGTGGTGCCGCCTGTACAGAAGCCCGAAGCCGGATGACGGCTGGTCCCTGGTTCACGAAGTCGCGTCCGGCCGGGGGATCGATGAGGGAACAGGCAGGTTCGTTGATGCTCCCCCGGAAGTCGGTGCGTACTGGTATCGGCTGGATGCCTGGGTCATGGACGGTTACCACGAGCCTCAGGGACCGGAAGACGCCTGGTCGGCCTGGTCCGGACCTGTGGAGGCGGGGTCGGGGCAGGCCGGCTACAATTCATATGCTAACTTGAGGTTGTCGCCCAACCCATGGGATCGGAGCGGACCCCTGTCTCTCCGCCTGGACCATTCCGCTCCAGTGGACCGAAGACTGCAGCTGTTCACCGTGACTGGCAGGTTGGTCACTGACGAGTTGTGGACGGCGGGGACCCTAGGTCTTGACTTCAGGTTCCCACAAGGCATCCAGCCGGCTACTGGTGTCTACTTCTTCCGTCTCTCCTCCCCGGATCGGGAGACGGGCACCACCGCTCACTTCCTCCTCATCCGGTAGTTTCTGCCTCCGCTCCGCCAGGGGTCCGTCGGCCCATTGTGCATAACTCGGGAGACGCCGTGCCCCAAAGTTCTGGCATTCTGCCTCATTCCGTTGTAGTAGAGGCAATTGAAGGTGTTGACAATCCATTGGATACCCATGGGGATCCTGTGGATAATCGATCCCGGTTCTCCGGACGGTATCCTCGTCCGGATATCCGAGAACTGGCAGTGAAGGGTCCAGGGAAGACGCCGATCCACATCGGGAGAGAGGAGCAGGTTGGATGAAGCGCCGCGACAGTCTGGACCAGCTTCGCAGGTTGCTGCTCCTCGCAGTCGAGCTCCCTGCGCACCCTGGCCTGGTCCCACAGTTGGATCTCTTTTTTGGCCCCGAGGACTTGCCGGACACGCAGCCGTCCACCGGGATGGTCGAGTTGTCGGTCGCCGCTCATGCCCTGTTGATCGAGCTTCTGATCCTGATCCGCATGGAGAAGCTTGGCCTGGTCGACACACCACTCCGTACCACAGGCAGGCGCCGTCTCGGTCTCGGGAGTATGCCTGCTCTCCGCCTGATCGACGAATGGGAATCAACTCCACCTGAGGCAATCGAACCCTGGCGCATGGCCAATCCATGGCCCGGCAGGGAAGCGGCATACGCCGCCGGGATCGCACATGCCCGATGGCTTTCGCAGACGGCGGGAACAGGCTCCGCCCGTCTGCGCGAGCTTGTCCGCAGGCTGTATCCAATCGCCATACGTGGACGCCAGGAGGAGGACCTGGCCGGGCTGCTTCACTCACACGGTGCCCGCCACACAATCGGGACGGGACCGACGGGGCGTGCCGTGTTCCGGCGCGATCGGGACCGGATGCGCGGGAACGGACTGGTTTCCACTCCTGAAGACCTGGCCACCGAGTTGACCGGCATTCTCATCCGGGAAGCCGACCCGGACAACGGGAGCCTGATGGTGGACCCGGCGTGTGGGAGCGGCCCGTTCCTGCTTGCCGCGGCGGCCATTCAGGCTTCCGCCGCAGAGCGGAAGGGGAACAGCCCCAGGGAGAATCTGGAGCGAAGGCTTCTCAGCCTGTACAACTTGTACGGAGTGGACATCGATCCGATTGCCGTGCGCATCGCCGCGTTGAATCTGAGCCTCTGGGCGGCCCAGGAAGCGGATGCAGCGGGTGCAGAGTATCTGGACTCGCTGTTCGGTGTCTCTTTCCCGTACTTCCTGGGCACAAGGATCCAGACGGGAAATGCCCTTCTTCAGGAGCCGAGTTCGTTCTCGCCCGGGTTCATCTGGGAGCGGCGGTTCCCGGAGGTGTTCGACCGGGAAAGGCCCGGATTCGACATTGTCTTCGGGAATCCTCCCTGGATCAGCTACGGCCTGCGGGATCGGACACCCGCGTCCGGAGAGGAGAGGGCCTATTACGAACGGTTGTACCCGGCAGGTACGCAGTACAAGCTGACTCTCTATCCTCTCTTCATGGAACTGGCTCTGAAGCTCTGCAGGAAGGGTGGTGTTCACGGATTCCTGGTCCCGGATTCAGTGCTCACGGGCCATCACTTCTCCAGGATCCGGAAGCTGCTCCTGACGGCCACGGATCTGGTAGAACTCCTCCTGGTCGAAGGCGGAATCTGGCAGGATGCCAGCACCGGATATGCCCTTGTCTACGCTGCAAGGATGAAGGGCGGTTCCAGGTCGGCACCCGTCTCGGTCCGCAACAGGGTCGTGGGGCGTGGGAACGGCGGAGAGCAGAAGGGTGTCTGGGTCCCCGCCGCATCCTACTCCGCCGCCGGTTCGGCTCCGCTGCGGGTCTTCAGGGATGATGGTGAGCTGGCCTTTCTGGCGCGGATTCAGGAATCGCCCTTCCGGTTCCGGGACGTGACCTGGACCTATTCGGGCCTTATCGGCCGCCATGGCCAGAAGAGCATCCAGTCCGACAGACCGGACGGGGAGTTTGTTGTACAAGACCGCCACGGAAGTATGGTCCTGGAAGACAGGGCTGCAGTCGATCGATGGCGTCCCGCACTCCTGAGCGGCGGGGAGGTGACACCCTTTTCCATCCGTTGGAGGGGGGGGCATGTGTATCTTCCCGAAGACAGGGAGTCGCTTACGAGGATATACAAGAGCGGGTTCGATCTGACCAGGTACTCGCGACCGAAGGTCTTTCTGCGCCAGACGGGAGATTGTCTGATAGCCGCCCGGGATGTGCGGGGCCTGTACTGTCTTAACAACCTGCACATCATGGGGACCCTGGACTGGGCGGGAATCGATCCGTTGCTTCTGACCGGTATTCTGACCAGCGAGCCGGTTCAGAAGGCCTACAGGATCTTCTCCCTGGAGCGATCACGGCCACTTGCACAGGTGGATCTGAAGATTGTGGAGGAACTGCCCTATCCGAGTGATTCAGGAGGTGTTCCTGTCGGCGCGGGACGCCCCGTAAGGCGGAGTCTTCCCCAGGCGAAGGGCGTCGTTCGCCTCGTGGACCGGGCGATTAGGGACGGCGCGCATCGGCCTCTTCTGGAGCTTGCGGAAGGGGCATGGACGGCCGGGGCGGATCCGCTGGAGAACGGACCAATGACTGGACGGGAGGTCCTGACAGTACTGCTGTTGCGGTTACTCGAGCGAATCGAGGCGGTGACGGGCCCGGGAAATCAAGGGCAGACCAGGCCGGGACGGCAGGGATCCGGCCGGAACGGACAGACGGGGTCTTCGTCCGACATGCTCGATGGATACCCTGATGCTGGGTACGGACCTCAGGGCAGTCCACAACGAAGCAGACGGGATCCGGGTTCGCCCGAGGTGCTGAGATCACTCCTGGACCAGATCATTGCCGTGATGTTTCAGCTTTCCGGTTCGCAGGCGTGATGACGAACTGTCTTCGGAAGACCTCTGGTGCAATGAACCCCCCGGGCCCAACGGTGACTCGGGAGGGGGCTATCCGTCTTCAGAACCCGGGAAACGGCCGCCCAACTCCCGCGCCAGGAGCTCATCGAACGCCTCCATGATCGTCTTCGTCACCGGACCCGGGGCGGCAGTATGCCTGTTGTCGATGGAGCGGACGGGCATCACCCTGGAGACCGTACTGACGAGAAAGACTTCGTCCGCATCAAGGGCTTCTGCCAGGTCGACAGTGCGCTCCTCGACCGGGATTCCCGCCTTGGCAGAAAGTTCGATGACCTTGGCGCGTGTAATACCGGGGAGGATGTTGTCGATTGCGGGTGTGACGAGCGTGCGGCCCTGTACAAAGAAGTAGCTGGAACTCCCGCCTTCAGTCACGAACACCCTGCCGTCCCTCTTCCTGAACATCAGAGCCTCGTATCCACCCTTCGCATACGCGTGGTTCTTCGCCATCACATTCGCCAGGAGGTTGAGAGTCTTGTGCTCACAGAGGCAGTGACGCAGATCGGGACAGGTGTGAACAGCCGCCCCGCAAGACCAGTTGGACACTGCGATATCACGCAGCGGAAACGCGAGCATGAACAGGGTTGGAGGGACCGACGGGGCAGGGCGGCGGTGTTCACGATGACGGTCGAGGCCCCGGGTCAGCTGTATGTACAACTCCCCGTCATCGACCCCGTTTTTTCCGATAAGCTCCAGCGCCCTCTCGTACAGGGTCGGTGTGTCGACGGAGAAGGGCAGGTCCAGCGCCCCGGCGCTCTGCCTCATCCTCTCGATGTGGGCCTCGAAGAAGAGCACACGGCGGTTCGCTGTTCGCAGGATTTCGAAGAGGCCGTCCCCGAATGTGAGTCCCCGGTCCTCGAGGTGGATCACCCCCTGATCCGTGTCAACGAATCGTCCGTTCAGAAACGCCTGCATGAAGTAGCATCTCCGCTGCCGGACCGGTATTCGGCCCGGTTACAGCAGTTCATCGTACAGGTCTGCCATCCGTTCAACCTGCGTGTTGATGTTGAACTCCGCTTCAACATGGGCACGGCCGGCCCGGCCCATCCCGTGCCAGCGATCCGGAGCGCGCATCAGCCCGTCGAGCAGATCGGCCAGCGCTTCGGCATCCCGCTCCGGGGCGAGGAGGGCGCTGACACCCGGCCGTGTCACCTCGGGTATGTCGCAGTGTTCTGTCGTGACCACCGGCAGACCGGATGCCTGCGCCTCCAGCAGGCAGACCGGCGCGCCTCCCTCCGTGTCGCCGTCGCGTGCCGTGACTGAGGGAGCCAGCAGAAGGTGGGCCCGGGACAGTTCGCGCCTGTACGAATCATATGCCTGGTAGCCGAGCAGGTCGACACGTCCGGTCAGATCCAGTCTGCGGATCTGTCCCTCGATCCGGGGCCTGAGGGGGCCGTCTCCGATTATCCTCAGGCGCAGACGCGGGTGTGAGGAGGCGACACTGCCGAGCGCATCGATCGCGTAGGTGATCCCCTTCTTCTCCCGGAAAGACGCGGCGATGAGGGCGATTACAGGCTCCCGTGGATCTGCGGGCAGGGACCTTTCGGCGAACGGGAAGGCATCGGGGTCGATCCCCAGGTGGACCACCCGGATCCGGTCACGAGGCGCCCCGATGGAGGCCAGGGTCTCCGCCATGTGGCTGCCCTCGGCCAGAAAGCGGTCGGCGGCCGGCCACAGGCGTCTGTACAGGACACGCCAGTAGGCCCTGCGTGGCAGCAGCCCCGCGTCCCGGCCATAGAACGACGCGATGAACGGGCGTCGAGGTGAGCGGGATATGTGGTGGGTGCGGGCCGCCTCCCACCCGAGGTGGGCGTGTAGGATCCGCGCATCCTCACGCTCGAGGATTGCGCGGTAAGGTCCGGCAGGATACCGCCCAAGGAGGTACTTGCTCATGAGGAATGTCGGGCCGGTTCCGGCCGGGCGCTGATCGGAACCGGATCGTCCGGCCAGGTACACGGGGTTGAAGGGAAAGGCATCCGGGGATTCCAGCGCCTGTGTAATAACAATCGGGCGGAATCTCCGGCTGTGTACAAGCTGGCTGTGTATCCAGCTTCCGGTCCCGAACAGATATGGGGTGACGAGGTGGGCCACTGTCGGCCGATGGTTATTCATGCCGCTCTCCCTGCAGCAGCGTGGGCTGCACCTGCCTTGTCTGCGCGGCCCGGCGGCTCAGCCTGATGCCCGGCGTTGCCCAATCAATCCGATCCGTGGGATTCCGTGTGCCTGCGGAATACCTCTTCCAGAAGATCGACCTCCATGTCAAGCCTCTGTCTGGGAGTGGGCAGCACGGATCGTATGTGCCGGGCCGATTCTTCAGCGATGGCGGCCAGTCTGTTCCTGTCCGCCAGGGTATCAGCCAGCGTTCTCCCGAGATCGGGGAGACCGGCGCGCTCGACCAGGATGCCGGTTCTGCCGTGACGGATCAGCTCACCGGTCGAGCCGGTGTTCAGTGCGACGACGGGACAACCGCACGCCATTGCCTCGAACACCGGGTTGTTCGCATTCGTGCGGTCAAGAAGCGAAAGCGAGAGGTCGGCCGACCGGTACCAGTCCGGCAGATCAGTCTGCGGAACCGAGCCGGGGAAGCGTACCGATCCCGACACTCCCAGTTCGCCAGCCAGGCGCCTGAGGTTCTCCTCCTCGGGGCCTTCGCCCACGAGAGCCAGAACGGCATCAGGCGCTGTTCTGTGCAGCTTCGCAAGGGCCTGAATGGCGCGCTCGAGCCGCTTTTCGAAGTGAAGCCTTGTGACTGCGATCAGAAGCGGCTGATCGGACCGTATCTGAAGGAGTTCGCGGATCTGCGGGTCCGGCGGCCCAGGCTTGAACAGGTCGAAGTCCAGCCCGTTGTAAAGGAACACGAAACGATCATCAGGAACGCCGAGTCTTCGTGCCACCTTGTCACCGTCCGAGCCGTCATTCGTCATGATCATCAGATCGGCAGGGGTCCTGAAGGCAATGACCTCCGGGAAGTTCGTGTAGAAGCGCAGTGGACGGTGCAGGAACTGCCCCAGCCCGTTTCCGAAGAGGCGCGAGACGTTCGGCACACCGAGCGACCGGGCCAGTTTCCGCCCGACCGGCACCTCGAAGAAGCCCAGCGCCACCACGATGTCGGGCCTGTGGGCGGCGGCCACCCTGCGCGCGGCAGTCAGCGCCCATCGGCGGTAGCAGAAGTAGGCGCGTGTCCGCTCAAGGTGGTATGCCGCGCGTCTCAGTCCCGGTGTCTGGCGGAGTCTGCGCGGCGCCGGTCCGCGATGAAGCGTCGCACCCACGTATGGTTCTTCCCCGCCGTCGGGGGCATCAGGAGTTGCCGGCAGGGAGACGTGGACTTCGTGGCCACGGGATGCAAGGCCCTCCAGTGTCCGTACGAACGACGGAGTACCGCGCCCTTCCCCCATGGACCAGAAGTGCGCGAGCCTGTAAATGATCAGGACCTTCATGGCGCGGGACGGGAGAGGATCTCCAGGCCACCGTCATGCTCGTGATAGGCAAGTCCGCACTCGCAGATGAGGCGCTCGGGAAGGCGGCGTCCGCATCGGCATGCCCAGCCGATCATGCGCGCGGGGTTTCCGGCAATCATGGCATGCTCCGGAACGTCCCGTACGACAACCGATCCTGCGGCCACGAAGCACCACGGACCCAGTGTCACGCCGCACACGATGGTGGCATTCGCGCCCACAGTCGCCCCGGCGCGAAGCAGTGTCGGTTTCCACTCGGCAGCGGGCGTCGCATAATCCGGGTGGCTCCTTGGGGCGCGGTCATTGGTGAAGGCGCAGTCCGGGCCGAGGAAGCAGTAGTCTTCAACAGTGATGCGGTCCCAGACGGAGACTCCGTTCTTGACGGTGATGTTGTCACCGAGCACGGCTCCGGACTCTATGAAGGCCCCTTCGCCGATGTTGCAACTGCAGCCGACACGGGCTCCCTTCATGACATGTGCAAAGGCCCAGATCCGGGTGCCCGGGCCGACGGTGTCAGATTCGTTGAGGCCCAGGGGATGTACAAAGACGCCGTCCATTCATTCTCCTTCAGGATGAATCCCTCTGCAGACGGTGAGCATCGTCTCCAGGTCTGATGCTGCATGCAGGCTGCTGATGCCGGCCAGGGGCCATCGAGAGAAGGCCGCACTGCGCCCGCATCTGGGTACAGACAGGGAGTATGGCGGGTATGGCAGGGCGGGGCAACGGCGCAGATGCGTCCCCGATTGCCTGCTCGGGGTGCCGGGGCTGCCTAGCCCCCGGGACAGCCACATCAGCCATCGGCGGAGCGAAAATTGCGCCCGCGCCGTCGAGCGGCTATCGTCTGGGCCTGGGGCGCCCGCCATCGGCAGGTGCGCAGCGCAGGCGGGGATTCGTGGCCCGGGAGGAGGATGGATGTACGAGCCAGTGGACCGAATTCTGCAGTTGGCGTCCGAAGAGGGCCGGTTGGCGCTTCTGGAGCATGAAGTCTACGAGATCCTCGGGTCCGCCGGGATTGAGACGCCCCGCTGTTCCTTCTGGCCCGGAGATCCGGGCGAGGGGATGCCGGAGGAGATACGGCGTGGCATATCGGAGTTTCCCGGGGAGCGGGTTGTCCTGAAGATCGTCTCGCCGCAGATACTCCACAAATCCGATGTGGGCGGGCTGGCCTTCTGTGCCCGCGATGCCGGTGCCGTGCTGGACGGGGGCCGCAGGATCTGGGAGCAGGCCCGGCTTCGGGCAGCGGATGCGGACCTCCGGGGACTGCTCGTGATGGAGGCGGTCCCCAGGGTGCCCGATTCCCTCGCCGGCGAACTCCTCGTAACGGTGAAACAGGATGAAGCCTTCGGGACAGTCCTCGTTTTCGGAATGGGTGGTGTCCTCACCGAGTGGTATGGGGAGTTCTCCCCGGGCGCATCCACGGTGATACTCCAGCCCGGGACGATACGCGAGTCCCTGGAGAAGCTCCTTTTGGACACGCCCTTCCTTGCGCACATCTTCCGCCCCGGGCGGTTGCACGACACTGCGCCGCTGAACCTGGATGACGTTGCCCGGAGGCTGGAGAACCTCGGCCGCCTTGCGAAGGCGTATGGAGCAGGTTCAGATCGTTTATCCGGCAACGGATCTGGTTATACAGTCGAGGAGATCGAGATCAACCCCATGATCCTCGCCCCCGACGGCAGGTGGGTTGCCGTGGACGGCACCGGAAGAATCTCCATGCGGAAGCATGCACTGCAGCAGCGCCCGCTGGAGAAGATACACAACCTGATGAAGCCGAAGAGCGCTGTAGTGATGGGGGCGTCGGCCCGTGGGATGAACCCCGGCAGGATCATCCTCGGCAACCTGAAGCGTTCCGAGGGGATCGACATCGGAAAGGTATACGCGCTGCATCCCAAGGAGGAGTCGATCGAAGGGCTTCCCTGTGTCGCCGGCCTTGAGGATCTTCCGGAACCGGTGGACCTGGCCGTCATCTCCATCCCTGCGGAAGGCGCGCGCGATGCCATCGGCGACATCTGCAGGAGGAGCTCGGCGGCTGCGATCATCCTTATTCCGGGGGGATTCGCCGAGACAGGGGAGAGGAAGCTGGAGGAGGAGATTCTCCAGATCCTGGCGGAGGCGCACGGAAAACCCGGTGGTGGTCCGGTCATGGTCGGAGGCAACTGCCTGGGGATTGTTTCGAAGCACCAGTACAACACCTTCTTCCTGCCCATGTACAAGACGCCGTTCCATGACGCTCCAGGCGATGCGCTTGTCATGATCAGCCAGAGCGGCGCGTATCTCGTGTCCTTCAACAGCAACATGGATGGCGTGCTGTTCCCCGCGGCCTCGATTTCGTACGGAAACCAGATGGATCTGACCGTGGCCGACTTCCTGGAGCACTACCTCAAGGATGATTCCGTGAGGGTAGCGGCGTGCTACATCGAGGGGTTCAGGCCCCTGGACGGAGAGCGCTTCGTCCGACTCGCAAGGGCGATGAGGAGGCAGGGGAAGAGGGTGGTTGTCTACAAGGCCGGGAGGACCCCACTGGGCGCCATGGCTGCACAGAGCCACACCGCCTCGCTCGCAGGGGACTATGCCGTGGCGGCCGCGCTTCTGCGGCAGGCCGGTGCCGTGGTGACGGAGTCGATGGACCACTTTCAGGATGTCACGAGAATCTTCGCGATGCTGGCTGACAGGCTTCCGGTTGTCGAGGAGGGGAAGGCAGGTTTGAAGCCCGGCATGAGGACGGCGGTCATCTCCAACGCAGGATTCGAGTGCTCCACGGTGACCGACAGCCTCGGCGCACTCGAGCTTGCAGCGCTCGCCCCGGCCACCCTGCAGGCGCTCAGGGACTGCCTGCCCGGGTTCGCGCACGCGGACAACCCTGTCGATGCGACTCCCATAGCGACAACCGGGCAGTTCATGAAGGCTGCCGAAGCGATGCTGCTGGATCCCGGAGTCGATGCGCTGATCATATCTCCCGTGCCCGCGACCCCGGCCCTGAACAATCTGCCCCCGGATCCGTTCGGCCTGCACGACGAGAACATATACAGGGAGGGATCCCTCCCCGGGAGGATGCTGGATCTGTTCAGGAGCACCCGCAAACCTGTAGTTGCCTGCGTTGACTGCGGGCCGCTGTATGATCCCTTCGTCTTCATGCTGCAGAGGGGAGGGCTTCCGACCTACAGGAAGATCGACCGCGCCGCCAGGGCGCTGGAGGTCTTCCTGAGGTCCTGACGGCCGCAGGACCATCCCGGGGCCCGCATGAGGACACGCACGGACCTTTCCTTCCTGCCTGTTGTGCTTTCCCTCGGAGCAGTCTGCCAGATAGGGCAGGTTGTGGTGCTGCGCGAGTTCCTCACGGTCTTTCACGGCAATGAGCTCTCCTTCGGGATCATCCTTGCGGCGTGGATGGCCTGGGTCGGTATCGGGAGCAGCCTCGCGGGAGCGGTCGTGTGGAGGGTCCGGAGCATGCGCCCCCTGGAGGCAGTTGCGGCCGCCCTGCTCTTCCTGCTGCCGGCGACGGTCCTGGCGCTTCGTCTGGTGCGATCGTTTCACAGTGCCCAGCCCGGAGCCTACCTCCCCGTTGCCGAGATGATCCTCTCCGCGGCGGTGGTTGTGGCGCCCTCCGGCACCCTGCTGGGCGCGATGTTCGTGCTTCTGGCGATGGGCTGGAGACAGAGGGAGAACCGGCTGGACACCGAAGGGGGCGCGAGGAGCTACATAGCCGAAGCGGCAGGACACGCTGCCGGCGGAGTTCTGTTCACATTCCTCCTGGCGCAGCGGGCGAACTCATTCGTGCTCATGACAGGCGCGGGGCTCATGCTTGCCTGCGCGGCTCTGCTCCTGACCCGGGGGAGGAGCCGGCTTCTGATCGCGGCGTCCGTTGTGGCGGCTGTTAGCCTCCCCATGCTTCCGCACCTGGACGAGTGGGCTCACATGAGGCAGTGGCAGGCCTTTGCGCCCCGTCACGAACTGGTTGAGGTGGCGCAGTCCCGGTACGGTGCGGTGAGCGTTCTCGAACGGGAAGGCCAGTACAGCTTCTACCAGAGCGGCAACTTTCTCTTCTCAGTATCCGGACCCGATGCGGCTTCCCCTCTCCTGGAGGAGCAGGATGCTGTAGTTTCGGCTCATCTTGCGATGGCGCAGCACCCGGATCCGCGCAGGATCCTCCTCCTGGGCGGAGGTCTGCGCGGTGTTCTCAGGGAGGCTGCCAGGCATCCCGTGGAGCGCATCGACTACGTCGAGCTGGATCCCGTGGTGACTGACCTCGCGCGAAGACGGCTCTCCCCGGCCGCGACGGCGGAACTGGACCGCGGGAATGTCCGTGTTGTACACGGCGACGGCAGGCTCTTCATGAAGACCTCGACCGACAGCTACGATCTCATCATGGTGGATGCGCCGGAGCCTGTGACAGCGGTCCTCAATCGATACTATACTGAAGAGTTCTTCCGCGAGGCCGCGGCCAGCCTGGGCCCTGGTGGAGTCCTCGCCATCGGCGCCGTCTCGACAGCCGATCTGCGCGGAAGCGAGATCGTCAACCGCAACGCAACGATCTATCACACGCTCAGGCTCGTGTTCCCCCACGTTCTCCCTGTCGGTGAGAGGCAGATCCACTTCTTCGCCTCCGGCCGTCAGGGAGTGGTCACGGCTGATCCCCTGGTGCTGGAGGAGAGGTTTAACGCAAGGGGTGTGACAGCACCCGGCTTCTCACCGGGCCAGTACAGGCAGATTCTGCTCGAAGGGCCATTGCGCAGTGTCAACTGGATCATCCGCAATCACGGACGGGCCGAGGACGCCTGGAGGGTCCCGCCCGATGCAGGCCCCCTTTTCCCGGCATCAATCGCCGATCAGGAGATGCAGGAAAGCGCGTTGAGCCCGGTGCGGTCAAGGCACTTCATCAACTCCGACTTCCGCCCGGTGGGCTATGTACACACTGTCGCGTTCTGGAGCCACTTCACGGCAGCAGGCCGGACGGCCGCGTTCAGATGGATACTCAGGGTCGAGCCCTGGTGGATGGTCCCGGTGCTGGTGATCCTGCTTCTCGGGGCCGTGATCCTCAGGCGTCCGGCAGCCGTGCGTTCGGGAGCAGGGATCGGGAGGTATCCGCTTCTGGCCGCGGTCTTCACAACCGGTCTCTCCACGATGACGCTTCAGATAGCGCTCCTGTTCGCCTTCCAGGCTGTATACGGCTTTGTGTACGAGATGATCGGGGCGATCGTCGGAGGCTTCATGGCGGGTCTGGCGGCTGGCACCCTGGCGACCCTGCGCTTCGTGCGCCTGAAGTCGGACACGCGGATTCTAATGCTTGTTCAACTCGCGATCGCACTCTGCGCCGGGTTGATTGCACTGGCCCTGCCCCTGTCGGGCGGCATAGCGTCACCGTCTCTTCAGCTGGCGCTGTTCCTGGGTGTCACCTTCATTGCGGGCTTCCTGAACGGTGTTGACTTCCCGCTTGCCGCGGCCTGTTTCCATGCGCTCGATGGAAAGGCCGAGCGTGCGACAGGGACCGTGTACGGGGTCGAGCTCTTTGGCGCGTGCTGCGGCGCCCTGCTCGCCGGGGTCATGGTCGCGCCGGTTCTGGGGGTTGGCGCGTGCTGCTGGCTTGCCGCCATTGGGAATGGTGCGGCGTTTCTGGTACTGTTGATCTCCGGAGGCGCGCATGGAGCACCCAAAGGACAGGCTGCATGAAGATGACGCCGGAAGTGCGTCCGGCCGGGAGGATCGGGCCCGGAGGGAATTCCTGAAGTCAGGGCTGGCCGGCCTGGGCGCGCTGTGCCTGAGCGCTGCACCAAGTCCCCCGCACAAGACTGCCGCGCAGTCCACGAAGCGCGGGTTTGTGGGCCGCCGGGAGTCGCCCTGGTTCCGCCCGCTGGAACGCGATCACGTCGAGTGCACTCTCTGCCCGAGAGGCTGCCGTATTGCCCCGGGCAGGCGCGGTCACTGCAGGGTGCGTGAGAACCGGGGTGGAACCGGGGAGACCCTGGTCTACGGCACACCCAGTCTCGTTCAACTCGACCCGGTGGAGCGGAAGCCGTTCTTCCATGTCCAGCCCGGAACCAGGGCGCTGTCCGTCTCGACTTCGGGTTGCCCGCTCGAATGCGCATTCTGCGAGGTCTGGGACCTGGCACTCGTCTCGCCGGAGGATGTCTACGCGTATGACCTGCCTCCGGAGAGGGTCGTCGAGCACGCCATCGAGGCGGGCGCCAGGTCCGTAAGCTATGCGTTCGGGGAACCGGTCGCCTTCTTCGAGTACGCATACGACACGGCCGTCCTCGCCAGGCGCGCCGGCCTGCTGAACCTGGTTCACACTAGCGCCTACATGAACCCCGGGCCGCTCGGGCAAATGGCGGATGCGATCGACGCGGTGAACGTGGATCTCAAGGGGTTCGATCCCCGGTTCTACCGGGAGCACTGCGGGGCGGAGCTCGAGCCTGTGCTCCACAATCTGCGGCTGCTCAGAAAGGCCGGCGTGCATATCGAGATCACGAACCTGCTGATCCCGTCGCTAAACGACGACATCCAGGTTCTGCGCAGCATGATCCGGTGGATCCGCGACGAGCTCGGGCCGCACACTCCCCTGCACTTCGCCCGTTTCTACCCGCTGTACAAGCTTGCAAATCTGCCTCCCACTCCCGTCTCCACGCTGGACCGGGCGCGCGATGCCGCACTCGAAGAGGGGATGGAGTTCGTCTATGTCGCGCGTGTGACCGGACACGAGGGGGAGAAGACCTACTGCCCGTCCTGCGGGCAGACCGTGATCGACCGCCTTGGCTTCGTCGTGGAGGAAGTGCGCCTGAACGATGGATGCTGCGCGTACTGCGGCAGGGAGATAGCCGGCCTCTGGGGATGACGCGCGCTATGTGAATGGACGGGGATTTGTCAGCCGCGGCGGCGGAAGATGCCGTACTGCGACAGGGAGCGCTGATCCAGGTTGGTGAGTCCGGCGTCGATCGCCCAGTTCATGGCCTCCACGAACTCCCTCGGAGTTATGGCGCGTGCAATCGCCTCGTGCTCGAAGGCGCGGTGCTCCACCCGGTACTGCGACATTATGTTCACGTACGTGGACGCGGGCAGGTTCTCCGCAACCCACTCGACGAATTGCCGCGTTCCGGCCACGTGGTTGGGCATCACGAGGTGGCGGATCATGAGACCGCGCTCGGCGATGCCCTGGGCGTCCGTGGCCAGCACACCCACCTGGCGGTGCATTTCCAGGACTGCCGCCTGTGCCGCCCCAGGGTAGTCCTCGGCGCTTCCGAGATACCTGCGGGCATTGGCGCCATCCATCATCTTGAGGTCCGGCAGGTATATGTCCACGATGCCGTCGAGAAGGCGGAGGATCTCCACGCGCTCATACCCGCCCGTGTTGTAGCAGATCGGGAGGCGCAAGCCCTGCTGCATGGCCATCCTCGTTGCGCGGAGGATGTGAGGCATTACATGAGTGGGAGTCACGACGTTGATGTTCAGGCATCCGATCCTCTGCAGGGAGAGCATCATCCCGGCGAGCTCCTGGTCGTCGATCTGCCTTCCCCTGCCCTCGTGGGCGATCGGCCAGTTCTGGCAGAAGACGCATCGGAGGTTGCAGTTGGATAAGAAGATCGTGCCCGATCCGCCTCCTCCCACCAGCGGGAGCTCCTCGCCGAAATGGGGCTGGGCCGAGTTCACAACCACACGCTGAGGGGCCCTGCAGATGCCGACCTCGCCGCGCAGCCTGTTCACGCCGCAGCGGCGCGGGCAGAGGTCGCATTGCTCGAGGTGGGTGAAGGCTTCCTCCACGCGTGAGGCGAAGAGGCCCTGTTCCTCAAGGTCGAGATACGCCGGGTGTTTGTGGGTGTGGGGCGCCGACCGGGATTCCGGAAGGCCGGAGCCGTTGAGCAGCAGTGAGCCCCCCAGGAGCGCCGTGCTCTTCATGAACAGACGTCGTGACAGATTCATGGCATGCGATTCCTTCCACGGCCCCACACACCGGGCAGTGTACTACATCCCCGGCGACAGCCCGAGCTCTTCCGGGATCGACTGCATCGCATCCGCCACAAGCATGACGTGTTCGTCGAAACTGACTCCCAGTTCCTCCATGCCCTGCGCCACTTCATCCCGGTTTACGCTGCGGGCAAATGCCCTGTCCTTCAGCTTCTTGCGCACAGAGCCCGGCTTCAGCCCCGCCAGCGTCTGTCCCGGGCGTACCAGGGCTACGGCCATGAGGAATCCGCACAGCTCGTCGACTGCGAACAGCGTCTTCTCGACAAGCCGGTTGCGGGGGACGCCCGTGTACGAGGCGTGTGAAAGGATCGCCCTGCGGAAGTCCTCGGGGTAGCCGCGTTCGGCAAGGATCTTCCCGCCCATGGTGGGGTGTTCAGGCGCCTGAGGGTGAATTTCGTAGTCGAAGTCGTGCAGCAGCCCGACGAGCCCCCAGTAGTGCTCGTCCACCTCGGGGTCGCCCGGGTTGTCGGCAGCATACCTGCGGGCGTACGCCCGCATGGCGGCCTCGACTGCATAGGCATGCCGCCTGAGGCTCTCTGAACTTGTGAACTCGTGCAGAAGCGCCAGGGCTTCGCTCCGGTCGGGTAACGGCATTGGAACCTCCTCGTTCCGGACCAACACTCTGAATACTGCCCGGTACGGAGCCTGCACCGCAAGGGCGTGAAGCGGGAACAGGCCGGAGCGAAGGGGAGATGCAGTCTACGCTCAGGTGCAGAGACGCCAGATGCCGTATGCGATCAGGCCAAGTATCGCAAGCGGCAGCAGGACAACCGCAATCCCGATGGCGATGGCAGGCAGGGCGGCAACCATTATGCCCGCCGTCACAAGACCGAGAACCGGGCCCACCACCAGCCCAAGGACGGCAAGAGCGATCGCTCCGACTGCCACTCCGAGGATTGCCCCGAGTATGTGGAACGGAAGCAGGACGATGTGGAGCACGAAACGAAGCAGCACGAGCAGGCCGAGTACCGGCAGGATGAGCAGTGCCGCCACAAGCAGAAATAGGAGTGAAAACTCGATCATCTCATGGCTCCCGGTTCGATCTTCTGATCGGGTGTTCGTCAGATGTGCCCGATCAGATGACCCAGGCGATCCGATCTGGTACGCGATCCCTGACCGACCACGTACGAGTATACAGACAGCCGGGTTTCCTATTCTACTGCCTGGGCGGGTTTTCATCCCGTCCTGTCTGTCACGTCGTCGGCTTTTCACTGAGCTTGACTCCCGACAATCGTGGCTCATAACATAAGGCCTTATTCTCGAACAGGATGCTGGGCAAGTAGCGGGAGGGGGGCAGTGGAATGGGGAACATCCTCGGGATCCGCAGGGAGGACAAGAACCAGTGGGAACGGCGTGTCCCCCTGATCCCTGCCGATCTGGATATCCTCCAGAGATATAGCGGGTTGCAGTTCCTGGTGCAGAGCTCCCCCATCAGGGTATTCACGGATGGGGACTATCGCGGGAAGGGCCTGGAGGTCGTCGAGGATCTGTCCGCAGCTTCCATCGTATTGGCTGTCAAGGAGATACCGATAGGGCTGCTGGCCCCGGGCCGCGTCTATGTCTACTTCAGCCACGTCATCAAGGGCCAGAAGTACAACATGCCGATGCTGCGGCATCTATTGCAGACAGGCTCCACCCTCATCGATTACGAGCGGATTACCGACGACAACCAGCGCCGCCTCATCTTCTTCAGCCTGCAGGCCGGCCAGGCCGGGATGATCGAGACACTCTGGGCTGTCGGACAGAGGCTCAGGTCCCGGGGGATGCAGACCCCCCTCTCGGCAGTGCGGCATGCCTACGAGTACGACGGTCTGTCGACGGCAAAGGAACACCTCGCCGAGATCGGCAGGGAGATCGAGGCGGAGGGCATGGGTGCAGGGCCGCGACCCCTGGTGATCGGCATCGCCGGATACGGTAATGTGGCCGCGGGCTGCAGGGAGATTCTGGACTGCCTTCCCGTGCCCGAGGTGGCGGTGGCAGACCTCCCGGGAGCAGCGGCGGGTGGCCCGGGCGCCCCCCCGATGATCAGGGTCACATTCCGCGAAGAGCACATGGCCGAGCCGCTCGCACCAGGCGCCAGTTTCGAGCTGCAGGATTACTACCGGCATCCGGAGAAGTACCGGGGGAGCTTCGAGACACACCTCCCGCATCTGGATGTCCTGATGAGCACGATCTACTGGGATGAGCGGTATCCGCGCCTGATTACGCGGGAGTGGACGAAGAGACACTACGGACAGGGTGCGGAGGCGCGACTGCAGGTGATCGGGGACATCAGCTGCGACATCGAGGGCGGAGTGGAACTGACGCTGAAGACTACGATGCCGGATGAGCCATGCTATGTATACGATCCCCGCAAGGACTCCGTGCGCACGGGTGTGGAGGGCACCGGCATTGTGATCATGGCGGTGGACAACCTGCCATGCGAGCTGCCGAGGGAGGCGTCCACCCACTTCAGCGGGGTTCTGCGCGACATGGTGGCCGATCTCGCGGCTGCCGACTGGGCGGCCGATTTCGACGCACTCGAACTGCCGGGGCACCTGAAGCGGGCTGTCATCGTGCACAGGGGGCAGCTGACGCCGGATTACGCCTACTTGAGCAGACATCTGGAGGGTTGATTCGCAAGCGGACGGCTTTACGGCCCGTACCGCGCACTTGAAGGCCGGGAACGGCAGCGTCTCTACGGGAGGATCGCATGAAGAAGGTTCTGATTCTCGGGGCTGGACTGGTCGCACGTCCGCTGGTTCGCTATCTGCTGGACAAGGGTTACCACCTCACCCTGGCCACGCGCACGGTGTCCAAGGCCGAGAAGATGCTGGAGGGCCACCCGAACGGAGTTGCCTATCCCCTGAATCTTCAGGACGAGACGAAGCTGGAGGAGTACATCCGCGGCTGCGATCTGGCCATCAGCCTTGTTCCCCCGGCGCTTCATCCGGTGGTGGCGCGCATCTGCATCCGGAACAGGAAGCACATGGTCACGACCAGCTACGTATCTGATGAGATGCAGAAGCTGGATGGCCCGGCCCGGGAGGCCGGTGTCACGGTCGTCAACGAGATCGGTGTCGACCCGGGGATCGACCACATGTCGGCCATGCGGATCATCGATGCGGTAAAGGCCAGGGGCGGGACGATTGAGTCGTTCAAGTCCTACTGCGGAGGGCTGCCGGCTCCGCAGCACAATGACAATCCGTTCGGGTACAAGTTCTCGTGGGCGCCCCGCGGCGTGCTTCTGGCCAGCCGGAACGGCGCGCAGTACATACAGGACGGACGAAGGGTTGCGGTTCAGCCGGAGCGGCTCTTCCGTGACATGCACGTTCTGCAGGTCGAAGGCTTCGGCGACTTCGAGGCCTATCCGAACCGCGACTCCATCTCCTACGTCGATGTGTACGGTCTGAAGGGGATCCAGACCATCTTCCGTGGAACGCTGCGGAACATGGGCTGGTGCGACACGCTGTACAACTTCCGCAAACTCGGCTTCCTCGAACTCGAGGAGATGGACGTCAAGGGGATGACCTATGCGGACCTCACCGCCAGGATCCTTGGCGCCTCTGCAGGTGGGAATCTGCGGGAAGCTGCGGCCCGGAAGGCCGGCATTCCTGTCGACGCGCTTCCCTGCTGGAATCTCGACTGGCTGGGGATGTTCTCGGACCGGAAGCTCTCCGTGGACAGGATCAGCCCCCTCGATGCGATGGGCGAGCTGATGTTCGAGAAGCTGGCGTACAAACCGGGCGAGCTGGATCTCATCGTCCTCTACCACGACTTCCGCGCTGCCTATCCGGATGGCAGGAAGGAGCGGATCGTCTCGAAGATGATCGACTTTGGAATCGAGGGGGGCGACTCCTCGATGGCCCGGACTGTATCCCTGCCTGCGGCCATTGCGACGCACATGATACTGAAGGGCGAGATAACCGGGCACGGCGTGCTGCGTCCCGTAATGGGCAATGTGTACAACCCGGTCCTGGATGAGCTGGCGAGGATGAACATCACCTGCGAGGAGCACACGGAGGAGTTCCGGCCGTAACCCGGCTTGAGTCGGTGGGCCAGCCCCGATTGCGCGCGAAAGCCGTGACGGGACGCCGGATCCGGCATGTGTCCGCGGGCCGGCCCGCATGCGACGGGATTCCAGCGGGCCGGGACCAGCAGACAGCAGGGAGGCCGGATGGCTCAGGAGCGCTTCTACGCCACCATAGGAGTCGGCGTCGAGCAGATCGTCAGCCGTGAGCTGGAGGCGCTTGGGATCGGGGTGGCGCGAATCGAGCCCGGCCGCGTGCGTTTCGAGGGCGGACTGGAGGACCTGTACCGCTCTGTCATACACCTCCGATCGGCTTCCAGGGTGATCCGAGAGCTCGAGTTCCGTGAGATCGGCGCAGAGACCGACATCTACGACACTGTCCGGGAGATCGACTGGTCGCCCTGGTTGAACCCGGACATGACCTTCAAGGTCACATTCAACGTCCACTCGTCGCTTCTCCAGAGCACGCGGTTCGGGATGTACAGGATCAAGGATGCGATCTGCGACCAGTTCGTGGAACGCACGGGGCGAAGGCCGTCCGTTGACGTGGAGTCGGCGGATCTCTGCGTGAACTGCTACCTTGAGAACCGGCGCTTCTCCGTGGGACTGGACGGTGCGGGAGCGCCCCTTCACATGCGTGGCTACCGTGTCGAACTCCACGAGAGCAGCCTCAGGGAGCACCTCGCAGCCGCGATGGTACTGCAGTCCGGCTGGGATCCGGCCGGCCCGCTGCACGATCCCTTCTGCGGATCAGGAACCATCCTCATAGAAGCCGCAATGATCGCCACGCGGACGCCTCCGACGATAAGGCGCAGGCGCTTCGGCTGCATGTCATGGCCCGACTTCGATCGGGCGAGGTTCCGCGAACTCCGCTCCGAGGCCGCGGCGGCGATTCTTCCGGCAGAAGGCCTGCGGATCACCGGCGCAGACCGTTCCGCGAAGTGGGTTGATGCAGCCGCTGCGAACGCAAGAGCAGCCGGGTTTGGCGATGTCATACGCCTGACGGTCCGGGATGTCGGCGAGATGCGCCTCGAGCCCGGATCGTGGGTTGTGACGAACCCTCCGTATGGCAGGCGAATCGGCGACGAGGCGATGCATACCCCGGCATGGAACGCATTCCGCGAGCGCCTGCTGGAGAGCCCTGGCGTGCACGCCGCCGTTCTGGCCGCCGAGGAGGGGTTCGAGAAGGCTTTCCGCCTGAAGCCGTTCAAGCGGAACCGGATGAACAACGGGCCGATTCAGTGCACCCTCGCCCAGTACAGGATCCGCGAGCGGGAGCAGGGCGTGTAGTCCCGTCAGGCGGAACATGTGGCGCTGCCCGCGCAGGATGGAACACGGCGGTTGTCGGAGAGAACGACGGCGACTCAGGCTGGCTTCGCCTCCCGGTCCTCCTCCTGCTCGATCATGAAGCGAAGCGCTGCGAACACCAGCAGGTTCAGCCCGAGTCCCAGCAGCCCAAGCCACTCGATCTGGTAGAAGACGAAGACCTGGGTCAGAAGAAGGGACACGAGGACCGACTGCTGGAAGCGTCTCAGCCCGAGCAGCCGGTTCCCGAAGATCGACAGCGCGCCAAGGGCGATGAACACCCAGGACAGGATGCCCGAGCCGAACTGCAGCCACTGCACGGCTGTATAAGAAGCCGTGTCCGGCGGCAGCGTGCTGACCAGCGGCACCGTGAGCCACCGCTCGCCGCCCACCGGCAGCAGGCGCACAAGGACCGCGAGCCTCCCGAGGTCGAGCAGGAACCGGAGCATGAAGAAGCCGACGATGCCCCGCACGAACCAGCGACCCTCCGCCAGCCTCCTGTATGACGACACCGCAGCCTGCAGAATCCTGGTGATCAGCCCTGCGCGTGGTTCCGGGGCAATCTCTGCCTGCATGAGGATCTCCCGCAGGCTCCTTGTGATATGCCCCTCCTGGTCCGCACCTTCGAGGTGCCGAAGTGCACGCGCCTGCTCGTGGCCGTCCAGATCCCCGCGGATGACCTCGGTGACCTCCTGCAGCGCGTTAGCGAGGTGCTCCTCGCCGCTTGCCGCCGGCTGCCTGCGGTGTATCGACCGGGCGGCCAGGTAGATGAGCACGAGGGACGCGTAGATCAGCGCCACGGCCGGCTGGTAGAAGTAGTCGTTGTCGTGGGTGACGAACTTGCCTATCTCGTCGATGAACGTTCCGAAGCCGAGGCCTCCCAGAAACGCCCCCCACTGCTTCGGGGTCCTTCCGATGAAGGAGAGCAGGATCACGATGCCGCCAAGCATCAGCAGCCCCCCCCAGAACATGTGGGCGATATGCAGGGAATCGCCCCCCAGCTTTGGATACCCCGCCACGGCCAGGAAGAATCGGATCGACAGGATGGCAGCCACTGCGGCCACGAGCATCAGATCGAGGCGTCTGCCCGCCTCGAAGTCGCGCAGCCAGGGAGCGTGGGAGGTCATGATTGCCGTACCTTCCTGCTCCTCAGTGGGAGCCTGCCTTCCCGGCACAACGGCCGCCTGCTGACGAGGCCACGCATCCGAATGGCGGCCAGGTGTCGCCTACCTCACCCGGAACCTCTCCACGCCCAGTTCGACCGCGAGCTTCCTCGAGGCTTCGATCTCCTCCTGTGTAAGCGCAAACCCCACAACCGACGCCTGGACGTCGCGGAACACATGCGGAGCTCTTCGCAGAAAGTCGAGCATCGCTTCCCAGAACATCACGGGCGGCGGGGGTTCCGCGGCCGCCACTTCCGGAACGGGCGACATCCGCAACGCCTGTGGGAACGGCCGGCTCACCTCCATGTAGCGCCCCGGGTCCGGCGCGTTCAGCGAAACCGACACGGCATCCACCGCGGCGGAGAGCTCCGGCAGGATGTCACGGCCGTGTATCAGGCAGGCATGTCCGTTCGTGTTCAGGCGGATCCGGGCACCTTCCGACCGCAGTTGCGCGGCAGCTTCGCTGATCAGGTCGAGACGGAAGGTCGGCTCCCCGAACCCGCACCAGATGAACTCCCCGAAGGCCGTGACTCCTCCGATTGCGCTGATGGCCTCGAGGAGGTCCGCCAGCGTCGGCTCCGGCCCTCCCCACAGCACCGCATCGCCGAGGCCCGGCCCTCGCTGCCTGATGCAGAAGGAACAATGGTTGGTGCAGCGGTTGGTGGGATTGAGGTAGAGACGGCCCGGATCGCCATAGCTGTACACGTAGTCCATCGCGGAATCCCTTTCTTGAAGATCCGGCAAAGGCCGGAACCATGCAGGCAGCTTATGCGGATGCCCGTTGGCAATCAACCGCCCCGGATCGGGCATGCGCGTCATCCCGGCATGCGGGTGGGCAGCTTGCCCGGACCACGGCTCCGGTCTATCCTCCAGGGGAGTCTGCACGCAGCACAAAGTCAACCGCGGAGGCGTCATGAGCACAGCAGCACCTTCGATCAGGCCTTTCCCGTTCTCACCGCGACGCGCCCGCTTCATCGACGTAACCGCCGCCGAGCCAGGCGGGATGCCGCGTGGGGGCAGGGCTCCTGCGGAGTCACTGACCCTGTTCGACCTGGTCTACCGTACCCTCTGCGCAATCCTATACAACTACGTGCCCACATCCGGTCATCCGGGAGGGAGCATATCCTCGGGCCGGATCGTGGCGTCGTTGCTCTTCGATGCGATGGACTACGACTTCTCCCAGCCCGACAGGCCCGGGGCCGACCTGATCTCGTACGCAGCGGGGCACAAGGCGATGGGCCTGTATGCGATGTGGGCCCTGCGCAACGAGGTTGTCCGCGTGGGCGCGCCCGATCTGCTCCCCGCGGAGAAGATGCAGCTGAGGCTCGAGGATCTGCTCGGCTTCCGTCGGAATCCGGTCACATCCACGCCGCTCTTCACGAAACTCCACTCCCGTCCACTCGACGGACACCCCGCGCCCCTGGTCCCCTTCGTGAGGCTGGCTACGGGCGCCTCAGGTGTGGGTGTGCCGGCATCCCTCGGGCTGGCCCTGGCGGCGATGGATCTGTATGGCCTCGGATCGGCTCGCGATCCCGGCGGACGCGGTTCCGTCCCGAAGGTGCACATCATCGAGGGAGAGGGCGGGATGACAGCAGGCCGGGTGTCCGAGGCGATGGCGATGGCCGCCACCGCCTGCCTGGGCAACGCGGTCATGCATCTCGACTGGAACCAGGCCTCGATCGACTCCGACCGCGTGTGCGCGTACGCCGGCCGGCCAGGCGATTACGTGCAGTGGAACCCGGCGGAGTTCGCGTATCTCCACGACTGGAATGTGATCCGCGTACAGGACGGCAGCGACTTCTCCCAGGTTCTGGTTGCACAGAGGCTGGCAGCGGAGGTGATGAACGATCAGCCCACCTGCATCGTGTACAGAACGGTGAAGGGATGGCGCTACGGGATCGAGGGGTGCAGATCTCACGGCGCCGGCCACGCGTTCTGCTCCGAAGAGTTCTACGCAAGTCTCAGACCCTTCGAAGATGAATTCGGCGTCACATGCCCGCGATTTTACGGAGGGGAGAGTCCGGAACGCCTGGAGCAGGCCTTCTGGGACACCCTCATGGTTGTGAGGCAGGCTGTGGAGTCGCGCAGGGACTGGGCGACAGGCCTGGCTGCCAGGCTGGAGGAGTCGCGCCGCCGCCTGGAATCGCACAACAGGATGATCACCGCCGACATGCCGGACTCCTCGCTTCTGTACAACGACTCGATCAGGCCCGACGAGACGCCGGATGAACTAAGGCTGGAGCCGGGCTCAGCGACCACCCTGCGCGCGGTGCTGGGAGACGCGCTGAACCACCTCAACAGGCACTGCCGTGGCGCCATCCTGGCAACTGCGGCGGACCTGTGCGGATCGACCAGCATCGCCAATGTCAACAAGGGATACCCGAGCGGCTTCTACAACGCAGTCGACAACCCGGGATCGCGCCTCATTGCATGTGGCGGTATCTGCGAGGACGCGATGGGGGCGCTCATGACGGGTGTGTCCGCTTACGGGCGACACGCGGGCGTGTCATCTTCATACGGCGCGTTCATCGCCCCGCTGCAGCATGTGGCGGCCAGGCTGCACGCCATCGGGCAACAGAATCGCAGGGAGCTGACCGGGGAGGCGTACAACCCCTTTATCATGGTCTGTGCCCACGCAGGGCTCAAGACCGGGGAAGACGGACCCACACATGCCGATCCGCAGCCCCTGCAGCTACTGCAGGAGAACTTCCCGTCCGGGGCGGCGATCACCCTCACTCCGTGGGAACCACGGGAGGTGTGGCCTCTGCTGGTCGCTGCGCTTAAGATGCGGCCTGCTGTCATAGCACCGTTCGTGACGAGGCCGGAGGAGAGGGTGCCGGATCGCAGGGCACTCGGAATCCCTCCGGCCTCCGAGACTGTACAAGGCATCTGCGCATGGAGGCGGGCTGACGCCGGAAAGCGCCCATATCACGGGACGATTGTCCTGCAGGGAAGCGGCGTCGCGTATGAGTTCGCGGAGTGCGTCCTGCCCGAGATCGGCAGGCAAGGTCTCAACATGAACGTCTTCTACATTTCCAGCACGGAGTTGTTCCTGATGCTGCCGCAGGAGAGGAGGGAAGAGATCTTCCCGGCCGCCCTGGCCGGCGAGGCGATGGGAATCACCGACTTCACGCTGCCGACGCTCTTCCGCTGGGTCGCCTCGGAACAGGGGCGGGAGCGGAGCCTGCATCCCTTCAGATCAGGGCGGTACCCCGGCAGCGGCCCGGCCCACGCGGTCATGCGGGAAGCCGGACTGGATGGACGCAGTCAGCTGGATTCAGTGCTTGCCTATGCCGAGGCTTGTGAAAGGCGCGGAGGTCCTGACAATGATGCATGACGCGGCGGACAGGCGATGATCGGGGCCGGGAAATGAGCAACGAAGACATCCTGAGTTCACTCAGCGCCGGTCCCGGGGTCGAAGTGGTTGTGAAGGGGTCCCGCTTCCTCGGCCAGGCCTTTCCCGCTGATTCGGAGGAGGAGGCACTTGAGGTCCTGGGCGGAGTCAGACGCCGCCATCACGATGCCACCCACCACTGCTGGGCCTTCCGTCTCTGCGAGTTCGAAGATCCGCACGAGCGGCACAGCGACGACGGCGAGCCGTCCGGTTCGGCGGGAGCGCCGATCCTCGGAAGCCTGCGCCGGGCCTCTGTTGTCCGCGCGCTCGTTGTCGTAACCCGCTACTTCGGGGGTGTGAAGCTCGGCACCGGCGGGCTGACGCGCGCCTACGGAGAGGCTGCCCGCTGCGCTGTTGATGCGTCTCCCGAACGTGTTCTGCTGCGCGTCACCGACCTGGAGATCCGTGCCGAGTATGCCCAGCTGGGAGTGGTCGAGACGATCCTGGCCCGCTCAGGCGGCGCAATCCGGGAGGTGCAGCGGGTCTTTGAGCCGAACCCGCTCTTCCGGGTGGCGGTTCTGCGCGGATCAACCAGGGCGTTACGGGAGGAGCTTGTCCATGCTTCCGCCGGGAGACTCCACCTGAGTGCTCTCGGGGACAGGATCGCTGAGAAGTGAGGAGTACTTCCGCCATCAGACGCGAGGACGGAGTCGTATCATTTCGGTCTGGATGCGGCGCGTGCATCCTGTGGTAAAGTCCTCCCATGGTCGCAATGCCGCCGATTCGGCATCCCTGGAGGAATCCCGCTGTCGCGCAGATCGTGATCTGCCTCATCGCCGCATTTTCCTCGCCCCCCGGCGCCCATGCGGGGCCCCCGGTCCCGGATCCGGTGCACAGGGCTGAGATTCTGGAGACGACACACCATGTGCCCCGCCCTCGTGACGCAGGGACTGCGACTCCTCATGATCGGATGACATCCGCTGTTCATGACCCCCGGGACGACTATGACGTCCGCTACATCGAACTCGACCTGGACCTCACGGACCTGGATCGTGAGTACATGACGGGAAGGGTCATGATCGACCTGGACTGCCTTGCAGACGGCCTCGACCTGATAGCCCTGGACTTCGACGGAGAGTTCGAGATCGGCGCCATCCTGGTTGACGGGGTGGAGTCGGCTTGCTCATGGGATCAGGGCAGCTTGCAGATCGAAATGCCCGAACCGGCGGTACTCGGCGGGTCGCATCGCGTGGAAGTGGAGTACGAAGGACTTCCCGCGGGCCCGCGGTTCAGGTACGACACGTATGCGGATGAGGCCTGGATATGGACCCTCTCCCAGCCGGAGTGGGCCCGCACATGGTGGCCGTGCAAGGACAGGCCCGACGATAAGGCCGACAGCGCCCGCGTCCGCATAACCGTGCCCGACTGGATGACCGCTACATCGGTGGGAACCCTGGAGTCGCTGGACTACCCGGTCCCGGGCGCCGCTGCGTTCACATGGTTCGAGCGCTATCCGATCGCGCCTTACCTGATCTCCGTGACGGCCGGCAACTTCGTCCTGCTTGATGAGATGTACGAGGATCCCGCCGGCTGGTCGCTGCCGCTGCACCACTACGTATTCGATGACCTGGTGGACAAGGCCAGGGAGGACTTCAACATCGCGCCCGGGGCCATGCGGATCTTCTCCGAGGCGTTCGGTCCGTATCCCTTCCTGGGGCAGAAGTATGGGGTTACTCTGTTCGGTTGGCCCGGGGCCATGGAGCACCAGTGCAACACGTCATACGGTTACAGGCTGGTTGACGGCCGGCACACCTATGACTGGATCTATGTTCACGAACTGGCGCACATGTGGTGGGGCAACGCTGTCACCTGCGCCACCTGGGCAGACATCTGGCTGAACGAGGGGCTTGCCTCATGGAGCGAGGCATACTGGTGGGAGCAGGTGTACGGACCGGAAGCCTACCGGGAGTATATGACAGGGACCCAGGTCGTCCGGGACCCCAGCGGTCCTCTGTACAATCACGAGCGATGGTTTGACGTCAACACCATCTATAACAGGGGGGCATGGGTAGTGCACATGCTGCGGGGCGCCCTCGGGGACAGTCTTTTCTTCCGTGCCCTTGCGGATTACAGGGAGTTGTACGAGGGATCCTCGGTCACGACAGCACAGTTCCAGGCATCCCTTGAGGCTTCGACCGGGATGAGTCTGGACTGGTTTTTCGAGTCGTGGGTTCATGGAGTGGACAGGCCGCACTACGAGTTCTCCCACACCTACGAACCGGATGCCGGTCCCGGGTCGGCCGGGCGCCTGAGAATGCGGCTGGACCAGGTTCAGACATCAGCCGGGCACTTCACCATGCCTGTCACCATTCGCGTGATCGGCCCCGGGGGCGGCGACTTCAGGTTCTGGAACGACCCAGACAGCAGGGACTTCGTGATCGACCTTCCCGGCCCGCCGGAGGCTGTGATCCTCGACCCTGATGACTGGATCCTGAAGAACGTGAGGACCTCCGGGTATGGTCTGCCGGTCTTGCGCACCCAGCCGAGTCCGTTCGTGCGGTCGGCGCGTATCACACGTTCAGGCAGGGGAACCGGGCCGACTGAGTGGAGGATTGTCAGTGTGCATGGAAGAGAGGTCGCGCACGGAGTGACACCAGCCCCTCCGCCGGGAAGCCTTCGAAGCTGGGTCTGGGATGGAAAAGGTCCGGACGGCAGGCGCCTGCCGTCCGGAGTGTACTTCATCCACACCAGCCTGCCCGTGGATCCTGCAGCTCCGCCCGTCTCAGGCCGGCTGGTCCTGCTGAACTGATCCCGCCTGGTCCACCGCGTCCCCGATTCTCCTGCGGAACGCGGACCGCCGGGGCGCAGATCAGGAGATCTCGCTCAGAAGGCTGTTCAGCTTCTCACCGGATGAGTCCAGCAGTTCCTTGTGCAGGCTGCGGCCATGGGAGTCCATGGTGACCACGGCGGGGTAGTCCTCCACCTCGAACTCCCAGATCGCCTCGGGGCTGCCGAACTTCTCGAGGAGATGCACGCCGCGAACGGCGGTGACCCGCTCTGCCAGGACCTGTGCGGCGCCTCCGACGGTGTGCAGGTAGACGCACCCGAACTCCTGGCAGGCCTGGAGCGTCTTCGCGCCCATACCTCCCTTGCCGATCACGCCGCGGATCCCGTGGTCACGGATCACATCGTACTCGTAGGGTTCTTCACGGCCCGAAGTGGTGGGTCCCGCCGCCTTCACGACCCAGACCCCCTTCTCCTTAACCACCACCGGCCCGCAGTGGTAGATCATGCCGTTGCTCATGTCGACGGGCGAGGGATTGCCGTCGAAGAGGTACTTGTGTACTGCATCGCGGCCTGTGAAGATGAGCCCAGTGATCTCGACGAGGTCACCCACCCTCAGACTGCGGATTGCTTCTTCGGTAAAAGGCGCTTCCAGACGCATGATCGCAACTCCTGTCCTGCCGGCCGCATGTGCCGCCGGCATGTTCGTCAACAGCCCGGGCTAGTACAGCCAGCTCTTGATGGTTCCGTCGGCCCGGAGCTCCGCGCCCTGGCGCCTGAAGGCCCAGCACATGTATGACACACTGACGAAGAACGAGGCCGGCAGCCTGTTGAGCGCGCCGATCTTGCAGCCCAGCAGAGTGGAAGCGCCGCCGAACCCCATCGGACCGATGCCCAGGGCATTCGCCTTGGTGAAGACCCTCTTCTCCAGCGCCGCCAGCTCCGGATTCGGGTTTGTGTCATCCAGCGACCTGAGCAGCTGCTCCTTGGATTCCGCATATCCCGTGGCCCTGTCGCCTCCGACGCAGACCCCGAGGATCCCGGGTCCGCATCCCTTGCCCTGCGCCTGATAGACGGCGTCAAGTATGCACTTCTCCACACCGGCCAGGTCACGGCCGGCGCCGAGTCGCCCGTAGGGTAAGGAGTACTGGATGCCGCAGTTCTCGCAACCGCCGCCCTTTAGGATCAGGCGGATCTCCAGGCCCGAACGGTTCCACTGCCGGATGTGGTAGACAGGAGAGCCGGGACCGAGATTGTTGCCCGAGTTCTTTCCTGTGAGGGAATCCACCGAGTTCTGCCTCAGGTAGCCCACCTCTGTTGCCTTTATCACGGCCTGCTCGGCGGAGCGGCGAAGCATCCCTTCGTCGAATCCGCGGGGCGCCTTGATGTAGAAGAGGATCGACCCCGTGTCCTGGCACAGGGGAAGGCTGTTCGCCCTGGCCAGGTCGATGTTTTCGTCGATGATCTTCATCGCCCAGATGGCGTTTGAGTCGGGAGCTTCGGAGTCCCGCGCCCTGTTCATCGCGCGCGCAACGTCATCGGGCAGATCTGCGGACGTCTTGCGCACGATCTCCAGAAACGCCGCGCGAAGGGCGGCGGGTGTCATACCCACAGCAGCGGCCTTTGAGGCTTTCTTCGCGGGTTTGACAGCCATGGCCCGTGCAGCTGCCTTCCTCGCGGGCGCCTTGGCGGAGGCTTTAACAGCTGGCCTGGTCTTCTTCACGGGTGTCTTCGCCGCGGGCCTGGCCTTGCCGACAGGCGCCTTCTTCGCGGCTGACGGTCTGGCTGAAGCCTTGACTGCGGCCTTCCTGCCCCCGCTTCGCGCAGCGGAGGGCCTGGCGGTCTTTTTGCGTGTGGTGGTCTTCTTCGGGGCGGCGCGTCGCCCTGCACTCGACCCAGAGGCTTTTTGCATGCCTGTCATCTCCCCTCGCGTTATACCGACACTTCGTGGACTGCTGGATCATTGCGGCTGCCGGGCGTAGTGTCAAGCCAGCCTTGTCCGGAGCACCGTGAACCGGCAGGGGTTCGGACAGGCTTGTTATCCCGGAAAGATTGCGGGGCTCTCTGGAGTCAGGCTACGCGGATGCTTCCGTCTTCCTGCGGTGGATCCATGGCTGCGGCTTCACGGACCGGGGATCTCACCTCGAGAAGTGTCGGTCCGCCCGCAGACATGGGGAGGTCCAGCCACTGCAGCGTGAGCACGTCTCCAGGGTTGAAGAGCCGGCTGACCGTCCCCGCCGTGGCTTCATCCAGCCTGAAGAAGATCTCTGCAGATGTCTCCGGGAGGCTGGAGGCCGTCAGCGGCCAGGAGTGGCCGGGATCATCCCCGTCGGTCACACTCAGATGCAGACCCCACTGATGCGGCTCGTCCTGGATCAGGCGGCATGGACCCTGGCTGATCATCACGGGGCGGAGTCCGGCCCGGTGTCCCATAACTGACCATGCTCTGGCCAGATACGCGGACATGACCATGATCCCCATGACGCAGTTGAAGCCCCCGATGATTACCATCAGGGTCCGGAAGCTGGGAGTGTCGAGAGGCAGAAACGGCACTGTCTCAAGCCAGCCCGGAAATGACGCCGTGATCGCGAAGTACCCCATTGCCCCGAAGGCGACGGCCAGCACAAGCCCTGTTGTGGCGATAACCAGGGGGAGGAGCATTCCGGGCGGCTGCAGGGTGATCGAGTCTGTCCTGTGGATGTAGACGGGCGTCCTCATGGTACTGGGATCGGCAGGGATCCCGGGGGGCTTGATGCAAAACACCGGCTGGTGTGAAGGCGGCTGCCCGGTTCACAAGGAAGCTCTGGTGGCCGCGCATGAAGACAGAGGACCGCGTGTCAGGATGTCCGGGTGTCCGTGGCCGGGGAAGTGCGCGGATTGTCGAGAACGGACGCCGGGAGCTGCTGTCGATCACCGGGCCTATCTGTAGATCGTCTTCAGCCTGCTCCATGATGTTTCGACCTGGCTGAACTCGCAGGGCGACGGTATGCAGGAGACTCCCTCTCCCATGAAGACTCCCCCGGCGTCCAGGCACTCGCCCCACTTCAGCAGTCGGCAATCCAGACCGAGGCAGCAGGCTCCTTCTCCGGGGACGCACGGATTCGGCCAGCAGACAGTGTTGTCCCCATGGTAGACGTAACCGAATGCCTCGCAAGTGGCCCTGGTCTGGATGATGCATCGTCCCTGGGGTGTACAGCAGGCACCGGTGATGGTGTGCCCCCCGCAGGGATTGTAACCGTCGCGGCCGAAGCCGAGTTTGCCAAGACCTTCGACACGATCGACGACCACCGGGATGGAGTCATCACCAAAAACCGGCCAGCCCTGGCTTGGATGCTCTGCTATCTCCACGGTATTGCCGGAGTACACATAGCTGGCGAACCACAAAACCTCGTTGATCTGCGAAGTGAGAGGATCGTCGACCCATACGATGCCTACGCCGGTGCCGTCTCGCGGCCAGCCGTTGCTCTCGAGGACGAACGGAGCATTCGTTCCCCATGCAAAGGGTTCGACAAGTGGGCTGGAGTACCTCATTCCGAAGGTCACTGCCATAACCGTGGGCCAGGAGAATCCGTCGAACACGGCAAGCACGTAGTAGACGATTTCGTCCACCTCCCCTGGCGTACCATCGATGCGGGTTATGGCGTGTTCACAGTCGTAGAGCTCGGCATAACTGCTGTAATCGATTCCGCTGGTGTAGATGAGAGACGGGTTGGCGTGAAGGATGAGCATTCCGCCTTCGTTGACCCCGCCGGAGGCATGAGGACTCCACGCGCAAAGAGCGATGAGCAGTGAAATGGATAGATCCCGAATCCGTTTGAACCGACAGCAGTCGGATGGCCTTCGTTCGGATGGGGTGGTTGTAACGGTTTCCGGCGGGCAGGGCTGCGGTTGGGGGGTACCTGCCCGGTGTCGGGCAGAGAGGCACGGGCCCGCCGGGTGTCGATACGGTATGACAGAACTGCCGCCCAAGGATGTGGAGTGGTGTTGACTGCGCAAGGTCTCTCCGATCAGGAAGCGCCCCGGCGATTCCCCGGGCCAAGCATATCATCCCGTCCGTGACGGAGTACACCCGCGGGGGCCGGCGGTTCAGGGGAGATTCACTACAGCAGTCCGAGAACCTTCCTGACCTCCGCCATGGTCTCCCGGGCGATGGCCCGGGCACGCCTTCCGCCCTCCTCCAGAATCTCCTCGACCATGCCGGGGGAGCTTTCGAGGTCGGCGGCCTTCGCCTGGATCGGCTCAAGGGTGGCCATCAGGTTCCTGTGCAGCATCTTCTTGCAGTCCACACACCCGATCCCCGCGATGCGGCACTCCCTGTCAACCGTGGCGATCGTCTCCTCGTCGGAGAAGTTCCGGTGCAGGGTGAAGATATTGCAGATGCCGGGGTCTCCTGGATCGGTCCGGCGCTTCCGGTTCTCATCTGTCATCGCCGGGGCCAGCTTCTTCCAGACAGAGTCGGAGCCCTCCAGAACCCCGATGTAGTTGTTGAGGGACTTGCTCATCTTGCTTCTGCCGTCCATTCCCATGATCCGCCCCCCCTCCCTCGGGACAAGCTGTGCGGGCTCGGGGAACACCCCGGCGAAGCGGGCGTTGAACTTCCGGGCAATCTCCCTGGTCAGTTCAATGTGCTGAACCTGATCCTCACCGACAGGGACCGCCACGGCCTTGTACAGGAGAATGTCGGCTGCCTGAAGCACCGGATAGGTGAAGAGGCCGGCGTTGATATTGTCCTCGTGCTGGCGGCTCTTCTCCTTGAACTGTGTCATCCTGGAAAGGTCGCCCATGGGGGTGACGGTGTTGAGGATCCAGGCAAGCTCTGTGTGCTCCGGTACGTGTGACTGAACGAACAGGGTGCATAGCGCGGGGTCCAGGCCGCAGGCAATGTTCACCCTTGCAGCATCCAGGATCCTCTGCTTCATGGACTGAACATCGTACTGGATTGTAACGGCATGGTAGTCGACGACGCAGAATATGCACTCATACCGATCGAGGAGTTTAACCCAGTTGCGGATTGCCCCGCAGTAGTTCCCTATGTGAATGTCGCCACTGGGCTGAATGCCGCTGAAGAGAAAGGGCTTCACCTGAACCTCCCGATGCGCCCCCGGCAGCCGTGCATGGCAGGACCGGTGAGCCGGGGCAGAAAGACGGGGAACGGAAAAGCCCGCCCCCCGTCACATGTGTCATTCGATTTGGCTAGCGGACGGCAAGTTCGACGAGCTTCGCGATCTTCTCGTACCGGCGGAGGCTGATGTTCGGGTTGTACTTCAGAAGGAGTTCCCGAAGATCGGCACAGAATGTCGAGTGGCTTGCCTGGCGAACCACCCTCTTGCTCCGCTTGCGGGCAACCTTGCGGGGCCTGGACAACCTTGCGACCGGCGCGGCCGCAGCGACCGGCTTGCGAACCGCCTTGCGCGCGACCTTCCTCACGGCCTTCTTCGCCTTGCGGGCCACCTTGCGTACGGCCTTCTTCCGGGCCGGACCGGCAACCACGATCCTCGCACCCTTGCGCCGGCCACGGCTGATACCGGCCTTCCTCGCCTTGTTGTTTACTGTGGGGAGCGAGACGCCGTGCTTGTGGGCGATCTCGCGATAGCTGAGCTTGCCTGCCCTGATGTCGGCTATGATCGCCTTTTCCCGCTTCAGCAGGTCGATCTTTCCGGTACTTCTGGTCCGAGTGGTCCTTCTCGCCTTTGATGCCTTCATGGCTGTCACTCCTTCCGGTTCCTTGCACGACCGCGCAACCAAGTCAACTTCTGCATCCTCCAGGGGACTCGGTGTCTCTCCGTCAACCAGGTGTCAGCCGGGCTGACAGGCGCGCCGTGCCGGTGCCTTCCGAGGCATGGAGGATGCACACGACATTGGATGCAGTATGGAAAGACTCCGCATGTGTGTCAACCTGCTTATAACAGATTTCGAGCAATAACCGGCATGGATCGTGTGCATTGGCGTTGGAAATTGATAATCGAACGTAGTGGTGATGGTGAGCCGGATGTCCCGCATATCGGCCTTGTACTTCACACATGATTCCTGCCCATTCGACCGGTACAGGTGTGTGTTGCCTTCGCAGTGTTCGGCAGGTGCGTGGAAGGGTCTGAACCTGCGTTCCGCTCTGCGCATGGAAATGCGATGACACGGAGGTGCCGTCTGAGTACTCTTCCTGGAATGCCCGGTTGGTCCCGGTGCGGACAGGAGGTGTAGCCTTATGATCTCCGGGGGGAGTCACCCGCAGCAAGAGGAGAGGGCCGTTCAACTGGAGGTTGATTTCACTGCCGAAGTGAAGAGTCCGGAAGCCATGGCTGCTGCCGCGCGCGCCGGTGCGGCCAGAAGGAAGGAGCAGAAACGCGCGCCTTCCGGCAAAGCCACCCCGGATCCAACATCGACCAGAGGCGACTCCGCCACTGTCCGCGGCAGGGGAAGGCGTCGTGCCCGGGATTCAAAACCGTTGTCGGCCAAGGAGATGGCTTCCAGGCAGCGGGATATCTCGGTATCGGAGTTTTTTTCCAAAAACCGCCATCTCCTGGGCTTTGACAACCCCTCCAAGGCGCTCCTCACAACAGTGAAGGAAGCTGTGGACAACTCCCTGGACGCCTGCGAGGAAGCAGGTATTCTTCCGGACCTGCAGGTGGAGATCAGGCGCGTGGCAGAGGATCGTTACGCTGTTGCTGTACAGGACAACGGCCCGGGAATAGTGCGCAGCCAGGTGCCCAGGATATTCGGGAGGTTGCTGTACGGTTCGAAGTTCCACAGCCTGAAACAGAGCCGGGGGCAGCAGGGGATCGGCATCTCCGCCGCAGGCATGTACGGTCTGATGACAACCGGCAAGCCGATACGCGTGATCTCGAGAACCGCCGCGAAAAGCCCTGCACACCTTTTCGAGCTGGTCATCGACACGGTCAGGAACGAGCCGGAGCTGCTGGTGGATACGGAGGTGGAGTGGGATCAGGATCACGGCACGCGCGTCGAGATCACCCTCCAGGGGACGTACAAGAGGGGCCGCCATTCGGTGGATGGCTATCTCAAGCAGATCGCCATTGCCAATCCGCACGCCCGGATCATCTACCATCCGCCGGAGCCGGAGGAGGGGCCGGTTCTGCTGGACAGGGTTTCCTCAGAGCTGCCGCCGGAACCGATCGAGATCAAACCGCATCCCCACGGTGTTGAGCTCGGACTGCTCCTGAAGATGCTGAAGGAGACCCGGGAGAGGCATCTCGCGCAGTTCCTCAACAGGGAGTTTTCCAGAGTGAGCCCCAGGGCGGCGGGGGAGATGCTCGAAGCGTCCGCCCTGTCCGCCAGGACGCGGCCGTCAAGGCTGTCAAACGGGGATGCGGAGCGTCTGCACGGGGCGATGACGCAGGCGAAGATCATGGCCCCGCCGGCGGACTGCGTCTCCCCGATCGGAGAGGAGCTTCTCTTCAGGGCCCTGAAGCAGGATGTGGAGACGGACTTCTACACATCCGTGACTCGTCCTCCCTCCGTGTACAGGGGCAATCCATTCCAGATTGAGGTCGGCATGGCCTACGGTGGGCGCCTGCCGCAGGATGAAACCATAACGCTGTACCGATATGCAAACCGGGTTCCACTGCAGTATCAGCAGTCGGCCTGTGCGATTACAAAGGCAGTTCTGAGCATCGACTGGAAGAAGTACCACCTGTCCCAGGCCAGGGGAGCCCTCCCCGCAGGGCCGCTCATCCTGGTTGTGCACATCGCATCCGTATGGGTGCCGTTCACATCCGAATCGAAGGAGGCGGTGGCGCACTATCCCGAGATCATACGCGAGATCAGGCTCGCTCTGCAGGAGGCCGGAAGGCGCGTCGGGGCGCACATAGGCAGGGTCAGGCGGGCGAAGGAAGAGGGCAAGAAGCGGTCGTACATACAGAAGTACATTCCCCACATCGGTTATGCGCTGCAGGAGATCCTGGGGCTCAAGGATCCCGAGAGGGACAGCACGATCGAGATCCTGACCGACGTGTTGGAGAAGAGCCGGACTCAGCCGGGGTAATAGCACGGCCGTCGGGGAACGCCCCTGGTTCCCTGGCGGAATCCGGGCAGGGACGACAGGAGCATCGGGATGGCAGCTGGACGCAGGAATCGCAAGGACATCAGGCAGAAGAACGAGGAGAAGGACAGGCAGACTCTGTCCCTAATCTCCGGGACCGCGGGGGAGATACACACCCGCGTGCTCAAGAGGCGCAAGCCGGACCTGCGGTTCCCGGTTCGTGCGTTGTCGAATGTGAGCTACTCGGAGAAGAACGGATACCTGGAGATAGGGAAGGCGAAGAAGGTACGGACACTCACCGTGAACACCGTGAAAGCGTTTGCCCAGACGCTGAGAATGATGTCCCTCTCGAAGAGTCTGATCGAGACCAACGACTTCGCGACCAAGAGGGACGCGTACTACCAGTCGAAGAACTGGGGCGAGGCGATGTTCCAGGATCAGCCCGAGTCGGATACCGTCATGGACGACATCGAGGCCCTCTTCTCTGTTCACAACGTCAGCCGCGAGCAGCTTCGCTTCATACCGGACGAGCACGGCGGAGCCGTTGCGGGCGAGCTGGTGGTCCTGGATCCCGATCTGGAATCCGGACGCGTCGAACGCATCGACTGCACACGATTCGGCTCGGGCGCCTATTCCATCCCGGGTTCCGTGGAACAACTATCCTTCGAGACGGATGCCGGGTTCATCCTGGCCATTGAGACGGGCGGTATGTTCCAGAGGCTGCAGAATCACAAGTTCTGGGCGAAAGCCAACTGCATCCTGGTGTCGATGGGGGGCGTTCCCACCCGCGCCACCAGGCGGTTCATCCGCAAGCTTTCGGACGAGAGGAAGATCCCGGTCTACGCGTTCGTTGACTGCGATCCCTACGGGATCTCCAACATCTACCGCACGCTCAAGGTGGGCAGCGGCAATGCCGCCCACATCAACCGCTTCTTCTGTGTTCCACAGGCCAGGTTCCTCGGGGTCACGCCGCGCGACATCGTGGAGTACAAGCTCCCGACCCATCCCCTGAAGGAGGTGGACGTGAAGCGTGCGAAGGATGCGATAAGAAACGATCCGTTCTTCAGGCACCACAAGCCGTGGGTGAAGGCGATGAGCGAACTCCTGAAGATGGGTGTTCGCGCCGAACAGCAGGCCCTTGCGAAGTGGGGACTGAACTACGTGATCGAGGAGTACCTGCCGGCGAAGCTGGCAAATCCCAGGCTGTTCCTGCCCTAGCCGGTCTGGTCCGTCCGGGCCGGCCCTCACCTCCGGGCGGCTATGAGGATTGCGCCTGTCGCCCGGCACAAGCCGAAGGAGGGGCCATGCCGTCGCGCTCTCTTACACTGCTGATGCTGTCCGCGATCGTACTCGCGGTACTGGCCCTGTCGGTCTGGCAGAGGGCTGCCGAGGATGCAGGCGCACCGGTGCAGCGGACCATCACCCCGATCATAATGGGAACAACGTGCCGGCTTACAGTTGTCGGACGCCCCGATCTCGTCGATTCGGCCCTGGAGAAGGCCTTTGCCGAGTTGGCGGAGGTCAACCGCCTGGCTTCGACCTATGACCCTCAAAGTCCCCTGAGCCTGTTCAACGCGGCACCGGCGGATGCCGGGTTCCTGCTGGATCCTCCGCTTCTCGATGTCATGCGCGTATCGCTGGAATTCTCGGTGAGGACGGGAGGGGCCTTCGACATCACGATGAGGCCCCTCGGATTGCTCTGGAGGGAATCCGGAAAGGCGGGACTGCTGCCATCCGATGCCTCGATCGACTCCGCGCTTGCCCTGGTTGGACACGAAAGCCTGGTGCTGGGCGACTCCACGGCGACCAGGACCATTGAGGGGATGCAGGTGTCGCTGGACGCCATCATCAAGGGATATGCCGTGGATCAGGCGTTGAAGGCGATGCAGGATGCGGGAATGTCGGCCGGGCTGGTGGAGGTCGGCGGCGACCTCGCCTGTTTCGGAGCCCCGCCCGGTGCGCAGGGGTGGAGGATCGGCGTGCAGGACCCATGGGCGGAGAGGAACATCGGGGTGCTGCAGGTTCCTCCGGAGGGGATCCCCTCCATCGGCATCTGCACCTCCGGCAACTACCGCAGATTCGTGGAGATCGAAGGCGTCCGCTACAGCCACATCGTGGATCCCCGCACAGGTCGGCCTGCTGATGCCATACCGGGCGTAACGGTTATCGCACCCGACGCAATGACGGCCGATGCGTGGGCCACCGCTCTATCGGTTCTGTCAGTCGGGGAAGGGCGCCTGCTTGTGGAAGCCGAGCCGGGAGTGGAGGCGCTCTGGATCGGAGGGAGCGAGTCGGATCCCCGGATGGAGGAGAGCCGGGGGTTTTCCGGGTATTGGGCGAACAGCCGGTAGGTGGGAGCGATGGATCTCGCGTGCGGATACTGCGGTCTCGGGCAGTACCATCCGGGAGTCCCCGGCTGCGGCACCGGGGATGCGCGCAGATCATGCGGACTCAGCCGGCCCCGCTGCTGCCCCCGCCTCCGGCACCGCCGGCGCCTCCCGCTGCCGCACTGCCTCCGGCAGTAACCGTTGATGTGACCACGGCTAGGGTGGCGGCCGTGTCCCACGATCCGTCTTCCAGGCGGGGCAGCCACACCGGAGCCTGAATGCCCCAACGGTTGGCGGCCCGGGTCCATTTCTTCGCGCAGCCAAAGGTCACGGCGTAGGGGAGCCAGGCAACATACCGGTCCTCGTCAAGGGGAGTCTTCCCGCCGGCAGCCTGCTTCAGGTACTCGCCGAACCCCTTCCACTGGCGGGCGCGGTCCCGTCCTACGGCTGTCCAGAGCGGGAAGGCCTGGGAGGCGATCCCGAAGGCCGCCGCCGGCAGCAGGAGTGCTGCGGGAATGGCGAACCCCGCAGCCCCTGCCCATCCGATGAGCAGGATGTTCAGCAGCACCAGGACGAGGCCGGCAAGGAGCAGTATCACTCCGCAAGTGGCCAGCAGGCGTCGGGCTTCCCGTCCCGCCGGGTCCAGGTCCCCCCTCCGTTCCAGCTCTCCCAGCAGCGCCTTTCGGCAGACCGGCTGCGACTTGAGCAGGCGTTTCTGCGCTTTGGACCACTTGATCGACTCGCCGGCCCCGGCCTGCCCGAAGATCGAATCCAGGAGGACCGACTCCCATTCCTCCGCAGGCGGAACGCCGAGCCTCACGAGGTCCGGGGGCTTTCCCTTCTTCTTCGGGCCCTTGCTTTCCTTTGCGAAGCGGACGGATCCCGCACGTCCAAGGTCAAAAAGAATCGCCACGATCTGGCTTGTCCACGCATTCCCGTGAACCAGGGATCCTGACAGGGCTGCCGGAAGCTTCTCCGGCGGCTGCGGGATGATGGGAGGCTTTCCCCCGAGGGATGCTGATGCGCCCGGGCTGAGCCGCGCTTTCATCCGGCGCCACATCTGTACAAGCATGGCAAGCCCGCCCAGGAAGATCGCGCCCGCAACAGCCAGGATGTAGGGCGTCCTGGCGCCCCTTGCCTTCTCGGCCAGCTGCCACGATGCCGTGGAAGCGGCAGGCAGAAGATCCGCCCAGTCTGCCCGTACGCGCAGGGTCGTCTCGGGCGGCAACCGCCGGGGGCCGATCAGGAAACCCTCGTCCACGGGCTGGATGGGGGCTGCAGAAGGCTCTGTGGCGATCTCGACCGGTGCGGGAACACGCGGACCGCGCATCAGCAGGGCATCCGCGTGATCTATGCGGTACGGCCTGTCATAGGGGAAGAGATTCCAGCGCAGTACCGAGCGTCCGTCCCTGATTTCTGCGGCTCCCAGCGCCTGGTATTCCAGAACGAAGGTGCGCGTTGTGTCGCGGATCGGTTCGAAGCGCCACATAACCTCGAGGAGACGGCGGCGCTGCTTGAGCTGGGGTGATTCCGATGCGCTGATGAACTCGATCCCGTCCGTGCGATCGGTCGGTATGCCGCGAAAGAAGTAGGTGAACTCTCCGCCCTCGAAGCGGATCCTGACGGTTTCGCGAACGTGCAGGTCGCCGCTGCCGGCGATTGTGATCTCGGTCCTGTAGTGCTCGGCGAAGTAGGTCTTGTCAGCCCCATCGGTCGGGGCCGTGCAGAGGCAGAGGGCCAGGAGGAGCAGCGCCGTGGAAAACCGGCGGATGAGGATGCGCGTTATCATGATCCGCAGGCCGGCCATAGCCAGGCGGCTCCACGCACGCCGCTGGAGTCGCCATGCCTTGCCCTGACGAGCCTCGTGTCCACCCGGTCGGAGAAGACCCATGTCGACCACAGCCTGGGCACATGCTCGCATATGCTGTTCAGGTTGGACATCCCTCCGGCGAGGACTATGACATCAGGATCGAGCGTGTTGATGACCGATGCCAGCGCCCTGGCGAGCCTGTCGGCGTAGCGTCTGAGCGCTCCCTGGGCTGTCGGGTCTCCGGCCTGGGCCGCCCGGTCGATGGCGACCGGATCCACATCTTCGCTGTCCATCTCGTACCTGCTGTGCAGCCTGCTGTCGGATGAGGAGAGGGACTCCAGGTAGTCGCGGACGAGACCCGGCCCGGAGAGGAATGTCTCTATGCAACCCGTACGGCCGCAATAGCAGGAGCAGCCCGGCAACTCGTCCATGGAAGGCCAGGGGAGGGGGTTGTGACCCCATTCCCCCGCGATCGCGTTCGGGCCCTTGAGCACCCTTCCGTCCACGACAATGCCCCCGCCGGTGCCTGTGCCGAGGATCACGCCAAAGACAACTCCTGCGCCCTCTGCGGCGCCGTCGACCGCCTCGGAGAGGGTCATGCAGTTCGCGTCGTTCGCGAAGCGGAGCGGACGGCCCAGCAGCGCCTCGAGATCCCGCGCCATCGGCCGGCCGTTCAGCCAGGTTGAGTTGGCGTTCTTGACGAGTCCCGTAGCCGGCGAGATAGCCCCGGGCGTGCCTATGCCGACTGTGGCGGTTGAGGCGGGCTCCACGGGAAAGGATGCGGCATCCATCGCGAAGGAGTTGCCTGTGGGTGCGTACTTCGCGCTGCCGGTCTCGGCTTCGCCCACAAGCGCGGCAATCGCCTTCAGGGTTCCCTCGTAATCCCCGCGTGGGGTGGGAACCCTCTTGCGGAAGAGGACGCTGCCGTCATCCGCAAGGGCTATGCACTCGATCTTGGTGCCGCCTAAGTCAATTCCGATTCGCATCGCATCAAGTAGAAGCTCAGGAGGGCTGCGGGTCAAGGAAATGACGGTCCCGTGCCCGCAGGATCATCCAGTGGCACCCGGTCGCGGGGATCTGCCGAAGGCCCTGCGAAGGCCTCTCCCCATGACCGCTGCCAGTCCTCGTTTCGCCTTCATCCTTCGCATCAGTTCCGGGAGGGCGGCTCGCATTGCATCCTCTCCCGCCTGCACCAGATCATCCACAGCCCAGAAGTTGGCCCAGTGGAAGTCCCCCACGTCGGGTGTCACGACCAGGTCGGCATCCCTCAGCACCAGCCTGTTCAGACGATCCCGCGCTATCTGGTCTGCGCGCATCAGGATCTCGATGCCGGTCCGGTAGTCGTCCCTGGTGTGGGTTCGTGAGGGGAGGTCCAGGGCCAGCACGAAATCGGCTCCCAGCTCACGGCAGACGCTCACCGGCACCCGATACGGCCCGCCGCCGTCCACGAGAAGAGCCTCATTCGTGGCCAGTGGAGGGAAGACGCCGGGGATGGCGCTGCTCGCATACACGGCATCCACCAGCTCTCCGCTCCGGAAGATGCATGGTTCGCCCGTTATCAGATCCACCGCTACGCACGCGAACGGGAGACGGAGGTCCTCAACCCGGTCGGTGTCGAAGAACCTTCGCAGTGGGGCGCGAAGCACGGCTGCGTCCTGCAGCGCCGGAGAGGTGAAGGTGCGGAACTTGAGAACCCGCCGCTGGATCGCATGGCCAAGCTCCAGGATGAGGTTGCGGTCCTTCTCCCCGGGATCATCCTCCTGAAATGGCTTCAAGCTCGCTTTCAGTTTCGGGTCTTCGATGTATTCGCGGATCTTTCGGTCAACGGACTCGGCACTGAGCGAATCTGCGTACAGCGCCCCGATTATTGCACCCATACTTGTTCCGGCCACGCATGCCGGGCGGACTCCGGCTTCTTCCAGAACGGCGAGCGCGCCGATGTGCGCAAGTCCGCGCGCTCCTCCGCTGCCCAGCGCCAGCCCCAGGCGAATCACCAGCACCCCTCCCGGTTATGGACCGTGTGTCCGCTGTTCAGCGCCCCTTCGCTTCTCCGGTCATCGGCACGAACCGGACGGGAACTGCGCGCCTTTCCATCACTGATCCGTCCTGTGCCTTCTCCACCAGTATCAGATGCTGAAACTGGTCACCCACGGGGATGACCATCCTTCCCCCTGGAGCCAGCTGATCCACCAGGGGTTGTGGCACATGATCCGGCGCGGCAGCGACGATGATGCAGTCGAATGGCGCATGCTCCGGCCAGCCGCGGTATCCGTCGCCCTGCCGCACCTCCACATTCTCGTAGCCGAGCCGCTTCAGCCTTTCGGCCCCCTCCACTGCGAGTTCAGGCAGGATCTCGATGCCGTAGACCTGATTGGTCAGTTCGGCCAGGATGGCGGCCTGGTAGCCCGAACCTGTTCCTATGTCCAGCGCGCGGTCTCCCGGCTCGGGCCTTACGAGCTCAGTCATCAGGGCGACGATGTACGGCTGTGAGATCGTCTGTCCGTGCCCTATCGCCAGCGGACGATCGTCGTATGCCTGATCACTGAGGGCATCCGGTACGAACTTCTGCCGGGGGACCCTGCCCATCACCTCAAGGACCCGCGGATCCTCGATACCCCTGGCCTGAATGTGGTGTGTCACCATCAGTGCGCGACGGAGGTCATGAATGGCCTCCTCCGATACGCCTTCATCCTCCGCACCGGCAGTCGGAACAGCATCGGTGTCCGATTCGGCATGCGGGTATGCCTGCGGGGAAATCGCGGGGAAGAAGGCGGCAATCGACACGGGAATCCAGTGCAGGAGCTGCGATTGTGCCACGTTACCCTCCCGGTTACGGGGCCGGATCTGCTGAACGTGCTTCCCGCAGTATCTGGGGGAGGCCGGGCTTAAGCAAGGGGTCCGGGCAGTGGGGCTGTCCGGACCGGCTGTTGCGACCCGGTGCCCGCAGACCGTCATGCAGTAGTAGAGGCGCGGGCAGGATCGGGCTATCTTCCGAAGAGGTGCGCCGCATGATCCCTGCCCTGCGAAAGGAAGAGCTGATGCTGGACGCAGAAGAGATTGTACGAAAGCTGGATCTGAAACTGCACCCGGTCGAGGGCGGGTACTTCTCCGAGACCTACAGGTCGGAGGAGACGCTGCGCACGGGCCGGTCGGGTCAGCGACACCGGGACAGCAGATCACTGGCAACCGCCATCTACTACCTTCTCAAGCCTGGAACAGTCTCTTCCCTGCACAGGCTTGCCGGAGATGAGCTGTTCCACTTCTACCTGGGCGATCCCGTGGAGATGCTTCAGCTCCATCCGGGAGGCAGGTCGCGTCTGCTGGTTCTCGGGACGGATCTGGAAGCCGGGATGCGGCCGCAGGTCCTCGTGCCCCGGGGTGTGTGGCAGGGATCGCGCCTGGTTCCGGGCGGAAGGCTGGCGCTCCTGGGCACAACCATGGCACCGGGCTTCGATCCCGACGACTACGAGCAGGGGGAGTTCGGGGTGCTGTCCGCAGCCTGGCCGCAACACCGGGATCTGATCCGGACCCTGCTGCCGGGCTGATCCTCCCGGCGGATGCGCCCTGTCACGTGCAGTGTGCGGGGCCGTCGTTCACTCGTCCGAGCTCTGGATGGGGCCGAACCCCTCGCCAAGAACCTCCTTGGCCGGGGCGATCGTAACGAAGGAGTGCGGGTCGATCTCGGCCAGAATCCGCTTCAGTCGGATTACCTCGTTCGATGCCAGGACAACCAGCAGCACCGGACGGGAAACGCGGCTGAATCCGCCCCGCGCCTCCAGAAAGGTCACGCCGCGGTTGAGGCGCTCGAAGACCGCCTTGCACACCTCTTCCTGCCTCCCGGTGATTATGAGTGCGGCGCGGGTGTGTGCGAATCCCTCCTGTACAAGATCCAGAACGCGCGCGGAGACGAATGCGAGGGCCAGTGCAACCATCACAGCCTCCATGCCGAACTGGAACGCAGCCGCCCCGAAGATGATCGCGTTCATCAACAGCAGGGACTGGCCGATCGGAAAGCCCAGAAACCGCCTTGCCAGCCGGGCCAGCACATCAGTCCCGCCGGTGGTTCCCCTGCCCCGGAAGACGAGCCCCAGCCCGACGCCGTCCACCAGCCCCCCGTAACAGATGATGAGAAGGCGGTCGCTGGTCGGGGAGGTCAGGTACGGGGCGGTGAGATCGATCCCGAATGACAGGACCGCCACCGCCACCGCTGTCCGTATGAAGAAGCGCAGCCCTCCCGCGTGGCGCCATCCCAGGTAGAGCAGCGGTACGTTCATCACGAGAACGGCCATGCCGACCGGAACGTTGATCAGCGAGTGCAGCAGAATCGCCACGCCCGTGACTCCGCCGGCTACCACGTCGTTCGGCACGAAGAACAGGTTGGTTCCAACGGCCACGAGCATCGAACCGATGATGATCTGGGCATAGTCGAAGACCACCTCGTGGAGCCTGGGCTTCCTGAAGACGGTGGAGGACGTCACGGCCTGCATCTTCAAGGGAGGTACCTCATCTGCGGCCTGTGACCTCTTCAGCGATCACCCTGGCCTTGTAGGCGAGATTGGAGGCGCCTGTGACATCGCCACGGGCGAGTGCCTCCCGGGCCTGCTGTACAAGGCCGAGGGATGTCTCGAGCTTGTCGCGCTGAGCCTGGGGAAGCGCGCGCAGGGCGGAACGACGGGCCAGCGAGTCGGCCAGCGCGATGTCGCGCAGGGCCGTCCGCTCCATCCGCAGGCGCGACGATGGAGGCAGGTCGACGGCTATCTCCGGAGGCGCCGGCTGCGGAAGGGTGACAGCGGGTGCACCTAGCGAATCGCTCGGACCGGGAGATAGGGAGTCGAGGATGGCACGATATGCTGCTGCCGCCGCGGAGTCGGCCGTTGCGAGGTAGGCGGCGACGGCGGCCGAATCTGCGGTTGCCGGTGGGCGAGGCGAAACGACCGGTTCTGCAGGCCGGGGCAGTGGTGTCGCCTCAACCGGGCCGAAGACCATGGGCCATGGGCGCACCACAGGTTCGCGCCGGAGGGTGTCCGACGGAGTTGCCGCGGTGGCGTCCTCATGCAGCAAAGCAGGCTTCTCCGGGGGAGGCGGCCCCACTGTGGGAGAGGGTCCCGGATTCGGCAGGGGCAGACATCCGCCTGCCGCAGTCGCCAGCAGGAGCCACCGGGCGATCCCCCGAGTTCCCTGCCGCTTCCTCATGATTGCTCCCTGAAGTTCTCTGCGGCAGGTATACGGACAACGACGGTGGTCCCGGATCCCGGACGCGACCGGATTTCCACCTCGCCGTTGTGCATCTCCACTGCCTGCCGCACAAGTGCCAGGCCGACTCCGGTTCCGCCATCCTTCGTTGTGAAGTAGAGGTCGAAGACCTTGTCCATGTTCTCTTCCGGGATGCCGGGTCCCGTGTCTTCGATCTCAAGGCAGAGTTCGCCGTTCTCGGGACGGCCGCGTACCATCACGTTTCCCTCCCTGGACGGTGTGGCCTGGATCGCGTTGCGTATCACGTTCTGGATCGCCTGTCGCAGGACTTCCCGGTCCGCCATGATCTGTGGCAATGGAGACTCCACCTGAAGTTCCAGATCGAGCCCCGCAAGGTTCGCCTCAGCCTCCTGGGTGCGGCGTATCTCGTTCAGCAGGTCGTCCGGCCGAACAGGATTCGGGTTCATGCGCTGCAGCCTGGCCACCTTGAGGAATCCGCTCACGGCCCGCTGCAGGCGTTGAATCTCCTCGCTCGCGACGGCCACGTGTTCTGTTATCTCCTGTGGGGGCATGTCCGGGTCGCTCCGAAGAATCCCGAGTTCGAAGTTGATCGACTGAAGGGGATTCCTGATCTCATGCGCCACGCCCGCAGCCATCTGGGCCAGGCGCGAGAGCACACGGGACTGGTCCACTACCGTGTGCAGGCGCCTGAGGGCGCCCATCTCCTTGATCTCGACAACAACGCCGTCAGCCCCTTCCGGGTCGGTTGTCCTGGTCCCGACCGCCACGTGGCCGAGTCCCGGTCCGTCACCGGGAAGGGCGACTGTGAGGCTTGGGATATCCTCGCGGAGCAGTGCCTCGGCGAGAAGTCTTACCGGGTGGTCTGCACCAAGCGCGCTGTCCAGCGGCCTGCCCACAGCGGAACTGTCCAGGCCCAGGACTCTCTCAGCCGGGCCGTTGATCAGGATGATCACACAGTTCGAGTCGAGGGTCAGTACCCCATCGCCCAGCATCTCCATCGTGGTCCGGATCGTTCCATCCCTGTTCGATCTTTCCCGGGAGATCTGCTCGCTGAGCAGGTTCAGGTCGCGGGCAAGCCGGCTGAACTCATCCACTCCCGACTCCGGTATCCGGTCCTGGAGCCGGCCTTCGCGCAGCGCGGCGATCCCCGCCTCAAGGCGCCTGAACCTGCCCCGGATCGCAGCGGCCATTACGAGACCGACGAGTATCGCGAGGGAGATCTGGACAGTGGCCACCTTCAGGCTTCTTCTGAAGACCTCGTCAACGCGTTCATTGAGGAGCGTGCCCGCGATCCCGACCCTGATCGAGCCGAACGGGATTCCACCCAGAAGGAGCGGGACCTTGTCCTCGTAGAATCTGGGTGACCGGCGCAGGCTTGTCAGAAGCGACGCCGCCTCCCGGATGCTTCGCGCCCTGGGCATTTCGGGAGTCGGCCCGAGCCTCCTTCCGACCTGGTCCGGAGTCGTGTGAGCCAGGGCGGTACCTTCCGTGTTACACAGGGCTATGTACACGACGGACGGCGCCTTGGCCAGGGCGGCCTGCAGGAAGAGGTTCAGCCTCTCGTCTCCCCGCAGGGCCTCGGCCGGATCCCTGCCGGGTGTCCTGACGAGGTGGCCGATCTGGAGGAGGAGCGTCTGCGCGATCACGTCGCTCTCCGTCGACGCCCCTTCCGCCGCAAGGCGCACCACGCTTGCCATCTCCAGGAATCCGGACACCAGGATCACGACTGTAACGAGGACCAGAAGGACGATGATCTGCCGTGGTCCCCAACCCATCCTCATTGCCCATCCTCCCGCCACCGTCCGGCCCTGCGGTTACGCAATGCCTCACGGACTCCGTAACGGTTGAGCTTCGAATGGAGTGTCTTGGCGCTGATGCCGAGCATGGCGGCGGTCCGGGTCTTGTTGTCAGCGCAGTGTGCAAGAGTCTCCAGTATGACCTGTCTCTCGACAGCCTCCAGCGGCGCTCCGATCGGGATTCTGAGGCTGCTGTTGCCGGCTCCGCCCGGGACCGGGCTGACGTGTGCCTTGCGCGGGTCCTGGCTCTGAAGGACTGCCGGAGGGAGGTACTCGGGCCGGATCTCATCCCCCTTGCACAGGATCACGGCACGCTGTACGGCGTTGCGGAGTTCACGCACATTGCCGGGCCAGTCATAGCTCCGCATCGCTTCCATTGCGTCGATCGAGAAGCCGGCCACGGATCGGTTGTTCTCGTGCGCATACTCGCTTAGAAAGGCCTGTGCAAGAAGCGGGATGTCCTCCATGCGCTCCCTGAGCGACGGCATCTGAAGCGTGAATACATTCAGCCGGAAGTAGAGATCCTCGCGCAGGGTTCCGTTGGACAGTCGTTCGTTGACGGAGACATTGGTTGCGGACAGAACGCGGACATCGACCGGGATCTCCCTGGATCCGCCGATCCGGCGGACCCGGTTGTCTTCCAGAACCCGCAGCAGCTTGCTCTGCAGGGAGACCGGCATCTCGGCGATCTCGTCCAGGAACAGGGTCCCCTGGTGGGCCAGCTCGAACACACCGGGACGGGTTGCATTGGCGGAGGTGAACGCCCCTCTTTCATGTCCGAGGATCTCGCTCTCGAGCAGGGTTTCGGGAATCGCGGCGCAACTGATTGCAACGAATCGATTGGAGGCGCGCGGACTCATACTGTGCAGTGTTCGCGCCACGACCTCCTTGCCGGTGCCGCTATCCCCTGTGATCAGAACCGGCGCCGATGAAGGTGCGATCTGGTCGATCATCCTGTAGATGGAGATCATGGCCGGTGAGCGCCCGATGAGTCTCTGGTACCTTCCGCTGCGCTCCATCTCCCGCCGGAGGAACCGCACCTCCTGGCGCATGGCCGAGCGCTCGAGACCCTTGCGGATGACGGTCTCCAGGCGTTCGGGCTCAACGGGCTTGGTGAGATAGTCGTACACACCACGGCGGGTGGCCTCCACCGCGCTGTCGATCGTGCCGTGCGCCGTCAGGACGACCGTGGTTGACTCTATGCCGTGATCGTTCAGATCAGCGATGAGGTCGATGCCGGAACGTCCAGGAAGCTGCAGGTCGGTGATCACGAGATCGGGTGTCCGCTCCAGCGCGATCTGCAGTGCCGTTTCGGCATCCGCTGCGAGGTCAACCGTGTGACCGAGGCCGCTGACGATCCGTGCCAGGCCCTTACGGATCGGCTCTTCGTCATCAACGACCAGGATGCGTCTGGGTGTGTCGAGTGTTTCCATTTCCGCAGTTTCCCGGCAGGGTCCGTGCGCTCCAGTCCTGATATGTCACTGCATCGAGATGCGGCACAGGGTTGAAGCAGCCAGAAGATAGCACGTGGCGCTATCAATGCGAGGGGAAATTCCGTAACAGTGTGAAGTTTCTACAGAGTCAGAATAGGAGTATCCTTGCAGATCCAGGGGCCACCACGGAGTTGTCAGCTTATATCTTCCTGTGGTTCAACATGTTGCAGAATGCTCTGGTGTCCGGGGTATTGGCACGCCGCTTGACACACGGTATGCCGAAGTGTACCCATGACGGGTTTGTCTCGGGTGGAAGTATCGAAACACACCGGGGATCGCGGCAACAAGAAATGACCTGTGGTGGTTGGCCCTGCCGGCGCCACGCGATCCCGGATCTTCTCCCGATCGAGTCCGTCGCGCTGTTTGCCCTTCATGGCTGAATCGTCCAAAGCTGTCAGCGGCGCCGTCCGCCTGGGCGAAGCAGACGAGGCCTTGGAGACGGGTGTGGCGGTGTACGAATCGCCCTGGTAGACCGGACCTGGCGTGCTTGCATCGGGCGCGTGGTACGGGCTGCACCCCTCCCCATCGCCTCCCTGCCATCCCCGGGTGGACGGCGCCGCTTTTCCATGCGTGCTTGCGGCCTGGCAATCCGCCCCCGACGAGGGCGATTTGCGAGGCCGCACCCGCGAAGCGAACCCGAGACGCGCGCGCCCGGCCTCTACAGCCCGATCCCCAGGAGCGATCCCGCCTGGTAGACAACGGCCGAGATCAGGAACGCCAGCAGGGTAAGGCCGAAGAACTGCATCATGGGCCACTTCCAGGATCCACTCTCCTGCCTGGTGACCGCAAACGTGGCCATGCAGGGTGTGCCGATGAGGGTGAAGAGCAGAATGGACAGGCCCGCCAGAGGCGGATACGTGGCGCGCAGCCTCTCCCGCAGCATCTCCTTGTCCTCGGTGTCGTCCGAACCCACGGAGTGGACGATGCTCAGCTGGGCGACGAAGACCTCCTTTGCCGCAAACGAGCCGAGAAGCGCGGTCCCGATCTTCCAGTCGAATCCCATCGGGCGGAGAGCCGGCTCCATGAAGCGTCCGATCCTCCCCGCCGTGGAGTGGGCCAGCTCTTCCGCACCCTTGGACGCCGCAAGCTCCCTCATCGCGTCTTCATGCGGCCCGCGCATCTCATCCAGGTAGCGTACGGCCGCCTCGAAGGTGCCCGGGTCCTCGAAACGAAGGGCATCCAGCCCTGACTGAAGCGACAGGAGCCTCATGGCTTCGCCACGCGATCCGATCCCCGAATCGCCCAGGAATCCGACGAGTTCATCGCGCGTGCTCCCGACCAGGCTTGCGGCCGAGAGGAAGGCTGTGAGCCTCTGCCCGCCGGGAAGGCTCTGCAGTGAGTCCAGCGTCGCTTCGAAGCGGGCCCCGGCGGAGGCGAATCCACCCTCGTGTGGATGGTACAGGGCCTGGGTGCGCTCCATATCCAGCTTGGCGCGGACGGCGGACCGGAGAAGGTCGGAATCCTCAGGAAGGTTCATGAGATGATTCAGGCTCCCGGCTTTCTCCACCAGTGCGAGCTCGGCTGCGGCCGCTTCCGCATCGTAATCACGCCCGTACTCGGAGATGCGCGGGAAGGCGGAGAGCACCCACAGGATCACGGAAATCGCGAGGATGATGGTTCCCGCTTTGCGGAGGTAAAGCCATGCCCGTTCCCACATGTGGATCAGCATCCCCTTCACGGTGGGCAGGCGATAGGGCGGGACCTCCATCACGAAGGGTGTCGACGGGCCCCTGAATATGGTCGCCCGAAGCAGCTTCGCCAGCACGATGGCGAGCACGATCCCGATTATGTATATGAGCCACAGGACCGGGCCCTGCATGTGGGGTGGGAAGAAGGCCGGGATTATCAGTGCGTATATGGTCAAACGCGCTCCGCAGCTCATCAGCGGGACAACCATGAGGGTGGTCAGGCGGTCTCTCCGGCTTTCCAGGGTGCGCGTGGCCATCACGGCAGGAACCGTGCACCCGAAGCCGATGACCATCGGGATGAAGCTCTTCCCGTGCAGCCCGATCCTGTGCATCAGCCCGTCCAGGATGAAAGCGGCGCGCGCCATGTATCCCGAATCCTCCAGCAGCGCGATTGCCAGGAAGAGGATCACTATGTTGGGCAGGAAGACTATCACGCCTCCCACTCCGCCGATGATCCCATCCACGAGTAGCGAGAGCAGCAGGCTGTCGCTACCCCGGGGCCACAGACTGGTCAGGAATGAGGCCAGGTAGGAGAAACCATGGTCGATTCCGTTCATCAGTGGCTCGCCCAGGGCGAAGGTGGCATGAAAGACCAGGTACATCATCGCGAGGAAGATGGGTATGCCCAGCGCGCGGTTTGTGAGAACCAGGTCCACGGTGTCCGAAAGGGTGTGCCTGGTTTCCACCGTGGAACGGACGGCCTCCTGGCAGGCCCCGGATATGAAGCCGTAGCGCCGTTCGGCAATGATCACCTCGGGGTTGTCCCCGAAGACCCTGCGGATCCTGGCAGCGCCCTTGTCGACGGCATCACGGATTCGGGGGGAGTTCAGCACCTCCCGCACCTGGGGGTCGTTCTCGAGCAGCTTCACGGCCGACCACCGCGGGGAAATGCCTGCCGGGGCCGGATGACCCTCGAGTATCTCCACGAGTTTCCCGATCTCCTGCTCGATCTCCCGCCCGTAGTCGACCGTCGGCCCGTCACCGCCTGTTCCGACCTTCGCGAGGTCGGCGGTGGCCAGGACCGAATCGAGCAAGTCCTCGATCCCCTCGCCCTTCGATCCCACCGTGGGAACAAGCGGCACTCCGAGGAGGCGTGAAAGGGCATCAAGGTCGAACTCCAGCCCTTCAGCCCTGGCCAGGTCGCTCTTGTTGAGGGCCAGGACCAGGGGGAGGCCGAGCTCCATCAGTTGTACAGCCAGATAGAGGTTCCGCTCGATATTGGAGGAGTCAACGACATGGACGACCACATCCGGTGGATGGTCGATGAGGAAGTCGCGGGCCGCGGTCTCTTCCGGGGAGTAGGCGGTCAGGCTGTAGGTGCCGGGGAGATCGACGATGCGGATATCGCGATCCCGGTGCCGCCGCGTCCCCTCGGTGATCTCCACGGTCACACCGGGGTAGTTGGCAACATGCTGGTGCTTCCCGGTGAGCCGATTGAAGAGGGTGCTTTTCCCGGAGTTCGGGTTTCCGGCCAGCGCGATCGTTGTGCCTGTGCTCATCTGCGGCTAGCCCACCATGACTCTCTGGGCCACACCGCGGCCCAGGACCACCCTGCTTCCCTTGACAGACACCATGAACGGGCCGCGTGATGCATTACGCAGGACCTCGATCTCAGCGCCCGGAACGAGCCCCATTGCGGCAAGACGTGCCGCGCACTCGCGTCCCGTATGGAGGGCGAGGAGTTTCACCTTTCGTCCGGCGCCGACCATGGCCAGAGGTACTCCCGAAACCCCCGGCCTGGCAGACCGGGCCTCGCCGGGGGGGGGAACGGGGCATGGGTTGGGGCCGGATCCGCCTCCATCTCCCTCTGCCGCGCAGGCACGCCAGGAGCAGCCATCGTGCAGCATGCAGTCCCCGGGGACGATCGCGGCGTCTTCCGCCTCGAAGCGATCATGTTCGCCCGGCATGCCTGCCTCCTTCCCCGACCTGCTCCGCACAGGCATCGAGGCACGCTTCGCAACGCTCGTCGGGATGGAAGCCCTCCGATTCCCCTTTCGTCCAGGATGCGTGTGCAATCGGGCACGCTTCGAAGAACTCAGCCAGGTCTACCAGCCTTTCGAGCAGGGAACGCGTCATCGCATGTTCCATACGGCATGCAGCTTCGTCAGCCTCATCCTCCTCGATCCGGAGCACACGGACGAAGAAATCCCGGAGGATCTCATGGCGGCGAACGACCTCGGCACCCAGGGCACGGCCCCTCTCCGTAAGTGTGACCAGGTCATAAGGCGCGTAGTGGATCATTCCCCGGTCAGCCAGGACCCGCAGGGCCCCCGTCACTGATGACTGGTTGACCTTGAGCCGGTCGGCTATGTCCTTGGGCCTTGCCGCCTGCTTCCGGGAGACTATGTGGAAGATCGCCTCCAGGTAGTCTTCCTGGCTGTCGCTCAGCCTTGCTGTCTGTGTCATGGGTTACCTCCAGATTCTTCGGCAACCCCAAAACATATGGGACCGCCTAACTCGTCGTCAACCTGTGATGCAGGGAGAATCGTTCCTGTACGGCCACGCATCCGGTCCGCTTGACGTGGGGGTCCCACAACCCATAGCATGACGTGGGTTTCTGAACCACAACCCTGAGGAGTCCATGGGCGACACATATCCCCGGACGGGTGAGCCGGCTCCCGACACAGTACTGAAGCCGGCAGACCTCTTCGACAAGTGCTTACGATTCAGGCGAGTGAGGGATGCCCAGGAAGCGGGCCTGTATCCTTACTTCGTGCCGATATCGGGATCCGAGGGTACGGAGGTCTGGATCGATGGCAGGCGCAAGATCATGCTCGGCTCGAACAACTACCTGGGCCTGACCCACGATCCCCGGGTGATCGAGGCGGGGGAGAAGGCCGCCCGTCAGTACGGGGCGGGCTGTACCGGAAGCCGCTTTCTCAACGGCACCCTGGACATCCACGAGAAGCTGGAGGAGGAGCTGGCGGGCTTCATGCACAAGCCTGCCGCAATAGTCTTCTCCACGGGATTCCAGACGAATCTCGGGATCATCTCCGCCCTGGTCGGGCGCGACGATTCGGTCATCATCGACAAGCTGGATCACGCCTGCATCGTGGACGGCGCGGTGCTCTCGCAGGGTGCCACGTACCGGTACAGCCACAACGACATGAACCACCTCGAGCGGATGCTGCAGAAGGCGCGGAGGGAGAACCCCAAGGGCGGGATCCTGGTGGTGGTGGACGGGATCTTCAGCATGGAGGGTGACCTGGCCGATCTCCCCCCGATCGTAGATCTCTGCAGACAGCAGGGTGCGCGCCTGCTGGTTGACGAGGCTCACTCGCTTGGGGTCATGGGCCCGACGGGGGCCGGCCTGGCCGAGCACTTCGGCCTGTCGGAGCAGGCCGATCTCCTGATGGGAACATTCAGCAAGTCGTTTGCATCCATCGGCGGGGTTGCAGCCGGGGATGCCGAGGTCATCAGCTACATCAAACACATGGCCAGGACCATGATCTTCAGCGCATCGATGCCTCCGTTCGCGGTTGCATCCGTGCGGGAGTGTCTTCGGATCCTGCGCGAGGAGCCGGAACGACGGGAGCATCTGTGGCGTAACACCTCCCGCTGGAAGGAAGGTCTTCTGTCCCTCGGGTTTAACATCGGCGGCACCAACTCACCGGTCATCCCGATCATCGTGGGTGAGACTGAGAACACCTTCGTCTTCTGGAAGGTGCTCTTTGAGATGGGGATATTCTCGAATCCGGTCATCCCCCCTGCAGTTCCGGAGCGGACCTCGAGGATCAGGACCAGCCTTATGGCCACTCACACGGACGAGCTGCTGGACGAGGCCCTGGAGATTTTCAAGCAGGCCGGCAGGCGTGTCGGCCTGATATAGTCCGGGCTGGCCCGGCACGGCATCCGGATCATGTACTCCGGGTGTCGCGTACGAGAACTCATCGATCGCCCGGGTCGGGGACCGATTCTTCAGCACAGGCGGACACGGATGCCCATTCCGGAGATAGAGATGGTCCCGGTCGAATCCGGTTCGGATCTCAGGCGCTTCGTGAAGTTCCCATGGAGCGTCTACCGGGACGACCCCAACTGGGTCCCTCCACTGATCGCGGATACCTGCAGGATGCTTACGCCCGGCAAACACCCCTTCCACGAGCATGCGGATGTCCAGTGCTTCCTTGCCGTGCGGACCGGTTCGGCGCGGCCCGGACGTGAGGTGATCGGCAGGATTGCCGCCATTGTCAACCACCTGCACAATGAGGTTCACGGGGAGAAGACCGGCTTCTTCGGGTTCTTCGAGACCCTGCCCGATCCGACTGTGCCGCCTTTCCTGTTCGAGGCTGCTGGAGCCTGGCTTCGCGGGAAGGGCATGGAAACCATGCGCGGCCCCGCCTCGTTCTCAGGCAACGAGGAGTGGGGGCTCCTGATCGACGGATTCGACCGTCCGCCCATGGTCAAAATGAGCTACAACCCGCCCGGTTACGCCGCCCATGTCGAGTCGTATGGTTTCCGAAAGGCCAGGGATCTTGTGGCCTACTATCTGGACAACGTGGAGCCTCCGGCCCGTATCGTGCGCGCCGCCGACCGGATGGCCAGGCAGGCGAAGATCACGGTCCGCACAATGGACATGAAGCACTTTCGCAGGGAGGTGGAACTGGTCCGCGAAATCTACAACGGCGCATGGGAGAAGAACTGGGGTTTCGTCCCGATGACCGAGGCCGAGATCGACCATATGGCCAAGGAACTCAAGCCGGTGGTAGACCCGAACCTCGTGGTGTTTGCGGAGGCCGAAGGTAAGCCTGTAGGCTTCGCATTCGCACTGAAGGATGTGAACCAGGCCTTGAGAAGGGCGAACGGCAGGCTCTTCCCCTTCGGTCTCATCAGGATGCTCATCGCCTCCCGGAAGATACGGGAGGTTCGCGTTCTGACCCTGGGTGTGCTTCCGGAGTACCGGAACCGGGGTGTGGATTCCCTCATGTCCCTTGCCCTCTTCCGCAAAGGCAGGGAAGGCGGTTATGCAGCCGGGGAGTTCTCATGGATTCTGGAAGACAACAGGGCAATGCGCAGGGTACTGGAACATATGGGGGCGAGGGTGTACAAGACCTACAGGCTCTATGACATTCCTCTGAAGCCATGAAGACTGCCTCTCCAGGGGTGGAGCGCCCGCGGCGCCGGGAACATGCGGCCCGGGACGGGATGCACGGCGAATCCGGTGAGCAGAGTCTCTTCGCCAGGTCCCACAGGGTTCTGGTCACGGGCGGCACCGGGTTCGTCGGATCGCACCTCGTGGAGAGACTGGTCGCGAGGGGATACAGGGTTCGACTGCTGGTCCGCAGGACGAGCAGCCTTCACTGGCTTGAAGGAATCCCGGTTGAGCTGGCCTATGGAGATGTCAGGGACAAGGCCTCCCTCTGCGGAGCCTGTGTCGGCGTCCGCAGCGTGTTCCACTTCGGCGGCCTGACCACGGCATGGCGCTCAAGGGACTTCTTCGATGTGAACGAGGATGGCACCAGGAACCTGGCCGAAGCGCTGGCCGAGAGAGGTGACCCCGGAGGCTTCTTCGTATACTGCAGCAGCCTTGCGGCAGCCGGTCCGTCGGTTCCGCTGGAGAGGGATCCGGAACCGATCCGCACCGAGGCGGATCCCGTCACCCCTGTCAGTGCATACGGCCAGAGCAAGCTGGCCGGCGAGGAGGCTCTGCGGGACCTTGCCGATGCGCACAGTACCTTCCGGCACCTGATCCTGAGGCCGCCAGCGGTCTACGGCCCCCGGGACGGTACAGTTCTCAACCTCTTCCGGCTGGTGAAGCACGGCATTCTGCCGGTGCCCGATGTCCCGGTCAGCAGGCTCAGTCTTGTCTACGTGGGCGATCTCGTAGACGCGGCAGTGAGGGGAGCCGATGCCGGTGCGCGCGGAACCTACTACATTACCGACGGCGGGCTGTATACCTGGCTGGGCGTTGGCAGGCGGCTGGCGGAGTTCATGGATGTTCAGGTTCGCGTCATCCGGGTCCGCAGGTTCCCGGCCGGGGTTGCGGCTGCGGGGTCTGAACTCTGGGGCCTGATCACGCGGAATCGTGGCGTCTTCGACCGCGCCAAGGTGGACGATATATGGCAGCCACACTGGACGTGTTCGCCGGAGAAGGCGCGTAGAGACTGGGGGTATGAAGCCCGCTTCACTCTCGACCTGGGACTCGAAGAAACGCTCAGCTGGTACAGGGAAAACCAATGGCTCTGATGAGGAGGACCGGTACTGTGGTCCTGCCGGAGACGATCGGCTTTTCGGTCGGCAGAACGCGGGGGTACAACCCGACCGATATCCTCGCCATGGTCTATCTGGCGGGTGTCAGCATCCTGATCCTGGTGGCGGGACGGGAGGCTGCCGGTTGGGGCGTGCGCCTGGCGGTGTATGCCGCCCTGCTGGGTGTGGTGGCGCTGCTGCGTTTCGTTCCCAGGCGGCTACCGCGCGTGCTCCAGTTCCTGCGCGAGTCCTACACTCTCGCCGCCCTCCCGGTGGCTTACGGTGACCTGGACTGGCTGAACCGGCTCATCAGCACCGGCTATCACGACGAGCTTGTGATGCGATGGGACCTCGCGCTGTTCGGATCGCATCCTCATCTGTACCTGAGCAGGATCCTCCCGTATCCGTTCCTCAGCGATCTGCTTCACGCCTGCTATCTTCTCTACATCGCGCTCGTGCCGGTTCTTGGGATAACGCTCTACCTCCAGAACAGGGAGCACGCGTTCAGGGTGCTTGCCACCACGGTCACGCTGACCATGTACTCGTGCTACGCGTTCTTCATCGCCCTTCCGGTGCAGGGGCCCTACGAGTTCCATGGTCGGCCGGAGGGTGTTCCGGGGCTGGTTCCGGACCTGGTGTATGCGATGCTCGACAAGGGATCATCGGTCGGAACGGCCTTTCCCTCTTCGCACGTGGCGGGTGCGATCGCGGTTGCGGTCATGTCCACGTGGTTCTCGAGAAGGCTATCTTATGTGATGGTGGTCCTGGCCCTGGGGATTGGAGTTGCAACAGTCTACGGTGGATTCCACTACGCCATCGACGCCGTTGCCGGCTTCGCATACGGGCTGGCTCTATCGCTTGCCGGGCCCAGGATTCATGCCGCCTTTCTCAGGCAGGCCAGGATTCCCCATGTGCATTTCCGCTTTCCACACCTGCGGCTTCGTTGGAAGGAAGCCAGGGCACAGGCAGTGGACCGCCGGCGAAACATCATGTGAATCTCCCCCCGCGCAGTGCTCCGCAGATTCTGATAGAATGCCCCCTCAGCCTTCTATCCGATGCGGGCTGATTCGTGTGGCGGAGGAGAAGGCGGCGGACACAATGCGATCGAGGCCGGTCCAGTGCAGGCAGAATCGCGGAACCGTGGTCAGGATGGCGGATCGTATCCGGCTCTCATGCCGGGGGAGTCGGGAGGTCTGAGTGAAGGTTCTTCACCTTGACATGGGTCAGGAGTGGAGAGGGGGACAACAGCAGGTTCTCTATCTCACGGAGGGGCTCGAGAAGCGGGGCGTTGTCTCGGTGGCGGCGCTGGTTCAGGGCAGTCCCCTCGCGAAGAGGCTTCGCGATGAGGATCTTCCGCTGATCGAGCTGCCGGGAGGATCGCCATTCTCACCGCGCGTGGTCAGGGCGCTGCACAGGATCCTGGCCGACCGCAACTGGGACGTCATCCACACTCATACGGCCCATGCGCACACACTGGCGCACCTGGCCTTCCGTCTGCCGCCCGCGCGCCCGTATCACAAGCCTGCGCTCTTCGTCTCGCGACGCGTCGATTTCGTGCCGGCGCGGGATCCCCTGACCCGCCTGAAGTACTCCGCTCCGGACCAGCACTTCATCTGCGTGTCCGATGCGATCCGCAGGGTTCTTCACTCCTACGGCGTGCCCGGGGCATTCCTCCACGTGGTGCACTCCGGCGTGCCGATTCCGGGGTGCCGGAGGGAAGACGATCCACTTCCATCCGAGATCGATCCGTCCTTGCGGATGACTGAGCGGTGCGATCTGCGTGCGGAGCTTGGCGTCCCGAAGGATGCGGTTCTCCTGGGGAACATTGCCCAGTTCGTGGAGCACAAGGGTCACAGGTTCCTGCTCTCGGCAATGGGTAAGGTCCATTGCGAGATTCCCTCGGTACATCTGGTGCTTCTCGGTTCCGGCAAGCTGGAGAGGGATCTTCGCAGGCAGGCGGCGGAGCTCGGGCTGGGCGACGCGCTTACCTTCGCCGGGTTCCGGCCCCAGGTCAGGAGGTACCTTCCGGCAATGGATCTGTTCGTGCTGTCCTCCGTGGAGGAAGGGCTCTGCACATCGCTCCTCGACGCCCAGGCGGTCGGGCTGCCCGTGGTTGGGACAGAGGCCGGGGGGATTCCGGAGGCGATCAGCGCGGGACACACCGGCCTCCTGGCCCGCACAAGGGATTCGGACAGTCTGGCCGACGCGATCCTGGAGCTGCTTCGCTCTCCCGACACGCTGCAGAGCATGTCGCGCTCCGGACCGGGCTGGGTGAGGGAGCGGTTCTCAGTGGACCAGATGGTGGACGGGACACTCGCCGTCTACAGGGAAGTGCTCGGGGCGGGCTGACTCACCGCTGCGGGGGGACGATCGGTGGCGGATGCCTGCCTCCCGCATGCCCTGGCGATCCGGTGCAGCGCAATCCGCGGTCCAGGGAATCAGCCGCCCTTTTCCTTGCCGGACTCCAGGAGCTTCCTGTATGCATTAACCGCGAGCTGGTCGCAGCGCTCGTTCTCCTCGTGCCCTGCATGGCCGCGGATCCACTCGAACTGCATCCTGTGAATCCCGGAGAGGCGGCTCAGTTCCTCCCACAACTCCCTGTTCTTGACGGGCTTCCTGTCTGCGGTTTTCCAGCCGTTGCGCCGCCAGGAATGGATCCAGCTCTTCATTCCGTCGACGACGTAGCGCGAGTCGGTAACGACGCGCACCCTGCAGGGCCTCTTCAGCCTGCGGAGCCCCTCGATGACCGCGATCATCTCCATCCGGTTGTTGGTCGTGTCGGGATCGGACCCCGAGAGCTCCACCCTCCTGCCGGAATCGCGGCTGATCAGAATCGTGCCCCATCCGCCTGGCCCCGGGTTTCCCGTGCAGGCGCCGTCGGCGTACAGTGCCACCTCTGCAGCCTCAGCAGTTCCGCCGTCGGCGCCCTTCGGGCCGGCATTGTCTCTCGAGCGCATTCTTCCGCCATCTCCCGTCGTCCGCACAGCCGCTGCCGTCAGTGTGCCGGCAGCGGATGGGCGGAGATCCCTACAGGGTGAAGCTGAAGTCCTTCACCAGTGCACCGGGCAGCCGCATGCTGTCGGTCGACCTGCCGAAGTAGGTGTCCGGTGCCAGGATCATCTCCCGCTCCCGCGTGAGACCCAGCAGATTCTCGCCGAGGACGCGGTAGGCAGTCTCGTCGAAGCGCATCACGTTCAGAGGCGCCTTGATCACGCCGTTCTCCACCCAGAAGCAGGCGAAGCGGGTCATCCCGGTGATGCGGCATGCAGGGACGTCGGAGTAGTTCAGGTAGTGCAGGTTGTTCACGTAGAGGCCCGTACCCAGCTCCTCAAGAATCCCCGCCTGCTCCATCTCTCCGCCGGCCATGTCGATCGACTCCGGGATCTCCCACTCCACAGCCCCGTTCGTTTCCACGCCGAACTCCTTTGCCGAGCGTGGGGAGACCAGGCAGTCCTTGTAGGCCCCCTTGTCGATCAGAACCACCTGGTCGGGTCGGAGGAACCCCTTGGACTGGAAGTTCGGCGCGACGCCTTCCTTCGTGTTCTCCAGGAGAGTCACCAGTGGATTCAGGGTGCGGCCGTCCTCAACCATCTTGATCAGGGAGGTCTGCTTGGTACGGTGCGCCTTCAGCCCGAAGCCGCCCCAGCAGACAGTGCCTACGAAGTCGGCCAGGGCCGACGGGGCGAGGTATACCCGGTACTTCCCCGGCTCGATCGTCGCGGCCGGCCCGGCAAGAATCGCCAGTTGTTCGCGGGCGGAAGCGAGCTTGGCGGCGAACTCCCGGGGATCCCAGCGGAAGCCGGCGTATCCGCACTTCACGGCCTTGTCGGCCTCGTGGTAGACGCTCCAGTCCAGGTTGAATGTATAACTGGAGAACCAGCTGCGCTGGCCCAGCGAGTTGGCGAAGCCGCGGTAGATCCCACCGGATGCCCAGAGGCCCACGACGTCGAGGTCCTTCGCCTGGTCCAGCACCGATGCCATCGTTTCCGGAGCATCGGGGAGCTCGTTGGTCCCGTGCTGTTCCGACGATCGGACCTCTGTGGCGTACAGCAGATGCGGATCCTCGGGCAGATGCGGGAGTTTCTCGCGGAGCGATGCGATAAGGGTGTCGATACGCCCCCTGTCGGCGGCAGGATCGCCCGAGAGGGTGATCCCGCCGGCTGCGTGCCGGGCACCGTCTATAAGGTCGATCCCGATATCCTTCTGTATAACCGAGCCCGCCTGGCGCACGGAGGCCTTGTTGAAGCGCACGAAATCGGAGTCCTCCGCCTCGAACTGCGAGGTGAAGACCTCGCTCCCCTTCAGCTGCCCGGTCATGTGGTCGGCGAGTTCGCAGAAGTACTCCTGCATGGAGGCGCCGGCCCGTGCGGCCGCCCTGTCGGTTCCTGTCGTGCCTGGATTCATCGATTACTCCCCTCCGAAGACGTCCACGTTGGTGAAGAGACAGGCGGGCGACGCATGCCCTACCCGTACCACCTGATTCGGCTCACCCTTGCCGCAGTTCGGGGTGCCCATCAGCTCCCATGTGCTGCGGTTGCCGACCATCCTGAGGTTGCGCCAGAAGGTGGCAGAGATACCCCGGTAATTGGGCTTCTTGACGAGGTGGGTCAGCTTTCCGTTCTCGATCATGCGGCCCCATTCCGTTCCGAACTGGAACTTGTTCCGCGAGTCGTCGATCGACCACGAGCAGTTGGTCTTTACGTAGATCCCCTTCCCGACCGCCGCGATCATCTCGTCCAGTGTCGAGTCGCCGGGCTCCAGGTTCAGGTTCGCCATCCTGTCGATGGGCGGGCGGTTCCAGCTCTGTGCGCGGGAGTTCGCCACACCGGGGAGCCCGGCGCGGGTCTGCGAGATCACACTCCCCATCGGCCGCTCCAGGATCCCCTTGCGGATGATGTACTCCTTCGCGGCCGGCACGCCGTCATCGTCCACCGAGAAGCTGACGAACTGGCCGGGGTGCGTGGGATCGTAGGTGACGTTGAGGAGATCGGATCCGTACCTGTAGCTGCCGAACATGTCCATTGTCACGAAGCTCGTTCCGGCGTAGTTCCGCTCGTCCCCGAGTATGCGGTCCAACTCCAGCGGGTGACCTATGGATTCGTGGATCTGCAGGATCATCTGGTCCGGGGCGATCAGGATGTCCATCTCCCCGCCCGGGCAGTTCGGCGCCGAAAGCAGCTCCAGCGCCTCCTGGGCGATGCGCGGGGCGTCGGTCCGGAACCCGATCTCGTCCAGCACCTCCAGGCCGCCCTGCCGGCAGTATCCGCGGGCGCCCAGCGAGCGTGTCTGTGTCTCCGAGCCCTCGTTGGCCGTCGCACGCATGGAAGGGATCAGGAACTCGAACCTCTGGTGAGCCTTTCCACCGTCGAGGGTCAGGTAAAGGGTTTCGCTGCCGACGTGCATGAGGGAGGCATCCCAGTCGACGATTCGGTCGTCGATCTTCAGCCGCTCGCTCTCCTGTCGAAGCATGCCGATCTTGTCCGAGAGCGATACCGACTCCCACGGCTTCCCGACCTGGCTCGTCCACTCTGCCTGCGGTTTCGGCATGGCCACCTTCCCGAAATCCACGACGGAACGCCCGGCAGTGCGCTGCGCCCACTCGAGGGCGCTTCCGGCGGCGCGCTTCAGTCCGGTTTCGGAGAGGTCTGATGTCGCCGCGTATCCCAGACCACCGCCATGTATCACGGTTATCATGGCCCCCTCATCCCCGGCGGTATGAACCGGCTGCAGGATGTTCTGGCGGACGCTGATCGCCTCGTATCGCTCGTTTACGTAACGCAGTGAGACGAAATCCGCCTTGGGGGCTGTGCGGCGGAAGCGTTCCTCAATTCTGTCTGGCATATGGTTCTCCTGAGACCGGATCCGACGGTACACTCACCCGGGGTCCTCCGCCAGGCGGGTCGTAAGATGGCCCGGTGGAGGGGAATCCGGCAGGCTTGGTCCGGCGTTCCGGCTTGGGGTTTCGGTTGTCCGGTGCGGGCCCGGCCGGGACTGCGGAACGGACCAGCGTCACATACTCCGGTCAGTTTCCATTTCCGGGCGGCAAAACGCAAGCCCGGTAGCGGCACTTGTGGGAGCGAGTCAGAGCAGGCCGCCGGCGCGCAGGCCCTGTATCCACAGGGCGACAAGGAGGCACAGGAAGGCTATCCTTCTCGCCATCCCGACGCGGCCGAGGAGCGCGACTCCGGCGAGTCCCCGTCCGGCAAGCACGGCAATGAACGGCAGGCTCAGCAGGCGAGCGTCGCCCATGCGGCCAGTGACGACCCCGACGGCCATGATGCTCACGATCAGAAGCGCCAGTGCGCGCTCAATCCCTCCTGCTCCGCGCTGCAGCACCAGCCAGGAAAGCGCGAGGGTGAGGACCGTGCCGTAGAACAGGGCCTGGAACAGCCTGAACCAGTGCAACCTGTACGGGAACGGATCAGTTGAGCCAGAGTCGCTCATTGGTGAGAAGGCGAAGAATCGGGTAATGCGACTGGACCATACGGACGCCAGTCTGCCGGGATGTGTGGCAGCGTATCCGAGGAAATCCTGGAACGCGATCCTGTTCTCTGTGAGGACCATGTTGTCAGGAGCCCTGGCTTCTGCTCCCGGCAGGGAGTACCTGGCGACCGGCATGTCCGGGACGTTGGCAGCCCGCAGCCTGAGGCCCCATGTGCTCTCCACAAAGACTGGGTGGCCGTGCAGCCTTGAGGAACGAACGGTCCAGGGGGCGATTACGCAGAAGGCGGCGATAAGCAGGAAGCCGCGGCGCATCCACAGGTCCAGGCAGTTGCCGATCCGGAATGGTGCGTGACGGCCGATGCGGTGGATCCCGATGTGGGGTTCATCTGCATAGTCGTGAATCCCTCTGACGGCGATCAGGACCAGGACTGGGAAGATGAGGCCAGTACGCCCGAGGATCGAGCACCCGAGCAGTGCGCCGGCCATAAGGCTCTCCCCGATCCCCGGGATTCCTGGACGGCGGAACCAGGCCAGTACACCAATCGACAGCATCAGGCCCAGAATGAGCACCGGCGTAAGGTGCCGGGTTTCGGCCACGGCCTGCGGGAAGAAGGCGATGATGAGGCCGGCCAGAAGGGCGTCACGTCGCTGAAGCCCGGCGATCCGGGCCAGGGCAACAACCGGCACCACGAGCAGCGATCCGATCAGGGCCTGGGACAGGAGAACGGTGTGGGGGGTATAGCCATAGATCCTGTAGAGGATCCCGAGGAAGTACGGGTAGAGCGGGGGAATGCTGGACGAAGGACCAAAGCCGAGTCCGGATGCGATACGCAGGGCATAGCTGTCAATGACCTGGCCATCTCCGGGGAACGGTGGTGAGTGTTGCAGCACGGCCCACAGACGTACGGCAAGGGCCAGGATCACTAGAAGGAGCACATGGATATCCCGGGGTGCGCTGTAACCTGCTCCAGACCCGGCAGTGCTGTCTCCATCTCCGACGCTGTTCAACTCATCCCGCATCACGGCCGATTCTACCGGCCCCCCGGACCCGGCGAAAGCGGGTAAGCCAGGGGGCAGGCCGGTCGTCCGATTAGGTAGATCCGTCGGGGATGCAGAAGGGGCGGCGATAGGACCGCCGCCCCTCTTGTCCTGGCTGGATGAAGCGTCAGGGGTTACCGCACCCTGAGCAGCCTCACACTCTCCGCCTTGTCCCCTGCCGTCAACCGCGCGAAGTAGACGCCGGTGGCGACAGAGTTGCCGGCGGCATCCCGTCCGTCCCATGACACCTGATGCGTACCGGCGGGCAGTTCGCCCTCGGAGAGGACGCGAATCTGCCGCCCTGTGGCGTCATACACCACAACCGAGGCGTCCCGGGCCTCCGGCAGCCCGAAGCGCAGGGTCGTGGATGTGGAGAAAGGATTCGGCTGAGCGGCTTCCAGGCTGACTACGGCAGGAACTCCACCGCGGTCCGGCACGCTGCTGGACTCGAACACCGTCAGCCGGATCTGGAGGTGGTCATTCTGGCGCGGGTTGTAGGAGTTCTTCAGGGTGCCCCGGTAGTTGCCGTCCTCCAGGCCGTGCGAGGAGAAGGTCAGCTGGATGTCCATGCTCTCGCCTTCCGGGATGGAGCCGCTTGAGGGCTCGAACGAGAACCAGGAGTCGCTCCCGAAGGTGATGAAGCTGAGGTCGAACTCGAGAACCGATCCGGGATCACCGACGTTGGTGATGGTCAGTGTATCGTGGTGAACCGTCATCCCCGGAATGGTGATCTCGAAGACCTCCTCGTTGTACATGGCCGAAGGAACCAGGTCATAGTCGACCAGAATCGTGCTCAGGTAGGGAACTCTGTTGTAGGCGGTCACGACGAGGTCGATCTCCTCGCCCTCCTGCAGTTCGCCCGTGATCTCGATGACTGCATTGCCGCCGGCATCGGTGAAGCCGGAGCCGAGGTACATCCCGTTGTAGCTGAGTGCGCAGAGCGCGTCGGCGATGCCGGGTACCTGCAGCGAGTAGGTGGAGGCCTCCGGATCGACGAAGTCTTCGTAGACGACCGTCATCGGCTCGGCCGGCTTGTTGCGGAAGCGCAGGGCCGGGTCGCCGAAAAGAGTCCATGCCCGGAACTCGCTTATGCCGGAGCTTCCGTAGATATCCATCATCCAGGAGGAACCGTTGAAGCAGATGGAGCCGTAGGTGCGGGCGACATCATCGTAGATCAGCCGGTTGAACTCGATCTGGCCGGCCATCGGCGGATTCCAGGACATGTTGATGGTGGACGCGTACATGCCTGTCGCGCCCGTGGGCTGGCCGTTGTGGGAGGCGCGCAGCCAGGTCTCGGCGAAACAGGTTGAATTGGCGAAGTTGCCGTTAACGCAGGCCACGCTGCAGATAATCGGCAGCATGTGTGTGTTTTGAAGGGCGTTTACGTGCGAGTTCGAGAAGCCGGTGGTCGACCAGCTGGTCGTACTGCCGTGGCCGGTGTAGTTGATGATGGAACGACCGTCGTGCAGAGCGGCCGTTACCTGGCTGGCGGTCGCGCCATATCCGTAGAACTGATCGATGTGAGTGTATCCGTAGGCCAGCAGGTGGGAGCGGATGAGGTCGACGTGCTGGTGATCGTACAGGCCACCATGGCCCGGTCCCTCGGTCGAGGCGATCCCGGTGCCCTTCGGGTACCAGTCGTTGCCGGCCAGGAGCGGCTCCTTCTCGTAGTTGACGGTGCGCAGGACCTGGGTCTGCACGTGCGAGACGTTCTCGGAACTGAAACGGCCGACGAAGATGTCGGGGTAGCTGTCGCTGCCGGCAAGCAGTGAATAGCTTGGATCCGAGGCAACCGAGCCGACATACATCGGCGGGATCTGAGGGGCATCCCCGACCAGCAGCACAAACCCGAGGCGCGGGTCACTCGACTGATCATAGAGATTCTGGATGTAGGCCTTGATCTGATTGGAGGTGGAGCCGATCTGAGACTTGAGCACCAGTTCGGTGGGGATACCCATCTGGTTACGCCACTCCACCAGAGGCTGCATGGCGCTTTCGAAGCCGTCGAAGCAGACGATCAGCATCTTGCCGACCTCGGACACCAGCTGATAACGGAGGTTCGCGCCGTAGTTAAGAAAGCGCTCCCGGTAGATGTCGGCGAACTCGGGCATGACGCTCACGAGGTCGGAGGCGCGCTCGAGTGCGTTGATCCTGGCAGGTCCGCCGGCAACGAGCTCGACCAGCATGTGCGTGCAGACATCCAGGGTGCCGGTCGACGGCGTGTAGCGGATCGGGTTGAACACGACCGTCTGGCCCCGGAAGTCGCGCAGGATGTATGGATCGCGGGTGAAGGCTTCATCCGCGGGGAATGTCCCGGACGAGTTGTAGAACTCGCCGAAAGCATAGGGCACGGTCTCGGGATCGACAGAGCGGAGCAGGTTCCCCTTCGAGGGCACAGGGATGATGCCGTCAAAGGTGGTGTACTCCGTCGATATGACCCGCAGCTCCATCTCCCGATCCTCAGGGATAATCACACTCCCCGCCGCCAGGGGCAGCTCGGGGAGTCCCTCCTCGAGGTGCAGGCCCTGGCCAGGCAGGCTGATCCGGGCATACGTGGCTCCATCGATGACAACGTCGGTCATCTCGAATCCGTCCACCCGCAACTCGAGCACTATCCGGTCAGGAGTAGATTCGACCAATGACACGACTGCCCCGTCCCGCCCTCCGAGGCTGACCCAGGTCGCGAGCGCCGGAGCGGCCGCGATGAGAATGCCGAGGACCAGGATGATCGAGGTCGAAAGCTTCTTCATAGATCCATCCCCCAGTTCTGTGAATCTGACCTTTATCAGTTCTGCCGCACATCATTGCGCGGGCAAAGCCGTGCAGATGGCAGACATCACCCCCTACCTTGCGAGTGATGCCCTGCGAAGACACAGGTAAGCCTCGTCTATTATATCATTATTCCCTGCGGGTTGGAAGTTCTTAGAGTGTGCGGATTGGCCATCACCCAGGGCGGAAACGGGATTGGGCCGTGGGGGCAGTGTGGTCTTCAGAAGGGTCCGTCGGTCCCGGTTGGTTCGAGATCCTCATCACCTTCCGGGAAGTCCAGCATCAGGGCATCGGCATCGTCCTGTGATGCCGCATCATTATGACTCCCTTCGGGATCCCCATCCGAGCCGTTGCCATCGACAACGTCTCCGACGCTTGCGAGCACGATCCTGTCCTCTGGGGGAGACCCCGGGTCGGGCCGCCGGTTGGTCACAGCGGTAGAGTAGCTGGACAGGACATGGAGCTGGTGCTCTATCTCCTTGATTTGTAACTGTTTGCGCCGAATATTCTTCTTCGTTTCCAGGATCCGGTCACGGAGTGACTCCGAACGTTCGGCATCTGCCCTGTGCCGTTGCCGTTCCTGCTCGAGTTCGCTCAGCAATTCCCTGATCGACTGTTGGGTTTCCGCGGGGGCCATCGTTAGCTGGCTCTGCATGATCCTGAGTCTCTGTGCTTCCCGCCTGTTCCTGGCCATGCGTTCGGCGAGGTCCCTCCCGACGTTGCAGGACTCCTGGAACGCCCGCTGAATCTCTTCGTAGTCCGCGCATACCCCGACCTGAATCGCCCGCTTCTGTCGCTGGAGTCTCTGCTTCAGGTGGGCCGGATCGCTGGACTCGATGACTTCCAGGAGCAGATGTCTCATCGACTCGGGGTTCACTGGCTTGGCAAGGAATCCTTCTGGCGGGATCGGCAGCCTTCTGGCTGCCCTGATCCGCGCTGGAGTCGGAGATGCCGTCATCATGACTGCGGGCACGCTACACCAACGAGGGTGTGCCTCGAGCTGTTCCAGAAGGCAGATTCCATCCATGGATGGGAGCATCACGTCCAGGAGCATCACGTCCGGAAGAGCGATCGATTCGAGTCCCTCGATGAGATGCATCGGATCGTTCAGCAGGGATGGCTCGAACGGGCCTGCGCTCAGGATCTTCCTGTACAGCCGCCCCTGGACGGGATCATCTTCGAGAATCAGAACACGGTGCCTTCTGGGAGCCATTGTCGCGAAACCTCTCGTTCAGATGTACAGCAGTCTGATCGGATCTCTGGTTCTGCATCCTGAGGATTACTGCGAAGGAGGCTCCCCGTGGTAGTCCGAGGCGTCCGGTTTTGCCGGCCACGGCACCAGGTCAGGCCTGGGCCGCACAATAAGGCAGAGCAATGCACCCCCGACAAAGCCGCCAACATGACTTAGAAGATCTGCGTGAAAGATCGAGGGGAGCACCGCTAGTACAACAAGCGGAAAGTAGATTCGGGATGCCTTGAACTTCTGGCGCTCGCTGAATCGGTTTCGGTATCGCACCAGGAAAACCGCGATTACGCCGTACATTCCCATGATTGCCCCTGAGGCGCCGACTGACAGAACAGGCTTCTCCCTGAGGAGCGAGAAGGCTGCTCCGCAGAGCCCGGATGCGAGATAGAGGAACAGCGTCCGCCTTCTGCCATAGAACTCCTCCACGGTGGCGCCGCCTGCCACAAGCGAAAGTAGGTTGCCCATTACGTGCTGGGGCGATGCATGCATAAACAGGGGTATCAAAAGAACCGGAATCCATCCGGAGAAGAGGCTCTGTCTCAGCGTGCCGGAGAAGGTCCAGAGTCTCTCGCTGTAATCCTCCCCCCAGATCAGGAGCAGGCAGACCGAGATGCCGAGATTGGAGGCAAAGAGCAAATGCGTAACCGAGAGCCCACTCCCCCAGATCGCCCTCGGCAACTGTGGCCGGAGCCTCTCGAGCAGAGCCGGGGATTGCGGCACGTGCCCGGCAGTCACCATCCCGTCGGGAGGAGAGGGGACGCTTCCCATGGGCCTGCCGACGCCCTGCGGCGGAAGAAAGAGGTGGTATGTTTCGAGGGAGTCGGCCCTTCTCCAGACCCCCCTGGTCCACCTGTGGGACAGCACCAGGGCATCAGGCGGGGTCCGTCCCTGCCTGACCCAGTACTCCCAGGCTGCATCGGGGATCTCGACTCCCTGATCTCCGATGCGTATCCGGGTGCGTCCCGGCTGAGGGACGCCGCGTTGCGGACTGGTATCTTCCATGGTAGTTTCGCCACGCGATGATACCACAGGAGTTGGACAATCAGGCTGCCGGATACGCGCGCTGCTACAAACTCGGTCTGATGGGCAGCCACGGTGTGGGCAAGACCACCCTCTGTTTCGAACTGGCTGCGAGGCTCAAGCGGCGGGATCTTGCCGTGGACATGGTGAAGGAGGTGGCCCGAAGCTGCCCGCTTCCACTGAACCAGGCCACCACTGTGGATGCCCAGTCGTGGATCCTGTACACGCAGATGGCGAGGGAGATCGAAACCGCACGGGGCCAGGATGTCCTGGTCTGCGACCGGAGCGTCCTGGATAACTACGCCTATCTGGCGGTGAAATTCGGACGCCTGCCGCATCTGGATCCCATGGTGGCCGACTGGATCTCCACATACAGCCTCCTGGTGATGGTCCCTGTCACGGACGGGCCCCGGTTCGACGGTGTGCGGGATACGGACCGGGCGTTCCAGCTTCGGATAGAAGAGGTGATCGAGGACCTTGTGCGGAGATTTCACGTCCAGCCTCTACGCCTGGCCCGGGATGACCGGGAAGGCTGGGTGGACCAGGTGCTGGATGCCGTTCCCGTACACAGCCGCCAGCTTCCACTGTTCGGAGATCATCGATGAGCCGCTATCTGCCCCAGGTGTTCCTGCTCTCGGCGCTCGTGCTGAATGCGACCGCGAACATCCTCATCAAGTATTCCGCCACCAGGATTCCCGGGCTTCCACAGGATGCCGGCAGAGGGGCGCATCTGATGGCGCTGCTGCAGCCGGCCTTCATACTGGGGCTTGCCCTTTTCGCCATGAACGTATTCGCCTACCAGGCGGCCCTGCGGACCCTGAAGCTGTCGGTGGCTTATCCGATCATGGTGTCCGGTGGCTACCTGATCATCCTCATGGTTTCCTGGTTTCTCTTCAACGAACGGTTGAATCCGGCGCAGTACGCGGGTATCGGACTGATCCTCGGCGGCATCTGGCTGGTCGTAAGGTAGGAACTGGCCGTCATCGATCCCTGCCGCGCAGCGCGCCCTCTCCGATCAGGACCATGAGAGGCTCCACAACCGACCGGAAGCGCATCGACACGACGTACACAAGACCAACCAGCAGGGTGCCGGCAATGGCCAGGAGCGGTACGGCATGGGCAGGCCCGCGGCAGCGGGGCAGGGCCAGCATGAACGGCACGAATATGACGAGATAGGAGATCACGATGACGGCCGCCAGCCATCCCGGCCAGGCGACGAACAGGTAGGGGCGAAAGAGCACAAAGGAGACAAAGCGGTTGCCTGCGCCCGAGACCGCCTTCGCCGGTTCGTCCTTCACGAACTGCAGCCCCATTCGGTAGAGTTTTCGGTCGCGCTCCGCCTCGGTGAGGCCGCGCCACATCTGCTGCTCCGATTCGGGCATCCGCGTGAAGAAGCGGGGCAGAACGAGGATGTCGCCGCTGCCGAACGGGTTGTTTCCCATGTAGAAGTTGAAGCCGCCGTTCAGCGCCACTGGTACGAGCCTGCCGTGGACGCGATGATTGCGTACAGTCCAGGGGACCAGTACAATCGCGGCCACGACTGTGGCAAGCAGGTAACCCTTCCAGTGCCCGAATCGTCGCAGTCCGGGCAGAAGCAGAAGGACACCCCAGAGAGCCCAGATGATCGCGTGAGAGGGGCGTGTCAGGAGCAGGCATCCCAGGACCACACCGGTCAGCAGATGCGACACTTTGCCGGCTGAGGCGGCGGCAAGGGATCGCAGCATGAAAGCCGTGAGCAGGACGAGTAGAAAGGTCTCCAGGGTCTGTGTATATGCCTGGGCCACATGCCCGAGAGCCGGCGGATAGACGGCGTATGTGGCCGCTGCGCAGAGTCCCGGATGCCTGCGGATCCATCTGCCGAGTGGCTCGATGAAGGATTTGCGCGGATCGGTGCCCGCCTGGCCCCATACGAGTTCGCCGCTCCGCGCCAGGATCAGGACTGTGAGTGTTCCCAGCAGAAGATTCAGGATCTGCGCAAGGAGCATTGCAGTCTGGGCGGAGCCGCCCGACAGGGCCAGGAGCCCTGAGAGGATCCAGGGATACAGCGGGGGCAGGAACGATCCGACCACGGGGGCCGGAAACAGCCCATACCAGTCGAATGCGAAGCCGGTTCCGTGATGGATGCTCAGGGCTGTCTGCCACGGCTCTCCCGTCGGGGATGCGAGTCCGGCGGCGTTGAACGCCACGATGCCAGCCAGACGGGCGAGGAAGGCCGTCAGCAGAATGTACACGAGGATTCCGGCCCGGCGCGGGCCTGGGTATTCGGAAGCAGGCGTTCTCATGATCGCCGGCAGTCTAGGTGGATCCGTTGCGCCGGACAAGGATCGATCATAAGGGACGGCCCCCCCGCCTGCGCGGGGGGGCCGTTCGGGCCACACGGTTCAAAGGCCGAGGCCTTCACACCGAGGTTGAGGGCCCACTGTCATAAGCACCAGCCGTTGCGGCTACCTCAGAATCGTCATCTGACGGCTCTGCTCGAACGCGCCGGCCTTCAGGCGGTAGAAGTACATGCCGGAGCCAACACTGCGGCCCTGGTCATCCCGGCCGTCCCACTCGAGGGCGTGCGAACCGGAAGTCAGGGGAGCGTCCAGCAGTGTCCTGACCAGTCTGCCGGATGCGTCAAAGATCTGCAGCGTGGCGTCCGCGGGATTGCTCAGGCTGAATCTGATCTCCGTGCCCGTTTCCCGTCCGCTGAACGGGTTGGGCGAGTTCTGCGACAGGCTTGCGTACGGCCGGAAGAGGCCATCCACACTGGTCGCCAGGGGCGCGAACACCTCGACGGAGAAGTCGTCGACAGCCCCCTCCACCAGGCCCTGGGACCCAAGGTCGCAGGCGACGAAGCGCATCATGACCTGGTCGGTCAGGTCCACATAGTCGCTCACGTCGATGTTGACCTCCTGCCACCAGTTCTCGCTTCCCGGAATCCGCTCGACCGGCTCCCACGTGACGCCGCCGTCGTCGGAGATGTCGATGACGAAGTCGTCATCCGCAGCGTTTCCACTCTGTGACCACCAGCGATGGTAGGTGATGAAGGCGCGCTCGACGCCGCTGAAGTCAAAGATCGGCGTCAGAAGGGTCGTGCAGCCCTCGTCCACATCGTTGTAGCCTGCGCCCTGCCCCGGTGTGTGCTGGCCGGTGACGTAGCACTTGACTCCGGGATCGGGCGTGTGGTCCTGCGACGGCTGAAGCTGATGGCCGTTCCATTCGGTTCCGACCGGGTTAACACGTTCCCAGTGCCCGGTAGTGGCATCGTCGCCGGGGATACCCATGGTCCAGCTGGGATCGCCCGGATCCTCGCACTCGTAGTTGTAGATCTCGTCGGTGATGAAGAGGGAGTGGAAGGTTAGAGGGGCGCCGAAAGGCTCTATCGACATCAGGCCGATGCCGTCCCAGGCCTTCAGGTAGAAGTCGATCTTCGTGCCTGATGGCTGCCCGGGGATGTTGAACGAGTAGACGTCTCCGACACCGAATATGGTGCTCTCCTGCCACTGCCCGTTGTTGACGCGGTGGTAGATCTTGACTTCCTGCACCGTGCTGTAGTCGGTGACGGTGGCCGAGATGCTGTACGGACCGGCCGTGTCCTTTGTGAAGCCGTGGCCGGTCACATCGCTGAAGAGCGGGCCCGCGATGTCGGTCAGAGCGAAGTCCTGGACCGTGATCTCCTCGGGCTCGATGATCACCTGGACATTCTGGGGAGCGAAGCCGGGCATGGTGACCCGTGCCGTGTAGGTGTCCGGTGCAGCCACGCCGATGTAGTAGCCATCCTGGTCCGAGGAGAAGCTGTAACCCGTATCCAGGAACTGCACGTTCGCGCCCTGCAGAGGCACATTGTCGTAGCTTGCGTTGCGGACGAACCCTTCGATCTGCCCGAAGCCCGTCATGGCCGCCTGGACTGCAGCATATGCGTCCACCATGCCCCAGCCGTAGGTGTTGTCCTCACCTGTCGTCCCGAGATCGCGCGCCGTCTCCATCAGGATGTTCTTGATGGTGTCGACATCGAGGTTGGGATTTGCCTGGCGCATGAGGGCCACGATACCGGCCACGTGCGGGCCGGCCATCGATGTGCCGCTCCAGCCCCCCTGGTAACCGCCCCCGGGAACCGATGAGTAGACGTTCACGCCGGGTGCGACCACCTCGGGCTTGATCTTCTGCTCGGGCGGGACGTTGCAGGCCGTCGGGCCGCGACTGGAGAAGTTGGCGATCGGGTAGGGCCAGTTGTAATCGGTGGCGTTGATCGCGCCCACCGAGAAGGCGTTGGTGAGGGTGGTTGCCCTGTCGGCAGGAGAGCGGTGCGACTGGCTGCCCGGGCCTTCGTTCCCCGCCGACCAGGTCAGGACGACCCCTGCGGCCTCGCAGTTGTCCATGGCGTTCCACCAGCGGGAGTCGCAGCTGGTGTAGCCGGGGAAGTTCTGGTTCACACCCCATGAGTTCTGCACCACGTCGGGAACGTCGTCGATGGTGTTCGGGTCCCCGTCGGGATTGGCGAACCACTGGAGGCACGTGATGATCGAGTTGTCGAACGCGCCGCCCGTGCCCTGGTTGATGGCGTTGGTCGAGATCCACTTGGCGCCCCAGGCCACGCCGATCGTGTCATCGGGGGCCAACCCGCCGATGGTTCCCATCACGTGTGTGCCATGTCCGTGATAGTCCGCCGGGAACTGGGAACCGTATCCCAGGACATCCAGCCACGCATGCTGCCAGGGAACTGCGCCGCCGTAACCGCGCCACTTGGTGTTCAGCGCCGGGTGATTGCCGTCGACACCTGTGTCCAGACAGGCGATGATCCTGCCCTCGCCGGTGAAGCCAAGCTCGTACCAGACTTCGGGTGCGCGCAGGGCCCGGACACCGGGAGTGACGCCGATACCGCGCATGACCCCGGCACCTTCCTCTCCCGTGTCCCACGCCGCCGACTCGATCGGCTCGATAAGCTCCACCTCGAAGTTGATTTCGATCAGGCCGACGTCATCCCTTTCGGCGATCTGCTCGATGACTGCGGGGAGTGCGTAGACAACCAGCATGTTGGAGATCCAGTAACTGGTGTAGCCGATGACGCCGCCGGAGCGCAGGCCGGTCTCCAGGTCGGTCTTGAGCGCGTCCTGAGTGTGCTGTACTTCCTGGAGCGCACTGATGACGGCCTGATTCCTTTCGAGACGCGTGGCGCTGCGCGACCTGAGATTCTGGTTGATCTCCTCGATGGGCGCCTGTTCTGTCATGTGGACGATAACGCTGACAGGCTGGTCGGGCGGTGTCTCGGCGATCACCTTCACCACGTCCGGGTGCAGCGTCCCGGCATGGGCAATCGACGCAGCGAGCAGGATGGCCAGCAGGCCTGCGAAGCGGACAGAATTCATGATCTCCTCCTCCTCTCAGGGGATCCGATCGATCTGGCAGATGCTCCAAACCTCATGTAATAGTGCTCCATACCGCTTCAGCCGGTACGGATCTCGTCTTCCGGGGTCACTGGGGAGCATGACAGCGGGGACCGCAGTTGTGCGACGCGATGCACGGCATAAGCGACAAGATGCATTGTAACACATCGGGGGGATCGAGTCGCGTGCAGAGTTCACGCCGGTGACGGCTTACGGAGAAGCCATCCGACTCGGTGAGACTGGGATGGGCGGGTTCTTCACCAGCAGGGGAGAGCTCGAAGGCGGCCACGGGAGTGTCTCCCGCAGCCGCCCGGAGCGAAGGCGCGAACTTCGCAACCCTTGTCAGGCGAGTGCCTTGCGGACCCGCTCAAGGATCCAGTCGATCTCCTCCCGAGTGATGACCAGGGGCGGCGCGAACCGGATCACCTGCTCATGAGTCTCCTTGCACAGAATCCCGAGGTTGCGCAGGCGCTCGCAGAACGGCCGGGCCGGACCGGACTCCTTCCTGATGACCACCCCGAGGAGTAATCCCCGTCCGCGGATCTGCTCGACGTGCGGGGATTGGATCTCCCAGAGCCCGGAGCTGAAACGGGCGCCAAGCTCGGCGGAGCGTTCCACAAGCTTCTCCTCGACCATCACCCGGATCGCCGCCCTCGCCACCGCGCATCCGAGCGGATTGCCACCGAATGTCGATCCGTGATCGCCCGGGCGGAACACGCCCAGGATCTCCTTCCGCGAAGCCACGGCGGACACGGGATACACGCCGCCACCGAGGGCCTTGCCCATGATCACCATGTCCGGATCCCCGATCCCCTCCCACTCGCAGCAGAAGAGGCGGCCCGTGCGGCCGAACCCGGTCTGGATCTCGTCGTCGATCCACAGGATGTTGTTCCTGCGGCAGATGTCGAATGTGCCCTTCAGGTAGCCGTCAGGGGGAACGATGACGCCGCCCTCGCCCTGGATCGGCTCGAGGAGGAATCCAGCGGTGTTGGGGGTGATCGCCTTCTCGAATGCATCCAGGTCGCCGTAGGGGACGATCCTGAAGCCGGGCGCGAATGGGCCGAAGCCTTCCCGGTACTGCTCTTCGCTGCTGAATCCGACTATGGTGGTGGTGCGGCCGTGGAAGTTGTTCTCGAGTACGATGATCTCCGCCTTGTCCTCGGGGATCCCCTTGATCCCGTACGCCCACTTCCGGCATGCCTTGATCGCCGTTTCCACGGCCTCGGCGCCGGTGTTCATCGGGAGGATCATCTCCTGGCCCGTCAGCTCCGACAGCTCCTTCAGGAACGGCCCCATCTGGTCGTTGTGAAAAGCCCGGGAGGTGAGGGTTACACGGCCTGCCTGCTCCACCAGGGCCTGGATGATCGCCGGATGCCTGTGGCCCTGGTTGAGGGCCGAGTATGCGGAGAGGCAGTCCATATACTTGTTGCCGTCCGCATCCCAGACCCAGACACCCTCTCCGCGCTCGATCACCACGTCGAGCGGATGGTAGTTGTGAGCACCGAATGTCTCGGCAATGTGAATGAGTTCCGAACTGCGGGTCTTTGCCGCCTGGCTCATCTCTCCCCTCCCGTGAAAGTTGGTAGCTGCCCTGCGCCCCGGCAGGGCCAGTCCGGGCAGTCTAGACGAGCGGATGGCGGCGGGGCTACCCAGATCGGTCGCCTCTCATCGACTCTTCCGTCAGCCCGGGGGGAGCGGGGTCGAGAGCGGGGGGAACCCATTGCCCGGCAACAGGGTTGTTGGTGCGGCCTTTACAGCGCCCAGGACATCTGTTTACATCCAAAGTCCGGCTCGGGGTGTTCCCCTGGGCCTCATTCATTGTCCCGCAATCCGTTAGGATGACACACCGAGAGGGGAAAGAGCATGTCCCAGGAGATCTCGACGCAGGAGGCCGCGCAGACCATCGCGGCCCTCAAGGATGCCCGCGAACGGATCCTTCAGGAGGTTCAGAAGGTGATTGTGGGGCAGGAGCGGGTGGTGGATGAACTCCTCACGGTGCTCTTCTGCGACGGGCACTGCCTTCTGGTCGGGGTGCCGGGACTCGCCAAGACCCTCCTCATCAGCACCATGGCGAGGGTGCTGGATCTTCAGTTCAGCAGGATCCAGTTCACGCCGGACCTGATGCCCAGCGACATCACAGGGACCGAGGTGCTCGAGGAGGACCGCAGCACCGGCAAGCGCGCCTTCCGTTTTGTGAAGGGGCCGGTCTTCGCCAACCTCGTTCTTGCGGACGAGATAAACCGGACTCCGCCCAAGACCCAGGCGGCGCTGCTGCAGGCGATGCAGGAGCGAGCGGTCACGGCATCGGGGCAGACACTTGCCCTCACTCCTCCGTTCTTTGTGCTGGCCACACAGAACCCGATCGAGATGGAGGGGACCTATCCGCTGCCTGAAGCCCAGCTCGACCGGTTCATGTTTAACATCTACGTGGATTATCCCACGGAAGAGGAGGAGCGGAAGATCGTCGCCACGACGACCGGATCGTACGAGGCGGATGTGAAGGTGGTCTTCACCGGGGAGGAGATCATCAGGGTCCAGCGGATCATCCGCAGGGTTCCCGCCGCCGATCACGTGGTCGCGTATGCGGTGAACCTGGTCCGGCAGACGCGACCGGCCCACACGCAGCACGAGTTCATCAGGGACTGGGTTGCATGGGGCGCAGGTCCGCGCGCCTCCCAGTACCTGATCATGGGCGCCAAGGCGCATGCCGTGCTTCACGGGCGGCCGAGTCCCTCCTGCGAGGATGTGCGAAAGGTGGCGCTGTCTGTCCTGCGGCACCGCGTGCTGCCCAACTTCAACGCCGAGGCCGACGGTATAGCCGTTCCCGCAATCATCGAGAAGCTTGTGAAGGCCGTGCCGGAGCCCAGGGAGAAGGCCGCGGCCGGGGCGCAGGCATGACGCCGGAGGCGCGCGTCCATGAGAACGACAGCCGCGACTTCCTGGATCCCCGGATCGTGGGGAAGCTGCAGCGCCTGGATCTCATTGCGCGCCTGGTGGTGGAGGGGTTCCTGACGGGGTTGCACAAGAGCCCCTATCACGGCTTCAGCGTCGAGTTCGCGGACTATCGCCAGTACATGCCGGGAGATCCGGTCAGGGATGTGGACTGGAAGGTCTACGCGAAGAGCGACAGGTACTACATCAAGCAGTTCGAGGAGGAGACGAACCTGCGCGTTCACCTCCTTCTCGATACTTCCACCTCGATGCTGTTCAGGGGGGATCCCTCGGAGTTCGGACGCCGGAAGGAGAAGGTCGAAACCTCCGACCTGACCAAGCTCCGGTACGCGATCAACCTGGCGGCGGCGCTCTCGTACCTGATGATCCAGCAGCAGGACGCGGTCGGTCTGCTTCTCTTCTCAGACCGCATCCGGAAGCTGGTGCCCGCACGCAGCGCCCGTACCCACCTGCGGATCCTGCTTCGCGAGCTGGAGGTCGAGGCCCGCAGGGCGGCGGGACGGCGATCGGACGATGATGAGCCGCGGGGGACGCGAATCGGCCGCTGCCTGAGCGAGCTCGCAGAGCGTATTCCGCGCAGGGGCCTGATCATCCTTCTCAGCGACATGTGGGACCCGGAGCAGAGCGCCGTTCTTGCCGCGCTGAAGCATTTCCGCTACCGCCAGCACGAGGTCGTGGTTTTCCACATCAACGATCCGGCGGAGGCGGCCTTCCCATACCGGGAGGAGGGGATGTTCATCGACTCCGAGAGCGGAGATCGGATGAACATCCTGCCGTGGGAGCTGGCCAGGGAGTACCGGCGGAAGGTTGAGGAGCGGGCGGCGTACTACAAGCGCGGCTGTTCCGAGAATCGGATCGGGTACGAGCGCGTTCTGACATCCACGCCATTTGACACCGCACTGCTGCGTTACCTGGAGAAGCGCCAGAGACTGCACTAGCCTGGCCGGACATGAACATGAAGTACCATCAGACTGCGCTGACCTGATCAGAAGCATGGAGCCCAGGTGTTCGGACTGAACTTTCTCAACCAGATCTTCCTTATCGGCACGGCCGCAGCCGCGCTGCCGATCCTCATACACCTGTTCAGCCGGCGACGGGCGCGGGAGATCGAGTTCTCCAGCCTCGAGTACCTCCAGGAGATATCGCGGAAGAAGGTTCGCCGCCTGCGCATGAGGCAATGGATCCTGCTGGCCCTGCGCGTCCTCATCGTGGCCCTGTTCGCCATGGCGATGAGTCGGCCCGTCCTGCCCGGCGGAGAAGGTGGCGGCGGCCGCGGCAGCACCACGATGGCGATCCTGCTGGACAACTCCTACTCCATGGCCGCTGCGGATCCCCGCCTTCTGGGTGGCATGCCTGCACACCTCCAGCCGGTGGGGGATGCAGGCCGGGAATCCACCGTGCGCGAGGCGGGAACCCTTTACCAGGCTGCCAGGGAGCGGGCGCTGCAGATCCTCGATATCTCGAGGGAGGGGGACCGGGCCATCCTTGCGACCTCGGGAACCCCGGTGTCGCTTCCGTTCCAGACTCCCGTGGCGGATGCCGCGCTGCTGGGTCGTGAGATCGAGCGCGCGCCTCTCGTCGCCACGGGTGCGGACTTTCCTTCTGCGGTCGAGCAACTCCTCGAGGCGATTCGGACGGCGCGCACCGTGAACAGGGAGCTCTTCCTCATCTCCGACTTCCAGCGCGCAGACATGGACGCCTGGATGCGCATGATCGAGTCCGGGAGCGCGCGCCGAGGGCAGGATGGAGACAGCGTGTGGGTTTCCGGCGGTCTGGATCTGCCGGAGGACCTGGCGGTCTATCTCGTCCCCATTCGCGGGGAACCGCAGGAAAACGTCGCGATGGAGCGGATGCGTTACCAGCCCCTCGGAGGAGTGAGGGGAGGGGGCGAGCTTGTGGTTACGCTGATCAACCACGGCGAGTCCCCGGTGACCGATCGCGCGATTCGCGCCACTGTTGCGGGCGGCGACAGGGTTCCGCTGGCGGACGGGCTCTTCAGCCTGGCCCCCAGGGGGCGCAGCGATGTGGCCCTGGACCTCGACTTCCTCCCCGACGACGGGGCGATCGAGGTCCGGCTGGGCGCCGATCCCCTGGAGTGGGACAACCGGGGGTACCTCGTGGTCGGAGCACCAGGCGCCCGCAGGGTCCTGCTGGTTACACACGATGCATCGACCGACGCAGCGGCGCGCCCGCCCGCCTCGCAAGGTGCCGGTGGCGCCGTTCCCGGCCGGGCCGCCGGCGCCGACGGGGGAGGAGGAAGGTTCCTCTCCGCGGCGCTCGACCCGGACGGCACCGGGGAGTTTTTCCAGGTGCTTGAGGCGGACCCCGAGATTCTTGCCCGCCCGGAGTCGTGGAACCAGGTCGACGTCGTGATCCTCTCGAACATCGGGCGGATTTCGGAGCAGTCGGTCGAGAACCTCCGCCGGTTCCGGCAGTCGGGCGGAGGAATATTCATCGCGCTCGGCGATCATGTGGATCCGCGCTATTACAACACCGCGATACTCTCACGCCTCGGTACGATCGAGCTTCTGAACATCTCCGCGGAGCATGAAGCGGGCGTCTTCCGCAGCCTGAGGCCGGGCGCCCTTTCACATCCCATCTTCTCCGGCTTCCCCATCGCACCCGGTGAGGACCTTGGCTCGGCAAGGTTCGAAAGGCTGGTTCACTGCCGCGGCGGAAGCGACGCAATCGTTGTTGCCGAGTTCGGGCGCGGCGTCCCGGCGATCCTCGAGGAGGATGGGCTCATCCTCTTCACCAGCAGCCTGGACGGCATCTGGAACGACTTCGTCACGAGCGCCTCCTTCCCGCCTCTCCTGCACAAGATGATCCTGCACCTGGCAGGCAGGGGCGGGGGGAGGGAGCGCGCCGGCCTGGTGGGCGGACGACTCGAGACGCAGTTGGCGCTGGATTCCTTCCGCGGTCCGGTCGTGTGCGTCGACCCGGCGGGCACACAACTGCCGGTGGAGGAGATCCCCGTGGAGCGGATGGTGCGGCTGAGGTCGGCTCCCACTGTGCTGCCCGGCATACACCGATTCGTGGACTCGGGCGACAGGGTTGTCGCTTCCTTCGCCGTGAACCTGGATCCGGCTGAGGGGGATCTCACACCGGTCGAGAGGTCTGTTCTAAGGCGAATCTTCGGGGAGAGGGCGCGGTTCCTGGAGCCGGGCCGCCCGGTCACACGCGATCTGCTGGCCGGGGCGCACGGACGTGAGATATGGCGATGGCTCCTGGTCATGGTACTGGGACTCCTTGCCGTCGAGTCAGTGATCGGGCGGGGGAGGCTGCTGGGATAGGGCCTGGCTCCATCCCGGTTCAGCGGCGCACCCGTGCAGTGAGATCACGCCATGTGAAGATCCGTGAAGATCGGCGCTTGCATTGCCGATGAATCTGGCCAATGATCCCTTCTTGGCCATAATGACTGTGGCGATATCTTTGAGTAATCGACCGTCTCCAACACGAGCCGGAAGGAGGTGAAACCGTGGCGCATCACGACCCGCAGCAAGTCCACAGCAGGATTGCGCGACCCAGATCCACTATCCGAAGCAGGCGACAGGACGACGGGAGTCGTCCCGTTCCATCAAACCGCAGGATCGGGTCGCGGTCTGCGACGGTATTGTGGTGACCACCGGTTTCCACCCCAATCGCTGAGCGCGCAGAGCGCACCCTTTCCCGCCATTCAGCCTGACGCTGACCGCCGGGTCGTGACCCTGCGGTGTGGATCCTTGCGCCCCAGGGCGCGGATTCCTGCGATCGGGCTTGGAGGTGGACATGGGCAGGAAGGGGAAGCGGCGCCGGATCACCCGTGCGCTGCGAAAGGAAATTGCTGCGCGTGCCAATAACGGCAAGAGCATCGAGAGGCAGCGCAGGCAGGCGCTCGTCAGCGAGCAGGGAGAGCAGAGAGCTCGTATCACGGATGCAAGGCGCAGTGCGAAGAGCGCTGATCCGACGGTCTGCTGGGATCGCGCCGTAATGCGCGAGCCGGCGCTCGGGGAGTGTGGAGAGCGCCTGGAGCAGGTTCGCGGGCTGTACCTGGCCGTGACCGGACGCCGTCCGAGGCTGGCTGATGCGCCATACGTCCGGCTGCTGCCCAGGCTGGCCCATGCGGACTGGCGCAGCGATCCCGGAAGCTGGGAGCCGGAGGGGAGGGGCAGCGAGTCCGCAGTGCAGTCCCTGGTCGCCCACCTGCTCGGGCCCTATCCGGTTCCGCAGTTTCTCATCGACTCGCTGATGCGGCCTTCGCTCCCATGCGGGGATGTCAAGGCGCAGGTGGGGCTCATCGGAATGCTGGCTGATGGCCAGAGCGTCTACCGTCATGCCCGTGGCACGGTCCTGCCTGAGGCGATGACCCGCCGCATGTGCCACGAACTGCTGCAGACGCCGGTCGGGTACACAATGGTGGGCGGTATCAGGCGCGCGCAGGCGCTCTGCCACGGCGGAAGCCACGCCCTGCAGCAGGCCCTGACGCATGGGTGGCTGGGCGAGACCCGCCAGCCCGAGAACTTCTGGGATCGAGCGATTCACTGGTTCTGCAGGCAGCAGGCGCTGGATGTGACGCAGATCGACCCGGTCTGCGACTACCTGGCGTACGAAGTGCAGCGCAATCCCGAATACAGCTTTGCCGGAAGAACCTGGTGTTCCGTCATGCGCTCCATGGAGCTGTGGCACCGCATGCTGGCACGGCAGAACGCAGGGCTGGTAGCTGCCGGCGGAAAGAACACTACGGCCGGGGAGTGCGTTGTCTACAAGCCGTCCGGGCTGAGGGGCGGGAGCTGGACTTTGCCGGTCAGGATGAGAGGGAAGGAGGTGGGGCACCAGGAGTGGGTCATGCGGGAAATTCTCGATTCGCACTCTCTTCTCGACGAGGGACGCGCGATGTGCCACTGCGTTTCGATTTACGGACGGCAGGTCCGGAACGGCGGGACTTCCATCTGGTCGCTGTTGTGTAACCGCAAGCGCAAGCTCACACTGGAGGTCGACAACAGGCGCAGGGCCATTCTGCAGATCCGGGGGAAGTCCAACCGGCTGGCCGAGTCCGGCGAGTTCAGGATCGTCCGGACCTGGGCGGATCAGAACCGCCTCCTGATCCTGCGTCAGTGAAGCGCCTCGCGCATGGACCGCGCACCTCGGCCGGCGCTATCCTCCGCCCATGCCGTGGATCGCCGATCTCCACATACACTCCCGCTTCTCGCTGGCCACCAGCCGGGATCTAAGCTTCGCTAGCCTGCACAGGTCAGCGTTGCGCAAGGGGATCCGGCTGGTCGGTACAGGCGATTGTACGCACCCGGGATGGATGCTCGAAATCCGCGAAGAGCTCGAGCCGGATGGTTCGGGCTTCCTGCGCCTCAAGCCGGCGCTTGCGCGGGATGCTGAAGCGGACATTCCCCCTTCGTGCAGGGGGGATGTCCGTTTCGTCCTGCAGACCGAGATCAGCAGCATATACAGGCGCGATGGCCGGGTGCGCAGGATCCACAACCTGGTCTTTCTCCCGTCGCTCGAAGCGGCGGACCGTCTCGCACTGAGGCTCTCTGCAATCGGCAACCTGGCTTCCGACGGCAGGCCGATCCTCAAGCTGGATGCCCGCGATCTTCTCGAGATCGTACTGGAGACGGATCCTGCGGCCTTCCTCGTACCGGCGCACATCTGGACGCCGTGGTACTCCCTCCTCGGATCCCGGTCGGGCTTCGACACGATCGAAGAGTGTTTCGGTGATCTTGCGTACGAGGTATTCGCGGTGGAGACCGGCCTGTCGTCTGATCCGCCCATGAACCGGCGTGTAAGCGCGCTCGACAGGCTGACTCTGGTGTCCAACTCCGATGCGCACTCTGCGGAGAAACTCGGCAGGGAGGCCAACCTGTTCGAAGACGAGGTTTCGTACGAGGGGATGCTTCGTGCGCTTCGCACCCGTGAGGACCTGCGAACCGGCCGGGGCTTCGCGGGCACGATCGAGTTCTTCCCCGAGGGCGGAAAGTACCACTTCGACGGTCACCGCAGGTGCGATGTGCGCCTCGATCCTGAGAAGGGGAGGCTGCCGGGTGACCGGTGTCCGGCGTGCGGCAGGCCTCTCACGATCGGCGTACTCAGCCGTGTGCTCGAGCTTGCAGACCGGCCCGCGGGGTTCGCGCAGGATGGCGCCCCCGGATCCGAGAGGCTGGTCTGTCTGGCCGACGTCGCCTCGGAGATCCTGGGTGTCGGGGCGGGAAGCAGGAAGGTAAAGGTTTTCACAGACCGGATGCTGGAGGACCTGGGGCCTGAGTTGTACATACTGCGCGAGGCACCCCTGGAGGATCTGTGGCGCGCCGGCGGTGAGCTCATGGCCGAGGCGGTGCGCAGGATACGCAGCGGGGATGTGCACCTCGAACCGGGATACGACGGGGTGTACGGCACTGTGCGGGTGCTGGCCGATCCCGCGGTGGACTGACTGAGCAGCAGACCGTGTGCAAAGACCTGTTGCAGATCCAGGCAGGAGGCATAAGGTAGGACGTCGCAGAAATCCTGGCCGAACGTCACGGGGCGGCGGCGGGGTCCGGGGAACGGGCTGATGGCACCGGGCGGTGTCATCGGACAGCCACTCACGAGGATTACTGGCATGCGGCTCGCGACCTGTACGGGTGACATGAGGATCTCCGGGATCCTCCCGGCAGCGGGCGGGCTTCTCAGTGTCGCCGTCGCATGGATCAACCCCGGTGTCGGCTCGAACACGAGCGCAGTGATCGCCGCACTCATGACCCTGGCGGGTTTCGCGATCACCAGGCGGCCTCTCCTGGGCCGTGGTCTCGCCTCCGCAGCCCTGGCCGCATGGATCTGGATCACCATGCCGGATCTCTCGGGCTCGCCGGTTGCCGCGCTCCTCTGCTGGCTGCCGGTTGTCTGGCTGCTCGCTGCGCTGTGGCTGGTGCCTGGGTACCGGAGTCCCCGGCACAGGCTGGATGATCACGCCGATTTCTCCGCGCGGTTGGCGCGGGTCAGGGTTTCTCTGCGTCTCGTTGCTCCCCTGGTGATCGCTGTCGCCCTCTCACGGGACGATGTCACGGCTCATGCTCATGCGGCCCTGGCCTTGTCGCTGCTTTCGGCGATCGCGTTCACGCTGCGGGTCCGGCCGGTAAAGGCAGTCGGGTCCCCGTGGCTCGTTGCCATGGCTGCGATCCTCCCCCTGGGCGCGGTGGTGATATGGGGAGGAAGAGACGCTGGCGATGTGGCCAACGTGCTCCTGTTGCTGGCCGTACTGGTCATCTCGGCATTCGTCCGGGAGAGGGAGCACGGGGGCCTGGTGACATCACCCTGGTGGGAGCATCTGCTTGATCATCCTGCGAGACAGCTCGTCACGACCTTCCTCCTCCTGATTCTTCTGGGAACGCTTCTGCTTGGTCTGCCGCTGGCTTCCATCAACCGGACGCCGGTCGCATTTGTTGACGCGGCCTTCACATCGGTGAGTGCAGTCTGTGTAACCGGTTTGATTGTGCTCGACACCCCGGCAGACTGGAGCGTATGGGGACAGGCGGTCATCCTGGTTTTTATCCAGCTTGGCGGACTGGGAATCATGAGTTTCGCGACGGCATTTCTCAGCGCCCTGGGGCAACGCCTTCCGGTGCGCCAGGAGGGAGCCTTCGCGCACCTGGCCTCTGGAGATAACCGGCGGGACCTCTATGCGGCGGTCAGGACCGTCCTGGTGGTGACGCTGGTGGTGGAAATGGCTGGAGCCCTGATTCTGCTGCCGAGGTTTCTGGCAGCCGGCGACAGCCCCGGCCTTGCAGCGTGGCGCAGCGTCTTCACCGCAGTCTCCGCATTCTGCAACGCAGGGTTCGCGCTGCAGACGGACAGCCTTGCGGGTTATGCGCAGGATCCCTGGGTTCTCCACGCCGTCGGCACGATGATCATCCTGGGTGGGCTATCGCCCGCCGTTGTTGTGGGGCTGATGAGGCGGGGGCGGCGCCTTCCCGTACACACCAGGATTGTGCTATGGACGACAGGCGGACTGCTCGCGGTGGGTGCGCTGCTGTTCGGGGCTTCCGAGTGGAACAATTCCCTGGCAGAGCTGGGGTTCTGGGGGAAGATACACAACACGTGGTTCCAGTCCCTCACCCTCCGGACAGCGGGATTCAGCTCAATCGACTTCTCGGCATTGCATCCAGCCACGGTGACGCTCTGCGTGCTGTGGATGTTCATCGGGGGAAGCCCCGGGGGAACGGCCGGGGGGATCAAGACGACAACCTTCGCCGTGCTGGTTCTTGCGGTTGCGGCAACCGTCCAGGGTCGGCGCAACGTTACGGTCTTCGGCCGTACCATTTCCCACGCCACGGTCTACCGTGCGGCGAGCGTCGCGACGATCGGGGTTCTCGCAATGGCAGTCATCGTGCTGGCGTTCCAGCTGACCCAGACCATAGAGGTTGTGTCCGGCATCTTCGAGGTTGCGTCCGCCCTGGGGACCGTCGGTCTGTCGATGGGTGCAACGGGTGCCCTTGATACAGTCGGCAAGATCATCATCATGGTGGCAATGTTCGCAGGCAGGGTCGGATCGTTGACGCTTATCATGTTCCTGACAGCTCAGCAGCCGGCCTCGTCCCTGCGGGTGCCCGAGGAGAGCGTCGCCGTTGGCTGAGAGGAGAGGATGAGATGACCAAGCAGGCGCTTGTGATAGGGCTGGGGAGATTCGGCATGTCGGTGGCGAAGGCGCTCCGCGAGCGGGGGGTCGAGGTGCTGGCAGCCGACCAGGATGAGAATCGTGTCCGGGCGGCGGCCGATCTGGTCTCGGATGCCGTGATCATCGACGCGACCGATGCCGAAGCCCTGGGCCGCCTGGCTCCCGATCGCCGCGACATCTGTATCTGCGCGCTGGGCGACGATTCGATCCAGGCGTCGATCCTCTGCACTGCGTTGATGCGTGAGATGGGAGGCAGGCGGGTGATCGCAAGGGCCTCAGATCCGCTGCACGCAAGGGTCCTGAGGCGGGTGGGGGCTCACGAGGTAGTCGACCCCCTGCGTGACTTCGGCTCCCGGTTCGCCACGCACCTCGTGCATGAGAGCATTCTGGGTGAACTCCCCCTCGGTCCGGATCTCGTGATAACCGAGATGCGTCCATCTCCCCCGATGGTCGGTCGCACCCTTGCAGAGCTCAACCTTCCAGGGAAGGCGGGTGTTACGGTAGTTGGTGTCCGTACCGGCGAAACCAATGTCGATCTGCCCCGGCCGCAGCTGCCGCTCTCGGCCAATGACGTTCTCATTGTCGTCTCGAGACCTGGTGCGGTCGCAGCCCTCATAGACGGAGGTGACAGATGACGCTTCGGGGGAGCTTCCTGGTGGGAATCGGCGTGCTCGTCTTGATCCATCTCGCGACCGCGTTCGGGGCCATCGGCCTGCTCATGCGCATGAGCCCTGCAGTACAGGATATCCTTGCGGAGAACGTGTACTCGACCGAGGCGGCGGAGGATGTCATGGCCTCGCTTCTGCTGTCCGCAACAGGCCGGAAGGACGGCAGCCGGGAGCGGTATTCCGGCGCTCTTGCCAGGGCAAGGGCCAATGTGACCGAGGAGGGAGAGCTTCCCGCCATCGAAGACCTCGAGCGCCTGGGCCCGGATGCCCTGGCTGGTGATCCCGATGCGCTGGTCGGCGCCCTTGCGGCCGCGGAGAAGCTCGCTCGAATAAACCGCGATGCGATGCAGCTCGCCAGTGACCGCGCGCTGAACCTTGGCATGACCGGTGCCTGGGCAGCCGTTTCGCTCGCCCTTGCCGGCTTCATGATCAGCATCCTGGTTGTACGCAGGATACTGCGCGGTGTCATCGAACCGGTCGAAGAGCTGGAACTGGTGATCGATGCCTGCAGACACGGCGACCTCTTTCGCCGCTGCCAGGCGCACACTGCATCCAGGGAGATGCGGCAGGTACTGGAAGCGGTCAACGAAATGCTGGACAACGCACACAGGGTGAATGAGGAACGGCTGGAGTCCGGCCGCACGTGAGACCGGTATGAAGCTCTCCTGGTCGACCCACATGAGGCGCTTCGGATAGGTGACGGTTTCGTCGACCGCAGTGAGCTGCAGTCGCCAGGTCATGCGACCTTCGGCCTCCTCCTCGCCCAGGAGTTCGGAGTCGTAAGCTTCGCGAAGCTGGCGCGAGGTCATCAGGTCCTCGTATGAGAAATCGGAGCCCATCATCCCCTGGCGCATCATGTGGCCTGGGATCTTATGCACGCGGTCCACGCCAGGCATGTAGACCCACAGCTCGTCGCCGAGCTTCAGCATTCGCGTGCGCAGCGAGCTAGCACCGAGTCCATCTGAGTGTGTCGCCGTTGGCTGACAGTGCGAAGGCCCAAGCTGTGCGTCACGACACCTGGTCTGGAGCTGCAGCGATCTGCAACGTGTTGATCGCGATTACGTTGCGCGATGCCCAAGAATCTCCTGACCGATTGGCACGGCAGTTGGGTGAACACATCGGAGAATAGCCTTTGCTTCATAGGGGCGAGCATCACACGCAGGGAAAGGAGGTCGGCACTTCACAGTCGTGTCAATTCTGTCGAGTGTTGTCAAAGCCCCGTCGCTGTCATCGGGTGATATCAGCGGCAACGCTTCTCGGGATCACGCTTGCTCTTGGAATCCTGTTTCCGATCTAATGCCCACAAGGTCCGCTCAGCGTCTTGTGATAGGTCGCGTTTGACACTTCAGGAAGGAGGGAGCTATGTTACCCCGCGCTCCTGGTCAGGCTCCGATCAGGACCTGCGCCCCTGTGACTCTTGTTCAGCAGTCCAATCTCTCTACCATTGCCAATGCCGTTCCCGGCTGCTTGCGGGTCTTTCGCCCAAGCTGTGGGCCGATGTTGGCGGTGCTGCTTGCCTTGCTCTTCCTGTTTGCGCCGAGTGCGCTGGCAGGCCCTCACGACGGAGGGACGCTCATCTTGCACGCAGACCCCGGCGTGCAGTACAGCGCGGGCGAGGCATACTGTGCGGTTGAGCTGACGGCTTGCTCTCTTGCGGTGGTTGAGGTTCCAGCCGACCCCAACACGACTACCGTGTTCCACGTGCTGGCGGCGTTTCCCGAGGCTGCTCAGGTGGATCTGAGGGGTGTTACCTTCGGGATTACCTACGATGCGGAGCGGCTTGCCCTGGTTGCGCACGGATCTTGTGCCGATTTCGTGCTGCCGACTTCGGACTGGCCGGCCAGCGGGGGCGGAGTGGGTATGACATGGGACGAGGCGCAGACCGATCGACTGGTCGATCTGTACTGGTTCGCGGGCTATGCGTACTCGTCGTCCGAGCCCAGTCTCTTCGAGTTGACCCCACATCCAGTTCAAGGCGGCGCTTTTGCCGACGGATCGATGCCAGCGGTAGTGGATACCATTGCCGCGTACGGCGCCCTTGGCTTCGGGATGCCGGGTCTTCTTGCCTGTCCGGAGGTGGAGGATGATGGGGGGGGGGAGGAAGACGGTCAGAACGATTACGGCTTCCCCATCTCGGTTGTTGTTACTCCAGACAACAGCATGGAGTACATTAGTGGGGACACACGAGTTCACTGGTCCGCGGGTGACACCGTCACCTTTGACTACATCAATGGAGCTCTCTGCGTCGACGGCCTCCCTCATTTCCCTCACCCGAAGGTGATGAGAGATGAGGCCCTCCTGGAAGAAAGATGCGGCTCAATTCCGTATGTCCTGAAGGTGTTTGATGCTTTCCAGGAGTACCCATGGAACCATGCTGTCTCTCTGTGGAATGAGTTCCGCCTGAACACAACGTATGCTGCTGCAAAGGCGTATGCAGAGACCCGCAACCCTGAGGAAGCAAGAAGTATCCTCCTGGGAAGCGGCCTCTTCGCTTGGGTCGAGATAACCCACGAACTTGGTCACCTTGCTCTCAAGTTTGAAGATATCGGCTTGGGTGGGAACCAGTATCTCTCTCTGAATGACACTGTGCTAGAGCTAACTCCTCCACCAAGCCTCTCGCCAGATAGGGCGCAGAAGATGGCCAGACGCCTCATCTCACTCATCACTGACCCAACCCTTAGTCATGAAGTGATACTGCAGGAGGGAAACGAACAGGTCAGTGGAAGGAGGAGATGACCGTGAGAAGAAAACTCGCACTTCTAGCTGTGCTGCTCGTGGCACCTTTGATGAATGCACGCGCGCAGCAACTAGTAGGGTTCTTTCCCATCGCCCCACAACTATACAATCTTCCAGAATGGGATGGGGAGTGGGTAACTGAGGGGTTCAGGGATAGGCTCCATCGCGTTAGACTAGATTCGGGCAATTATACCTACTATCTTCAGAACGGTTGGAGCAACAACCCGGCTGGAAAGCCCTCAGAATACATATCGGGGATTCCGTCATCCATGTTCGTGTTCATCGTGACGCATTCCAATACGAATGCGTTCTCCATGACATATTGGGATGATCCTGCCGAACGAAATGCGTAGTGGAACAACTGGAATGTGCAGGGCAAGGACACGCACTTCTACATGGATAACAATCCTCCCCGGCCAAGTATAGCTGTTCGCAGCAGCGGGATAGCCGAGCACCTCCAACCAACCCCGGATGCCATCGTTGCATTGATCGGATGCTGTTCCGCCGGACTACGGGAGGCTTGGTTTCCGGGGATGCCCTACGGTGCTTGCCGGATTACCGGCCCCACTTATCTGAGCTACGAGTATAGCTTCTCTCTCACCTATGCTGCAGCGGACGCGTTAACACTCTTCCAATGCCTGGTTTGCAGCAAGTGGCCTTGGTTCGAAAACAGTACACTGGATGTCAACCGAGCATCCAGCTTCATCCATCTTGATGGCAACTGGAAGAACAGGCTGAACCCAGAAATGTCCTGCTGGAACTATGTAGGCTACTTCAAAGAGGCGGGCTACACTGATGCAGAAGTATTCTGCAGTGTCCTAGATGAGGATGCCCACAGCTACTAC
>CAZWSC010000079.1:0-10748 GCA_964636385.1 uncultured bacterium
GACAGCCGCTTCATAGACGGCAGACACGTCGCGCTCCGGGACGCCCCAACTCCTCGGGCGTTTGCGCGGCCGCATCGTCGGCTTGGGATGGGGCGGCGAACACGTCCATCTCCGGAATGCAGCCGCTCCTCGGGTGTCTTGCCGTGCCGGGTCGCCAGCTCCGGAATGCCCTGACTCCGCGGGTGTTTGCGCGGCCGCGGCGCCGGCATGGGGCGGGCCTGCGACGCGCGCCTGAATGGAGACTGCTTGAAGCTGACGGTGATCTCGGTGCGCCACGATCCGAGTCTGGGTTTCGGGGCGTCCGGACGTCAGTCTTGCGTGCCCGAACAGGGCCCGTTCTCCCTGCCGCTTGACATTCAGGCTGTACTCGAATAATTATTCGAGCATGAACGACGACAAGTTCAGGCTGAGCTACCACGAGTGCCGCCGGGTTCTCACCGAGCGGCTGGCCGAGCCGGCGCCGGGACGCATCCAGCTCCTCTGTGGGCCGCGGCAGGTCGGCAAGACGACGCTCCTGCTGGAGTTGGCGCGGGGCGCCGGGGACGGGGCGTTCTACGGAGCGGGCGATGCGCCGGAGGCGTCGCTGCCCGGCTTCCTCGAGCGGCTGCTGGGTGCGGCGGAGGAGTTCACGTCGGTCCGGGGCAAGGCGATCGTGTTGCTGGACGAAGTCCACCTGCTGGCCGACTGGGCGGCGCGGCTCAAGGGGTATTCCGATCGCATCCGCCGGCGCAAGCTGCCGATCCACATCGTTGCGACCGGGTCATCGGCGTTGCGTGTGGGGGCCGGCTCGCGGGAGAGCCTGGCCGGGCGATTCGAGCGGCTGACCCTGACGCACTGGTCGGCCGCATCGCTGGCGCTGGCCTTCGGGATCGATCGCGACTTGGCGCCGGAGTTTCTGGTGCGCATGGGGTCGTACCCGGGCTCGGTCCCGCTGCGTGACGACCCCGCTCGCTGGACTGCCTATGTGCGCGAGGCGATCCTCGAGCCGGCGATCGGGCGCGACATCCTGGCCCTGTCCCAGGTACGCAGGCCGGCGTTGCTGCGGCAGGTCTTCGCGATTGCTGCGCTCTACCCCGCCCGCATCGTCTCCCTGCAGAAGATCCAGGGGCAGCTCCAGGACCGTGGTGCGCTCGAGACCATCGCTCACTATCTGGCCCTGTTGCAGGAGGCCTTCCTCGTGGCGGCGATCCCGAAGTACGCGGCGCGGGGTGTGCGCCGCAGGATGGCGCCGCCGAAGCTGATCACCCTTAACAATGCGCTGCTCGCGGTCGCAGATCCGCAGGGGATTGCCGATCCCCGGGCGGAGCCTGCGCGTTTCGGTGCCTGGGTCGAGAACGCCTGCCTGGCAGCGGCCTGGAACACAGGGCAGAGTGTGTCCTACTGGCGCGAGGAACCTCTCGAAGTCGACGGGATCATCGAGGGCAGCTGGGGCCGCTGGGCGTTGGAGATCAAGACGGGCGGATTCCAGTCGGGGGAACTCCGCGGTCTGTTGGAGTTCGTGCGACGCCATCCCGGCTTCCGGCCTCTCGTAGTCTGCGGAGCCGAGGGGCGCCGGACCGCCGCGGCCGCGGGGATTGCGGCTGTCACGTGGCAGGAGTTCCTGCTGGATGGGCCGAGTGCGTAAGGCTGCGCCAGCTGCACCGCGGAAGGATCTCACCACGAAGGGCACGAAGAGGGACGTTTCACCACGAAGGACACGAAGAGCACGAAGGGGTTCTTGTGCAACGACATGTTCCCCGCCCCATCCCATGCCGTCGATGCGGCCGCGCAAACGCCCGAGGCGCGCGCATTACATGCCTTTCAACGATCGCGCGCCGTTCGACCCCGACGAGGGCTTTGCGCGGCCGCAAGCGCGACGCGATTCCAGGGACGCCCGGACTCCTCGATCGGCTTACCGTGCCGAGTCGCAGGGCTTCCCATGATGCGCGAGACACAGCGCACTTGAATCAGTTATCCTCCTGACCGTCGCATCCTCCGTCAGGAGTCCATACCGCAGAGGAGGTCGCTCATGAGATCCGGAAGATCCCCATCGCGTTGCCTGCAGGTTCCGATGACATGCATGGCGCTTGCCATGATCCTCATTGTCGCTGCGCTGGGTGCTGATCCGGGCTCATCTGCGGCCTCCTCGCCCGCGGAGACTACACCCGCCACCACTCTCGCATCCCTTGATATCCCTGGGGAACCTGAGTTCGCGGCAGTGGCCCGGGAGATCCTTGGCCTCCGTATCGCCATTCAGCCGGGCGTTGCTTCGGGAGCAGGGTTGTTCGACGACGCGGCCCATCTCCCGTCGTTCCATCCGGACACCGTGTCGGCCCGGACGGCTCGCCTGGATGCATGTCTCGCCGCCCTGCGCGGGATGGAGTGGCGCTCCTGGGAGGTCGACCGCCAGATCGACTGGAGATGGATCTACATGATCGCGGACGAGGCGCGGATCGAGCTTGCCGAGGAGAAGCTCTACCTTCGCCGGCCCGCATCCTGGCTGGAGCCTCTCTCCGGCAACTACATCGCCCTCCTGACCCACATGCCGCACAGAACCGACATACGCGAGCGGCTGACCCGCGGAGTCCCGGGCATGGTCGAGGAGATGCGACGCGTGGCTGTCTCTCCGACTGCCCGCGATGTCACAACCGCAGTGGGCGTGGCAGGCGGGGTCATCGCAATTCTTGAGGCGGACCATATGGGGCCGGATACTGATGCCGCGGTTGCGGCGCTCGCTGCATACGTGGAGGAGCTGGAAGCCCTGGAGGGCCTGCCGGAGTTCGCCGTGATCGGCGCCGAAAGGTACCAGGATCGCCTGCGCCGAGTGCTGCTCCTGCCCTGGTCGCCGCAGCAGCTCGTGGCGCTGGCCCAGAGCGAGCTTGCAGACGTGGATGCGGCGCTGAACGAGCTTCGCCCGCGCCTGTCTCCGGAACCGGAGCCCACGCCGGCTCAGCTCGAGCTGGCAGAGTCGCTTGATCAGGACAAGGTGCTCGCCCTGTACAACGAGATCACGGACGCCTATCGCGGGTTCACGGACGCATCAAACCTGATGACGATTCCTCCGGAGGTCGGCCCGATCCGCGCCCGTCCCACACCGCAGGCGATGATCCCGCTTACGGGCGACGGCGGAAGCATGAACCCGCCTCCGCCTTTCCACGACACGAATGTGAGCTGGTGGAATGTCGAGAACTTCAAGGAGGACTGGACTCCCGAGAGGCGGATCCGCAGGGTGATGAGCGCGCACGGACACAGGCGGACCGGGATGGGCCCCTACGCCGCGCACGAAGGCGCGCCCGGGCATCACCTGCAGCTCTCGATCGCGCGCCTCCACGCCAATCCGCTCCGCTCGATCATGATCGACAACGGCATGGTCGAGGGGTGGGCCATGTATGCCGAGGAGATGTTCTGGCGTGCGGGCGGTTTCGACGATTCGCCGGACGCCGAGTTCAGGACACTGCACTCGTGGCGAGCCCGCGTACGGCGGGTCTTCTACGACGTGCACGTGGAGTGCGGCGACTGGACACTTCAGGATGCAGCCGACTTCAGGCATCAGACGCGCCGCGGGCAGGCACCGATCGATCCTGATGTGCTGAGGGCGATCAACTGGCCCACGCAGCTCATCTGCTATTTCTGCGGCAAGATGCAGATCCTCGAGCTGAAGGAGGCCTACCGTGCAAAGCTCGGCGACGCATTCACAGAGCGCGGCTTCCACGACGCGCTCCTGGCGGAGGGATCGATCCCGGTGGCGCTGATAAGGGCGAAGCTGCTGGGGGAGGAGGTGCCGGGGTTGTAGGGGTCCTGAGGCGCCCCACTGCATCGTACCAGTCAGTATGGAGGAGAGGGCTGGCGTGTATCACTACTTACTACTCGTCGGCACGAAAGAGAACATGGAAGCCAGAACCGGGAGCCATGCATTTGTATAACCGGAAAACAGCCGATCAGATACAGGCGCCATCGTCGCTGTCTCTTCTGGCCATCGCCGGCTTCGCTCTTCTCGCCGTGCTCTCGGGCTTCCGGTTCAGTGCCGGCGACTTCGACTTCTACATCACCTTCATCCATCACAGTCATGATCCCTCGCTCTTCAGAAACGATCTGCTGATAGGTACGCTCGATTCGCATCCGGTCTACATCTGGAAGCTCATGGGGGTTATGCTTCATCTGATTCCCGTCGGCCTGCTTGTTCGCGCAGCTTTCCTGCTTCAGACCTTCCTGATCGCTGCCGCTGCGTTCCTCTTCTTCAGGAACTTCTTCGGCAGGCAGTGTGGATTGCCCTTCTTCCTCTTGTTGCTCCTGCTCCCGGTCTCCGCGCCTGCATACGGGCTGTATGGTCTGAACCCCTACGGCTACTTCCATGCAGGCGCCATCGCGTTCGGGCTTACCCTTGTCGGCTACACACTGGCAGACCGTGGCAGATGGATTGCCGGTGGCATGGTTGCCGGCACCGTCTTCCTGGTGCATCCCATCACCGCGGTGTATGCCGCCGGATTCCTCTTCATACGGGGCGTGATCGAGCTCAGGCTCCCGGGGCAGCGGCTGCGCATCATGCTTGGGTGGCTCCTGCTTGTGGCTGTCGCCCTTCCGAGTCTCGTTCCTGCCATACAGACCTTGATAAGAGGTTCAGGTGCCTCTGTCGACATTGAGTTCTGGCGTTCTCTCGCCAGGTTGAGGATGAACCACGGTTACTTCGTATCCGCATGGGTTCCGGAGCGGTTCATCCAGCTGGCCGCATGTTTCGGGCTGGTTCTAGTTCTCTGGAGGCATCATCCTGCCTGGAAGCGGCTTCTTCCGCTCATGATCATGGTGGCCGGCGGTCTTGTTCTGATGACGATGGCGGACGTCTTCACAGTGCGCTTCCTGCTGAGGCTGCAACTCGGCCGGTGCTCCTACTTCCTCTTCTTCCTGGTAACCGCGTTCGCTGCCGACACGCTTACCAACCGCGCACTTTGGACGCGTGAACGTCCGGGCACCCCAATCTGGACCCTTGCCGCCCTCGCCGTCCTCGTGATCTACGGAGATGCGGCGATCCACAACCAACCATTGTGGGCAAGGATGGCTGTGGGCGTTTCGTTTGCTGGCGCCGCTATCTTCCTCCTCATCCGCCGATGTCGTCCCGTTCATCCAGCACTCTTCTTCATGCTTCTGGCCGCTGGTATCGGTACGGCGACGATTGCACGGTCGATGGATGACTTCAGGTGGACCAGGGCGCAGGAAATGGCCGACCCATGGATATCCTTCGGCACCGAAAGCGCGGCTTACATCCCGATGGACAGCGTTGTCATGATCCCACTCACGCGCCGGGAGTTCAGGCCGTATGCGTTGCGGGCCACATTCTGCAACTGGAAGGACGGCGCACCGCACCTCTTCTGCGACAGAACCCTGCCTGAATGGTGGCGAAGGATGCAGCTCTTCGGCGTTACGCTCAAGACGAGCAGAAGGGAGCTCCCGGCGCTCTATCATGACCGGGCGATCGAAGTGGCGAGGGCGGAGGGTATACGTTTCGTGGTGTTCGAGAAGGCGCGGGCAGTGGCGACCGGGCCCCTTCTGCTGGAAAACGACGCGTTTGGGCTTGCGGATCTTTGTGCATGGACGCCTGAGGATAGCCTTCTGGTCCGTTAGACCGATAGCTACTGCAGCATCGAACCGGCATGTGTTGAGGAGATGGCCACCTCCCATCCGCGTGCACTGCACCTGGAGAGGCGAACCCGCATGACACCCGGCCAGACTCTCCGCGCAGCCGCGCTCATCCTCAGCCTTGTCGTTGTCGCCGGCAGTGCGACGGCCGGTGCTGACAACGTCCGGCCAGTGGCACTGGCGGATCGCAGTCGGAGAGCCCGGCAGCGGCACGACTCGGGGTTACCTCTACGCACACATCGACGAGCCGACCATCGCAGTCTCGGTCGGCGACGCCGTTGTGACGGGGCAATACCTCGGGAATCTCGTCCCGTGGCCTATCTACAGCTTCACTCACCTGCACTTCGCCGAGATCGAGGACACCGGCGCGCAGTGGTTCGGCGACTGGCTCTGCAGCGGCAATGCCCACCTCTACACGGAAAACCAGACGGAAACAGAGCCGCCTGTCTTCGAGCAGGCGATCGAGAGCGGCCTCTTCGCCTTCTGTGACAACCAGTCGTCGAACTACCAGGACCCGAACTCCCTGACCGGAGAGGTCGACATCATCGTGCGCGTCGGCGACAGGATCGCTTCGAACTGGCTGTGCACCGTGCAGGAGCTGCGCTACACGATCTACCCGGCCGGACTGCCGTGGCACCCGGTAGTGGACGACAAGCTCTCCGTGCGGTTCGACATGGCGCTCGACACCTACCAGGGCGGGCCGATCGACCCGTTCCTGGTCGAGCTTCTGTACAAGCGGGATGAGACATGCCGGACCTACGGGGACTATGAGCGCCGCGAGTTCTACCACATCATCACGAACTCCAACGGCGACGATGTCTACGACGAGTCCGATCTGTGGGAGGCCTGGGACACCACTCTCCTCCCGGACGGGGATTACGTCGTGCGGGTCAAGGCGTACGACGTGGCGGGCAACGCGACAACCGACTCGATGACCGTCCGGACCGCCAACGGCAATCCTTCGTCGATCGAAGAAGCGGCCGGCATCTCCGGCGGCCTCGCGCTGAAGCCGAATCCGGCCCTCGGCCGGGCCATGATATCGTGGGCCGTCGCCGGGTCCGGACCTGTCCGTATCGATGTGTACGGTCTTACCGGCCGGAGAATCCGGTCACTCCCGATCGGGGGCGATGCGAGAGCCTCCGGCAGCATCCTCTGGGACGGAAGGGACGATGGCGGGCGGCCTGTCCCCGCGGGAGTATACCTGGTGCGGATGTTCCGCCCGGGAGGCGTGGAGGCGGCAAAGCTGCAGATACTGCGGTGATTACGTCGCTCCGCTGTACAACCTGAGTGGCGAGCAGAAGCTGCGCTCAGTGGGGGCTGGCATGCGCATGGAGTCATGTCGCATCAAGGCTGCAGTCCACTAGTATCGAGCGCGCCCGCCTTACCCTTCGGAGTCATTCTCCCGCCGGGGCAAAGCCTCGCCCTTATGCACGACCGTGAACACAGTCTCGATGTTCTCGATCGCCGTGACAGGGTTCTGCTCTAGCACGAGTATGTTGGCGGCACGGCCTGGTGCGATTGCACCGTAGCGGTCCGTGGCTTTGAGGGACATCGCAGGATAGATCGTCGCACCCTTCAGAATCTCAACCTCGCTCAAGCCGCAATCTCGCAGGTGCCGCATCTCTGCCAGCGTGCCCTCCGGGAAGACGCCGTCCTGCCCGACCAGAATTTTCACTCCGTGGGCAGCCGCCTCGCGCGTGATGTGGCGGCTTACCTCTTCCATCCCTTTTCGGATCGTCGCCATCGGCGATGTCTCATCGTGAGAGCCGGGTTGCTGCGCCATCTGAACGAAGACGTGCAGCGTAGGGCAGAAGTAGACGTCGTGAGCGAGCATCTTGTCGAACACAGCCTGCAGCTTGTCCGGCGCGATTCCCGCCGCGCCCATTGCGGCAACCTTGGTGATAAAGGCCATCCGCTGCTCGCCCACAACATTCGCGCGGGCTAGTTCATCGTGCTCGTGCGACAGCGAGTCGACCAGCACGACCGGCCAGGGAGCCTTGCCGTGCTCGATGCTGCCGACCCCGCAGTCGATTGAGAAGTCGATAGGCACACTGTGAAAGAGCGGCGGCCCGGGATCGTGAACCACCTGCAGTGACGCTGCGCGGGATAGATCGACCAGCCGGGCGAACACTTCGCGGTCGAACTTGCCGAAGAGCTTGATGCAGCGGGCGCCGCCGGCGACCAGTTCCGGGACGATCCGCTCGGCGTCGGCAAGGGAGTCGAGCGCTACCGTGAACTCCGGATTGTTTGCGTTTATCTGGGCCCATGTGAGCGGGCTTTTCTCGAGCATCGGGCCTGTGTAGAAGATGTCCGGGCCGCGCAGTTCGCCGGCCTCTATCCGCGTGCGAAGCGATTGCAGATCGGCCAGGGGGCCGCCTACGTCACGGAGCTGCGTGATCCCCTTCTCGACGAAGCGGGGCAGTGTGTAATCGATCATCCCGCTGCCCATCATCTTGAGGTTCGTCACATGCGTGTGGCTGTCGAACAGGCCGGGAACGGCGTACTTCCCCGTGCAGTCGATGACGGCCTCATCGCGCCAGGCAGGCGCATCGATCCTGGCGCCTGGATCGCGCACTGCTGCGATTCGCCCGCCGTCGATCAGGATATCCTTTGGGCCTGTCATGACGCCTGCATCGACATCGAAGACTTGCACATTAGCCAGCACAAGCCGGCCGGACGCGGGAGATGCACTCACGGCCTTGTCCGGCGTGTCCTGCGCCGGCGACTGGGCAGCGGCGAGTACGAGCAGCAGGCAGGATACTGCGCTGCACCTGAGAGCCGACATGGGTTCCTCCCTTCGTGTCGTGTCTGCACGGGATCACCTCGTGCGAGCCGGCCCGTATGCTACTCCTGCGTGAGAGTTGCTGCTAGCCCCGCTGGGCCACGACGGCTCCGCATCGGCCCGGCCCCAATCAACTTCGACCCGATCTCCTTCGACTCGGTCTCCTTGTGGTACCGGGCATCCGCGTGGTATGCTGGATTGCGGTCGTTCGAACTTGGCCTCCGGGCATCCGATCACGAAGGAGTCGCTTGTCGCCGTCATCGCCCGGCCGCATCGCTAGTAAGCCGGTCACGCCGCGGTCGTCGGATCAGGAGTCACTCACCATGTCCATGTCGCTTCGCATCCTCTGTGGTCTCGCGCTTATGATCTGCCTCGGCCTCGTCCTCGCCGCCGACCCCGTCCTCGCCGCTCCGGTCGATGCCGCCTTTGCGCGATCGGTCGCCGCGACCTTCGCCGGACAGGCGGCGGGGATCGCCGATCGATCCGCGATCGTGGTCGAGATTGCGGACGATCCGTCGATCATCTCCCGCGACGGACAGGACCTCGCCTACCTCTTCCGGCTGGCACCCCGCGGTTACGTCGTGGTCGCGGCGGACGACGCGCTGCCTGCCGTCGTCGCCTACTCCTTCGACGCCGATCCGCTCGAGGACGAGCTTGGCGACCACCCCTTCCTTCGCCTCATCGCGGCCGACCTCGAGTCCCGCCTACAGTCGATTTCTTCGATCGATCCGATCGTCACGGCCGAGCGGGCACGCCAGTGGACCGCACTGCGCCTCGGCTCGTGGGAACGCGCGCCGGGCGCGAGATTCCAGCAGTGGCCCCCCTCGGGATCGACCCCGACCGGAGGGTGGCTTCTCTCCAACTGGACCCAGAACGCCCCCTACAACGCGCTCTGTCCCCTGGACCTGGCGCACGGAGGCGCGCGGAGCCTGGCCGGATGCCCGGCCGTCGCGATGGCGATGATCCTCAACTACCACGAAACGATCCAGGCCACCGCCTTCGGTGCCGGCGACCGCTACTGGCATGCCTATGCCGGCAACAACTTCTGGATCCCCGATGCTGCAGCCACCTATGGGTTCCCCGACTTCCCGACGCTCAACGGCTACCTCGTTACCCTGACCTCCCACTGGGGCTCGGGGACTCCGCTTACCAACACCGACAAAGCGGCTTTGACCTTCGCCTGTGGAGTCGCCGCGACCCAGGTCTATAGCGCGTCTGGATCCGGCACCTTCGGCGTGGGCCAGGCCTACAACGCCTATCAGCGCTTCGCCTTCACCGGCAGCCGCCTCGCCTTCGACACCGATCCCGAACTCTACTCCGATCTCGCCCTCAGCATGCAGAACGCTCTTCCCGCCCACCTCGCCGTGGTGAACGAAGGATGGACGATGGGGCACAACGTGGTGGTCGACGGCTACAACACCGACAACTACTTCCACCTTAATTTCGGATGGGGCGGAGCTTACAACGGATGGTACCTGCTCCCTTCGGAGATCCCCTACGGTCTCACCGTAATCGAGGGAGTGGTCCTCGACATCGTGCCGGAAGCGACTGCTGTGCCGGGATCTCCACACATGGTCAGCGCCCGATCCCTCACCTGCATCCCAAATCCCGGAACCGATCGGATCTCGCTGCGCCTCGCCCGGCCGTCCGCACCGGACCAGGAGATCCAGATCTTTGACGCTGCGGGGCGGCTGGTCCGAACGCTGGCCGGCTCGTCGCGCGGCGAGATCGTCTGGCTGACCGACGACATCGATGGAAGGCCCGTGGCTCCCGGCGTCTACCTCGCGCGAGCCTCTGACGGATCGACGTCCGCGCGCGTCGTCATCTGTCGCTGATCGCACCGTGCGACTCCGTTCGTGGATCATCGTGACCAGCTTGGCCCTGAAGATGCCTTCCCACGCGCATTCCCCGCTGACGCAGGAACACCTCGGAAATGGCTGATGAAGCTGCCATAATCACCCCCGCAACTGCCAACCAGCGCACGTGAAGGAGATAAGTGATGGGATCTTCTGTCCGCCAGTACAGCCTGGCGCCGCGGCTGCAGTACTGCGCCAGACCGCGGATGCGAATGCCGGGCCGTTCCTACGCTCGCCACGATGGCAGCGACCCACAGCACAACCTATTCGCGCCCGAGGCGGGCAAACCACAACACGCACGGCCCGCCCCGGTGCGGATGTGCAGACACACGGAGGCAATCATGACAAGACGACACCCCCCACAGCTTAGGCTCCTTGCCTGGGCAACCCTGGCTCTCCTTGCCTGCCTGGCCGCAGCGCCGGCAGCGAACGCAGATGAGCCTGCCCTGGTCATCAGGCTGACCGAGAGCCCGAGCGCGGTCTACCCCGTCAGCAGCATC
>CAZWSC010000080.1:0-27707 GCA_964636385.1 uncultured bacterium
CGTGTGCGGAGTCGGGGACGAGCACCACCTTCTTGTGGTTCCCCTTCCTCTCGTGGTAGGCGCGCATGATCTTGATCCCGAGGAACTCTCCGTGCGCCCCGGCGGCCGGCTGCAGGCTGACTGCGCCCATCCCCACGACGGCGGCCAGTTCACAGGAGAAGCGGTGCAGAATCGCCAGGACACCCTGGACGTGCTCCTCGGGCGCGAGGGGATGCAGCCCCGTGAAATCGGGGCGGCCCCCAAGCTCCTCGTTGATCTTCGGGTTGTACTTCATCGTGCAGGAACCGAGGGGATAGAGCGCCCTGTCCACGTGGTGGTTCATCACGGAGAGGGCGATGTAGTGCCGGACGATCTCAGGCTCGGTCACCTCCGGAAGCCTGGCCGGACTATGCCGCATTGCCGGGGCGGGGATCAGCTCTTCCAACGCCCGCTCCGGGACATCCAGGGCTGGTATGCGGTATCCCTCCACACCGGGCTCGTCCTTCTCGAAGATCAGCGGAACGTCCCTGCGGGGCGCAGGAACATACGCATCCCGGGTGCCGCACTTCGGACAATCTATGTGACCCAGTTCGCTGCCCTGGGGATCTGCAGCAGGCTTCAGCTTATCCACTCCTTCCTCCGCTCTCCTCCTTTGCAATCACACGGCGCAGCGCTTCCGCAAACCTGTCCATCTCCTCCCGCGTGCGCTTCTCAGTCACGGCGACAAGCAACCGGTTCTTCTGCGAAGGGCCCAACCTTCCCAGGTCCAGTCCGGCAAGTATTCGATCCTCCGCCAGAAGGCTGTCGACCACCCCTCCGGCAGGCCTAGGCAGGTCAAGGGCAAACTCGTGGAAGAACGGGCCCGTGTGGCTGCGGCGGACACCGGGGATCCCGCAGAGCCTTTCCTGCAGATAGTGAGCCTTCTGCAGGCACTGTGCCGCCACCTCCTTCAGCCCCTTCGGGCCCAGCAGGCAGAAGTAGATCGTGGCACCGAGGGCGAGAAGGCTGCTGTTGGTGCAGATGTTCGATGTGGCCTTCTCGCGGCGGATGTGCTGTTCGCGCGTCTGCAGGGTAAGCACGAACCCGCGCCGTCCGCCCTTGTCCATCGTCTCGGCCACAAGGCGGCCCGGCATACGCCTCACCAACTCCTTCTTCGCCGCGAAGAGCCCGCAGAGAGGGCCGCCGAACTGCGGCTGGTTCCCGCAGGACTGGACCTCTCCCACGACAATGTCTGCGCCCTGCGCCCCGGGCGACTCGAGCAGCCCCAGTGCGACAGGATTGGTGGAGACCGCGGCCAGAGCCCCCGCCTCGTGCGCCACGGAGCAGCTCGCTTCGACGTCCTCGATGAGCCCGTAGAAGTTGGGGCCTGCAACCATCACCGCAGCCACATCCGGACCGATCCGCTTCTTGAGCTCGTCGAGATCCGTCACCCCGTCAGTCAGAGGAACACGCTCCAGCACAAGGTCCCTGCCGTGGAGGCTTGTCTCGAGGACCTGAAGCGTCGCAGGATGGATTCCGTCCGAGACGAGAACACGATTCCTGCGGACAGCCGACTGCGCCAGGAAGAGTGCCTCCGCAGCACCGGTTGCAGCGTCATACACAGAGGCATTTGCCACGTCCATCCCTGTCAGCTCGGCCATGATCGACTGGTATTCATAGATCGCGGCAAGGGTTCCCTGGGCAACCTCGGGTTGATACGGGGTGTAGGCCGTGTAGAACTCGCTCCGCATCGTCAGGTGGCGGATCGCGGCCGGCACGATGTGGTCGTACAGGCCCGCCCCAAGGAAGCACGCGGTCCTCGTAGGATCGTAGTTGCGCGAGGCATATGCGGCGAAGAGCCTGCGCAGCTCATCCTCACTCTGCGCGGCAGGGATGTCGGGCGGTTCGGTATCGATTGCCGATTCCGGCACACCCTTCAGCAGATCCCGGAATTCCGACACGCCAATGGCTGCCAGCATCTCCCGTTCGGTCTCGGGACCATGTCCTACGTACCCGGGCATCTCAGTTCTCCGCTTCCAGCTCTGCCACCAGACTCTCGTACTCCTCCGGGGAAAGAAGCCCGTCCAGCTCCGACGGATCGCCAAGCCGGGCCTTCAGCATCCACCCGTCCTCGTAGGGAGACTGGTTGACGAGTGTAGGGTCATCCTCGAGGCCGGCGTTGATCTCCGTCACCTCGCCGTTCACGGGGCTGTAGAGATCGCTGACAGCCTTGACAGCCTCCACAGATCCGAAGGGCTGCTCCTGCTCCAGCTCCTGCCCCACGGAGGGCAGTTCCACGAACACGATATCCCCCAAGGCCGACTGGGCATAGTCGGTGATCCCGATCGTGACCACGTCCCCCTCCGCTCTCACCCACTCGTGTTCCCTGCTGTAACGACAATCCTTCGGAAAGTCCATTCCGATCCCCTCCATCTTCACTGTTCCAACCGAGACAGCCCGCCTGCAGGCCCGGATCGCGCCCTGAGCCGGCCGGGAGCTGTCGCCTACCTGTGCGAGCCGTGCGTGTAGAAAGGCCGCGTCGTCACGCGAACGGGAACCCGGCTGCCCCGCACATCCGCCTCCAGTCCCGTGCCGGTCTCGGAGAGGCCGGGAGGAATGTAGCCCATTGCCATGCCGGTCTTCAGGGACGGGCAGAATCCGCCGCTCGTTATGAAACCGACTTCCCGGGCCCCCTGGAAGATCCTCTCCCCGTGACGCGGAAGGCGCTTTCCCTGAACCTCGAATCCGGCCAGGACTCGATCCAGCCCCCTCTCCTTCTGGGCAGCCAGGGCCGTCTTCCCGATGAAGTCGACCCCCTTCTTCATCTTCACGGTCCAGCGCATGCCGGCTTCAAGGGGGGTTGTCTCCGGGGTGAGCTCATTGCCGTAGAGGGCATAGCACATCTCCATCCTGAGCGTATCCCGGGCGCCGAGGCCGATAGGCAGGATCCCCTCGGGAGCCCCCGCATCCAGGATTGCACGCCAGAGGTCGGCCGCCCGTTCCGCCGGAACATAGATCTCGAACCCGTCCTCCCCCGTGTAGCCGTTGCGGGAGACAAGGACGCCGTCGATGCCCGCCACCCTGGAGGTCATGTGCCTGTAGTAGGCCAGCCCGGACAGGTCCCCATCCACCAGCGGGGAGAAGAGAGCTTCCGTCTTCGGGCCCTGAAAGGCGATCTGGCCAAGTTCGTCGCTGCGGTCGGAGATGCCGACCGGCTCGCCGGACCAGGCGGTTGCATGCTCCTGCAGCCAGGACCAGATCCGCTCACGGTTGCCGGCATTGGCGACGATCATCACACTGCCGGGGAGGCGGTACACAGTGACATCGTCGAGGATCCCGCCGGACTCGTTGCAGACCGGGGTGTATAGCAGCTGGTCTTCGGAGGCGGACGACAGGTTGTTCGTAATCAGGGTCTCGACAAAACCGACCGCCCCGGGCCCGGACACGACGAGCCGCCCCATGTGGGACACGTCGAAGAGGCCGCCGGTTGTCCTGACCGTCTCGTGCTCCTTCAATATCCCGGCAGAGTACTGGAGCGGCATCTCCCAGCCGTTGAAGTCGACCAGCTTGCCGCCAAGGGCTTCATGCTCCGAGTGCAGTGGAGTCCGCTTCATGGCACCTCCCATTCGTCCCCTCCTCCCTCAGGGCCGGCCCGAATCACTGAACGCGTCTTCTGATCTGGATCGTGTCCCGGCTGGATGACCGGGCTAAGACAAAGCACGAGACTAGCACAGCCCGTCCCGAAGTCAACGCGCCCCGGACTGCGCCGCCCGCCTTCGGGACGAAGAACGTCGCGGGGGTTTTCCCGGGGGCACACCCAGCACCTCCCGCAATGCCTCCCCGGTCATCGAGCCGGGAATCGAGGCAAGCTCCTCCGGCGTCCCCTCGCCAACAAGCTCCCCTCCCCAGTCCCCTCCCTCGGGCCCGAGATCGATGATATGATCCGCAGTCTTGATCACATCCAGCTGGTGCTCGATCACAACCACGGTATTGCCGCTGTCCACGAGCCTTCCCAGAACCGAAAGAAGGACGCGGATATCCTCGAAGTGCAGCCCGGTTGTCGGCTCGTCCATGAGGTACAGCGTCCTGCCCGTCGATACCCGCGAAAGCTCGGAGGCGAGCTTGATCCGCTGCGCCTCGCCTCCCGAAAGGGTCGTGGCGGACTGCCCCAGCTTCAGATACCCGAGGCCGACATCCTTCAGCGTGCCGAGCTTCCGTTTCAGGGGTGGGATGTTCTCGAGGAACGCGAAGGCCTCCTCCACGGTCATGTCCAGTACATCGGCTATGGTCTTTCCCTTGAACGCCACCTCGAGGGTCTCACGGTTGTAACGCCTGCCGCCGCACACCTCGCAGCGGATGTAGACGTCGGGAAGGAAGTGCATCTCGATCTTTACGACGCCATCGCCCCGGCAGGCCTCGCATCTTCCACCCTTCACGTTGAAGGAGAATCTTCCCGGCCGGTAGCCGCGCGCCCTCGCTTCGGGAAGCTTCGTGAAGAGGTCCCTGATGTCGGTGAAAGCGCCCGTGTAAGTGGCTGCATTCGACCTGGGGGTCCTGCCGATCGGGGACTGATCGATCTTCACGACCTTGTCCACGAGATCCAGGCCCCGAACCCGCCTGTGCGCCCCGGGCAGCAGGGCCGCGCGGTGGAGCTGCCTGGCCACCGCCGGATAGAGGATCTCGTTCACAAGGGTGCTCTTCCCGCTCCCAGACACACCGGTAACGCAGACAAGACAACCAAGGGGTATGCGCACATCCAGGTTCCTGAGGTTGTGGTGCGAGGCCCCCTCAATCAGCAGTGAACTTCCGTTGCCAGATCGCCTGCGGGATGGCAAGTCGATGCGGCGTCTCCCTGACAGGTACTGGCCCGTCAGGGAGTCCGGCGTCCCGGAGACATCAGTCGGGGTGCCGGCTGCCACCACCTTTCCGCCGTGGCGCCCCGCACCGGGGCCCAGGTCGACCAGCCAGTCTGCGGCGAGCATCGTGTCGCGGTCATGCTCCACAACCAGGACGGTGTTCCCGAGGTCTCTCAGGTGCTGCAGGGTGTCCAGGAGCTTTCGGTTGTCCTTGTGATGAAGCCCGATCGAAGGCTCGTCCAGGATGTACAGGACGCCGACAAGCTGTGAACCGATCTGTGTCGCCAGTCGGATCCTCTGGGATTCGCCCCCGGAGAGAGTCCCGGCGGATCTGTCCAGAGTGAGATATCCGAGTCCCACGTCATCCAGGAACTGCAGCCTGGAGCGGATCTCCCGCAGGATCTGATCTGCGATGATCCTCTCGCGCTCTCCCGGCGCAAGTTCATCCACGACATTGAGGCCGCTGCGAACCGACAGCCGTGTCCACGAATCGATGCACCATTCCCCTATTCTTACGGCGAGGCTCTCCGGACGCAGGCGGGCGCCCTTGCAGGCCGGGCAGGGCTTCAGGGCCATGAACTTCTCGATCCAGCCGCGCATCTCGTCGGACTTCGTCTCGCGGTAGCGGCGCAGAAGATTCGGAATCACTCCCTCGAACCGGGTGCGCCACCGCACCGCCCCACGTTCTCCGCTGTGCCTGACCTCGATCTCCTCCTCGCCTGTCCCATGGAGCAGGATCTTCCGGATCTTCGCGGGCAGTTTCCCGAACGGGGTATCCAGCGAGAACCTGTAGGCGCGGGCCAGTGACTGCAGGATCGACCCGTGCCATCCGGCCTCCGCATCCCTCCAGACAGCCATGGCCCCCCCCGCGACAGAGAGCGACGGATCGGCCACCACGAGGGTCTCGTCGATCTCCTGCAGGCTGCCCAGGCCCTGGCAGCGGGGACAGGCCCCGTACGGGCTGTTGAAGGAGAAATTGCGGGGGTTCAGCGGATCGAAGCTGATCCCGCATCTGAGGCAGGCGGCCTGCTCGGTGAAGAGCTGTTCCTCTCCGTCCTCCCCCAGGATGCGCACCTTCCCCCTCCCCACGCCCAGGGCGGTCTCCAGGGAGTCTGCAAGCCTTCGGCGCCTCCCGGAGTCAACCCGGATGCGGTCGACTACAACCTCCAGGGTGTGCTTGCGCTTCCTGTCCAGCGGCACCGGCTCCTCGTCGAGCGAGCGGACCTCGCCGTCGATCCGGATGCGGAGGAATCCCTGCCTGCGGAGCGATTCCTGCTCCCTGCGGAACTCCCCCTTGCGCCCCTCGGCGATCGGCGCCAGAATCTGCGCCCTCTTCCCGCCGAAGCGGTCCAGGACCTGGCCCACAATCTCGTCGATCGACTGCCTTCCGATCTGGTCGCCGCACTGGTGGCAGTGCTGAGTACCGGCCCGTGCGAACAACAGCCGGAGGTAGTCGTAGATCTCCGTCGTGGTGGCGACAGTGGAGCGGGGATTGCGCCCGGCGCCCCGCTGCTCGATCGAGATCGCCGGAGAGAGCCCGGAAATGTGGTCCACATCCGGCTTCTCCATCTGGCCCAGGAACTGCCGCGCGTAGGCGGAAAGTGACTCAACATAGCGCCGCTGGCCCTCGGCATAGAGCGTGTCGAATGCCAGGGAGGACTTACCCGAGCCCGATACGCCGGTCACCACGATGAGGGAATCGCGGGGGAGCGTGACGGAGATGTTCTGAAGGTTGTGCTCACGGGCACCCTGTATGACGATCTGCCGCTTCACCGGCGCTCCTTCCCTGCTGTGTATCCAGGCTGTTCGTGACAACGAGCCGGCTCGCTGCAACCCCCGCACGCCTGCCTCCTGACGGGGCAGTGGGCCCGGTCTCGGGCCAGGGCCGTGCTACTCGTACCGCAGAGCCTCCACCGGATCCAGCCTGGAGGCGCGGTGCGCCGGATAGAGGCCGAAGAAGATCCCGACCGCCGCAGACACCCCGAGCGCGGCTGCAATCCCGGGCACACTGACGGCAAGCGGGACTTTCAGCACAATACCGATGATCCCGGCCAGGCCATAGCCAAGGGCGATCCCCATTATCCCGCCCACGAGGGTCAGGGTCACGGCCTCTGTGAGAAACTGCCCCATGATATCCCTGCGCCTGGCACCCAGGGCAGCCCTTATTCCGATCTCGCGCGTCCTCTCCTTGACGGAAACCAGCATCATGTTCATCACCCCGATTCCCCCGACCGTCAGACCGATGGATGACAGAAGGAGCGTCACAAGAAAGAAGGCCCCGGTCACGCGCTGGTACAGTTCCATCAGCTCGCCCTGTGAGGTTATCCCGAAGTCATCCGGCTGGTCCGCCCGCACACCCCTGCGGCGACGGAGCAATTCTGTAATCTCATCCCTCGCCTCCTCCACGACATCCGGGGTGCCCGGCCTTACCGTCATGTAGTCGATCGAATCGCCGTATCGCATGGAGCGGGCGACAACCGGGAGCGGGAAGATGGCCAGGTCATCCATGTTCTGGCCCAGGAACCGCCCCTTGGAACGCATTATCCCGACGACCTGGTACCTGAGGCCGCCTGCTTCCACCCATTGGCCCAGCGCCCCGCCGTGCGGGAACAGGGCCTCGGCCGGGGCGCTCCCGAGGACCACGACTCTGCGCCTGTGACGCACATCGTCGCGTGTAAGGAATCGGCCGGACTCAACGTACCAGTCGTTCGTCTCCTGAAAGGCAGGCATCGCTCCCATCCTGGCGAGCGAGGCAGTGCGAATCCCCCCGGCAGACAGCCTCGTCATGTCCCTGATCTCGGGAGAGACTGCGGAAACGGAGGGACAGAACGCGGCGATCGCATCGGCGTCATCGATGGTGAGGTCCTTCCGCGGACGAAGGGAACGATCGCCGAACTGGATACCCGCCTCGTGCTTGCTGACGAAGAGAACACCGCTCCCAAGTGACGCTATCTGCTCGCGCATCGACCTGTTGAGGCCAGTGATGACAGCTACCATTCCAATAACCGCCCCGACTCCGATCATCAGGCCAAGCAGCGTCAGCACCGAGCGCAGTTTCGTGGAGAGAAGCGACTGCAGGGCCATGCGCACATTCTCCCAGAGCAGGGATGCGCGGCGGCCCCGCCCCATGCCGGTCGGATCAGTTCTCATGACGGAGTGCCGCCACGGGCACCAGGCGGCTGGCGCGCCAGGAGGGGTAGATGCCGAAGAAGAGCCCTACCGAAGAGGCGAGGAGGAGTCCGACCATGACCGACCACAGCTCAACTCTGGCCGGCAGAGGCGTGAGGGTTCCCACGGCTATGGCCACGCCAATCCCGGCAAGCACACCGATGACGCCGCCCGCTGCGGCGAGGAGAACCGATTCGGCCAGGAACTGCAGCACGATATCGCGGCGCTTTGCACCGACAGCCTTTCGGATCCCGATCTCCCTTGTTCTCTCGGTCACCGATACCAGCATGATGTTCATGATCACAATCCCTCCGACGAGCAGACTGAGCGAGACAACTCCCAGGAGCAGGCCATAGATCCCTGCCGTCAGGTTCTGGTAGAGGGAGTAGAGTTGCTCGTCGCTGAAGAGATCGAAGTCCGGTTCGGACCAGGGCTTGAGTCCGCGGTGAAGCTTGAGATGCAGCTCTACCTCCTCCCTCGCCTCGTCGATCAGGGCCGGATCATCGGGCCGCACGGTTATGGTCAGGGAGCGGGAGCGGCCTCCATGGTGCTTCAGCAGGGTGGTGATCGGCACGAGGATCAGGTCGTCGCGGGTCTCGGCGATCGTCCCGCCGCGCTCCTCCAGAACCCCGATCACGGTGTGCCGGTGGCCGCCAACACGCATGTCCATTCCTACTGCGCCACCGGCGGGGAAAAGCCTGTCCGCAATCCTGTGGCCGATCACCGCGGCGGGAACCCGGCCCTGCACGTCGGCGGCGCCAAGGTGCCTGCCTGCGGAGAGCTCGAAGGTCCCCACTGCAGGATAGCCCGGCCCCACGCCACGTACCGGAGCGCCGTCCGCCGACTCCCTGCCACGCTTCACGGAGAGGTTCAGCTCCAGGCTGGGCACCACGACTGCCGGCACGGCCAGGCGCTCCTCCAATGCCCTGGCGTCATCGAGCGTCAGATCGGGGCGCTTCAGAGCTTCCAGGAACTGGTCATAGTTCATGATCATCCCGAACTTCGTGACCGTGAAGGACCCGGAGCCGGTGGCCAGGATCTCGCTGGAAACGTAGTCGTTCAGCCCCTGGATGACCGACACCAGCCCCACGACAGCCAGCACAGCCACCACGTTCCCGAGGACGGTAAGGAAGGATCGGAGGCGGTTGGACCATAGAGTGTCCAGGGCCAGCCTTAGGGCCTCCCGGAAATCCATCCCTCAGCCCCTCCGCCGGTCCGACTCAATCCGCCCGTCACGCAGTCGAACGATCCGGTCGGCGTGCCGGGCCACCTCCTCTTCGTGCGTGACCAGGATGACGGTGTTTCCGGCCTCGTGAATCTCCCGGAAGGCATGCAGGATCTCCTCGCCGGTGGCTGTATCGAGGTTTCCGGTCGGCTCATCCGCAAGGATGAGACTTGGCCTGGTCACGAGGGCCCGTGCGATCGCCACCCTCTGCCTCTGCCCCCCGGAGAGCTGGTTCGGCTGGTGGTGCGCCCGGTCCGTAAGGCCCACGCTCTCGATCGCCTCTGCCACGCGCTTCTTCCGCTCCCGCGACGGAAGGCCGCTGTAGATGAGGGGAAGCTCGACATTCCCGCGGGCGGTGGCCCGGGGCAGAAGGTTGAAGGTCTGGAACACGAACCCGATCTCCAGATTCCGAATGGCAGCCAGCTCGTCCTCGGAAAGGGAGTCCACGGCACGGCCGGCAAGCCTGTAGCGCCCGGCGTCCGGGGTGTCAAGGCAACCGACCAGGTTCATCAGGGTCGACTTTCCCGACCCGGACGGACCCATGATCGCCATATACTCGCCACGATGCACGGACAGGTCGACCTCCCTGAGGGCATGGACCCTTTCATGGCCGACCTCGTAGACCCTGGATATCCCATCCATCTCTATCAGGGGAATTCCCGCAGCCTTCGGCATCAGTCTTCCGCCCGATCCCCGCCGGCGCGGCCCAATGCCCCGCCATCCCGTACCCGCACCGGCGCTGCGTCCTTCAGCCTGCGGAGTTCGCGATAGGGCCCCGTGATGACCTTGTCGCCCGGTTCGATCCGGCCCTCCACCTCGATCATGGTGTCGCCCCGCAGACCGAGGGTCACGGGTACGAATACGGCCTCGCCTTCCCTGAAAAGAAAGAGCCCTTCCACCAGGTCGGCCTGTTCGGAAGCCGTCAGGGTATCATCCTCTGCGGCCGTGCGTTCCACATTGTGCCCTGAATCGCCCTTTTCACGCAGGCTCGCCCAGCCCTCCGTCACGCGCCTGGGATGGGCGGTAAGGGCCTGGATCGGAACTACGAGGGCGTCATCGCGCGCCCCTGTCAGGATGTCCACATCAGCGCTCATGCCCGGCCTCAGGTGACGGGGCGGATCCAGTATACGTACGTGGACCTCGAAGCTGCGGACCTGCTGCTGTACCGCCTGGGAACCCCGGCGGCCGGACATTCCAACGCTGGTGACCCTGCCCTCGAGGGTGGACGCCTCCATGGCATCCACCATGATCCTGGCGCTCTGACCGGATTCCACGGCGACTACGTCGGTTTCGTCGACCTCTGCCTCCACCTTCATGTTGTCCAGATCGGCCAGGGTGAGGATAACCGTCCCGGGATTGTTCATCGTCCCGGTGATGACGTTCTCACCTTCCTCGACATTCAGGGCAGTCACGATTCCGTCAATCGGGGCGCGGAACACGGTCTCCGCGAGGTCCTTTCCCGCTTCCGCCAGAACCGCTTCCCGCCGCCTGAGTTCCTCGCGCGCAACGGCGACCCTGGCCTCGTCGATGCGGGCGGAGGTCTGGGCGCCCTCCAGGGTCTCCTCCGAGACGAGACTGTCCCTGGAGAGTTCCTCCTGGCGCCTCAGGTGACGCCGGCTTCTGTCGCGCTGCGCTTCCGCCAGATCCAGGTCAGCCCTGGCGGCGTCCACAAGGGCCCGCGCGCCCTGCAGGGTGGAGCGATAGCGCTCGTCATCCAGCCGAAGAAGGAGGTCTCCCCTGCGCACCCGTGCGCCCTCCGCAACCGCCAGCTCCGAGATGCGCCCGGTTACGTTCGAGGATATCTGCAGACTGACAACAGGCATGACGGTGCCCGGGGCCCTGACCCAGGACTCGATCCGCTCCAGACGGACCGGCTCGGCCCTGACCTCAACGCCTTTCGCCCGGTGGCTCCGCGTGAGGCTGACAATGATGAAGACCGCCGTCAGTGCGACCAGCAAGATACCGATCCAGATTCGCCTGCGCGATACGCTACCCATCACCCTCCCTTCCCCCGGCGGCGTAGATCAGCGGTCGGTATGACCCACTGCGTACTCCATGCCGGCCAGGGCGAGGTGCAGATTAACCTCGGCTTCCACCAGAGCTACACGGGCTCTCGTGAGCTCGACCAGGGCGTTGTTCCACTCCAGCAGCGTTCCACCCCCGGCCTCGTAGAGCGCCTTCTGAAGCCTCACGCTCTCCTCCGCCAGTCTGACCCCTTCCCTGGCCGAGCGGATCCCCTCGGACGCGTTCTTGATCTGGATCCCTGCCTCACGGACCTCGAGCGCCACGGACAGGCGCTTCTCTTCAAGGGCCTGCTCGCGCGCCCGGCGCCCTGCCGTTGCCCGCTGGATCGATCCCTTCGTGCTCAACCCGTCGAATATGTTGGCTCTAAGCCCAAGGCTGAAGCCCCAGGTCGCGTCCGTGTCCAGGTTCTGGAAGACATCCAGGAATCCCACGTCGTCGGGGCCGCTGACAGGACCGGTCAGCTGGCGCGAATAACTCAACCCGCCGGATATCGTGGGGTATCGGGACCACCTGGCGGACATCTCGCCCAGGCGGGCGCTCCTCAGATCCAGCGCTGCCTGATGGAAGTCGGCCCTGTTCCGGAGTGCAAGGCGCACGAACTCGCTCCCATCGTCCGGGTGTGCATCATCAGGCGGAGGCGGCGGATCTTCGACGTCAAGGGGCGAGTCGACCGGAATTGCCAGGAGAAGACACAGCCGGGCCCGCTCCATCTCAACGGAGTTGTCGGCCGCGATCCTGTCCCTCTCGGCCCCGGCAACCCTGACCTGTGCCTGAAGCACGTCGCTGCGGGCAACCGAGCCCAGGTCGAAAAGCGATTGCGCCCGCCTGAGCTGTTCCTGCGCGAGGTTGTAGCTCTCGTGTGCGACACGGCTGAGTTCCTGCGCGCGTATGAGCGAGTAGTACTGTTGTGTCACCTGGTATGCAAGGCTCTCCCTGGCGCGCTCAAGCCCGAATCTGGCCGACTCCAGTCCGCTTCCGGCCTGTCGGAATGAGTGCCATGCCGCCGGGGAAACGAGTGTCTGGTTCAACGCCAGTGACAGGCTGTAGCGGTCGGTCACCCGGCGCCCCCCCGGAAGCTCAACGGGAAAACCTCCGATGTCCATGGTCGTTGCCGAGAACTCGCTGGTCGACTGACTGTACCCCCAGTTCCCACTTACCGACGGCAGCAGACTCGACCAGGAGCCCGTCCTCGAACCCTTCGCGCTCTCCATGGACTGATATGACTGGGCGAGGCCGAGATTGCGTTCGGACGCGATCCTGATCAGCGAGTCAAGATTGAGGGGCCGGCTGAGATCCACCTCCGGTCCGGAATCCTGAGCCAGCACGGTTGATGAAGATGCAACCAACAGCACCACCGCAACACCCAGAACCGAGGCAAGCCCTGCAGAAAGGGCTGCAGCGCACATGCAGACGCGCCCCCCTGCGCCGATCACGCCAGCTGCAGATGTCGACCGGACGAACATGAAACCCTCCTTGCAATTCCGGTACCCGGCGGGGAACGGATCCGACAGGCCGGGGACCTGAGCGGCATTCTAGAGCCTATAGCTTCCGTGCGCACCACTGAGAAATCAGCCATGCCTGATCGGCTCAGGCCACGGCCGGCCGGTGTCTTTCCGGGTGATATGCGTGCGAATCAGCAGCGCCAATCCCCAACGACCCGGAGCACAGAAACCGTCTACGCCGGCACCGGGCGCACGGTTGCCTTCCGCCTTCAGCCGGAGCTGACAGAAAACGGAAGGGGCCTCCACAGAGAAGGCCCCGCTATCGACTGTGCTGTCGCCCCCGGAGATCAGTTCAGCGTGAACCTGAAGGGGATTTCGATCTGGACCTGGACAGGAACGTCGCGCTGCCTTGCAGGGCGGAACAGCCAGCGCCTTGCCGCAGCCACGGCGGCATTCTGCAGCGACTCAATTGCGTCGCTGCGCGTCACGCGGGCATCGATCACCCGGCCGGTGGTATCGATCGTAACAAGAACCATCACCGTTCCCTCCGCCTCCGCCTGGCGGGCCATCTCCGGATAGACGGCTGCCTCCATGTGCACCGGCTCCGGCGGCGTGTCGTATGCGACGAACGCCTCCGCCTGAGCGGAGCCCATGGCCGACTGGCTGGGGATCACCGGAGGAGCAAACGGGTTGAAGTCGGTTGGAGCGATTGTGACATCGTCATCCGCGGTATCCGAGATCTCGGCCTCCTGGGGCAGTTCAGGGCGCTGGATCTCATCAGGAGGAGGCGGGATCACGACATCATCGGGAAGCTGGACCACCTCGACCTGCCGCTCCCTCAACTGATAAGGCTGCGGGCTGTACGGCGGCGAGAAGACCGCAGCCACCACGTGAAAGATGGCGGCCAGAACAACACCGATCATGAAGACCCGGTTGTAGCTCCCCTTGAGCTTCCAGTGCTCCGACTTCTTCCAGGTTTCGAGCAATATCGCCATGACAGAAGATTCCTCAGCTACCGCCGCGCATGTCGACAGTGAACGACGTATTGAGTGCGTTCGCCTTCTTCAACTGCTCCATCACGTCGTTGGCGCGCAGATAAGGCACGTCCCTGTCGATCTTCAGGCCAACGATGAGTGATGGGTTTTCCGACAGCTTCTGCGCGATGATCGGTTCGATGTCGGACATGTTCACGAGAAGGTCGTCGATCGTCATGTCACCGCGCCTGTCGGCCCAGATGTTCGCTATGTTCTGCCTGGGGACGCGAACACCCATCTCGGCGCGGGGAAGGTGAACGGCCAGCCCGTTCTCCATCTTGAAGATCGTCGTGGCCATGAAGAACACCAGCAGCAGGAAGGAGATGTCCGCCATCGAACTGGTCGGAACATCAGCACCCGCCCTGGCTGTCCGCTTGACTTTCATGCTCTGGTCTCCCGTACAGACAGGGCACTAGCCCCGGTTCATCCTGATGGAGATTCGCTCGGCCCGCGCCATCTTCACCTGGTCCAGGACCGAGATCATGACCTGGTACGCCGCCTCCGGATGGGTTTCTATGGAGACCACAAGATCCGGGTTCTCCGCCAGGCGCGCCTCCACCATGTTGTGCAGTGTCGGCACCGCCACCGACTCGCCGTCTATGAACACGGTTCCCGCGGCGTTGCTGGTGATCTGCAGAACGTTCTTCCGGCTCACCTGAACCCTCTGGGAGACGGCCCCCGGAAGGATCAGCGGAATCCCCATCTCCAGGTCGAAGATCGTCGTGGCGATGAAGAAAATGAGCAGAAGGAATGCGATGTCCGACAGCGAGGCCTGGGAGATCTCCGGTGCGGTTTTCATGCCTCCGCGGATCTTCATTGACTGCTCCTCCCGTCAGCGACTGAAACCCGTCCGTCTACTTCTTGATCGCGCCGTTCTCCAGTTCGTTGATCAGGTCCATGGAGCTCTCCTCCATTTCCACGATGAACCGGTCGATGCGCGAGACATAGTAGTTGTATGCAACCTGCATCGGGATGGCAATGGCCAGCCCCGACTGCGTGGTGATGAGCGCCTCGGATATGCCGGAGGCCACCAGCTTCGCGCTTACCTGATCCGCTGCAGCAATGGCCTCGAAGGCGCTGATCATCCCGGACACCGTACCGAGAAAGCCAAGGAGCGGCGCGACGTTCGCGACGGAGGCGATGACGATGAGACCCCGCTGCAGGAAGGAAACCTCGATGCCTCCCGCGGCCTCGATCGCCTTCTCAACGGCCTCCGGACCCTGGTCGGCCTTCGTAAGACCCGAGTGGATGATCGCAGCTATCGGACCTCGCGTGCTCTGGCAGGTCTGGATGGCCGAGGCGATACCGTTGTCCCGGAGATCCTGGACTATGTGCCCGATGAACTTCCGTGTGTCGGTGCTGGCACGGCGCAGCGTAATCGCGCGTTCGATGATGGCGGCCAGACCCACAATGCTCGCCAGAAGCAGCGGCCACATGAACCTGCCGCCCTTCTGGAAGTAGTCCACGAAACCGGAGGAAGGCTGGTGCGCCTCCTGGGCGGCCGGATCCGGCTCGTCAAGAGCAGGCCTCGACGGCTCCGCAGGGGCCGCTGCCTCGGGCTCCATATCTCCGGGAGTTCCCGGAACCTGGGCGTCGTCCGCGATTCCCTCCATCCCCTCAGCGGTCTCGGCGGCCGATCCCGCTTGAATATCCACCTCGCCAGCATCCTGGGCAATGGCCACGCCCGCGCACACCATAACTGCGGCGACGAACAGAACACATCCCCAGTGAAGAAGACCGCTACCACGCATCATGGAATCCTCTCCTCAATTGAACTACCCGCTCCAACGCCCCAAGGGTCTCATGACAGAACCGTGTACGACACCCCAACCAGCCTTGAAGTATCCGGCACCGCACCCGCGAAAGGGCACAACCATACGGAGGATCCTACAGTTCGTCCGGAGTCGCAACAGTTTTGTCCGGTCTCGTTCCCTCATCCTGCCCGGAATCTCCTCAACCCGGGGTCAAGAAAGCGGTACGCGTGCCCGATAACGGACTAGCGAAGCACCGGACAGGCCGATGAGCAAATCTGGCGGTATCTCACCCCATGCGGACCATGGCGACAAGCACAAAGAACACGACTTCACGCCTTTGTTGCATTGGCCGGCGGAACAGGCACCTCCTGCGATTGGTTCCGGCGATGCTGTTGATCATTGCGGCAGCCGGTGCCTGCCCTGCCGGCGAAAACCCCGGGTCCGGCACCGCCGCTCAGGCTCTCACGACGGGGGCTGTCCGGACAGTGGCGGACGATTATGACCGGACCGCCGCCTCCCTTGAGGCATACCAGAGGGCCCGAAGCGCCCGGAAGTCCGGAGATGTTACCGGGGCCATATCGGCCTACAGGGAAGCATCCATGGCCGACCGCAATGCCCTCGCCCCCCGGGTGGCGATGGCCCTGGCTCTCACCTTCCGAGATCCATCCGGCGCGGTAGAGGCATGGCGGGGGGCCGCCCGGGGTCTTCTGGAGGACTACCGCAGCCAGAGATGGCTGGTGCGGAATGCGATCATCCTGGCAGCACTGGCCGGATCCATCGCCGCGGTGCTGCTGAGCACGGGGCTGTTCCTCCGGCACCTTCGGATGATCCATCACACCCTCTCCGAAACACTCTCCTGGTCGGTCAGCGCCGGAAGGACCTCTTCCGCCCTCGCGTGGATCATCCTGGCTTTTCCGGCCATGGCCGGCTTCGGGATGGTTGCGACATCGCTCTTCTACCTCTTTCTGTGTTCGGGCAGGCTCCGTGGAGGCGAAAGGCTGCCGGCCCTGCTTGCAGCGGTGTGGGCAGTTCTGCTCGGCCCCGCGCTTCTGGCATGCACACCGCTCTGGGGCAGGGCTCCGACGGGCCACGACGCAACCCTGATCGCGGAGGTTCAGGTTGACCCTTCAGGCAGACCGGCCTCTGCCGCAATCGAGGACTGGCGGACGGACTCTCCCGGTGAGGCGATCCCGCAATACCTGGCCGGGCGTTCGATGCTCGACACCGGTCACCCGGAAGGGGCAATCGAGCTCTTCAACATGAGCCGCGCATCCGGGGAGATCCCGGTCGCCGTCCTCGACACGAACCTGGGGAACGCCTGGGCCGCCCTGAACAGGGACGAGCTGGCCATCCAGCACTACAGGCGGGCCGCAGCAGCGGATGAACACTGTTTCGAAGCGCACTACAACCTGAGTGTCGTGCTGGCGCGAAACGGACGTTACGTCGAGGCGGACCGGGCCCTGGACAAAGCATCCGCCATCGACCTGGACCGTCTTCGCAGCCTTGGTCGTGACGGAACTCCTCTCCTTCAGGAAAAGCCTCCTGACGCCAACATGTCCGCCGGGCATCTCTGGTCCCTTGACCTGCAGACCCCGCCCCGTCCGGATCCTCCGGCCGTCCTTGCCGCCCTCTTGCCGTTGAGAAGCCTGCACTGGGGCGGAGGACTGGCCCTGCTTGCGATTCTGCTCGCGCTCTGGGGCGACCGCTGGTTCAGGCGTCTGCTGGACGTCCATGTATGCTATCAATGCGGAACGCCGGTCTGCCGCCGCTGCCTCAAGAGGGTGGATCGGAGGGCGTACTGCCGGTCCTGTGCGGAGTCGCTGTGCGGGCTGGGAGCCGGCGAGAGCACCCGCAGGCTGATCAGAAGGCTTCTGGATGAACGCCCGACCTGGCGGGGCCAGGCGGTCCGGACGCTGACCTGTCTCGTGCCGGGAACAGGAGCAGTCCTTCGCGGAAACCCGGCGCACGGAGCGCTGGCATCTCTCCTTGCCGGGCTTGCCCTCGCGCTCTGGCTCTTCCCCGCGTGGGGCACCCCATATACTCATCTGCCGGGCCCGGGGCTCTGGCACGATCTTGCCCGTTCGGCAGGGCTCGCAACCCTCCTGCTTTCGTACGCAGTCACCATGGCCGGGACACGGAGTGCGCCCCGCCGCAGGGGCAGCCTGAGGGCGTTCCTCGACCGCGACGTGGACCGGATGGCCGCATGAACTGGAGCGATCGATGTCACTGAGCGGAAATCTCGGCGACTTTTCCGTCCTCGAAACCCTGCAGATCATAGGGATGCAGAAGAAGACGGGCACCCTGGAAATCGAATCGGGTCGCAGGATACGGGAGCTTCATTTCCACGAAGGGAGAATACTCGACTGCCGCCCCGCAAGGCCCGACATGCCGGATCCCTTCCTGGAAACCCTGGTGGGTCTTGGACGCTGCGATGCAGCCTCCGCCCGCCGCATGCGCTCCCTCCCCTCTGCAGAGGCGGACAGGGCGATCCGCAGCGAATGCGCACTGGACGAGAAGAGCTTCCTCTCGCTTCGGGCCCTGGTTCTGCAGGGGATCGTCGACTCGGTCCTGCTCTGGGACCGGGGGAAGTTCAGGTTTCACTCGCACCCCGTCGCGCCTCCGGGGAGCGGAGCCTGGAACGTGGAACAGGTGCTTCTGGAATCGATGCGCAGGCTGGATGAGGCAGCCGACCTCAAGACGGGCGTCTTCGTGCTCCATGGCATCCCGAGACGCACCGGCGCCGCCCCGGAGGGCGACGACGGCAGATCCCCTGCCGAGGCGGAGGTCGAGCGTTCGATGCTCCGTCTGAGTGACGGCAGGAACACTCTGCAGGATCTGATCAGGATCACCGGGCTGGCCGAGTACGACGTGCTCGCGGCGGCCCGCAGCCTGACCTCCCGCGGACTCACGGAGATCGTTCCGATCCGCAGGCAGGGATCAGGCCCACAGCTTCTGATCGAGCACCCGAGAAGGCTGCGCAGCCCTTTGCTCCCGGCTGTCCTCGTTCTGATATGCGCAGCCTGCGTGGGGTCCGGGTGGATCCTCCGGGGTCTGACCCGCACCGACACCTGGCCTCCCGTCGCCCAGTCACTCAGTCAGCGGGCCGAAATCGATCGCTACAGGGCTCTCCTCCACACCCTGGAAGTACACCTGGCACGCTACGGGCAGTACCCCGATCAGCTCGGCCGGCTCGCCGGAGAGGGTATATGGCCCGAGGGGGATCGGGCATGGCTGGAAGGGATCAGCTACGTCAGGGATCCGGGCGGACGGGACTACACCCTGCATCCCGACCGGGAGAGGATCCAGTCTGCGGCTGAGACGAGGTCATCCACCACGGCGTCTGGCTTCGGCGACTGAGCTCCGGGTTCATCTCCCGGAGAGGCCGTCGCGCCGGGAGACTCCTCTGCTTCCCGCCCGTAACCGGTGCGGACGAGAATCGTGCGGACCCCCGCGTTCCTTCCCGCCTCCACGTCCGGCCCGTTGTCCCCGATCATGAAGCTCTGGCCGAGATCCAGGTCGAGCGAATGGGCTGATCGTCTTAGCATTCCGGGGAGGGGCTTTCTGCAGGCGCATCGACCCGTGTAGTCGGGATGATGTGGACAGAACTCGATTCCGTCCAGATGGACCCCCTCGTTCCTGAGCAGTTCCTCCATCCGGAGATGTATCGACCGCAGCCCGTCTTCATCAAGCAGGCCCCGGGCGACAGCAGACTGATTGGTGGCCACGACAAGGGCAAACCCGGCGTCCCGAAGCCGCCGCAGTGCATCCCCGGCACCGGGTAGAAGTCTCACCTGGCTTGCGGAGCTCAGGTACGGGACCAGTTCCAGGATCGTGCCGTCCCGGTCGAGGAAGACCGCCGGCCTGCCGGTTGTGGAGGCGGCAGTCTCCAGCAGATCGTCCAGGGCCAGCCTCACATCGGCGGGCGTGATTGTGGAGAGGCATTCGATCCGGGTCGGACACTCCCGCGAGAAGCATGGCGAACAAGGAAGCCCGCTGTACAGGATCCGATGACTGTTTCCCCCCGGCCCGGTCCATTGGGGCGACGTTGAGCCGAAGATGCCGACAACGGGACACCCGGCCGCCTGTGCAAGGTGCATCGCCCCGGAGTCATTGCAGACCGCCGCCCTGCCCCTCGCCATCACCGCCATGCTCTCGCGCAGCGTCATCCTTCCCGCCGCCGAAACGGCAACCGCTCCCCCTTTAGCCGAACTGCTGAGGTCGGCTGCAAGCCCTTCGGCGGCAACCTCCTCATCCCTGCCGCCCGGCATCACCAGGCTCCAGCCTTCCTGCACCAGTCCGCGCCCCAGGACGAGGAAGCGCTCCAGCGGCCAGCGTTTGGTGAAGCCATATGTCGCACCCGGCGCGAGGAAGATCGTGCGCATTGGATCCAGGCCTGCCTTCACGAACCAGCGGTCAGCCCATTCGATCTCCCCCGCCCTGAGGGGAAGTCGCCTGGTCTCGGAGGAGAGAGCCCAGGGACTCTCACCGGGCGCCAGCCGGTCCAGCACTGCCGCCGCTGCCTCAGCGTACTGAGTCCGCAGGTGGCGGGTCCTGACGCCGGGGGCGAGCGGATTGTCCAGAAGCCATCCTCTCCCCTCGGATCTCCTCCCTGTCCGCAATGGAATCCCCGCAAGGGCGGCCATCAGTGCCGAGGAAAACGAGGGGGGCAGGAGCAGAGCGGCTGAGAAACTCATCCGCCGCATTTCCAGTGCCGCACGGGCCATGCCGAACGGCCGGGAAGAATCATCCGGAAGCGGCGGGAGAAGGCGAAAGGGGTGGTCGAGCCCTTCGTACAGCGGAGAGGTCCGCGAATTGCCCAGCAGGTAAAGGTCCCAATACGGAATCGCCCGGCCGAGACCCAGGACCGCCGGCGCCGCCATAACGCCGTCCCCGATCCAGTTCGGAAGACGGATCAGGCAACGGGGACGCGCAGACTGCCCGTTCACCTCACCGCTCCTTCACGACGCAAAGGCATCTCATCGGAAGGGGAGGCGGGGTTCGCCCCGCCCTCTTCCGGATCCTGAAGGGCCCTCATGCGTCCCAGTGCATCCTCGCGGCGCGGCGTGCCCGGATCCAGCTCCAGGAACCGCCGCAGTGCCGCGACGGCCAGACCACGCCGGCCGCGAGTCTCGAAGATCCTGGCGAGTTCGTAGTGTGCGGGCCCATAGTCCGGGCGCAACACCACAACCCTGCGTAGAAGGCGCTCGGCGCGATCGTGGAGGCCCTGCTTCATGCATGCCAGCGCGAAGTTGTACAGGAGTTCGACCGACTCCGGCGCAATGCGCAGACCGTCCTCAAACGCCGAAGCGGCCATCTCGAACTCGCCTTCATGGAGATATGCGGCCCCGAGATTGTTGTGGAGCGACACCGCCGTCGGATCCCACTCGATCGCCTGCCTGAAGAGCACTGCCGCTGCGGCAGGATTGCCTGCTTCCATGTAAGACGCCCCGAGGTTGCCGAGGAACCAGCTCATCGATCCCCCCGGGGCGCGAAGACCCGCGAGTTCATCTTCCGTAAGCGGACGCGTCCACCCCGTATCCCCCCGGATTTCGTAGAGACGAAATCCCTCCCTCTCCCCGCTTCCCCAGGTCTGCACAAGGTCTGCGCTGCCCTCCAGAGATCTGTAGAAGGCGCGGGGCAGTTCCGCGCCGCTCCTCGAGAGATTCTCACGCACCCGCGCCGAAGAGAGAAGCACCCAGCGGAACCCCGGGTACCATCTAGCCCAGTAGGCATAGTCGTACCGCCCCGGCTGTCTGCTGTCCCGGGGCAGCACGAACATGAGGCGCGATCGGCTGAATGACTCCCCGCCCACCCCCCGGGCCGGAAGAGCGGAGTCGGATAGCCAGAGCTCTCCGTTTCCGATCAGGGATTCCAGGTCGCGCAGCAGCTCTTCCCTGATCGAGATCCCCTCCCTTGCCGCCCGTTCGAAACGGGCCCTCTCCGGGACAAGGAGAGCCAGCACGGACAGACCGGCGACCAGGAGAAGCCAGGCAGGAACTCTGCCCGGCATGATCTGTCCGAGAGAGGCCCCGGCCCATGCGGCGAGAACGACGGCCGACGCGTACTGCGTGCTCCCCGGTGTGCGGAGTCCACTGAGGACCGGCAGAAGCACAAGCAGGATCCAGATGCCGGCGCTGAGCAGAACGGGAGTGCGCCGGCCCCGCCCCCGATGCATCACCCAGCCCGCCAGGCAGAGCAGGAGTGTTGCAGGCCCCAGAACCTTTGCCAGGGTCAGTGACGAGAGAATGCCTGGGCCGGCCGCACCACCCCATCCACCGCCCCGCTTCCACTCCCCGATCCAGACAGCCGGGAGACTCTCCAGCCCGGTCAGGTGGCGGGGCTCGAGAATCAGGCCCAGGAACAGCGCCAGCCCGAACAGCCCGCCCAGGCGCGTGAAGGAGGCACCTCGCAGTCTGTGAACGACCAGTGCGAGCGGCACCAGGGGCCACAGGAACGGAAACCAGGCAGAGACCAGGCCCATTGCGATCCCCGCTGATACACCTCCCCGCCCGCGGATCGCCGAGTCCGCAACCCAGAGAGCCACTGCAGAGGCCGGAACGAAAGCCGCCAGCTCCCGGATCCCCATTGCCGGGATAGGGGAGAGAATCAGGACCGCTCCTGAGAGTCCGGCGCCCGCCCATCGTCCGCGCACATCGGCGTCCTGCCTCATCATCCGATCCGAAGCGAACATTGCCGCAGCAAGCCTCGCCCCCCCGGCCACGATCAGAACAACCAGAAGCGCCCATAGACCGCGAAGGATTCCCATCCAGAGCGGGAGGTGGGTTTCCACGAAGCGGGCCCTGTTGCCATCGCCGGAGAAGCGGAATAGAAGCTCCTGCACTCCGGCCATGAGGTATCCGGACCAGGCAGTGGAAGAGGGGAAGAGCACTTCACCACTTCCCGGAAGGGAGATCCCGAGGATCCGGGCAGCCCTGTCGAGGATCAGGTCACCCGCTCCCGGGGCAGGAGGGGGGGAGACCAGGTACAGCGCCGCCGCAACAACAAGGATCAGCACGGCCAGGATGGCTGTGCGGCGAATGCCCCGAAACCGGCTGACTCCCACTCCGTCTCCCATTTCCGAAATCCGGACTCTTCCCCCGAACAGCCCTGGCTAGAAATCCAGCCCCAGCGAAAGATACCCGCGAGCCGGGCCGATGTTACGCGACAGGTCGGTCCGCCATGCGAGATCCCAGCGCAGAACAGTGAACCCGATGTTCCATGCCGCAGACAGGCCGTAGGAGGCGCGTATGTCCCCGAGGCGCCTGTCCCCCCCGTCAGTGCGGAAGGCCCGGAACTCCCCGGTGTTCTCCCATGCCGCTCCGGCGTCGAGGAAGAGCGCCCCCCTGATCCCGCCCAGGGCCAGCCTGAACGGGAATCCCATCTGAAGATACTCGATCAGCGGGAATCGGAACTCAACATTGACCAGTCCCATCCGCGTACCTCGGAACTTGCCGTAAGGATAGCCGCGCAGCGTATAAGGACCGCCCATCCGGAAGTACTGCGGGTCCATGCCATAGCTCGCTGCGCCTATCACGCGGACAGCGAATGCATACCTGTGGCGGATGTTGTGGTATCTCCTGATGTCACCAACCAGTGTGCGGAACTGGAGATCTCCCAGGCCTGCCTGAACGCTGAGCCTGCGGCGTCCTCCGGATATGGGACCAGTGGGTCCCCACGCGGAGTTGTCGTGAACAAGGGCAGCTCCCGGCGCAACGTAGATGTAGTCACCCTTGTCGGCCCGGTGGACATGCCAGCGGCCGCTGGAGAAGCTCTCCCGGTATACCTCCTCCGACAGAGAAAGCGCCTCGAGGGACCACTCAACCCTTCGGAACCTGCTGAAGGGACGCTGCAGCGTAAGGTTCGCTCCCCGGAAGATCTGGCTGTGGTACTCATCCTCGGATGCCGTGAAGATGTAGAAGTCGTTCCGGTACTGGAAGACGCTCACACCCCAGTTCGTCCGCTTCCGGAGATTGACATAGGAGAAGAGCAGGTCGGAGTCCGAGAGGCTGCCGTAGACGTTGGCCCCGACAAGGATGATCTGATCCCCCAGCACATCGGAGAACTGGAGCACGCTCTGCGCAGACAATCCCACGTTGCTGGCGAAGAAACCGTTGGCCGAGACGTAATCCGCGGTGAAACGTGCGCGGTATCTGTCGAACTCGAAGCCGGCGGAATCCGGCAGAACGCGCTTCTCCTCGTGAACGGCGGCAACATCGATAACGGGGGACGTGGAATCGGGAGTCCTGCCGGCCGGACGCATGGTCCTGCCGGGTTCGTGAACCCCGCCGGACTCCGGTCCGTCGAGTCTCTCTATCCTGCGCCACAGGCTGTCGAGGCGGGCCTCGTCGCGGGACAGCATGCCCGCCACATCCCCGGCCTCCGCGAGCTCCGTGCCGGGGCGGCCCGCCGGATCCGGCTCCGGATCGCCCGGGTCCGGTGAATCCGAGGCATCCATGTCGGCCGGAGGACCAGAGATTCCGGCCTCAGTGCAGTCTGCCGGATCTGCTCCATCCGCAGGGAGATCCTGAACCGGCAGGAGAGCCCCGGCCAGAACCGGGGTCCGGGGTTCCTCATCCGGCTCGTGGGAATCCCACAGCAGCATCGGATCCTTGATCGCATAGAGATCCCAGCTTCCCTTGCTGAACGCGGAGAAGACTGCCCGTCTTCCGTCGCGCGAGAGGGAGAGGGCCGGGCTCGTGGAGGTGACACCGCTGATGCCGGTGATGATATCGGTGATCCGCCTGTCTTCGCCGGAGTCCAGGTCGCGGATGAAGAGATTGGCGATTCCACTGCGGTCGGAAACGTAGAGAATGCGGCGGCCATCCTGCGAGAAGAACGGGCTTATGTTAGTTCCGGCCATCCCGTCCAGCGGCTCGACCGCGCCTGTCTCCAGATCCAGGATCGCCAGTTGCGGAGGCGGGTAGATCAGATTCTCGATCTCTCCTTCGCCACCCTGGTCGGTCACAAAGACAATCCTTCTTCCGTCGGGCGAGTACCTGGGTTCCTGGGCCCGGTACATGTCGTCGGTGAGCCTTTCAAGCCGATCGCCGGAGGCCTTCACCCGGTAGAGTGCTGATCTGCCGCCCTTGAGACCCGAGAAGACAATCCACCCGCCGTCAGGGGAGAAGCTGGGACTGAGGATTCCGTCGAGGCCGGTATCGATCCGCCGGATGATCCTGCCGTCACTGATCCTCTGGATGTGCACCATGTCGCGTCCGCCAGAGGCGGCCACGAAGCAGATGTGACTGCCGTCAGGCGACCAGTCCATCGCGCTCCTGAAGAAACGCAGACTCTCGTAGTCGGCATCCTGCTCGCCTCGAACCAGCCTGCGCTGAGTCCTGCCCGTGAGCGCTGATGCAAGAGTCAACTCCGTGTGAAGAGCCCTGTCGGCGAAGTAGACCATCAGCCCGCCATCAGGCGACACGGCGGGGGTGACGCTGAGTCGTGCCCTGTCCTTCCCGGAATCGGTGAGACGGAATGCGAACTCCCCGGGCTTGACGAGTTCTGCAATCCGCGGCAGATGGCTGCGCCTCATCGCCTCGGTCCAGTCTTCCGAGAACTTCTCCATGGTCAGACCCACGACCTTCTCGAAGGCGCGCTCCATGGAACGCAGACTGGGCAGCTCCCTGTAGATGTCGCCTATCTTGTGATCGCCGTATGTGGATCCCAGGTAGTGCAGCAAGGCCTGTCCGTAGCGGTAGACCCGGATATCGTATGTCGAGTCCAGCACCTTGATCGGGGTGAGATATCCCTGCAGGGCGCCGTCACGCAGCCACATCTCCGTCATGGGATCGATGCCACCGATTGAGAGGTACTCCGCAGTCCCCTCTATGAACCACAAAGGAGGCATGTAGGTGGATGGGTTCAGGACCGACCTGTCACCGCTGCCTCCGAGGATGTCCAGCTGGAAGGCATGCACAAGCTCGTGCGTCAGAATGGTCTCGAACTCGGCATACGATCCGGTCAGCGGCAGGGCAACTCTTCTCCTTGCAATCTCCGTGAAGCCCCCGGTGCCTTCCCCGACCATCCACGGGGTGATGTTCGTCTGCTGGAACTCGCTCTGGGAGGCATAGATGATGAGCTGGATCGGATCGGCGAGTTCGTGATCCAGGATTCGCGAGTGACGGGCGTAGGCGCGTTCGGCCATCCGGCCCACATCAACCACGGCCTCCCGCAGACCCTCGTGAAAGTAGATCTCGAAGTTCCCGGTGCGCAACACAGCCCAGTCCAGCTCGCGGTACTGAACCTTGTTCTGGCCGAAGTACTGGGCGGCACCGGGCCCCGCCGTCAGCACCACAGCAAGAATCGCTGCGAATAGCTCGGCCGGGGCGACGTGAAGCTTCGTAATGCTGCTGTTCATCAACTCGACCTCTTTCCCGTGCCCGGGCAGTCATGGCTGCACCGGCCCCACCCCGGCGTAGTTTCCGGCACTCTCATCCGGCCCCCTGCCGCACTCACGGTCACGGCCGCACCCCATGTGCCGTCCCGAACCGCTCCCGAAGCTTGACAGAGGCTCTGCAGGAGAGCCCGGTTCACGCCCATTCTAGCTGATTTGCGGTGGAGTGTCCGGGAGGGATATGCCGCAGACCTCTGAAGAAGCTCAGAAGAGGCAAGAAGCGCCCCAGAGCGCGTATCCGGTGCCGAGCGGAACCAGGAGGTTGTCTGCGCCCCTTCTGCTGGTTCCCTCCAGCAGTCCCGCCAGGATCGCGCCACCCGCAACGAGTGGCCATGGATAGGCAGACCCCACGGCCAGTCCTGCGAAGGCGATTGCGAAGGCGGAGACGAGAACCATCGCGGCAGAACCCTCCATGCTTCGCCATCCCCTGCCGGTCCGGTATCGCCTGCGGCCCCAACGGCGCCCGATGAGCGCGGCAGCGGCATCCCCCCAGGCCATCGCCAGGATCCCGGCCGTTATCGCGGCTTTCCCGGCGGAAGTTCCCCAGAGGGGCAGGATCAGCAGTACGAAGGAGAGGGGGAAGAACACGGTGCCCGCATTCTCACCCGCCTCGGCATCCATGGCCCGGCTCCATCTCTTGCGCAGACTCAGGAGATTGACCGCGGTGAAGACGGCAGGTGGTGAAGCCGCCCAGAAGCGGGAGTCGAACATGAGGACCGTGGGGAGTATCCAGGTGCCGATCCCCATGTGGATGATCTTGCGGGAAAGATCGAACGACACGCGGCCTGTGCGGCGAAGCCCTTCGGCCAATCCCACAACGAGCAGGACATATGTGAAGGAGATTCCAAGCGCGCTGAGGTCGTTCAAGCAGCCTCCCGCAGTGTGCGCACCTCCTGTGACGCCATGCAGACCACTGCGTTCCGTCCATTGCTCTTGGCCTCGAACAGCGCCCGATCCGCAGCACAGACCAGGCTCTCGAAATCGAAGCCGTCCTCCGGAAAGCCGGCCACCCCGAAGCTGCAGGAGAGAACCTCCCCGCCCCGGCCACGCACGTTATCCCCGATGCGGCGGCGGATCCGTTCGCTCAGGGCGGCGCCGCCGGGCGGCCGGGTCCGCGGAAGCACAAGGATGAACTCATCACCCCCGTACTTGGCGGCAAAGTCGGTGCTTCGGATGCTGCTCCCAAGCACCCTGGCGACATCGCGAAGGATGTCGCTGCCGGCAAGGTGACCGTGCGAGGAATTGTAAAGCTTGAGGTTGTCCACATCCACCATTACGACAGTGAAGAACTCGTCCCTTCTCAGAGCGGTTTCGACCTCACGCTGTATCGTCTCCCTGAGGCAGCGGTAGTTGGGGATCAGGGTGAGGGCATCTGTCATCGCAAGGGTTTCGAGCTTCCGCCACTCCATCTCGTGATGGAGCGCCGTTGCCGCAGCCTCCGCAGAGAGCTCCAGAAGCTGGAGCGTTTCGGCCCGGAACGACGGGTCGGCCGCGGTCCGCAGGACGGCAATCCATCCGGTTCCGGGTGCAGAGCGCGGGAGGCGCACGGCAGCGTAGCCATCAACGCGCACTCCGTCCCATCCGTCCGGACGCGCCCTGAACAGACTGCCCCGGCGGATCTTCGGCTCGAGCAGCGCCTGCCCGCTCACGACGATCCGCCTGCTCAGCCCGATCAGCTTCCTCTCTTCGCAGCGCTGCAGGCAGCCGTCGATCATGGCCGTTCTGATCCAACCGCTCTCGCTGCCTTCACCCAGATAGGCCATGAAGGCCCCGGTCGCCTCCGATGTGGCCTGCAGCAGTGCTGCCAGCCAGGCATCGCGATCACGTGGCTGGCGAAGTGCGCGAAGAA
>CAZWSC010000081.1:0-41469 GCA_964636385.1 uncultured bacterium
CCCCCCCCCCCGCCCCGGTCTGGCGAGCTTCAGGCCCATTGCCCGCCAGACCGTGGCGGGCGGTGAGACCGGCGCAGCGCCGAATCCTTTCTTCCCCGACTGCCCGGGAGGACTTCGCCTCGTCAACCCGGGAGGCGCGGCAGGCGGTGTGATCGTGGATCTCTCCGGCCGCGTAGTGCACCGGTTCGAGAGCTCTGATGTGGATGAATCCGGACTGTCCGGGATCATCTGGGACGGGACGATCCAGGGCGTTCCGGCTGCGCCGGGTCTGTACTGGATCCGCGCCCGGACCCCGATGGGAGTCGAGTCGATCGGCGTTGCGGTTATGGACGGCAGCTGCCCTCAATGAAGAACCTCCTCTATGTCGCCTACTTCTTCCCGCCTCTGGGGGGAGCAGGAGTGCAGCGCACACTGAAGTTCGTGCGCTACCTGCCGGCTTTCGGATGGCAGCCCACCGTGCTCGCCTCCCGGGCGAAGTACTGGATGCAGGATCACTCACTGGAGAGGGAGATCCCGGAAGGAACCAGGGTGCGGCGCGCGCGCTTCTGGGGAGGCCGCCTCGTCTACGGTAGAGGGAGGGGCGGGGCTGGACGATCTGAAGCGCGTGTCAGGTTCCTCCGCAAAGTTGCGAGGTTCCTGCTGGTGCCGGACGCATACGTGGGGTGGGCAGCCGCGGTGTCGCGTCTCGCCAGGCGTGAGATGAAGCTGCGGGACTACTCAGCCATCATGACCACGTCGTCTCCGGACAGCACCCATCTTGTCGGTCTGCACCTCCGCCGATGCACCGGAGTGCCGTGGATCGCCGACTTCCGGGATCCCTGGACCAGGCGGCTTTCGTACTCTCCGCCCACCAGGCTTCACCACCGCCTGCACAGGAGGCTGGAGAGCCTGTGTCTGCACAAGGCGGACCGCGTGATAGTGACGGATGAGGAGACGCGTGAAGACTTCCTCAGGCTGATACCGGGCCTTGACCCCTCCAGGATCGTCGTGATTACGAACGGGTATGACGAGGAAGACTTCGCCCTGGCGGAGGCAGCGGCACCACCGGATGGGCGGACGCCTCTGGAGGGCTGCCCGATCCTGCACGCCGGCCAGCTGAACCCTGAGAGGCCGGTCGAGCCGTTCCTGGACGGGCTGGGTCTCTTCCTGTCGGAGAACCCGGGTCGGGAGCCCGAGGTGCGGACTCTGTTCCTGGGGGCGCACTACGACCGGGACGCCCGCGCCGTGCAGGAGCGGCGCCTGGCCGGCACCGTTCGTTTTCTGCCCGCTCTTCCACATCAGGAGTCTGTCAGCGCCCTGATGAGCGCCAGGATCCTGCTTCTTCTCGAGAACGCGGGCGACCGTGGAAGGCTGATCCTCCCAGGCAAGGTCTTTGAGTATCTGCGGTCCGGACGTCCGATACTGGCCCTGGTCGCTCCGGACGGGGCAGCCGCGCGCCTCGTGCGGAACCTGGACGCAGGCATCGTAATCGATCCGGCGCGTCCGGATACCGTTGCTGAAGGGATCGAGCGCCTGCTCTCGGCTGAAACGTCTGCTCCCCCGGAAGGGATAGGCAAGTACGAGCGGCACGAGCTGACCCGGAGGCTGGCGGACCAGCTGCATCACCTCGCACCGGGATCCTGAGCTGCACGAGAGAGCTACTTCCGCCTCTTCATGGACCGCGCCTTCTGACCACTCCCCACCCTGGCGACCTGCCATACCTCTCTGTTATGAGATCGCATCGCAGCACCTTCCCGCTCGGAATCACTTCCGACACTTTTTCCCGAAGTTTCGCATTCAACCGCTTGACGCATTGGAGCGGTGAGGGGTACTTTCCCTTGGCGTGGGTAGCAGTGGGTAGATTGACCTGCATTGACCAACCAGGTGGGTTCGCGTGGCTCTGTTTCTCGGCACATACGAGTACCTGATCGACGACAAGGGCCGTGTGAACATACCTGCCCGGTTTCGTGAGCAACTCGCCAAGGAGAACGACAACACCCTCGCTGTCTTCAAGGGCATGGACGGGTGCATCGCTGCATATCCCCTGAGCACGCTTGAGAAGTTCCGCGCCAGGTTCGAGGGCCACCAGTTCGTGTCCGAAGAGGACGCGAGGTTGCTGGAACGCTTCATGGCCGACGGCGGCACAACCCCCAGGCCCGACTCGCAGGGAAGGATCATCCTCTCGAGCAAACAGAGGGAACACGCGGGCCTTGTCCGTGAGGTGGCTGTCTTCGGTGCATGGAACCGCATCGAGATCTGGGAGCCGGCACGCCTGGAGGCGCACCTGGCCGAGGCGAAGAAGAAGGGGATGGAATCCCTTGCCAACAAGTTCCTCGCCTCCGCGGGCGGGATCGGGAAGGAGTAGCAGGGTCATGAAGAGGACGCTTGGCAGGATCGTCATCAGGATCTTCCCCCTTCCCCGCAGGGCGACCGGGCAGGTCCTGGATACGATCTCCGCACAGCTGGCGGAGAACAGCACTGATATCGCGGTGGTTCTGGACTTCCGCCGCACAGAGCATGTCGACTATCGCGGCCTGCGCCGCTTTGTACGCAGGCTTCGTGAGACGCGAGCCCTTGCCGGGCCTGTCCGTCTGGTGGGGCTGAACCCGTACTGCCGGCAGATCTTCCGTTTTTCGCTGGATGCGGGCGACTGGGAATTCTTTGTACAGGAGACAGCAGGGACGGCACTGGCTGCGCCGGGGGCAAACAGCGTGGTGCAGGTCCGTTCCCGCGGGAGATCAGTCGGAGGCGAGGCCACAGGGGGAGTGCTTTACTGGCCTGTCAGTCCGAACTGATCAGTTATCCGGCTTCGTTGCTCTTACGGGGTTGAGGATGTAGGCCGGCCCGGGTGATCTGTTCCGGGCAAGCATTTACCATGGCTCCCTGCCCATCTCCTCGGGTTGGGACGGACCTCTGGCCGGCCTTCTCTTCTCTTCCCCGCAGACTGGGTGGGGGGATTTGTGATCCGTGCATGAACTGCACGAGCCGGTCCTTGTCCGGGAAGTCGTCGAGCACCTCATATGGCGGCCTGACGGCACTTACCTTGACGGGACCGTCGGTACCGGGGGCCATGCGGAGGCTATCCTCCGCGCGATCTCCCCGGCAGGCCGGCTGATCTGCGTGGATCAGGATCCCGCTGCTCTGGAAGCCGCTCGAGAGCGACTGGGGGGGCAGAGTGGCAGGGTTCATTACCATCGCGGCAGTTTCTCCGAACTTGACTCCGTCCTCGAGACTCAGGACCTGGACCCGATGGACGGAATCCTCCTCGACCTCGGCCTCAACAGCTGGTCCCTTGCAAGAAGGGAGACCGGCCTCAGCTACCAGTTCGATGCGCCCCTGCGCATGGATCTGGACCCCGACCTGCGCTTCACGGCCGCCGACCTGCTGGCCCGCGCTTCCGAGGGGGAGCTCGCAGACATTCTCTTCGAGTTCGGGGGAACCAGGCGCGCCAGACTCTATGCGCGCCGCATTGCCGGGGCGCGGCACCGTTCGCCCGTGCGTACTACGGGGGATCTCGTCGCCGCGCTCAGCGGAAACGAGCGGCTCTCTCCCGGTGAAATGTCCCGCCTCTTCCAGGCGATCCGGGTCGCCGTCTGCAGGGAGATGGAACGCCTCGAGCAATTCCTCGGGCGGGCCGGAGACTGGATCCGGCCGGGTGGACGCCTGGTGATCATCAGCTACGCGAGTCATGAGGATCGCCGGGTCAAGGGGCTGACCCGGCGCGGGGAGGGAACCCCGGGGGCCTTCCGGCCTCTCCTCAGGAGCCCGGTCCGGCCCGGCGGAGATGAGGTGGCTCGAAACCGCCGGGCCCGCAGTGCGGTCATGCGCTGCTTCGAAAGAAGGGGGTAGGCGATGTCGATGGACCTGGCTTCCCGTTGCCTGATCTGGAGGGGAGTGGCCGACATGAGGGCCGAAAGGCGCAGACGCCGGCTATTCCTGCGCCTCGCACTTCTGATCATCGCCTTCTTTGCCTACGGGCTCGTGCAGGTATGGATGGCCACCCAGTCCGCCGAACGGAGCAGCCGGATCACGGCTCTCAGGGCCGCGTGCGAGAGGATAGAGACCGACCTCACGGTCGCTCGCACCCGCCTGGCACAGGACGGTACGTACGGAAGGTTGATGGTACCTGCCCGGCAGACCGGCTTTGTGCAGGCGAGGAATCTCAGGACGATTCTTGTCGAGGACGGGGAGCAGACGGCAGAGTCCGGCCTGATCAGGCGGGCTGTCGAGGGACTCCAGACCGGGTTCCTCTCGCCGCTGCCGGTCGCCCTGGCCCAGAACCGCGATGCCGGGAGCGGGGGCCGTGGGTACAGGCCGTAGATACAGGGCAGTAGCGCTGCTCCTCTGCCTGGTCTGGGGAGCCCTCCTTGTTCGGGCCGCACAGATCCAACTCGTGGAGCACGAGAAATGGTCGCGCCGGGGCGGGTCCATGAGGGACCGGATCGAGGCGATCCCGGCTGCACGGGGACAGATCCGCACACTGGACGGCCAGCTCCTCGCCCGTACGGTTCTGAACTGGTCGCTGGGAGTCGATCCAAGGCTGGTTGACGACAGGTACTCCCTTGCGTGCGCACTCGATTCTCTCGGCCTTGTGAACAGGGCTGAGTTCCTGGATCGTCTTGATGCCGCCGGTTCCAGCCGGTTCTTCTGGATAAGCCGCGAGATCCTGACAGAGCAGCGCCTCGACCGTGTGCTCGGCCGGTTCCGGTCACTCGTTGTCAGCAGTGAGCCGAAACGGCTTTACCCTCTCGGACCCGCCGGCGGAGCGCTGATAGGCCTTATGGGACGCGACGAGGTTCCTCTCGCCGGCCTCGAGAGTGCATTCGACGGTGTACTGCGCGGGGAGGACGGAAGGCTGCTGCGAATATCCGGCGCCTCGGGCCGATTCTTCCAGGGCATCTACGAGAAGGTCCTGGACGAACCGAAGCCCGGCTGCGACCTGGAGGTCACGATCGACCTGCGCCTGCAGGAGATAGCATCCGCCAGGCTGGCTGCGGGAGTGGAGGCTGTCGGGGCGAAGGCTGGGTATGTCATCGTCACGAGGCCCGCTACAGGTGAGATACTCGCCATGGCATCCGTCCCGGGGCTTGATCCCGGCGATCCGGAAACCTGGTCGCCCCGCGCAATGCACGTGCACCCGGTGAGCGATGCGGTCGAGCCGGGATCAAGCTTCAAACTGGTCGCCTTCGCCGCGGCGATGGAGGCGGGGCTGCTCGATCTTGACGAGCAGATCGACTGCATGAAGGGGGTGCGTGATGTGCCGGGGGGACGGATCAAGGATCATGAACCCCTCGAGGTGGTTCCCGCGAGGGAGGTCTTCATCAAGTCCTCCAATATCGGTACGGGCGTACTTGCCGAGCGCCTGGGTGCCGAGAGATTCTACCGGATGGAGAGGGCACTCGGCTTCGGCATCCCGACCGGCATCCCCCTCGCGGGAGAGGCCAGGGGACGTGTACCCGCTCCGGATTCGAAGAACTGGTCGGCCCGCTCCCTGGTCACGATGGCATTCGGCCAGGAGATCTCCTGCACCGGCCTGCAGGTGGCGATGGCATACGGTGCGGTTGCAAACGGCGGAAGCCTGATGCGTCCGTTGCTGGTTCGCGCCGTCAAGGATGCTGCCGGCAGGACTGTCCAGAGATGGGACCCCGAGGTAGTGCGACCGGCGCTCCGGCCGTCCGTTGCCAGAGAGATGAGGAACCTCTGTCGTGAGGTCGTTACCTGCGGGACTGGAGTCAGGGCAGAGATCGACTGGCTGCGCCCCGCCGGCAAGACATCCACCGCCCAGAAGTACGATCCGGAACTAGGGGCGTACGGGGGGGGGTACATAGCCTCGTTCGTCGGTTTCGCCCCGGTTGAGGATCCGCAGATCCTCTGCCTGGTTCTTCTGGATGAACCCTCCGCCTCGATCTACGGCGGCCAGGTTGCTGCACCTGTCTTCCGTGACATACTCCTGGACGCCGCGCCCCTGCTTGACGGTCTTGACAACGGTCCGCGCTCCTCACCTGTGCGATGGGCTTCCAGGGAAGAGGAGCAGAGGCAGCAGGTCCCGGCGCTCGCAGGGTTGTCGGCGGGCCTGGCCAGAAGGGTAGTCCGGGAGGCAGGCCTTCTGCCCAGGCTGCGGGGGACGGGGGACCACGTCACGGAGACTGTTCCTCCGGCGGGGGAGCGGGTCCTGCCCGGCACCGTTGTCACGCTGCGCCTGGGAGACGGCGGGAATGGGCCGGAAAGCGCCTCGCACATGCCCGATCTCGCCGGGCTTTCCCTGCGCGATGCCTGGCTGCGTCTCAGCTCCGCGGGGCTGCGGGCCAGAGTGCACGGAAAGGGCTGGGTAGTAGCGCAGGATCCTCCTCCCGGCCATGCGGTGCAGCCGGGAGAGTTGTGCCGGTTGATGCTGGGGCCGGATCTTTGCGGACCCTGGAAGGAGTACAAGGACGTTGAGGAGCGCGCCTCTTGGGCGGTTGCTGCGGGAGATCCACCGGTTGCTGATCTCCGCTGAGATACCCGCCGGGTTGGAATCGATGCCGGTCAGGGGCGTCAGGTACGACAGCCGCTCCGTCGGACCGGACGATCTCTTCGTGTGCGTGACCGGTCTTCACTCCGACGGGCACAGGTTCGCTCACGATGCCGCCAGGGCAGGCGCATCCTGCCTTGTCGGGGAGGAAGATCTCGAGATCCCGGGCACTCCATATGTGCGCGTCTGCGACTCGCGTCGCGCCCTTGCGCTGCTCGCCTGTTCCTTCCACGACCATCCGGGAAGGGACCTGGTGCTGACCGGCGTCACAGGGACGAACGGGAAGACTTCGGTGTCATGGATGGTGGATTCGATCCTGCGCTCATGCGGTTTCACCTCCGCGGTGCTTGGGACCCTCGGCGCCGGCCCGGTGGATGAGCTGCGTCCCGGTCCGCACACCACCCCCGAGGCGCCCGAGTTACAGGCCGAGCTTGCATCCTGGAGGGACCGTGGGATCACGCACGGTGCGCTGGAGGTTTCATCCCACGGCCTCGCCATGCGGCGCACCTACGGCACACGCTTCCGGTGCGCGGTCTTCACGAACATCACACCCGAGCACCTGGACTTTCACACAACCATGGAGGAGTACCTTGGGGCCAAGTCCCTCCTGTTCATCAGGGAGGAGAGGGGGCCTGAAGAGCCGCCGTGCACAGCCGCGGTTCGCATGGACGACCCTGCGGCTAAGGACCTGATTGCCGGGTCGGATGACACGATCCTGTGGTACGGCCGTGGCGAGAAGTGCGATGTGCGTCTCCTGCGCGAGGAGATGAGCCCGGAAGGCCTGCGCCTTGATGCCGCCTTTCCGGATGGTGAGGTGCGCATCGAATCACCGCTGCTCGGGGCGTTCCAGGCGGAAAACCTCCTGGCGGCATTCACAGCCGCGCTATGCCTGGGGCTGCCGCCGCAGGATGCGGTGAGAGGGCTTGAGTCTCTGGCCGGAGTGCCCGGCCGGATGGAACGGGTCGACGGCGGCGCCCGCTTCCGGGTTGTGGTGGATTATGCTCACACCCCCGATGCGCTCGCCCGCGCCCTCGAGAGCCTGCGTCCGTTTACACCCGGCAGACTCTGTGTGGTATTCGGGTGTGGAGGAGACCGCGACCAGGCCAAGCGCCCGATCATGGGGGAGATAGCGGCAAGGCTGGCGGACCGGATCGTGCTGACCGACGACAATCCCCGCAACGAGGATCCGGCGGGGATCCGCGCCCAGGTGGCCTCCGCATTCGGCCCGTCGGGCGTGTCGTTCCGCGAGATCGGGGACAGGGAAGAGGCGATAGCTGCGGCCCTCGAGGATTCGCGACCCGGCGACACGGTGCTTATCGCCGGGAAGGGCCACGAGTCGGTGCAGATCCGCGGCGGGGAGATGCTCGCGTTCGACGACCGGGAGATTGCCCGGCGCCTTCTCGGGAAGAAGGGTTCCTCATGAGTGCCGGCGTGCATTGGGACCGCATGCGCCCGGGACCCCGCTGGAGCCTTGCCCGCGTTGCGGCCCTTGCGGGCGGTCGGCTCACCCGCCCTGAATGCGGAGACCTGGAGTTCGCCTGGGAGGATCTAAGCCGCGACAGCCGCACCCTCGGGAAGGGTCAGTTCTTCCTCGCGCTGCGCGGCGAAGAGCACGACGGGCACACATACCTGCGCCAGGCTGCCGATGCCGGGGCGATCGGGGCCCTTGTCGATCAGCCACTCGAAGACACGCCCATGCCACAGGTCGTCGTGGATGACACACTGGCGGGCCTGCACCGCTGGGCGGCCAAGCACCGCCGGTCGATCGGGGAGCCTGCGATGCTCGGCCTGACAGGATCCAGCGGCAAGACCACAACCAAGGATCTGCTCGCGTGCATCCTTGCGGACAGGGGGCCGGTTCACGCCACTGAGGGGAACCTGAACAACCACATCGGCGTGCCCTGGACGCTCCTCGGCCTTGCTCCCGGCGACCGTGTGTCGATCGTGGAGATGGGGATGAATCACCCCGGTGAGATAGGGCTTCTCTCCAGTCTCGCGGCCCCTACGGCCGCCCTGATAACCGATATCGGCACCGCCCATGTAGGACACCTTGGCTCACGCGGGGCGATCCTCCAGGCGAAGCTGGAGATCCTGGAAGGCCTCTCCCCTGACGCGCCGCTCGTTCTGCCGCAGGATCCCTGGGTGCTGGAGCGCCTGCCCGGCAGGGTGCGACGTCATCCGATCACGACATTCGGTCTGTCTCCGCAGGCAGACTGGCATCCGGTGGGCCCCGTGGGTTGGTCCCTCGAGGGAACTCGTTTCGCTACGCCTCTCACGGGGCCCATCAGTCTCCCGCTTCTGGGGCAGGGCGCACTGCTCTCGTCCCTGGCCGCCCTTGCCGCCTCCGAGGCCCTGGGCTTCGACGTCGCAGCCCTTGCGCCGGCCCTGGGCCGCGCGAAACGCCACCCCCTCCGGATGGAGCCCGTGACCGCGGCCGGCGTGAGGTGGATCATGGACTGCTACAACGCGAGTCCCGAGTCCACCCGTCTGGCCATCCAGTTCCTGCGCGAGGTGCCCCATGAAGGCCGGAGGATTCTGGTGCTGGGTGAACTGGGGGAACTGGGGGATCACGGCCGTGCGATCCACGAGGATTTGGGAAGGCGGTCGGCGGGTGTGGAGTGCGTGCTGTTCGTCGGCGAGGGTGCAAGGGCCGCTCTCGATGCAAACCGTGGATCGGCCCTCCCCTCCTCGGTTACGGTGTGGCTACCGGATCCCGGGGAGGCGGCCGATTGGCTGCGCCCCAGGCTGCGCTCAGGCGACCTGATACTTGTGAAGGGGGCGCGCCGCCTGGCGCTTGAACGGATCCCGGCCATCCTGATCTCCCAGGGCGTGCCCGCCTCCCCAGGCCGGGAAGGAGCGTGAGGCATGCTGTACCACCTGCTCTATCCCCTCAGCGATGTCTATCCGGCGTTGAATGTCTTTCAGTACCTGACCTTCAGGACCGCGTACTCCGCCATCACGGCGCTCCTGATAGCATTCTTCTTCGGCCCTTGGATCATCAGGCGCCTCGCTCTGTTCAGAATCGGCCAGCAGATCCGCGCGGAGGGTCCGTCGAGCCACCGGCAGAAGGCCGGCACACCGACCATGGGCGGGGTTCTCATACTGGTGGCGGTCCTGGTGCCGACGCTTCTGTGGGCCAACCTTACAAACCGCAGCGTATGGCTCATCCTCTTCACCATGGTCTCGCTTGGGCTTCTGGGTTTCCTGGACGACTACCTGCACACCGTGCGCCGTACAAGGGCCGGGTTGAACGGCAGGTGGAAGCTTCTTGTACAGATCCTTGTGGGCATGATCGCGGGAGCGGGGATACTCTGGCTGCATCCGTTCGGGGAGTATCCGTCGACGCAGACCTCGGTTCCCTTCCTGAAGGATGCCGTGCTGAACCTGGGGTTTCTGTACATTCCGTTCGTGATCCTCGTGATCACCGGATCATCCAACGCGGTCAACCTCGCCGACGGCCTGGACGGCCTGGCGATCGGCCTGACGATCCCCCCCGCGATGGCCTTCGGCGCCCTGGCATACGTGTCGGGAAACGTCATATTCAGCGGCTACCTGAACATCCCGTACCTGGAAGGGGCGGGCGAGCTGGCGGTGTTCGCCGGGGCTCTCATCGGGGCTTCGATGGGGTTCCTCTGGTTCAACACGCATCCGGCTTCGGTCTTCATGGGGGACACGGGCAGCCTGGCGCTGGGAGGATCCCTTGGGATGCTGGCCGTGCTCGTGAAGCGGGAGTTGCTGCTGGTCATCGTCGGCGGGATCTTCGTGGCGGAAACGCTGTCGGTGGTGATCCAGGTTCTTTCCTTCAGGTACCGCAGGAAGCGAGTCTTCCTGATGGCTCCACTTCACCACCACTTCGAGCTTCTGGGATGGCCGGAGCAGCGCATAGTGGTGCGCTTCTGGATCGTCGCGATCCTTCTGGCCCTTGTGACACTCAGCACGGTGAAGCTGCAATGATCGGGGAGGGGGCAGTGTCCCGCAGGGACAACTCCAGGGCCGGAGATCACGCCCCGGCTCCATGGCCGTTCGGCGCCCTGGGCGTGCGGCCTGAGAACAACCCTCCCAGGGTTGCCGTCCTCGGTCTGGCGCGTTCAGGGCTTGGGGCGGCCCGCCTGTTGATCGACCACGACTGCACCGTAGAACTCCTCGACCTGAAGACGCCGGCAGGGCATGAGAGTCAGCTGGAGGAGCTGCGGGCCGCCGGGATCCCGTTGCGTATCGGGCCGCATGATCCGGCCTGGCTTCGGGGTTACGACCTTATCGTGAAGAGCCCAGGGGTCCCGGCGGAGATCCCCTTCCTGGCCGAGGCGAGGCGTCTCGGCGTCTGCGTCATCGGCGAACTGGAGCTTGCCTTCCTGGCCGCGGAAGGACCTGTGCTGGCCGTGACAGGCACCAACGGCAAGTCGACTACTACCGCGTGGCTGGGTGACATGCTCCGCGAGGCAGGGCTGCCGGTCGAGGTTGTCGGCAACATCGGGCGGTCGTTCTCCGACGGTGTCAGGCACAACGCCGGTGCGTTCTTCGCCTGCGAGGTCTCCAGCTTCCAGCTCGAGGACATACGGTCATTCCGTCCTGCTGTCGCCTGCCTGCTCAACCTCACGCAGGATCACATCGACAGGCACGGCACGATGGAGGCATACCGCGAGGCTAAGCTCTCCATCTTCCGCAACCAGGAGCCCGGGGATCTGAGCATGGTCGGGCCGGACGATGCCCTGGCCGAAGAGGCGCGGACCCGCACCCGGGGGCGGTGGGCCAGGTTCGGCATGCGGGATCACGGAGTTGAGGGGGCATTCGCAGCCGGGGGGGCGCTCTGGCTTCGGCGTGACGGGCGGGGGATCCGGCTTGCCGGGCTGGATGATCTGGCCCTTCCCGGGCCACACAATGCGGAGAACGCAATGGCGGCTGCCGCAGCGGCATTCCACGCAGGGGTCGATCCCGGGGCGCTGGCCCGGTCGCTTTGCTCCTTCCAGGGGCTTCCGCACCGCCTGGAGTTCGTGGGAGAGATCGGCGGCGTCCGGTTCATCAACGACTCCAAGGCCACGAACATCGACTCCCTCGCCGTGGCGTTGCGCTCCTTCCCAGGCAGGGTGGTCCTGATAGCGGGCGGGCTCGGCAAGGAGCAGGACTTCGGCTCGGTTGCGCCCCTGGTGGCGGACCGGGTTTCGCTGGTGATCCTGATCGGGACCGACGCTCCGGTTCTGGAGGCGGCCTGGGGGGAGGATGTCGGGACGCGGACCGCGGGGAGCCTGGAGGAGGCTGTGGATCTCGCGGCGAGGCATGCGGTCCCGGGCTCTGCAGTACTCCTCTCGCCCGCATGCGCCAGCTTTGATATGTTTGACGACTACGAGGCCCGGGGCGACAGCTTCCGGGCCGTTGTGCAGGGGCGGATGCGCTCCGAAGGGAAGGGAAGGTCGTGAAGCACACGGGAGCCGCGAACATGCTGCCGGGGAGAATGGACAGGGTGCTCCTCGCATGCGTCCTTCTGCTGTGTCTGAGCGGAGTGCTCATGGTCTATTCCTCCAGCGCCATCCTGGTTCACGCCGAGTCCAGGCCCGAATCCGCCTATCTCACATCGCAGATCGAAAGGGTGCTGGTGGGCATCCTGGCAATGCTGATCCTCTCCCGCCTCCCTGTTCGCCTTCTGCACGGCCGCACAGCGTGGGCAGGGCTAGGGCTCGGGCTTGCGCTGCTGGTGCTTCTGCTCCTTCCCGTGGGCCTGGCCACCACGGTCCGCGACACGAGGAGGTTCCTGAACCTCCATGTCATGCAGATCCAGCCGGCGGAGTTCGCACGCCTGGCGCTCATTGTGTTCCTTGCCTACTATGCCACCAGGCGCGATGACTGGGTCTCCCGCGGCTGGAAGGGCATGGCCGTCCCCCTGGCTGCGGTCCTGACGGTCGGCGGCCTGATAAAGCTGCAGCCGAACCTCTCGTCGGCCCTTCTGGCCGTCCTTGTCGGATTCGGAGTGATGTTCCTGGCCGGGCAGTCCTGGAAGAGGCTGGCTCTTGTGATGATTCCCCTGTGCACGGCTGCGGTCTTCATGCTTAAGGCCTACCAGCTCCGGCGGTTCACCTGGTTCTTTGGTTATCTGAGGGGAGGCGACGAGCACCTCCCGTATCATGTGTGGCAGTCGCTGATCGCCGTCGGTTCCGGAGGTCTTTTCGGAACCGGAATCGGAAAGGGGCTGCAGAAGTTTCATTACCTGCCCTTTCCTCACACGGATTCGATACTGGGGATCCTGGGGGAGGAGATGGGCTTCATCGGCGTTCTGATTCTGTTCGTGCTCTATGGGCTGGTGCTCATTCGTGGTTACCGGATTGCGGCAAAGGCACCCGATCGGTTCAGCTCGATCCTGGCGCTGGGGCTTACACTGAGTATCGCCGGAAACGCCTTCCTGCACTCGGCTGTCGTGCTGGGCGTGGGCCCGGCGACCGGTGTTCCCCTGCCGTTCATCAGCCACGGGGGAAGTGCCCTGTTGGCGAACCTCATGGCAGTGGGGCTGCTCCTTTCGATATCGAGGCAGCCCCGCCCGGTTCCGCGTCCCGTTCAGAGAGCATGGGCGGTTTCGGCCGCTCCATCGAGGATGCTGTGAAAGTCATCATGACCGGCGGAGGAACGGGGGGACATCTCTATCCCGCTCTCGCCGTTGCCGAGGTCCTGAAGGGGGCCGGCAAGGACCTTGACATTCTGTTCGTCGGATCGCACCGGGGCATCGAGAACACGGAGGTTCCGGAAGCGGGGTTCGCCTTCCGGGGCCTTGATGTGATCGGCTTCCCCAGAAGGCCGGGCCCGCGCGCACTCAGGGCTGCGTGGTCGTTCGGGCGCGCAATCTTCGAGGCCCGCCGCATAGTCCGGGAATACTCCCCGGATGTTGTTTTCTCCACCGGTGGATATGCCTCGGCGCCGGTCGCAGTGGGGGCCTGGCTCGAGCACGTTCCCCTTGTTCTGCACGAGCAGAACAGCGTGCCCGGCCTCACGAACCGGATCGCCTGCCGCATGGCCACAGAGGTGTATCTCGCCTTCGCCAGCGCACGGCGCTTCTTTCCGAGGAGGCGGCACCTGCGACTGGCCGGGAACCCGCTCCGCTCGCAGGTCACCTCCGGAAGCAGGTCGCGCGCCCTGCGGGTGTTCCGTCTGGATGAGGACCGCAGGACTGTCCTCATCTTCGGAGGAAGCCAGGGGGCCCGGGCAATCAACGAGGCCATGGGATCGGCCCTTCCGGAGTTCCGTGGCCGTGAGGACATCCAGTTCCTCGTTCAGTCGGGGGAGAAGGACTATGACCAGGTCCTGGCCAGGTGCCGCGGCCTGGATGTCAAGACGTGGGTTCGCCGCTTCATCCCGAACATGGGTGATGCCTATGCCCTTGCCGATCTCGTCGTCTGCCGCGCAGGAGCGATGACTGTCTCGGAGCTTGCCGCCTGCGGGCTTCCTTCGATACTGGTCCCTTTCCCGCACGCTGTCGCCAACCATCAGTGGCTTAACGGCGAGCATCTCCGCGAAGCGGGAGCTGCAGTGCTGGTGAAGGATTCGGACCTGACAGGGGCGTTCCTGGCGAAGGAGATCAACCGGCTCCTGGGGGACAGGAGAAGCCTGCGGCAGATGTCGATCAACGCCCTGCGCATGGCGAGGCCGGAAGCGACACAGAAGATCGTTCAGGCGCTGCTGCGGTACCGGCCCGCGTCGGAGATCCCCCCCGAAGCGCCGGCACCCATGTCCGGCCGTGAGAGGGAACGGCCGTGGCGGAAGGGGACCGCGAGGCAGGGCGGCAGGCCCCGGCGCAACGGGGGCCGAATGCGCGCGCAGAGGGCTGTCTCATGAGTCCGGCTCGCATACGGCGCATCCACTTCGTGGGAATCGGCGGAAGCGGCATGAACGGCCTGGCCGAAGTTCTCCTGCGCATGGACTACGCCGTCTCCGGCAGTGACCTTGTGGCAAGCGAAACGACCGAACGCCTGGGTGCGCTCGGCGCCCAGATCATGACAGGCCATGCCGCCTCGCACGTGAAGGGGGCGGACCTGGTCGTCGTTTCATCTGCAGTCGGAAAGGGCAACCCCGAGGTGCGCGCCGCCCGCCGTGCAGGCCTTCCGACACTGAAGCGCGGTGAGATGCTGGCGGAGATCATGCGCCTTCATCACGGCATCGCCGTAGCGGGATCCCACGGGAAGACCAGCACGACCTCACTCGTCGGACACCTTCTGGACCGGGCCGGTCTCGATCCGACCGTCGTGGTCGGTGGGCGCCTCAAGATGATCGGCAGCAGCGCCCGAATGGGCCGCGGGCGGTATCTCGTGGCGGAGGCCGACGAGAGCGACGGATCGTTCCTCGACCTCAGCCCGCACATCGCCGTGATCACGAACATCGACAGGGAGCACCTGGATCACTACCGGGATCTGCCCGAGATCAAGAGGGCCTTTCTGAAGTTCATGCGTACGGTCCCTTTCTACGGGCTGGCAATAGTGTGCGGAGACGATCCGAATGTGCGATCCCTCCTTCCCCGAATGCGCAAGCGCGTCCTGACATACGGATTCGGCCCGGATAACAACCTTCGCGCAACGGGGCTCGAGATGAGCGACCAGGGGACGAGCTTCGCGGTGGAATGGCAGGATGTGCGAATCGGCCAGACCCACATCTCCTCTCCCGGCCGCCACAGCGTTCAGAACGCGCTTGCCGCACTGGCTGTTGGTCTTGAGCTGGGAGTCGAGACTTCCAGGTGCCTGGAGGCCCTGCAGGGCTTCACAGGGGTCGGCCGGAGATTCGAGCTGCGCGGCGAGACGCACGGTGTGCTCCTGGTGGATGACTACGGGCATCATCCGACCGAGCTGGGCGCCGTCCTCTCGGCCGCCCGCGAGGTGTACGACCGCCGCATAGTGGCCGTCTTCCAGCCGCATCGCTATTCGCGCACAAGGGCGCTGGCCAGGGAGTTCGGCGATGCCCTCAAGGAGGCTGATCTTCTGGTTCTGGCGGACATCTACCCGGCGGGCGAGAAGCCCCTGCCGGGCGTGACGTCGGACCTCATATCCGACGCGCTGCGTCTGGTCTCCCCGGGAGAGACGATCCGCGTTCGCGGCGGGGATGATGTGGCCTCCGTGGTTGCGCCACTGCTGCGGCCCGGTGATCTCCTCGTGACCATGGGAGCCGGGGATGTTTCGCGCTGGGGTCCCAGGATAGTCGAGCAGTATGCGAAGCTTGCTGCGGCCGCAGGATCAGGACCGGGTGCCACCCGGGCTGCGGGGAAGCGCTGATGGTGCGCCGGTACGATGCGAGGCCGTCACTGTTTGATCCGGCGGGTTTCCCGGCCAGGCGGCGAAGCTCCCCGGTGACCGGCTGGATCGCCGCCGTGCTGATCCTGGCTGCGGCAGGCGGCCTGATCCATCTGCACGGCCGGATCAGCAGCCGTCCTTTCTGGACGGTCAACGCCGTCTGGGTGGAGGGAAACCGCTCTATCTCCACGGCAGATCTGATGGAGCGGCTTGGCCTGCGTCCCGGAATGCCGTGGTGGAAGGTGGCCACCACTCCCGGCCGGGAGCTGGCGGCTGTCGAACCCAGGCTTGCGGACTTGTGCGTACGCTGGCGCTGGCCGAGGGATCTGAGCGTCCGTGTCCGGGAACGTGAGAGCGTGCTTCGAGTGCTCGGAGATGTGCCTCTGGAGCTCGCCGGGGACGGGATTCTCCTCGAGCCCGAAGAGCTGATCGATCCGGTGGATCTTCCGATTCTGACCGGCGCGCTCCCCCCGGGGCTGTGTCCGGGCCAGAGGTTCGAGCTGCCGGCCGCGGGGCAGGGATGGCGGGAGATACTCGATACCGGGTCTGCTCTTCCATCCCTGTGGAAGCGCATATCGCAGATCCACTATGTTGGCGGCAGGAGCTTCCAGCTCTTCCTTCGGGAGGGACGACAGGTCATTCTCTGGGAGGCCGGGATGAACTGCGATGCGAAGAGATCGATTCCGGCAGTGCTCGCGGATCTCAGCAGCCAGGGAATCGAGGAAGCGGTCCTTGACCTCAGGTTCCGGGACCAGATAGTAGTCCGCTGAATGATCGCAGCGATCCGCCTGCACGGCCCGCCGATACGGGAGGTGTCCTGACATGAAGGGACGACGCACTACAACAGGGCTGGACGTCGGCACCACCAAGGTATGCGCAGTGGTCGCCGAGGCCACGGAGGAAGGCGAACTCTCTATCCTGGGAGTTGGGGATCGTCCCTGCCGCGGGCTGGAACGCGGGATGGTTGTGAACCTGGAGGAGACGATCCAGGCGGTTTCGGAGGCGGTGAGGGCGGCGGAGCAGATGGCGGGTGTGCAGGTGCGGTCGGTCCATGCCGGAATCGCCGGGGAGCATGTTCGCTCCATCAACTCCACCGGGGTTATCGGTGTCTCCCACAAGGGAAATGAGATCACCACCGACGATGTGAACCGGGTGCTCGAAGCGGCCCGGGCCGTCGCGATCCCCGGAGATCGCGAGGTTCTGCATGTGATGCCGCGCGACTACCGCCTCGACGATCATCCCGGGATCAGGGATCCGATCGGGATGTCGGGCGTGAGGCTGGAAGCACAGGTCCACATAGTGACCGTGCAGTCGACGGCAGTCAGGAACCTTCTGCGGGGCATAACGCGGGCCGGGCTTGCGGTGGAGAGCCTGGTTCTGCAGCCGATGGCCGCTGCTGCCGCAGTCCTGGCGGAGGACGAGGAGGCGCTCGGCGTGCTTCTTCTCGACATGGGAGGAGGCACAACCGACATCGCCGTCTACCTCGACGGCTTTATCGGCCACACCGCGGTTGTCGGATTCGGCGGAGATACGGTCACCAATGATCTTGCAGTGGGCCTTCGCACCCCCATCGAGCAGGCGGAACGCCTGAAGGTCCGGCATGGATCCGCAATCGCATCGCGGGTGTCGGCCGGCGAGTCGGTGGAGGTTCCGGGCGTTGGCGGGCGCGGGAATCGCAGCGTCGGCTGCCAGGTGCTTGCATCGATCATGGAACCCCGGATGGAGGAGATCCTGGGCCTGGCCCTGGCAGAGGTGGAGCGTGTTGTGGATCCGGGGCTCCTTGCCGCGGGCGTTGTCCTGACCGGGGGCACGGCGCAGATGCCGGATCTGTGTGAACTGGCGGAGCGGGTGCTTGGCCTGCCGGCCCGCATAGGTGTGCCCGGCGACGTCCGGGGTGTTTCCGACATCGCCACGGATCCGCGCATCGCGGCGGCCGTGGGGCTGGCACGGCACGGTTCGACATGCGCCCACGAAGGGAGGACCGGAAGGGGGCTGTTCTCCAGGATGAGGCGGCCGATCCGGGAGTTCCTGCAGGAGTACTTCTAGGCGGGTCCGGATATGATTCATCCCGGGGCAGCTTGAGGCTTGCAGCCGGGCGGATGGAATGCTAGAGATTGCTCGGGTTCGCTTTCCCCCCAGAAAGACCCCGAGCATCCACAGGTGCACAAGGAGGTGCCTCGATGCTCGAGATCGTCGAATCCCACACTTCACCGGCGCGCATCAAGGTCTTTGGCGTCGGAGGCGGTGGGTCCAACGCTGTCAACAGGATGATCCAGGCCGGCCTGGCCGGCGTGGAGTTCTGGGTGGCCAACACGGACCTTCAGGCCCTCGAAAAGTCCCCCTGCCCCAACAGGCTCCAGATAGGCAAGGCCGTGACCAGGGGGCTCGGTGCCGGCGGGGATCCGGAGATCGGCCGTCTGTCAGGCGAGGAGAGCCGCGAGGCCATCGCCGATGTGCTGCAGGGCGCGGACATGCTGTTCGTGACAGCAGGGATGGGCGGTGGTACCGGCACCGGGGCTGCTCCGGTCGTGGCAGCAGCAGCCAGGGAACTCGGCGTGCTCACCGTAGCCATCGTGACCAGGCCCTTCGCGTTCGAGGGCAGGAAGAAGATGGCGCGCTCGGTTCTCGGTCTGGAGGAACTGGGCCGGAACGTGGACACACTGATCGCCATCCCCAATCAGAAGCTTCTCAGTATCGTTCCGCCGGGCACTCCGTTCCACGAGGCTCTGCTCACCGCGGACGAGGTGCTCTTCCAGGCAACCCGCGGCATATCCGACCTGATAACCGGGCACGGGGAGATCAACCTCGACTTCGCCGACATCAAGGCGGTGATGAAGAACCGGGGCAACGCCCTTCTCGGTTGCGGCGTTGCCGGAGGGAAGGACCGGGCCGTAGAGGCGGCACAGGCGGCCGTATCCTCGCCGCTTCTGGAGGAGGTTTCGATCCAGGGCGCCGAGGCTGTGCTTATCAACGTGCATGGCGGTCCCAACATGGGGCTTCACGAGGCTGCCGAGGCGGCGGAGTTCATCCAGGGACGCGTGGGCGACGACGCGGATGTCTTCCTGGGTGCAGTTATCGATCCTGCGCTTGATGACGAGATCCGGGTCACCCTTATCGCCACCGGATTCGAGGGGAGCCAGAGGCGGCAGGCGCAACCGGACGGGTCCCGGACCAGCGCCTCCCCGGGGGGGAACGGATCCGAAGCCTTGTCACAGCCCCCTGCGGGAGCAGCATTGCCCGAAGCATCGCCCCCTGCACCCGGGGATCAACCCCGGAAGGAGAAGGTCGAGCCTGTACCTGCGCCGCAGCTCAAGTTGCATGCCTTCGAGTCGTTCCATGCCGGGGAGCTCAGGTCGGCCGGAACCGGGGCGACATCGGATGCAGGTGCAGGGAGACCGGAGCAGACCCGCCACAGCGGAGAGGTTGTGCCCGGTTCGTGGAAGCCCCCGATGGACGTGGAATCCGATCTGTACCTGCCCGAGGGGCCCGAGCCGGCGGGCGACCGCCCGCTGCGGCCGCTTGAGCTGCGTCCTGTTCGTGGAGAAAGGCCTGGAGCGGCTGCCCGCACCCAGACCGTGAGGCGCCCGGCGCCATCCACAGGAGAGACACTGGAGCCCAGGCTCGGGCGTCGCAATCCGCTGGATGAACCGGCTTTCATGAGGAAACGGATGGATTGAACCGGGCCCGGGGCCCGGCAGGGGAGGACGGAACATGTCGCTGCTCGGACGTCTCTTCGCCCGTGGCGGGATGGCTCACTACCATCGCGGCATCGTCCTGTTCAACCAGCGTGACTACGAGCATGCTGCCCGGGAATTCGAACTTGCCATCGAGGAGATAGACGACCGCAGCAATCCCTATCACAGTCTCGGGCGCTTCTACGCTGCCGAGGCCCATGCCAAGCTGGGTCTTGCGCTCCACGAGCAGGGCAGGGTGGACGAGGCGAGGGAGAAGTTCGAGCTCGCGCTGGGCGAGGGCTACCGCTACCCGGACCTTCACTACCTGCTGGCCGGCATCCTGGAGAGCCAGGGAGACCTCGCGGGGGCGGATACGCAGTGCAGGCAGGCGCTCGAGATCAACGAGGGGTATGTCGAGGCGCGTGCGCTCCTGGCGGTGATCCTCTGGAAACGGGGCCGGGGCGATGAGGCGCTGCAGGAGCTGCGCGATCTGTCCCGCACCGACTTCCGTCTTCCACCGCACATGAATCTGGACCTGGGATCGCACCTCGATGAGGAGATCATCCGCTGCGTCCGCGAGGAATCCGTCCGCCGAAGGGAGAGCCAGGAACACCAGCGTCGTGCCCTCGAGGCCTACGACAAGGGGGACCGTGACCTCGCGATCGAGGAGATGCGCCTGGCGGTCAGGCAGAACCCGCGTTTCGCCGACCTGCGTTGCAAGCTCGGGATCCTGTACTCCGAGAGCGGCGCTGTTGATCTCGCCGAGGAGCACCTCCGTGAGGCCCTGGAGATCAACCCCAGGTATGTCGAGGCGCTTCTCCAGCTGGGGATGCTGCTTCTGCGAAAAGGACTCCCGGACGAGGCGTTGCAGTACCTGGACTCTGCTGGAGATCTGCAGCCGGAGTACCCTGATGTGATCCTCTTCCGGGGTGTCGCAGAGCTGAGGCGCGGCCGACTCAGGCAGGCCCGGGCGATCATCGAGGGGGCCCTGTCAGCGCATCCCGACTTCCACCGGGCGCGCTACTTCCTCTCGCTGACACTGGCCTGCCATGGTGAGCACGAGCGCTCCATAGCCGAGATGGAGAGGGCGCTGGAGGGGGATCCGCACCTGATGCGCGCTCGGCTGGACCTCGGCTTCATCCTCCTTCAGAGATCCGAGCAGGAACGCGCCAGGGGGCTCTTCCAGGCTGTGGTCGAGCGCCATCCGGAGTTTCCCGACGCCCAACTGGGCATGGGTCAGGTGCTGATGGAGATGGGGAAGCCCGATGAGGCAAGGCCCCACCTGGAGCGCGCGCTGGAACTGCATCCTGAGTTTGTGAGAGCCTTGGAGTCCCTGGCCAGGCTTGAGATCGACCGGCATCGATTCGAGCAGGCGGAGGCCCTGCTCCGCAGGGCGGTGGAGAAGGAGCCCGACTATCCGGACCTGCATCTTCTCCTGGGCAGGAGCCTCGAAGCGATGGGCCGGGTGGATGATGCGGTCATGTCGTACGAGGCGGCGTTAAGCCGAAATCCGCGCTACGTCGATGCGCGCGTCGCCCTCGGGCTCATCCTCCTTCAGGAAGGAGACGGGGAACGCGGACGCCACGAGATGCAGCGCGTGCTGAAGCTCGATCCGGGCAACCAGGCGGCCAGGGCTGTTGCGGATCCTGTGTTGCTGGATGAGCTGTGACACAGGAAGAACGGCTCACGGGGCCGGGGTCGGTTCTCCACGGGTGGGCCGGGGGTTCTTGACGACGCGGCCGGAGCGCAGGCACTCCGTACAGACCCTGATCCTGCGGGGACGCCCCTCGATGAGGGCGCGAACCTTCTGCAGATTCGGCCGCCAGGTGCGCCTGGTGGCATTGTTGGCGTGGCTGCGGTTGTTGCCGAACTGAAGGCCCTTGCCGCAGATTTCGCAGACGCGAGACATGATTCCCTCCGATTTGCACAACAGACGCAAAGACTACACTCACAACGTCCCGGGAAGCAAGCGATCGTTTTCCAGGATCCGCATTTCCCACCCCGCAGGAATTCCATCCCCGCTCCAGGCCAGGGTGCGGTAATCTCCCAGGTCATGGAACTGACCACTCCTGCACAGTTTGTGCGGGGCGTCGGGCCCCGCAGGGCCGAGCTTCTGGGCCGGCTGGGGATCGCGACGGTGCGGGATCTCCTGTGGCACCTTCCGCGCGCCTGGCTGGACCGAAGCCGGATTTCCACACTGGACCGGCTTGTCCCGGGCGCCGAAGGCACCGCGATCGTCACTCTCCTCGGCCTGCGGACCCGGCCTGCCCGGCGCGGAATAACCCTCATTCTGGCCGATGTCGGGGACGAAACAGGCACCGCATCGGTGACCTGGTTCAACCAGCCCTACCTCGCCAGACAGCTCAGGGCCGGCCGGAGGATTCTTCTCAGCGGGCCTGTGAGGAGCCGAAAGCGCCTCCTCGAGTTCGTCCACCCGGAGTTCGAGATCATCGAAAGCGCCGGAGAGGGAAGGCTGCTGAGCGGCGGCCGCCTCGTACCCGTCTACCCCCTATCGGCCGGGCTCACCCAGAAGATGATGCGGTTGTGGATCCGCACGGTGCTCGATGCCTGCCTGCCATCGATGCGTGATCCGATACCGGGCTGCCTGCTGGAGCGCGCCGGTCTGCTTGAACTCGGTCAGGCGCTTGAGCAGAGCCATTTCCCCGACTCCGAGGAGATGCGCGACCGCGGCCGCCATCGGCTCGTCTTCGAGGAGTTCCTGATGCTGCAGCTCGCATTCGGTCTTGTGCGCAGGAGAAGGAGCAGACCCCGGTCCGGACGCCCTGTCCGGGGAGCGGGTGCCCTGGCCGGCCGTCTCAGGGATGGGCTCGGGTTCGAGCTGACGCGCGGCCAGGAGCAGGTTCTGGGCGAGATCCTCTCCGACATGGCAACGGACCGGCCGATGAATCGGCTTCTGCAGGGGGATGTCGGGTCCGGGAAGACTGTGGTGGCGGCGATCGCCTGCCTTGCTGCCTGCGAGGCCGGCTGTCAGGCTGCCTACCTGGCTCCAACCGAGATCCTTGCCGAGCAGCAGGCAGACACCCTGGAGAAGTGGTTCGGTCCGCTGGGTGTGAGCACGGGGCTCCTGCTCGGACGCACACCGAAGGCCGGGCGCCGCGCGGTCCTGGCAAAGGCTGCGGCAGGTGAGTTGGGGGTCCTGATCGGCACGCATGCACTGCTGGAGAAGGATGTTGCATTCAAGGATCTTGCGCTGATCGTGGTCGATGAACAGCACAGGTTCGGCGTTCTCCAGCGTGCCTCGATGCGCGAAAAGGGCGGCAGGCTTCAGCCTCACTGTCTCGTCATGAGTGCCACTCCGATCCCCCGCACTCTCTCGATGACGCTCTACGGAGACCTGGACATATCGCTCCTTCGCGAGATGCCTGCGGGGCGGGTCCCTCCGCGCACCCGGATCGTGCCGGAGGAGAAGCGCGGCGACATGGTCACCTGGGTTGCGAGGCGGCTGCGCGAGGGGGAGAGGGCCTTCTTCGTGTATCCGCTGGTGGAGGAGTCGGAGCAACTGGATCTTCGCGACGCAACGCGGATGTCGGAGGCGCTTTCCGCCCACCCGGCCATGGACGGGATCGGGGTGGGCCTTCTGCACGGAAGGATGAAGGGGGAGGAGAAGAGCGCCGTGGTGGAGCGGTTCCGCAGCGGCGGGACTCCGTGCCTCGTCACCACGACTGTTGTGGAAGTGGGTGTCAACGTGCCGCAGGCCACGATCATGGTGATCGAGCATCCGGAGCGTTTCGGGCTTTCGCAACTGCACCAGCTTCGCGGCCGGGTCGGAAGAGGAGGCGGTGTGTCCCACTTCCTGCTTGTCGCACCCGGAGGGGAGTCGCACGGGAGGCTGAGGACCCTTGTGAAGGAGAGCGACGGATTCCGCGTAGCGGAGGCCGATCTGCGCCTGCGCGGTCCGGGCGACTTCATAGGCACTGCCCAGCACGGCCTGCCGGAACTCAAGGTAGCCGATCTGATCCGCGATCCCGCAGTGCTCATGGCCGCGCGGAACGAGGCCGAGGCGATCCTTTCGGAGGATCCGGACCTTGCAACCCCTTCGCACCTGCCCCTCCGCGAAGGCGTCATGCTCGCCTACGCCAACCGGTTGCCCTTGAGTGAGGTAGGCTGATCCACACCGGGGTCAAGAGACTTCCACGTCCCGCCGATAATCTGTCTGTAAGCACCTATGGGGATGGTTCCGGGCCCGCCGGCCAGGAGCATCCGCGGGTACCCGGCCCGATCGGGAGTGCGGAATACTGGACGGCGGAGAAGCCCCTGGAGGAAACATGGTTCTGGTCAGCTATTCCGGCCGCGAGATCAACGCGAAGCTGGTGTACTACGGCCCGGGTTTGAGCGGCAAGACGACCAATCTGGAATACATCTACGGATCGATACCGCAGGGGCAGCGGGGGAAGATGGTCTCGATGAAGACGAAGACGGAGAGGACCCTCTTCTTCGACTTTCTTCCCGTGAATCTCGGAGAGCTCTCCGGCTTCAAGACCCGCTTCCTCCTATATACAGTCCCCGGACAGGTGTACTACAACGCGACGCGGAAGCTTGTCCTGAAGGGGGTCGATGCGGTTGTGTTCGTCGCAGACTCCAAGCGCGGCAAGATGGACGAGAACCTTGAGAGCCTGGAGAATCTCCGGCAGAACCTGCTGGAGCAGGGGGTGGATCTGGATACGATCCAGTGGGTCATGCAGTATAACAAACGCGACCTTCCGGATGTGTACACGATCGACGAGCTTGAAGAGGTGCTGAATCCAGGCAAGGTACCGGTTTTCGAGGCGGTGGCGATGAATGGCCAGGGGGTGGTGGATACCTTCAAGGGGGTTTCGCGGCTCCTTCTCCGCAAGCTGGCGAAGGACATCGGAGCCCCGGCTGCGGACCGTCCGCCTGCATCGACAGATGCGCCGCCTGCCCCGCCGCCGGCAGCCCAGCCCACGGTGGTGTCCAGGCCTGATCCGGCTCCCCCTTCACAGGTGGAGCAGTGCGCAGATCAGGAGGAGCCGCCCGTACCGGTCGGGGATCCGTCGCCGGGCAGCGACGGCCCGAATGAGGAACGCTGCAGCTCTTCCGTCGGTGACCGGCTGAGACGCTGGCTGTCACGGCCGCATGACCTGCCCGGGGCCGGGGAGTCCCCTTCGGAGGGTTCGTCTGCGGAACCGCCTGGACAGGTGTCGCCCGATCTGCCGCCAGAGGTCGAGACAGCCCAGCACCCCGAGCCCCGGGCCATGTCTCAGGATCATGATCCGCAGCCGGCCGGGCCGGCCGATCCTCAACAGACACCGGTGCCGCAGTCGGCAATTCACGGGCCCTCGATGGAAGATCCTCCGAAGGCGGCAAGGCAGCCCCGCCGCGCGCGTCCGCGCGAGGTCCTGGTTCCCCTGGAGCTGAGTCCCAGGGATCTCGAGACCGGGATTGTCCTCAAGCTCGTCCTGCAGATGCAGCAACAGGGATATGCGGATGACGGGCCCGAAGAGGAGGATACGGAGGCGGCATGACGGGGTCTCATCGACCACGTGGGGCGGCCTGATCCGCGGGACCCGCAGCATGGCCGGGCGGAGTATCTGCACGTACGTGTTGCCTCAGCTTGACTTGACTGCGGCAGCTTCTTATCGTCGGGCGTGTCGGGGCTGATCCCGGCTGCGCCTTCGGCAGCGGCAGCCCCGCCATCCTTCTGGTTGTCCCGTGCAGCTACTCTCAGAAGACAGGCAGGGCCGGTAGTTTGATTTCCGAGGAGAGGCTTCAGAGAAGAATCGACGATCTGGAGAGACGTGTCCGGTCGCAGCCGGGTGACTCCGAACTGCTGCAGACCCTTGTCCGGGCATACTCGGAGGCCGGGCGTTTTCACAAGGCGGCCGACGCCATGGAGAGACGGTTGGAGTCAGGTGAGGCTGCCGACTGGACTCTCGTCGAATCGTACTGCGAGGCCGCCCGCCAGGGAGGCAGGCCGGAGCGCGGCCTGGAACTGCTTGGGCGTCTTCGCGACCAGTATGATGACCGTTCCGCCTTCTGGACTCTCAGGGGCCGGATGCTCGAGGACATGGGACGCCTCGAGGAAGCCGGGCGTGAGCATCTCACGGCCCTGAAGATCGACCCGGAAGATGCCGGGGCAGTCTACCGCCACGCCGCCACCCTTATGAAGCTGCGCCGTGACGCGGAGGCTGTGGCTGCCTTCGAACGCTGCCTCGATCTCGATCCCAGGATGACCAATGCGCGCATAAACATGGGCGTTCTCCTGGAACAGATGGGACAGGCGGAGAAGGCCATCGAAGCCTTCCGCCAGGCGATCGGGATGGACCCCAACAGCGTGGAGAGCCACTGCAATCTTGGCGCGGCCTACGGCGATCTGGGCAGGAAGAAGGAGGCGATGGAGGAGTTCCGCCGTGCGCTCGAGATCGCGCCGGACTACCCACCGGCGCACTTCAACATGGGTGTCGCCCTGATGGAGTCCGATCCGGAGAGCGCGATGAACCATCTCAAGCGTGCCCACTCGCTGGATCCCGGAAACTGGGAGATCGCGTACAACCTTGGACTGATCTACTTCCGCAAGGGGATGTACGAAACCGCTTCCAGGTTCCTGCAGGAGTGCATCGAAATGCGTCCGGACTCGGTGAGGGCGATGTACTACCTCGGTGTCGCCTTTAACAAGAAGGACCAGCCCGGCCGTGCGATCGAGTGCCTGAGCCGGGTCGTCGAACTGGATCCCACATTCGGTCCCGCCCACTTCCACCTCGGAGTGGCGTACGACAAGAAGGGGCAGTTCGACGAGGCCCGCGAATGCTACAAGGCCGCGGATCGGCTGGGGGGAATCGCATGAGATCCGGGCGGGGCCCGGTGCTTGCGCAGGTCCCGGGCTTCCGGTAGCCTGCCCCGGGCAGGATGCTCAGGAGGACAGGGATGATCCGCACAATGCAGCAGGGCTCGTAGGCATGACGGCGGGGGCTCTTCCGTACTGGCTGTACGTCGCAATACTGGCAGTCCTCCAGGGCATCACCGAGTTCATCCCCGTGTCCAGCTCCGGCCACCTTGTCCTCGCCCAGGCCTTCTTCGGCATTGAGACTCCCGGCGTGTTCCTCGAACTGGTGCTGCATCTGGGCACATTGCTGGCCGTCATCGTCCACTACCGTGAAGACCTTGCCTTCCTCGCGAGAGGGGCATTCGGGGCGCTCTTCGGTCAGCGCAGGGCGAGAGATTACCGAGCGCTCGAGATGCTTGTTCTGCTGGTTGTCGGGACCCTGCCTGCAGTGGCGGCTGCGCTGCTGGTTGGAGGCATGATCGAGGAGGCCTTCACCGATCCGCGCATGACCTGCGTCTTTCTCATCGTCACCGGTGTCATGTTGATCGGCACACTGTTCATGCGTCGGGGGAGGCGCAGGACCGGTGGACTGGACGCCCTGGTGGTTGGCGCATTCCAGGCCCTTGCTCTCCTTCCGGGAATCTCCCGCAGTGGTTCCACCATCACAGCCGGCCTGTTGCGCGGGCTCCGCCCGGGCGAGGCCGCACGCTTCTCGTTCCTGCTCTCGATTCCGGCAATCGCGGGGGCATCAATCTTCAAGATCAGGGAACTGACCGAGGGTTTCTCCGGTGGTGACGGAACGATCTACCTGGCGGGCCTTGTCATCTCGTTTGCGGTCGGGTACGCGGCGATAAGCGTGCTGCTTCGCATCCTGCAGGGAGGGAAGTTCGGCTTCTTCGGAGTCTACTGCATTCTGGCCGGGGGTGCCGGGCTGCTCTTCCTGAACACCCGGTAGCCAGGGCCGGGGTACAGTCCATTTCCGGCGCCCTGCGGAAACCAATCGACGTCGCGTTGCGCGGCGCCGACGTGGCGCTGCCTGTGGATCTGTTCGCGATCCTCACGATCTTTTCGGCGATCGTGGAGGGGCCGGGCAGGTCCCCCTCTGATAGGGCGGGTCCGGCCCGGGACGGCCGGCCTGTCAGGGCCAGTGAGAGGTCCGGGTCGTGCTACCCGGCTCCTCCTCCGTGCATGTGTTCACGCTGCCGCCCCATGCTGCTCCGGGGCGGCGGCGACTGGGGCCTCTCTACCGCCTCAGCCACCAGAACAGATCGAGCGTGATCATCAGGGCCAAAACTCCGAGCAACATGGCGCTCCTCCGCTCGGTTGTGCTCCGAGTGCATCCGGGATGCACCCGGTGCGGCCTTTGGTCTCCCTGATCCCCTGCAATTTCGGTGCCTGCTCCATGAGCAGGTTGGCCTTGATCCGTCTATCCCTGACGCCCACCACTTCAAGACCCACCGAAGCTCTGGCATCCAACACCTTGTATCGGACGGAAGGCTCCCGGGGTTTAGCACAAATCCCACCGTTGCCCGTAATGGCGCCCATGCCGACGGCCGGCCGGTGGCCTGATTCCGTGCGGTGTGCACAGATTCCTGCACATTGCACCCGGGAAGGCAGTGTCTGTGCCATCCGGGGCACGATATCCCGCTCAGTGAAGTGTCGGGGATCGATCCGAAGCGGGATGATCCGGCGGGGAGGCGACGGGTCCGCGAGCACGACGCCTGTCTGCGCGCAATCCCGTCGTCGCAGGAGAGGATTCGTGAGGTGTCCGGCCTAGAGCGTGCGCAGGATCAGCATGGTCGTGTCGTCCTCGGCGAAGGTTCCGGTGCGCCGCTCGAGCTCGTCCAGTATGCGGCCGACCAGGTCCTGCGCGGAGATGTGCCGGTGCTTCAGTGCATATGTCATCAGGTCGTCTTCGGTGAAGATCGGATCGGGAGCGCCGCGTTCAACGACCCCGTCCGTGAACAGCAGAAGCGTTTCACCCGGCCTCAGGGCAGTTTCAGCGCCGTCATAAAGGGTGGAGTCGCTCACACCCAGCAGCAGGCCACCAGCTTCCAGGCGCCTTGCGTGTCCGTCTTCCATGATCAGAATCGGATGCAGGTGCCCCGCGTTCGCATAGGTCAGGCTGTGGGTGGAAAGATCCATCTGACCGCAGAAGAGGGAGACAAAACTCTCGGGCCTGTTCATCGCGCAGAGATGGCGGTTGACTCCCTGCAGTATCTCGGACGGTCTTCTGCCTGCCGCGGCCTCCGCCCGGAATGTGGCCTGGACGTTGGACATCATCAGCGCGGCGGGAATCCCCTTGCCGGACACGTCACCGATCGCGAAGGTGAGCCTTGAAGATCCGTTTCCCAGCCAGTCGTAGTAGTCGCCGCCGATCTCCCGGCTCGGAAGATTCACTGCCGCCATGTCCAGACCCGCGTGTTTCGGAAGCTCGCGGGGAAGGAGCCTCTGTTGAATCGAGCGGGCCATCTCCATCTCGCGCTGCATGTCCTCCCTGCCGCGGGTCGCCTCTTCATACTGCAGGTTCTGAAGTGCGGACAGCGCCTGCGCCTTCAGGCCTTCCAGAAGCTCCAGGTCCGGGGGAGCATAGGATTCGCCGAAGCTGCGCGGTCCCAGCGCCACGATCGCAAGCCGCTGGTTGCCGGAAGCCAGCGGCATGATCACCCGGACGTGCAGCAGCCTGAGCGCTTCCAGGTCGCGTGCCGGGAGGAATCCGTATGGGAGCTCGGCTTCGAGATCCTCGCGCAGAACGGGCGAGCCGATCCTGAAGAGGGTGTCCACGAGAAGCCTTCCCACCTGCAGATCGGGAGGCTCTCTCAAGCGGTTCCCGCCGGGCGGGTCGGATTCGGAAGGGCTTTCCGTTGCCTGCACGGATGAGAGGATGAAACCCTCTCCCTCGCTGCCGGGCCGGAACAGCGCGACCCTCTCCGCACCCAGATGCGAGCGCAGCAGGTGAAGCAGCGATGCCTCAACGGCGTCCCGTCCCTCTGCTTCCCGCAGACGCAACCCCGCTTCGCGCAGGATCCGTTGCGTGTCGTACCTGTCGGGGTATATCCATCGGTCGATCCTGCGCTGTAAGCGGCCGCGAACGGGGCTCATGACGACCAGGACAAAGAGAACGGCGAGAACGCTCCCGATGCGCTCGCTCACACCCGTGACGGTGTGCAGCACGGAGTCAAGTATGAAGTAGGCAAGGAAGTAGGTCAGGATCAGGACCGCGGTGATCCCGGAGTAGAGAAGACTCCGCTTCACAAGGAACTCGATCTCGAAGATTCCGTGCTTGAGGATCGCGTACCCGAATGATGCCGGCAGGAAGAAGATCAGCAGGGTGGCTGCCCGGTCCGCAGGAAACTGCATTGTGGGCATGGCGAGTCGGATCAGAGCGACCAGCAGTATCGGACCGAGTCCGATAAGCGTGCCGGCGAGAGTCACCTTCAGCTTGTGCCTGACGGTAGGGAGAGGGCTCTTCCTGTATGCATGTGAGAAGAGAAGGATTGAGATGATGATCGAGATAACGAAGTACGCGGCACCCGCCGCCAGGATCCCCATCCCCAGCACTGCCTGCCCAAGACCCAGGACGGAAGCCAGCGATTGTTTGGCCGTGGACATGAGGAAGAGGAGGAGGCCGGGCGCGTAGAGCGCGAGGTTCAGCCATGGGCGCCTGTGCAGGATGTGCCGCTTGTAGGGGAACAGCAGGAAGAAATGGACCAGCAGTCCGGGGACCAGCGCCGAGAGGATCTCCCTGAGCAATGCGTCGACCCTGTACCCCCATGTCGTCGGGATGGTATACGGGGTGAACATCTGGCTTGCCAGAGTCAGGCAGATCCCGAAGAAGACGGCCGTCTGTACTCTCACCTTCCGCAGCAGCGTGAGTGTTCCCACGAGGAGTGTCGCAAGTGCGATTGCGGCATGCGCCAGGCCCCACATAACCTCGGATGGCGGCATCCGGCGCGGCACGAGAAGAGTCCGGATGGGGGCCCCGTTACGGAGCACCATGACGGCAACGCCCTTGTTCCATCCGCTGCTGCGAAGCGCGTGGCGGGGGTTCGGAATCCGGCGGACGGGCACATCGTCGATCGAACGCAGGATGTCGCCAGGTTGCAGCCCTGCGATGTCCGCAGGTCCGCCGGGGATGACGAGCGCGATCTCATCACCCCGCTCGCTCATACCCAGGTAGGCTTCCTCGGAGAGCTGAGCAGCCCTCAGGCCGATGGCGACCGCAAGTATCAGGGCTGCGAGCGCCCCAAGCCAGCGGACGATCCTTGTCCAGTCAGGCTCCACGATTCGCCCTCCCTGTGCCTGGAAAAGCGGTGCGGACAGAACCCGGGAGCACTCATTTCCCAATGAGGAACAATAGCTTGGCGCGGGTGCGGCGTCAACTGTATGGGTTCGCGGAACAGCCGCCCTGGAAAGGCTCGTGAGCGCCCCAGGGGTGGGAAAATCCTGCCCGGCACCGGTCAGTCCTTTCCCCATGCCAGCCGGATCGGGTCGGCGGGTGGTTGGAGGGGCGGCTTCCCGCGACGTTTCCAGCCGGGGGCCGGATCCCAGCAACCCGTCAGTGATCAACCGGATAGCGGCCTGCGTCACGATCCCCGGGCAGGCCGCGGCAGGTCCATCCGGCCAATTGGCACGCATAATGCACCAATGGCGTGAAGAGGAGGGACCATGATCCGAGGTCTGTACGTCTCCGCTGGAGCAATGACACCAGCCATGCGGGCGCAGGAGATCCTCGCCAACAACCTGGCGAATGTCTCCACGGGAGGGTTTCGCCAGGACAGGTTGGCGTTCCACGGCCTGCTGGATGCCCGGACGGAAGCCGCGGGGGAGGGAGAGCCGCAGGGGGCAGAGGGTCCGCGCGGTGCCGGAGATCCTGCCGTGGCGGGCATGCAGGGCGGCACCGTGACACCACAGCTCGCCTCGGGGATGGATCTTTCGGCGGGGGTGATGGAGACAACCGGCAACACTCTCCACCTCGCTGTGTCCGGAACCGGATTCCTGGGCGTGCAGGGGCCTGACGGGGAGTTGTACACCCGGGATGGGACGCTCCGCCTGACCGGCGACGGAACCCTTGTACACAGGTCGGGCTATCCCCTCATCACCGGGGGGGGAGCCCTGACGCTGCCCCCGGGCGCCACCTTCGACGTTGCCTCGGACGGCACGGTCCTGATAAACGGCACGCCGGGCGGGAAGATCAGCCTTTTCTCACTTCCGGAGACGGGCCTGATCCGGCACGCGGGCGCCGGCCTGATCTCCTATACGGGAGATGCCGGGGAGGACGATGCCAGCAGCCTGGTACAGGGGGCGCTTGAGAGCTCCAACGTCGACCCGGTCTCCATCATGGTCGAGATGATGGCCCTGCTCCGCGGGATGGAAGCGAATCAGAAGGCGATTGCAGCCCAGGACGGCAGTCTGGGGCGCCTGATCCAGTGGGCTGCCGGATAGCGTCCGGGGAAGGAGTTCGTAAGATGCTGCGAGCGATGCGGTCGGCTGCCTCCGGTATGCGGGCGCAGCAGTTGTACATCGATACGGTGGCCCACAACCTGGCCAACGTCAACACGACCGGGTTCAAGAGGACCCGCGTCGAATTCGAGGACCTTCTCTACCAGACGATGTCCCCGGCAACCGGAACAGAGGCCGGCGGCGAGGGGCAGGCGACCCCGGTGCAGGTCGGCCACGGCACAAGGGTGCGCGGGACCGAGAAGGTCTTCTCCCAGGGGGACAGCGAGATCACGGAGAACCCGCTCGATCTTCTTATACAGGGCGACGGATTCTTCCAGGTTAGACGGATAGACGGAACCACCGCCTACACGCGCAACGGCGGTTTCAAGCTGGACGCCGACGGCCGGCTGACGACCGCGCAGGGGAATGTGCTGGAGCCCGAGGTTGTCCTGCCCCTCGACACGGTTTCGATCGCCGTAACGGGCGACGGGCGCGTCTTTGTGGAACAGGCCGGGGTTGTAGGGGCAACGGAAGTCGGGCAGATCCTCCTGGCCAGGTTCCCCAATCCTGGCGGCCTGGCGGCCGAGGGGGGGAACCTCCTTGCCGAGAGCGCTGCGACAGGGGACCCGCAGGTCGGGGCCCCGGGGGAGGTCGGCATCGGCAGTCTTATGCAGGGTGCAGTGGAGCGCTCGAATGTCGAGGTGGTGGAGGAGATGATCAGCCTCATCGTCGCACAGCGCGCCTTCGAAATGAGCTCGAAGGCCGTGAGGACGGCCGAGGAGATGGCCCAGATAGCCGTCAACCTCAGGCCGTAGAAGAGGGCGCGTCGGGGATCGCATGGTTGGTGGTTGTACGGGAGAGCTGCGGATGTCAGGGATGACAGGGAAGCCGGGGCGGAGTCTTGCACCTGCGATGCAGGGGGAACAGGTTTCGCATTGTGCTTTCTCAGAATGGAATCTGCCGTCGCTCTCCCGCCTTTCGGTTCTGCGCACCGTGGTCATCCGGGCGCTCCTTTCCTGGGCCCTCGTGCCGGCGGTCGTTATGCATATTGTAATCTCCACAGTCGCGGTCGTGCCCGATGCCGCCGCCACCTCGCCTGCAGCATCCGCCGCACCGCCCGCTGCAGCCGGGAGCGGCGGCCCCGAGGTGCTGCTCGCCCCGGTCATGGAGGATCTTCGCGTCCTGTGCGGTTGTGACACCCTGAAAGTCGACTGGCGCGGCCTGGACAGGATCTGGCGAACGGCGGAGAGGCTGGATTCCCTCAGCATCGCCTCTCCACTGCCATCCAGCGAGCCGGAGAGGCAGACGGACCGGATCGTGGTTCGTCTTCGCGGGCTTCGTGCGGGCGGAGCTGTCGAGCTGCTTCTCACGGGCGATGTCCTCTGCCTGGACTCGGTGCATGTCTCACGCCGCTCCCTGCGGCGGGGAGGGATCATCGGTCCCGGTGACACCGAACTCGTGCGCGGCTGGTTCCCTCCCTCGGCTGCGGGGCAGGAGAGGGAGTGCGTGGAAGGCCTGCATCTTCTTAACAGCGTGTCGGCGCGAACCCCTCTTGGGCGGTCCGACCTGGGCCCTGCGCCATGGGTCCGCCGTGGCGGGAGCCTTCGGGTTGTATACGCGGCGGCTGCCCTCCACCTGGAGGTGCGGGGAGTGGCCCGTGCCGACGGGTGGGAGGGGGATCGAATCCGCCTTCGCATCGACGGAGGCGGCCGGGATTGCGAGGGACTGGTCATAGGACCAGGGCTGGTGCGCGTTCTGCCGGAAGGGGGTTTCTGATGCGGCGCTGGAGAAGGTCGATCGCCACAGTCCTGATTGCGGCGGCGGCGTTGCCATGTGTGCTATCCGCCATGTCCCTGAGCGCGGAGGCGACGCAGATCCAGCCGTGCAATCCCTCCCTCTGGAAGGATCACAAGGGGAACCGCTACTCGAACCGAAAGGCGATGCACGTGGGTGATCTGATCACCGTTGTGGTCGTCGAATCCTCCCAGGGGACGAACCGCTCTTCGCTGTCATCGAAGAAGGAGAGCAAGCTGGACATCAACAGCGGCGAGGGCGAAGGCGCCCTGGACTTCTTCAGGCTCTTCCGCCTCGGCAGCAACATCAAGGACGAGACGGACGGAAGCGGCCAGACGTCGATCTCGGGACAGCTCACCACGACCCTGACCGTGCGTGTGCGGGAGATTCAGCCTGACGGCTCCCTCGTCATCGAGGGGAGCCGACGCGTGTCTGTGAACAACGACGAGGACCTGATCACCCTGCACGGGCTGGCGCGCCCCGAGGACATCCGGGCGGACAACACGATCCTCTCCACCCGGCTTGCGGAGGTGCGGATCAGCTACAGCGGCAAAGGCCCCGTGAAGTCTGCCGCGCGGAAGGGGATCTTCCAGAGGGTCTTCTCGTGGATCTTCTAGCGCGGACCACTCACGGGACTCGTGACGAGACGCAGGATTGCCACGGGCGTTCAGTTCGGACGGGACAGCCCGGGTTGTGTGTAAGCGCAGGTTGATTGAGGCAGCCGGATCAGGCTGCAGGAGCGAGGCGACAGGATGATGAAGGCTCAAAGCGGAGCAGGCGGTCTTATCCTCGTGGCGTTGATCATCACAGGCCTCTGTGCACCCCGCTCTGCCGGAGCCGTGCGGATCCGCGACCTGGCCCACTTCGAAGGTGTGCGGGACAACCAGCTCGTGGGATACGGGCTGGTGATGGGCCTGGACGGTACCGGTGACAGACGCACGACCGGGTTCACCCTCCGCTCCATGAGCACGCTGATGGAGAGCATGGGGATCACCCTTTCGCCTGATGAGATGGCGGTCAGGAACGTGGCCGCCGTAATGGTCACAGCCACCCTTCCGCCGTTTGCCCGGCCCGGCGGTCGGGTGGACGTGACTGTCGCATCGATAGGCGATGCCTCCAGCCTGCGGGGAGGAATACTCATACAGACTCCGCTGGAGGCTGCCGACGGCCAGGTCTACGCTGTCGCGCAGGGCCCTCTCCTTGTGGGAGGGTACGCCGCCGAGGGGCGGGGCGGCGCCAGCGTACGGCAGAATCTCGTCACCGTGGGGCGCGTTCCCGATGGCGCCATAATCGAGCGGGCGGTTGAATACTCGCTTCCCTCCGAGGGGCACATGCACCTGGTTCTGAACCGGGCGGACTTCACCACCGTTCAGCGTGTTGCCCAGGCAGTGAACCGGATCACGGCTGGTGGGGCGCAGGCAATCGACGCAGCGACTGTGCGGATCGACCTCGACATGGTCCGGGGGCTCTCCGCAGTGGAGCTGATGGCACAGATCGGCGAGCTGGATGTCGACCCGGGTACACCCGCGCGGGTTGTGATAAACGAGCGGACCGGCACCATAGTGGCGGGCGGCGATGTGAGGCTCCTGCCCGTGGCGATTGCACACGGCAGCCTGACCATCCAGGTCGCCTCGGAAACGGATGTCTACATGCCGGAGCCCTTCAGCCCTCCCGGCACGACCCCGGTCACCGCTCCGCGCTCGGACATAATCGTCTCCGATCAGGACGGCGCCTTCATAGCCACGCGCGGCACATCGACACTCGAGGAACTGGCGCGGGCGCTGAACCTGCTGGGAGTCACGCCCAGGGACGTGATCGCCATATTTCAGGCCCTGAAGGAAGCCGGGGCTCTGGAGGCGGAGCTCGTGGTCCTGTAGATGCACCGGCATCAGGCCGGATCATCCCGCATGGAGACAGGATGGACAGCAGCGGAATCAACGGATTGAGATCCCCCGGTCTCTCCTTCATCAGGCTTGATACACCATCCCGCACGGGCGAGGCCCGTTCCCTCGCCATGGCGGCTCACCGTGCGGCGGCGACCGGGGATGCCGGGGCCGCTGCCGCGGCAAGGCAGTTCCAGGCGGTCTTTCTCATGGAGATGCTGAAGCCGCTTACAGAGAGCCTCAGCCGCAATCCCATGGCCCCCGACGGGGCCGGCAGCGGATCGGAGATCTATGACTGGTTCTGGCGGGAAGCACTGGCGACCGAACTCACCCACGGGTGGCCTCTGCCGGAGATGCCGGGCGTAGCCGGTGCGGTGCGGAATCAGCCCGGGGAGACAGTTCCGATTACCGCTGCCGACAGGTTCCGGGGTGCCCCGGCCCCGCTGGTACCTGCCGATCTCTCTTCGCGCATGCACCTGCCGCCGTCCATTCGGCACACCCTTTCTCCCCCTGCGGTGAGTGGGGCCCGGGAGGCCCGCGCCGGGACAGCGCCGGGCCCTGCAACACAGCCGGGTCCGCCGCCTGCGCCCTCGGGCCCGCTTCCCGCATCGCCGCCCGGTTCTCCGCCGGGGGCCGGCACGGCCGGCCTCCTCGACACCTACGCCGTTCGAGCAGGCAGGCTGTTCGGCGTGTCCCCCAACCTGGTTCGAGCCGTGGTCGAGGTGGAGTCGTCCTGGCGGACCGATGCAGTATCGCCCAGGGGCGCCGTGGGCCTGATGCAGCTGATGCCCCGGACTGCTGCCGAGATGGGTGTGCGTGATTCAACCGACGCCTGGCAGAACATGTATGGCGGTACGAAGTACCTGAGCCGTCAGCTCGAGCGTTTCGGTTCGCTGGAGAAGGCGCTCGCCGCGTACAATGCCGGCCCTACAGCGGTCTCCAGACACGATGGGATCCCTCCCTACCGCGAGACGCAGAACTACGTACGCCGCGTGATCGATGTGAAGGCCCGGTTCGACCGGCAATTTCCCCGGGACATTTGAGATCCTCAAGTACCGTGCTCCTGCGGCCGATGAGGTACGGCAGGAGGAAACTCAATGCCGGTTCGCTTGGATCTGGCTCCGCAGGATGCGGTACAGGCGCTGTTTCAGGAACTGGAGGCGGCGCGTTCTCTCTACCGTGCACAGAAGGCGCTGGAAGACGCGTTGCAGAGAGGCCTGCAGGCCGAGGATCTCAATCCCTTTGTAGCCGACGTGGAAGCCGCGGCGCGTGACACTGCCGAAGCGGCCACGGTTCGCGCACGCTGGTTCCAGGGGCCGGGTTCCATGGAGCGCTACCTGGACGGAAGAGCCGATGCACAGGCCCGCAGGCTGCGGGGGCTGGCGGAGGAAGCCAGGGTGCTCCGTGCCGGGATCCACAACTCCGCCAGGAAATGCGGTTACGTGGCGGGACGTGCAGCCGAGTGGAGCCATGCACAGATGCAGGCGATGGTCCGCTGGGCGACGCGCGAGGACGATACCTACGGCCGGCCGGAAGACAGGGCGCGCCGCCCTGCTCCGTCCGTCATGGATACACAGGCCTGACGGGTCGGTCTGAGATGATCGGAGGGAACCGATGGGAGGTCTGACTCAGGGGCTGGAGACTGCGCGCCGGGCGCTCCTGGCGCATCAGGCCTCCATGAACGTCACGGGCAACAACCTGGCGAACGTGAACACAGAGGGGTACACGCGCCAGCGCGCCCGCCTGGTCCCGAGTCCGTCGGCGATAACCCCTTACGGTATCCTCGGAACAGGCGTCGTGATGGAAGGTGTCGACCGCCTTCGCGATGTCTTCCTGGATGCCCAGATCCGCCAGGAGATGGGGATGGCCGGCCGCTGGGGAGCGCGCACGAGCGTTCTCAGCAGGATCGAAGGGGTGGTCAACGAGCCCTCGGATGCGGGACTGGCCTCCCTCATGGACTCCTTCTGGAACTCCTGGCTGGATCTCTCCAACAACCCCGAGGATGCGGCGGCAAGGTCTGTGGTGCTCCAGCGCGGGGCTGCGCTGGCCCAGGGGATGCAGCAGCAGGACACGCGCCTCCGAAACGTGATCGAATCGACAGATGTGGATCTCGAGCAGAGGGTGAGCCATCTCAACGCGCGGCTGGAGGAGTTGGCGAATCTGAACGCGCAGATCCGTCGGGCGGAGATCGGCGGCGGCGTCGAGGCGAATCTCCGTGACCGAAGGGATCTGATAGTGGATCAGCTGGCGCGCGAGGCGGGCGCCTCGACGATGGTGCGGATGGATGGATCGGTTGTGGTGCGCCTCGGCGGGCGGACCGTGGTTCAGGGGAACAGTGCGCTGCGGCTGGGAACCCAGAGGTACAACGAAGGCGGACACGTCAGGGTGAAGGTCATATTCGTCGACGACAAGACCAGTCCGGCTTTTATGAGTGGCGAACTCTCCGGGCTCCTGGAGGTAAGGGACGAGGTTCTTCCCGACATGCTGGACAGGCTGGACGTGATGGCGAAGGCGCTCATCGATACGGTGAACAGGCTCCACGAGGCCGGGCCGTCCCACCTTCCGTTGTTCCGGGGGCACTCAGCGGGCACCGCAGAGCTGGCGCCCGAGGTGGCGAAAGACCCCAGCCAGGTGAACGCAGGCACCACGGGCGATCCCGGCGACAACGACATCGCCCTTGCGATAGCGGGCCTGCGGGAGGCGAAGCTGCTGGAGCGCGGCACCGCGACGATATCCGACTACTACAGGGGACTCGTGGCAGACCTGGGGTCGATGGGACAGCAGGCCGCCTTCCTCAGCGAGAGCCAGGAGTCGGCTGTCCGCAGCCTGGAGGCGCAGAGGCAGTCGGTCATGGGCGTTAACATGGACGAAGAGCTGACAAGGATGATCACGATTCAGACTGCGTACGAGTCGGCAGCCAGGGTCTTCTCGACGATGGGGAAGATGTTCGAGACCCTGCTCAACATGTAGGAGGCCCGGCATGTCCGCGCGCATTTCCAGCCGTACTCTCTACGACACCATTGCCCTGTCGATCAGCGACCGCTACCAGACGCTGTTCAAGCTGCAGCTTGGCCTGGCGGACGGGCGCGCCGTGCGCAAGCCCTCCGACGATCCTGTGCGGGCGCACCAGGCGATGTGGTACCGGGAGCGCCTCCGTGCAACCGATCAATACGAGTCCGCGATCCAGAGCACCCTGTCGCACCTTGCGGGAACCGAGTACACGATGCAGCAGATCCTCGACGCCATGATGGAGGTGCGGGAACTGCAGGTTACGGGTGCCGACGATGTGACCGGAGAGGACGGCCGCCTGTCGATCGCACGGCGTGTGGATCAGCTCCTGGAGCTGATGGTGGATATGGCGAACAGCAAGTTTTCCAACGTGTTCCTCTTCTCCGGCAGCCAGACCCTGACCGCTCCCTATGAGGTCGAGAGGGACAGGTCCGGCCAGATAGTCGAAGTGGCCCAGCGCAGCGGTGGCATTTCGGGCGACCTTGTACGCTCTTTGGGTCAGAACGTTTCACTCACAATCAATACCAGGGGGACCGATCTATTCGGAGCGGACGGGGAGGTCTTCGACCACCTCATCCGGTTTCGCGACTCCCTGACCGAAGGAGACGGCGACGCCATCCGCGGCCTGGCCGACGGTCTCGATCAGGACGTCGACCGTCTGGTGAACGCCATGTCGACCCTGGGATCGCTGACCAGCAGGATCGAGGCTCTGCTCTCGCGGATTACGGATGACAGGGCTGCCTATGAGGAAGGGCGGTCGAGGGCCGAGGATCTGGACGTGGCGGGTAGCATGGTGGAATACAGCCAGGAACAGGTTGCCCTGCAGGCGGCACTGGCTGTCGGTTCGAAGATCCTGAACATGAGCCTTCTGGATTACATGTAACAGCCCGGATCCGTCCGGCCGAGGAGAAATCGTAATGATCCTCCGTTCCAACACGATAGGCGAGATCGAAGTCCGGGACGACTCAGTGCTGTTCTTTCCGGACGGGCTGGTCGGCTTCCGGGAGCTGAATCACTACATCCTTGCCGACGTGGAGGAGTTCCGGCCGTTTCTGTGGCTTTTGTCTGTGGATGAGCCGGAGATCGGTTTCGCCATTGCCGACCCCCAGCTGTTCTACAATGACAGATATGAGGTTACACTGTCGGAGGCGGACAAGGATGTCCTGGACCTCCAGCCTGGAGATACCGTCTCGATCTTCGTGATCGTCTCGATCTCCGAAGGCGGGAAGCGGATCACGGCGAATCTCAAGGGACCGGTTATCCTGAACACCAGGAATCGTCTCTGCAAGCAGCTTGTGGTGTACAGCCCGGCTTACTCCATCCGCCAGAATGTGCTTTCATTGGAGCACGAGCGGACGCCGGTCATGGAGACCGCAAACCGCGGGCGGAGTCGTTAGCAGGAACACCTGGCATTCGCCGATAGAGGGGCGGCAGGGAAAGCCGCTTCGGGAGGCACCAATGCTGATCCTGACAAGGAAGTTCGGTGAGAACATCCGGATCGGGGACAAGATCAAGATCATCATCCTCGACGTCAAGGGCGGACAGGTGAAGCTGGGGATCGAGGCGCCTCCCAACATCGCCGTGCACCGCGAGGAGATCTACGAGCGCATTCGTGAGGAGAACAGGCGCGCGTCGGGCATCTCAGCCAGGGCCCTGAAGGATGTGGCCCAGATTTTCAACCGCGGAGGAAAGGGCCGGAGGCAGGCGGGGAACGGCGAGAAGCCCCCCGGAACAGCCTGATCCGATCCTGAGTCCGTTGGTGCGTACCGTCCGGGGCTGTGAGGCTCCCGGGCGGTTTCGTTTCTGCGCCCGAAATCCCGTCCGGGAGCTTCGCCCGTGTCGTCTTCCTTTTCCTAAAGCTCCAGTGGCCGGTTTCCGAGAACGGGGATAAGGCCGGCCTCCCTCAGGGCGGCGGCTTAAGCCACAGGGTACGGAAACCCGGCCGCCCGCAGGGCGACCAAGACAAGGAGAGTGACTCCAGATGTCCACAAGCGATCTGACCAGAATCAGGTCCAACATTCAGGGCCTGAACATCCTGTCGAATCTTCGAAACGTGAACGACTCGGTTGCATTGCACCAGATGCGTCTCGGAACCGGCATGAGGATCAACTCCGCCGGCGACGATCCGGCAGGCATGAGCATCTCGACCAAGCTGGAAAACCGCAGCCGAATCCTCGGCGCGGTCTACGACAACATCGGACAGGCCAAGAACATGTTGTCGGTGGCCGAGGGCGGCTTGCTCTCCATCAACGACATCCTGGTTCTTCTCTCCGAGAAGATCGTCGCATCCGCGACCGACACTCTCGGCAACGATGAACGGGGCGCCATCAGCACCGAACTGGTGCAGATGGTGGCCGAGATGGGGGATATCGCACGGCAGACCAACTTCGGCGGGTATGACGTCCTGGCCGAGGCCCGGGTCATGAACTTCCAGACAGCCGAGCGCGAGGCGACGACCTATCAGACATCGAGCTACGCCCCGACTGATCTGGGTCTGATCCAGCTCTCAGCGCTGAATCCCACCGACATCATCGACAGCACCAACTACCAGGCATACCTGGATGAGGTGAACACGGCCATTCAGACCGTGAGCACGGGGCTCACCAACATCGGGTCTCTGATGAACAGGTTCACGATGAAGGAGTCCGCGATCTCGCTCATCCGGACCAACACTGAGGCTGCCTACAGCCGGATCAGGAATGCCGACATGGCGTACGAGCAGCTGGAACTGACGAAGAATCAGATCCTGCAGCAGACTGCGACGTCGATGCTGGCGCAGGCCAATGCCAATGCGCAGTCGATCCTGCCCCTGTTCCGGTAGATCTCTGAAGCTCCTGCGGCCCGGTCCGCCGCCATGGGCGGCGGACCGGCGCCGTAGAGAAGGAGCGCCGGTTTGAACCATTCTGTGTACGGCGATCCACACCGGACCTATCGGGAGCAGCAGGTCAACAGCCTGAGCACCGGGCGTCTGATCCTGCTCGCATACGACACGGCCCTGAAGGCATGCCGAAAAGGTCAGCGGGGGCTTCTGGTCAGGGTTCTGGAGGAGCTTCTGTCCTCGATCGACCTCGAACAGGGGGGCGAAGTCGCGGCCGGACTGCTTCGAATGTACGAATAC
>CAZWSC010000082.1:0-49904 GCA_964636385.1 uncultured bacterium
AGGACCGCCGAAGGCGCCGAACCTCTCGATGCGGCTTACGGTCCCTCCCGGTCCGCCCCCCCCCGAAAGCCGTTCGAGCAGGCGGCGGGCAGCCTCTTCCTCATCGCGCCGGAGGAGGGCGCGGCGGGAGAGAACGAGCCTCCTGCCTCCTTCGCCGAACTCCGTGACGAGGAACTCAAGCACCCGGCCGACATAGGTGGCGGGATCCGCCACGAAGCTCGTGTCCATCTGTGAGAACGGGCAGAAGCCGCGGAGCCCGGAAACGTTGACCTCCAGCCCGCCGGCATTCATCCCGGTGATCTGCCCGCTGACCGGCAGGCCGGTGCGCTGCGCCTCCTGGATCTGCCCAAGGGCCAGGTCGCGCTCGGCCCGCACGGAAGGAGCCAGTATCACCTGGTCCCTGTTGTCCACCACGTACAGCGACACCTCGTCGCCAATCCCGACCGTGATCACGCCTTCGGCATCGCGGAAGTGTCTCGTTTCAACCGCGCCCTCGCTCCGCCCGCCGAAATCGACGAAGGCCGTCTCCTCGCTGATCTCGATTACGCGGCCCCGTACCTGGTCGCCTATCTCCGGTGTAGGTGCGATGCTGCGGGACTCGAACTGCTCCAGCATTCGAGCGAACTCGCTGGATCCGGAATCCTCCGCCTCGTCTGACGGATGGTCCGATCGCCTGGGCGGCGCCTCCCTGGTCCCTTCGATCCGCTGGTCGTCATGCCCGTCCGGGTGATCGTTCTGCATCATCGTCAGTGGTCCTTCTTCTATGTAGTTCGACCGGACTGCCTCGCAGCATGTCCGGCCTGTCCGAGTGCAACCTCCTGAGCCTAGCCGATCCTCGTGACCCTGTGTACCAAGTTCTGGCGGGCGCAATATCTCCCCGCGCTTGCATTCCGGCCCGTTAAGTCGGAGAATCCGTCAATGCGCCCTTTCAGCGGCCGGCGCGGATGAGACCCCGCTACAATGCCGTAACGTATTTTGGCGAAAGCTGTTAGGGCGTTCCCGGGCCACCCGGATGTCCCCATCCGGGCCGGGTGCGGCGTATCAGGATGCGACCTTGGCGGCCGGACTCCGAGACGCAGCCCGGGACACGAAAACCAAGTGCGCCTGACAAGCGCATCTTCCTGTCCCCCCTGGGGGGCAGATTTCGGCAACAAGGGAGGTGAGACCGTCGAGTCCCGGGTCCGTTGTGGTCCGGCCCCATTTCGCGCAGTCCGGAACCGCCGCCTGACATGGCGGCCATGGGCACCAAGGACGGCACAGTCCGCACGGGGCAGGGCCAGGACTATCGGGATCCTCGGCACAAAAAAGGAACGGGCCTGGCTCCGGTGGACACGGTCGATTTCCCCGCCCGCCGCCGGCACGCGCCATCCCGTTCAGGAGAACAAAGCCGTGACCTTCGAAGGACCGGAGAAGAAACTGGAGATCGAGACGGGGCCGGGTGCTCCATCTCTCCGTTCCCTCGGCCTGAGCTTCTGGCGAGGGGTTGTTTCCCTGGCCGGGGCCGAGATCCTCTCAAGGATCTCCAGCCCGGTCTGCGATGCCTACCTGCTATCCGAATCAAGCCTGTTCACACTCGATCGGCGGATGATCCTCATTACCTGCGGACGCACGACCCTTGTGGATGCGGCCGTGGAGGTCATGCGGAGAATACCTGTCGGATCCATCCGGGGTCTGGTGTTCGAACGCCGCAGCGAGAACTTCCCGGAACTGCAGCCCACCACCTTTGAGCAGGACGCCGAACGCCTCGGCGGGATGCTTCCCGGACGCACGGTGTCCATGGGCGATCCGTCAGGGGATCATGTCAACCTCTTCCTGTCGGGCGAGCAGGATTCATCCCTCTTTCACAGACGGGGATTCGAACTGCAGATGAGGGGGCTGTCCCCCGAATGCCGCAGGATGTTCACTGCCGGCTTCGATGCTCACTCTCTCCGGTCTGAACTGCAGCTCGAATCGTTCTTCCCCGGACTCATGGTGGATGAACACGAATTCCATCCCTTCGGCTACTCCCTGAACGGACTGTCCGGGGCCCAGTGGTGCTCGCTCCACGTCACTCCCGAAGAGCAGGGATCCTACGCCAGCTTCGAGTGCGGAACGGTTGTTGACGCCCGCATGGCTGATGCACTGACCGGGAACCTGCTGCGGATCTTCCGCCCCGAGAGGACCTTCATCCTGATGCGGGGATCGGAGTGCGCCCTCGACACAGCCATGCACACTGCGCGATGAACAGGCCGGCGGACAAGACGGGCGACTGGATCGAGGAGGCCCAGGGAGAGGGGTTTGCGCTCAGGTACGGGGTGCTGGGGAGGCTTTTCTTCGAGGTCAGCAGGTATCAGAAGGTGGAGATCCTCGAGAGCGCGGCCCATGGAAAGCTGCTGCTCAATGACGGGCTCGTGATGCTCTCTGAACGCGACGAGTGGGTGTACCACGAGATGATCGCCCACGTGCCGCTGTTCGTGCATCCCTCGCCGCGGGCCGTGCTCGTCATCGGAGGGGGCGACGGCGGGACCGTGCGCGAAGTCCTGCGCCATGACTCGGTGGAGACATGCCGCCTGGTGGAGATCGACGAGGCGGTGATCCGGGCGTGCAGGGAGCACCTGCCGTGGACTTCCGCCGCCCTGGATGACCACAGGGTGGAAGTCACGGTGGCAGACGGAGTCGAGTACGCCGCCCGTACCGGCGACAGGTACGATCTCGTCATCGTCGACTCAACCGATCCGATCGGCCCGGCGGCTCCGCTGTTCGGACGCTCGTTCTACAGGGACGTGCTGGGGATCCTGCGCCCCGGGGGGATGGTGGTCTCGCAGGCCGAGTCTCCGTACTACGAGCCGGATGCGCAGCGGTCCCTGGTCGACATTCTGAAGGGGATGTTTCCTTCGGTCTACATGTACAACTACTCGAACCTGGTCTACCCGGGAGGGCTCTGGTCCTTCTCCTTCGCCTCCCTTGGTCCCCGGCCGCTCGCGGATCTGGACGACGCCCGGGTGGCCGCCTCGGGGTTGTCCTTCCGCTACTACAGCCCGGAGCTGCACAGGGCGGCCTTCGCGCTGCCGGCGTATCAGTCAGCCGCGCTGGCGGGGATCCTCAGCCGGGCGGAATAGTCGGCCGTCACTCGTGCCGCAGGGCATCAATCGGGTTCAGCATCGATGCCTTCCGGGCGGGGAAGAGCCCGAAGAAGATCCCGATGAAGCCGGCGAAGACGAGGGCAGCCGCGACCGTCGCGGGCGAGATCAGCACGCTCCATCCGGTGACGCGCCCGAGAACCCCTGCCCCGACCGCACCTGCGAGCACGCCGACGCCCCCTCCCAGCAGGCTCAGCACAACGGCCTCTACCAGGAACTGCGCCATGACATCGCCGCCGCGGGCGCCCACGGCCATGCGGGTCCCGATCTCCCGCCGCCCCTCCCTTTCCCAAACCAGCATGATGTTCATGATGCCGATGCCGCCCACGACCAGCGATATCGCGGCGATCGCCGCCAGCAGCAGCGTCATCGTCTCGGTCGCAGCCTGTGCCGTCTCCGCAAGCTCCTCCTGCGTGCGTACCGTGAAGGCGTCCTCCTCCCAGGATGCCAGCCCCTGCGACTCGCGGAGTATCGCCCGGATCTCCTCCACAGCACCCGGGATGTCTTCCTCCGACCATGTGCTCGCCAGGATCTGCGCTATGAACTGCCGTCCCCGCAGGCGGTCGCGCACGGTTGTGTAAGGAGCAAGCACGGTGTCATCCTGGTCGCTTCCCGCGGCGGTCTGGCCCTTCCGTGAAAGAACGCCTATGACCTCGAACGGGACATTCCTCAGGCGGATCTGCGCCCCCACCGGGTCCTGTTCCGGAAAGAGCTGTGCGGCAACTGTCGCCCCGATCACCGCCACCCTTCGCCTCGCCCGCACGTCGGAGTGGTCGAAGAAGATCCCCGACTCCACGGGCCAGTCCCGGATCTCCGCATACTCGGGCGACACGCCCTGGACCAGGGCGCGCCAGTTGCCCTCCCCGCCGACTACCTGCGAAGGAGCGAGGATCACGGGGGAGACGCCTGACAGCAGGTAGGCCTGCTCGGAAAGGGCCTCCGCATCGTCAAGGGTGAGGCGGTTCAGGCTGCCGGCCCCCCTGCTGACGCCGCCCTGCGTGGCGCTCCCGGGCGAGATCACCATCAGGTTGGTCCCAAGGTTTCGGATCTGGCCTGCGATCTGGGACCTGGCCCCCTGCCCCACAGCAACCATCAGCAGGACCGCGGAGACCCCGATGATGATACCTAGCATGGTGAGCAGGGACCTGGTCTTGTTCCGGGCTATGCTGCGGATGGCTATCCTTATCAGGAGCGTGGGACGCATCAGCCGCTCCTCTCGTCCCGGATCACAAGCCCGTCACGCAGCTCCACGATACGCCCGGCATACGTGGCGACATCCGGTTCGTGTGTAATCATGAGTATCGTCATTCCGTCCTGATGCAGCTCCTCGAACAGCTTCAGCACATCCACCGATGTGCGGCTGTCCAGATTCCCCGTAGGCTCGTCGGCGAGAAGGATGGAGGGGCGGGTGACGAGGGCACGGGCTATCGCCACCCGCTGCTGCTGCCCTCCGGAAAGCTCGCTGGGCACGTGGTGCATCCGTTCGCCCAGCCCGACCCGTTCCAGGGCCTCGACAGCCTGTCGTCTGATCGCCCTTCCTCCCCCGTTTCTCCGGTAGAGGAGTGGAAGCTCCACATTCTCGAGCGCGCTGGTCCTGGCCAGCAGGTTGAAGCCCTGGAAGACGAATCCGATGCGCAGGTTGCGGATCTCCGCCAGCCGGACCCGCGCCATCTTCTCCACCGCGTGGCCATCCAGCCTGTACTCGCCGCCTGTAGGGAGATCCAGACACCCGAGGATGTTCATCATGGTCGACTTGCCGGAGCCGGACGCGCCCATGATCGCCAGGAACTCCCCGTGACGGACACGCAGGTCCACGCCCCGCAGGGCCTCGACCGTGACCGCGCCCATGAAGTAGCTCCTGGTCAGGCCGCTGGTCTCTATGACCCACTCGCCTCTGTGATCCTGCATCCTCGACTCCGGGGTCGTAGCCATTTGTCGCCGGCCGGGTGGCTCCACAGTGATCGCCATCCTCAAGGTGTCGGCGGGATCTCGACTGCCGATGCTGCCGGGATCAGATGGGGCCGCGGGGTCCCCTCTGCCTCGTTCCGCCGGCCGGCTGGAAGGGGTTCTGGGCGGCGCTCTGCTCCGCGCGGCTCGCGATCCCGGCGATCACCTGCGTCCCTTCCTCCAGATCCCGCCCGTGGATGACCGTGCGCCTTCCGTCGGTCAGGCCGGTGCGTACCGGGTGAACCGAGAGCTTCCCATCCGGCCCGACGGAGTAGAGGACGGCGCGCCCGGCGGTGACGCCGCCACCGGGCCGCTGGCCCTGCTGCTGCCCGGGGTGCTGTCCCTGCTGCCCCCGCTGCTGCCCCTGCCCTCCCCTGGCGGAATCAGGCATGGAAGCCCGGCGCTCTTCCCAGAGCTTCCGCAACTCGGCCGCCATATCCTCCGGCGGGCGGAAGCGAAGCGCCGCATTGGAGACCATCAGCACATCGGAGGCGGTTTCCGTGATGAACTCCACCGTGGCGGTCATGCCGGGGAGAAGCCTCTTGTCCTCCCTGTTCACATCCACTACCACCGTGTAGTTGACGATGCTCTCCTCCATCCGGGACTGCAGGCGGACCTGCCGCACCGTCCCGTCGAACGCCTGCTCGGGAAATGCCTGGATGGTGAATCGCACCGGCTGTCCGACCCGGATCCTGCCGATGTCGCTCTCGTCCACGGAGGAGAGGATCTGCATGCGGGACAGGTCGGCGATGAGGAAGAGCTCCGGCGCGGACAGGCTGGCGGCGACCGTCTGGCCCACATCGACCGAGCGGCTGACAACCGTCCCGGCGATCGGCGAACGGATGGTGGCGTAGGTGAGATTCTGCCGGGCCCTCTCGAGGGCGACCTGTGCCGAGCTGACGGCAGCGCGGGACGCTTCCAGCTGGTACTTCGCCGCATCATGGTTGGCCTGCGAGATGAGAGCCTGGCCCAGCAGTTCCTCAGCCCTGCGGAACTCGACCTCGTTCAGACGCATCTGGGCGATGCTGCGATCGAGGGAGACCCTGGCCTCGGCAACGGCGCTCGCAAGGAGTGTGGTGTCGATCACCGCGATGATCTCGTCGGCACGGACCATGTCGTTGAAGTCAGCCCTGATCTCGGCCACGATGCCGGAGATCTGCGTACCCACCTGGACCGACGTGACCGCGCTGAGTGTGCCGGTGCTGGTCACTACAGACTCAAGGTCACCCTTTTCCACCGTCACGAATCTGTAGTTGCGGCTGTCCTTAACTGAGCAGCCGCCGCCCGCTGCAAGCACCAGGGCCGAAAGCAGTGCACCCAGAAGTAGCCGGATCCTGCCCATCCGTATGACTCGTGTCACGAACTCCCCCCCCTGGTCAGGCCGCCTCAGGCCTGCTGCTCTCCAGACATCCGCTGCGTCACCGTGGCCGGCACGCATGCCGGGCATCCTCCCGGCACAACAACCCGGACTGGGGGAACCTTCGGCGGATGTGACAAGGCGAACGCAGGGGTGGGATCTGGAGTCCCCGGGGAAGTGGTGGAGCGGTTGTCTACCGCCCCACTCCAAGCTTTCCAAGGATTCCCATCAGGATCCCCCGGGAACCGGAAGCGCCGACCCGTGAAGGGACCTTTGGAGTTGCGGGGGCCTGCGCTGCAGCGGGAACATGTGCTCCGGACCTGCGGCTCTGGGAACGCCGCCGCCGTGCCGGCCGTCGCGCCGGCCCGCCCGGGAGCTTCGCCACCACGGGCCGTTCCGCCTTCGGCAGAGGAGCTGCGTCTCCCTCAACGACCAGCCGCCGACCGATGAGCCTCTCGATGGCGGCGACACCGCGCGCATCTTCGGATGTGACAAGCGAGATAGCCATGCCGGAGCGCCCTGCGCGCGCGGTGCGTCCGATCCGGTGAACGTAGTCCTCCGGCGAGCGCGGCAGGTCGTAGTTGATCACGTGCGAGATGTCATCCACGTCGATACCGCGCGAGGCGATATCGGTAGCGACCAGGAAGTGGATCTTCCCGGATCGGAATCCCTCCAGGGCCCTGACCCGCTCGCCCTGCGAACGGTCGCTGTGTATGGCCGAGGCCTTGTGCCCGCTGTCGCGCAGCCTCCCGGCAAGCCTGGACGCGCCGGACTTGGTCCTCGAGAAGATAATGGCGCGCCGCATCCGATACTTCCGTATGAGCCCCTCGAGCTCCGCCCCCTTGCGCCCCGGACTGGTGTGCACGAGTACCTGCTCCACCGTATCCAGGGTCGATGCGGGCGGATCGACCTCGATCCGCACGGGGGAGCGCAGTATGTTCCGTGAAAGGCGCTGGATCTCGCGGTCGAGCGTGGCCGAGAAGAGCATCGACTGCCTCTCCGCAGGGATCAGGCTGACGATCTCCAGCACCTCGTCGATGAACCCCATGTCCAGCATCCGGTCCGCCTCGTCCAGAACCAGGTGCACCGTATCGCGGAAGTCAATGTTCCCGCGCCAGAGGTGATCCCTCAGGCGCCCGGGGGTGGCGACCAGGATGTCCGCCCCGTGCCGCAGGAGCATCTCCTGCGGCTGGATCGGGACACCGCCATACACCGTGGCCGTAACCAGGCCGAGGTGTATCCCATAGTCCGAGAAGCTCTTACCCACCTGCATCGCCAGCTCGCGCGTAGGAACCAGGACCACCGCCCGAAGCCCGGAACGACGGGTCTCCCCCAGCTTGTGCAGTATCGGCAGGGCGAAGGCCGCCGTCTTGCCGGTCCCTGTCTGGGCGCAGCACATCAGGTCGCATCCCTCCAGGACCTTCGGAATGGCCTGCTCTTGAATCGGCGTCGGTGTGGTGTAGCCGATCTCGTCCAGGGCCCGGGTCAGTTCCTGCCTCAGGCCCATCTCATTGAAACTCATTCAGATTCCTTCTCCCGCATCCTTCCGGACAACCCTGTCCGGAACGCGGGACACCCCCTCTTGTTGCGGTAACAGCCTGCTCCGGGCATCCAGTTCGGGGAGGAACTACGCGGGGAGATCACAGGCCCGGATTTTCACCGGGTCAGGCAGGGTGGACGGGATCTCTCAGTTATCTCGTCAGGGTTCCCTGTCGGGTGTGTGTCACCGTTTTTCTTCAGTTGCGATAACTATCGGCGTTCCAAGGGCGAATGGCAAGCGGCAATTCCGCACCCCCGAAGACAGCTTCCGGTAAGCACCCGCTATCTGCCCGTCACGTAGATCTGGTCGAAGATCCCGCCTTCGTCGAAGAAGGCGGCCTGGGCGGCCGCCCAGCCCCCGAACATCTCATCAACTGTGAAGAGATCCAGCTCCGGGAACTTGCCCTCGAACTCTGCGGCAACTGCTTCGTCCACCGGACGGAAGAAGTGCTGCGCCGCCAGCCTCTGCGCCTCCTCCGAGTAGAGATGCTGCAGGTAGGCATTCGCCAGCTCCGTAGTCCGCCGCTTCCTGGCGTTCCCGTCGATCACGGCAACAGGCGGTTCGGCCAGTATCGAGACAGAGGGCACGACGATCTCGAAGTCTCCCCGGCCCAGTTTCTCCATGGCGAGCATCGCCTCGTTCTCCCAGGAGAGGAGAACGTCGCCGATCCCCCGCCTTACGAAAGTCGTTGTGGACCCGCGCGCCGCCGAGTCCAGGACGGGGACATTCCTGAAGAGCGCCGTCACGTACTCCCGGGCTTCCTCCTCCGTTCCTCCCCCGTGGATCGCCTGGCCCCAGGCCGCGAGCACGTTCCATCGCGCCCCGCCCGAGGTCTTGGGATTCGGCGAGATCACGGACACGCCCGGCCGGATCAGGTCCTCCCAGTCGTGGATCTTCCTGGGATTCCCCTTCCGAACGAGGAAGACAATGGTGGATGTGTACGGACAGCTGTTGTGAGGCAGCCTCTGCTGCCAGTCCGGATCGATGAGATGCGACCTGGCCGCTATGGCGTCTATGTCGTATGCCAGGGCCAGGGTTACGACGTCGGCCTCCAGCCCGTCGATGACAGCCCTTGCCTGGCTCCCGGATCCGCCGTGCGACTGGCTGATCCTGACCCTGCCGCCCCTGCCGGTATCCTGCCAGTGCTTCAGGAAGATCCTGTTGTACTCCTGGTAGAACTCCCGGGTTGGATCGTAGGACACATTCGTAAGGTTCACCCGCGCCTGGCTCGGCCGGGTCGATGCGGCTGCCAGCAGCAGCGCCGCTGACAGGACCGCCATCGCCACGACCATCGCCATTCTGTGGTGACTCATATATCCTCCATCGGCAGCCCGGGGGAGCATACCAAGCCGATAACATGCCTCAACAACGTAAGGCCGCATCCTGCTATTCTGGCAGCCGGCCTGATGGAACCGGAGAGCAACCCACTGGAGCAGAAGCATGAACCAGAACCACGACCGCAACGCCACACCAGACAGAAGCCGGGGGGATCCCGGCCGCGCCGTGGAGCACCGTCCTGTCGTTCTCCTTGCCTCGGATCGCCTGGGCTCCGGTCCGGACGAGCTCGGCTCGATCCTGATGCGTTCGTTCCTGAAGACCCTGAAGGACGCACCGGTGCCGCCATGGAGGATCGTCCTCATCAACACGGGCGTCCGGATGGCTGTTGAGGGATCGGGTCTCATCGACGACCTGCTGGCCCTGCAGGGCGCAGGGATCGGGATCCTTGCCTGCGGAACCTGCCTCGACTTCTTCCACGCCAGGGACAGGCTGACGGCCGGGCGGGTTTCCAACATGCGTGAGATCGTGGACACCCTCACGGCGGCTGACAGGGTGATCCGCGTGTGAAGGCCGCGTTGCACACAGATGCAGCGGAGCGGCCTGAATGAGCAGCCCGGATGCCAACTACGTGGCGGTCTTCGACTCCATCCACTACGTGATCCGGGCGGAGAAGCTGCTGCGCGGGAGCGGCGTGTGGTGCGATCTCATCCCCACGCCAAGGGAACTCAGCTCCCAGTGCGGGATGTCGATGGAGATCCGGCCTGCCGATCTGGACGCCGCCCTTGCGGTGCTGGGGGATCCAGCTCTCAGACTCGGTGGGATTTACACCCTGACGCCGGACGGGCCGAGGCGGGTCGATGCATGACCTGCCGGGATTTTGCAGGGTGATGGGAGCGCGCAGTTGATATACCTCGACGAGGCAGCGACGGCCGGGTGGCGGCCTGCGTGCGTGAAGGCGGCCATGCTTCATGCGCTCGAGCATGCCGCGGGGAACCCGGGCCGCAGCGCGCATGCGCTTTCCCTTGCCGCGGCACGGATCCTGGAGGAGACCCGCTCGGCTCTCGCCGGCCTGATCGGTGCGGCCGATCCCGCCAGGGTTGTCTTCACCCGAAATGCCACCGAGGGGCTGAACCTTGCACTGCTGGGCCTCCTTCGCCCGGGAGACACAGTGCTCGCCGGCAGCTGGGAGCACAATGCCGTGATGCGCCCCCTCCGCGCGCTCGAGGCGTCGCGGGGCATCCGGCTGGAGTTCATCCCCACAGCCGGGGCTTATACACCGCTTTTCGGAAGCGCCGCCCCTGCGAACACGCACGGCGGGGGCGGCACTGAGCACACGGACACAGACGCGGCCTCTGCGGACGCCGACGCGGCGCCCGGGCCGGTCGACCTGGACTGGCTGAGGGACAGACTGCGGCGATCCCCGCCACGAATGGTTGTCACAGCACTGGCCGGCAATGTGACCGGGGAGATCCTGCCCTTCGGCGACATCGGACGCATCTGCCGCGATGCCGGGGTCATCTGCCTCGTCGACGCAGCGCAGGGCGCCGGCTGGATCGACATCGACGTGGAGCGCGACTGCATCGACGCGCTTGCCCTGACAGGCCACAAGTCCCTACTTGGACCTCCGGGGACTGGAGCGCTCCACCTGCGCGAGCCGGAGGCTGTGGAGCCCCTGATACGGGGCGGGACCGGCAGCAGCAGCCGGGAGGAGACGCACCCGGGGTTCCCACCGGACCGGTTCGAGGCGGGAACCCAGAACGTACCGGGGATAGCCGGGCTTGGCGCCGGCCTGGAGTACGTAACGCAAGCCGGCCACAGCGCTCTACGCGGGCGGCTGGAAGACCTCGGCCGGCTCATGCGACGCCGTCTGCTGGCCCTTCCGGATGTCGCAGTCTACGGACCGCGTGATCCGTCCAGGGCGCCCGGAATCGTCTCTTTCACATCATCGCGGTTCGACAGCGCCGTAATTGCGCGCCGGCTGGACCGCAGGGGAGTTCTCTGCCGCGCAGGGTTGCACTGTGCGCCGCGGGCCCACCGGACGCTCGGCACCTTCCCCTCGGGCACGGTGCGCCTGAGCTGCGGACCGTTCCAGGAGGAGAGCGAAGTGGACCGCGCAATGGACCTGGTGGAGGAGATCCTGGCAGGGTGAAGGGCCGATTCACACCAGCATCCCTTCCCGCCGAAGATTCAGCGCGGCGATGAACACGGCCATACCCGACAGCACCGCACCCGCGCCCGCGGCGAAAGGGGCGCCCTTCCACCCGGCAACGGTTCCCGCGAAGAGGCTCCCAAGCGGCACCGACGCGGCGAACACCGTGATGTAGACGCTCATCACCCGCCCGCGCAATGCATCCGGCACGTGCTGCTGGACCGCATTGTTTGCCGTGGCTGTCAGGGAGATCACGGAGAAGCCGGCGCCGAAGAGCAGCAGGAAGGGGGCCGGCAGGAACCCCATCCACGGGGACAGCGCAAAGGCCAGGCCCAGAACCGCGAGTCCGCTTCCACCCATGATCATGGTGCGGCCGGGGCGCACGTTCCTGCCCCGGAAGGCCAGGACGAGGCCTGCGGAGACCGACCCGATCCCGAGCGATGCCATGAGCCCGCCCAGCCCTTCCGATCCGATCCGGAAGACATCCCGCGCCATGACCGGCAGAAGCACGCCGAAGTTCATACCCAGGGTAGCCACCGCCCCGACGAGGAGCACGGCGGTTCGCACAAGGGCGTCGGCGCGGACGTAGAGGACACCCTCCTTCAGGCCCTCCCGGATGCCCACACGGGCCTTCTCCGGGGGGGATGCAAGCTCCGACTCCCGCATGCTCAGGAGTGCTGCGAGAACGGCGATATAGCTTGCCGAGTTCATCAGGAAGAGGGGGCCGGTGCCGATCCATGCGATCAGGACCCCGCCGACGGCGGGGCCGATTATGCGCGCCGTGTTGAAGGTCGCGCTGTTGAAGGCGATGGCGTTCATCAGGTCATCACGGCCCACCAGTTCCACGACGAATGACTGGCGTGTCGGGATGTCGAACGCGTTTGTGAAACCAAGCAGTGCGGCCATGGCCATGACATGATGTACAGTCACCGCGCCGGTCACGGTCAGGATCCCCAGTGTGAGGGCCTGCAGCGCCGCGATCGTCTGTGTAACCAGAAGGATCGGCCTCTTGCTGCGGCGGTCGGCAAACACCCCGCCCAGCATCGCCAGGACGGTGACCGGTGTGAACTGGAGTGCCCATACGAGTCCCACCTGGAAGGGGGAATCCGTCAACTCCAGCACAAGCCAGGACTGGGCGACCGACTGCATCCATGTGCCGGTGAGGCTTACGATCTGTCCGCTGAAGAAGAGGCGGAAGTTCCGGTGGCGGAACGCCGCCAGTCCGGAGAGGAACCGGGAGCCGACCCTCATTTCGGGGTGGTGCCCCTGTCTGCCCTTCTCAGGGCCGTCTCGACTATGATACGGGCCGCCTCCGCGTACCCGAGGACGCTGGTGTTGAGAAGCATGTGGTAGTGATGCGGATCCCGCAGATCGACATCGAAGAAGTGGCGTATGTGAGCCTCCCTTTCCTTGTCGACCTTGTCGACCAGGTGTTCAGCCTCCTCTGTGCTGCAATCGCTGAAGCTGCTGATCCGGGCTATGCGGTCGTCCCTAGCGGCCACCAGGCGGAAGTGAGTCGCCCCCTCCAGGCCGCCGATGATAAAGGCGCCTCCGCGGCCCATGATCACAGCCTTCCCGGAGCGGGCCTCCTCCATGATGACCTCACGGATCTCAGCGCCGACCCTCTCTGGATCCGGGCACTGCGAGAGCACATCCTCGGGCAGGGGCATCCCGGCCCCGTACTCGGGGTGGGCCGCCCGCATGGCGCGGAGAAGGCGGAGGATCAGCGATTCCCTGCGCTCATCCCACTGCCGGACCGCATCCTCCGATATCCTCAGCCTCTTGGATACTTCGCTGATGAGGGCAGAGTCGACGAAGTCCGCACCCAGCGCCTCGGCAACCTTCGGCCCTATGATCATCCCCCCGGAGCCGTACTCGCGGGATATTGTCACGATGGGCATCAACACCTCCCGGTGATTTCGAAGCCTCCCAGCAGGCTGATCATGATCCGCATCGGGCGTGCTTCCCACCGTCCACTGCCCGATGCGCAGCGGCTACGAACAGGCCTTCCGCGCTCGCCTTCAGCTCGCCATCCTGCAGGACTTCGGCTTCGGTGAACAGCAGCGCCTTCCTGCTCCGGGTTACCCACCCCCTGACGATCATCTCGCGACCTGTCCGCGCAGGCGCGCGGAAGCGGGTGGTGATCCTGGCCGTTGCCGCGGTCCCGGCAGCGCCATGTGCGGCATGTGCCATCACCTCGTCCAGAAGCATCGACAGGATCCCACCGTGCAGCACGTCCGAGAACCCCTGGTACTCGCGCGGAGGGGTCCAGATGATCTCACAGGTTCCGTCCTGCCGGCGGGGATGCAGATGCAGCCCGAGTGGATTCTCCTCACCGCACACGAAGCAGTATCGATCCTCCTCAAACATCCCTCTGCGCATAACCCCCTCGTCTCCCGCAGACCCCGATCAGCCGGCAGGCCTCGCAGTGCCGCTTTTCGAGGCGCGGCGGGCACCCCCCACTGATCCCGAGGTGGCAGACCGCGTAGTCGTAGCGGAGCGGATCCCTCGGGCGGATCCAGCGGAGGAACTGCGTGATCTCCTCCGCCATCCGGCCGTCGGGCGTACCCCGGCGCGTTATCCCCAGCCTGCCTCCGATCCTGATCCAGTGCGTGTCCAGGGGCACAACCAGGTCCGCCGGGCGAAAGAGGCCGGCCCACAGGCCCATGTCGATTCCATCCTCCGGCCGCACCATCCACCGAAGGAGCAGACGCCACCGCTTGCAGGCGCCCCCCTTCCCGGGATCGGCCAGCAGGAACCTAAGCCCCGCGGAAGGCTCCTGCCCGGGCCCGCCTGCATGACTCCGCATGGCCGCTGCCCATCGCGTCAGCGCCGCATCCAGATTCTCCCCCCTGCGGCGAAAGGATGCGAGGCTCTGTCCGAGGCTTCCGTGCAGCCGGATCATCTCCGCCGCTGCATCCAGAAGGCCGACCAGGTCCCCGCGCGTGTTGAAGCGGTATCGGAATCCTCCCGCCCAGCCCTGCTGCAGATGCCGCCTGTCCATGACTGCGGCCGCAGGCGAGCTACCAAGCCGATCAAGGATCCAGGCTATCGTCCGGCACATCGCTCCGACCTGGCCGTATGCAAAGAGCGCTGCAAGGAAGCCGGCGACCTCCCTATCTGCGGGGTCATCATACACCCTGGCCAGGAACACGGGGTCGATGTCGGCCGCCCCGCCGGGAATCTGCGTGCCGGGTCCGCAGTCCCGGCCACCCCTGCCTTCGGTGTTCGCTGATCGCCTGAAACGCCTCTCCAGGGCACCGAAGGCGCTGCGGAACTCCAACCGCTCCCTTGACCCGTAACCCCGCCGGGCAAAGAATGGTGAGGTCGTTCGGTTTTCCACGGAGGATCTCTTCATGTCGATGTCCGCCGCCCTGGCCGCTCTGAAGGAGGAGATTGCCGAAGCGTGCCGCCAGGCAGGCAGAAGCCCGGAATCGGTCACCCTTGTCGCCGTGTCGAAGACGCACCCGCCGTCCGCCATCAGGGAGGCTGCCCTGGCCGGAGTGCGCCACATCGGGGAGAGCCGGGTCCAGGAGCTTGTGGCGAAACGCCCGGCGCTCGAGGACCTCCATCTCCACTGGCACATGATAGGACATCTTCAGCGTAACAAGGTGAAGGCAGTGCTCCCGATGATCGATCTGCTGCACACCCTCGATCGGCTCTCCCTCGCGGAGGAGATCGCAAGGCGGCTGCCGGAGGGCCGGGAGCTTCCGGTGCTCATCCAGGTGAACACGACCCACGAGGAGGGCAAGTCGGGCATTCCGCCGGAAGAGGCGCCCCGGTTCGTGGATCAGGTACGCGCCGTCCGGTGCCTCACCATCCGCGGGTTCATGACGATAGGCCCCCTGATGGGAAGCGAGGTCGAGATCCGCCAGGCATTCCGGCTTCTTCGCGGAATCCGTGACGGGGCTTCAGACCGGCATCCAGACCTGGACCTGGGCATACTCTCGATGGGCATGTCCGGCGACTTCCGGCTGGCTATCCAGGAAGGCGCAACACACCTGAGGATCGGCACGGCCATCTTCGGCGGGCGTTAGCCCGGGCTACCCTTCGGCCAGGGCGGCCTCCGCCAGCGCCTTCCAGACATCCGGTGGGTTGTAGCCGGAAAGCGACCCCACAACTCGGCCCTGGCGGTCCAGAAGGAACGTGGTGGGAACGCCCGGTATTCCTCCGAGCCTGTTCACAACAGAGGTTCCGTCGACCAGCACCCTGTAGTTGATACCGTGCTGCTTCACGAAAGGCGCTACGACCCTGGCCCCTTCCCTGTCCATGGAGATCGCGATGACCTCGACTCCCCTGTCACTGTAGTCGCGCTGCAGGTTGATGAAGTCCGGAACCTCCATCCTGCAGGGCGCGCACCAGGTGGCCCAGAACTTGAGCAGTACGACCTTTCCGCGGTAGTCGGCCAGACGGACGTCCCTGCCTTCCACATCCTGAAGGGTGAAGTCCGGAGCCGGCCGGCGGGTTGAGGGATCGGGAAGCTGTATCCCCGGCTGGGCGGCCTGGGGTGGCTCGTTGGCAGTCCCGGCCCTGTCGGGCGTGTCATCTGTCGTGTGGGCGATCCCGGACGGGTTCTCATCCGCCGTGACTACGCCTTCGGCCTCCGTGTCTACGGGGTCCGCCGACTGGCTGCCGGGAGGTGCCGCATCTGAGCCCCCAGCATACCCCGCCCGCTCTTCCACCGCCGCCAGTGCGGGATCTGCCGTATGCTTCTGGTCCGGATTCTCGGCATCGCACCCTGTCCCGAAGATCAGGACGATTGACAGGGCTAACAGCACAATCACCCGGGTCATGTTGTCTGCCAGGTTCACTCTTCCCCTCCTGTGGGCCTTCAGGTCGCACGAATAAAACGGCTGGAACCATAACAGTTTGTCCAGCGGTGAACTCCGATATGTCTCCTGCTGTTCTCAGGTGTTCGGGTAATCGGACTCGGGAGAGATCACCCAGTACCTTCCCACACGTGACCCGGCTGGATCAAGGTCCGCGCTCTTCGAACCAGTCCGTACCGGGGACCGATGCACCTGCTTCCAACCCGCTGCCAGGCTGCAGGTGGCCTTGTCCGGCAGGGGCAGGCAAGGCTGTGATCGGTCAGTCTGACGGAATCCTCCAGCCTCAATATGTGTGTGTCTCAAAGGGCTTGGATGCACGACAGCGGCTGCCGCCGGTGTTTCCCTCTCACATCAGCGCAACTATCGGGCACCCCCCTGTCAGGACCGGGGAGGTGGTGTCTCTGTGGCCTCGACCTTCATGCGTCTGGCAACGTTGGTAGCCAGCGCAATCATGCTGCCCACATCGCTGAGAGTGGCCGGGAGGACCAGCGTCGTCGAGCTGCGGGCCAGTTTGCCGAACTCGTTCACGTACTGCTCGGCCACGCGCAGAGCCATCGCCTGGTCACCGCCCGGAGCGTCAAGCGCCAGGGCCACCTTGCGCAGCCCCTCCGCCGTCGCTTCGGCCACGGCCAGGATCGCCTGGGCCTCTCCCTCGGCCTCGTTGATCTGCTGCTGCTTGACAGCCTCGGACTCCTTGATCACCCGCTGCTTCTCCCCCTCGGCACGGTTGATCTGCGCGTCCCGGTCCCCCTCGCTGGTTAGCACCGTTGCCCGCTTCTCGCGCTCGGCGCGCATCTGCTTCTCCATGGCGCTCAGCACGTCCCGTGGCGGATTGATGTTCTTGATCTCATACCGCAGGACCTTCACGCCCCAGGGGTCGGACGCCTTGTCCAGCTCCTCGACTACCGACATGTTGATCGCCGTACGCTCCTCGAAGGTCTTGTCGAGGTCGATCTTGCCGATCTCGCTGCGGAGGGTGGTCTGCGCAAGCTGGGCGATTGCGAAGACGAAGTCGGTGATCCCGTACGATGCCCGCTGAGGATCCAGAACCTTGAGGTACAGCACCCCATCCACGCCGACCTGCACGTTGTCACGGGTGATGCAAACCTGCTCGGGAATGTCGATGGCGATTTCCTTGAGGCTGTGCTTGTACGCGACCTTTTCAACAAACGGTATCAGAATGTGAAAACCGGCAAACATGGTTTTGCGGTACTTGCCGAGATACTCCACGACATAAGCCGACTGCTGCGGGACCACGACCGCGGTCCTGGCTATGGTGATCAGCACCAGGATCACGACAACGATTACGGCGATGGTTGTACCTGTCATACCATTGACTCCCACGTTGATGATGATTCGGCCCCCGCCTGCTGCGGCGGCAAGCCCGAACCGGCGTCTGCAGCTACTCCGAGGGGCGGACGAACAGGGTCAGGCCGTCGACACGGGCTACCCTGCAGCCCGCCCCGGCTGCTATCGCCGCCTCTCCCTCGTTCACGGCCTCCCAGGCTGTGCCTCTCAACCGGACCCGGCCGCGCGCCCCCGGCGCGATCTCATTGCGCGCAACGCCGCGCTCGCCCACGATCTCGGGCCCCAGTTCACGATCAGCGCTCTGCCATCGCTGCTTCAGGCGGCTCCTGTAGAAGACCAGGCCGGCGATCGAGAGCACGGCGAACAGCAGAAACTGCGCCCAGTTCGGAAGGTCCAGGCCCAGAAGACCGGCAACTCCGACAAGCACAGCCGCCACCCCGAAGAAGACGATGTAGAAGTCGGTGGTGATTATGACTTCGGCCACGAGCAGCAACGCACCCAGTATGATCCATATCCACCAGACCATCGGCACACCTCCACAGGCTGCAGCACATTGCGGGAACGGCCGTATGCTATTGCCGCGTGCGGACAGCGTCAAGCTGCGTTCTCGGGACCCGGGCCTCACAGCCCCTGCCTGACGAAGATTACAGTGACACCGTACCCGCTATTCACAGATCATCTCCCACTGTTGACGGCTGCATCAGGACACCTGCCGCCCTGGCCGATACAGGGAGGAGAGAGCCGTCGGGCCAGGTGTCTGCGCCCGGGAGATCCGCCGGAGCATGACGGGATGGACACCCGCTCCGGCCACGGAGGAGACCATGAACGCCAGATCCTTTGCCCTTGCCATCGCTCTTGCGAATTCGCTCGTGTTCCAGGCGCTCCCGGCAGGTGCCGGGCATCCGGACAGGGAGGCCGACAGCACACAGCTTCACAAGCTGGGCTCCCTGCTCAGGCTCGAGATGCAGCGCCAGGAGCGGCCTGGCCGCGATGAGCCGGGAGAGAATCTCCATCCCGTGTCGGGACTGCTCCACACCGTCACCGGATCTGACGGGGTAGAGCGCATCCCCTGCTGGATCCGCCACGACGGATCGGTCCGGTATCCTGCCACAGCAATTGTGGGAATGGATCGGCAGGGGATCGCCACGGCGCGCCTGACCCTGGAAGAGATTGACCTGCTGAGCAGGCAACCCGGCGTGCTGCGCATCACCGAGGCTCACAAGACACAACTGCTTCTTGACGCCAGCATCGTCGAGATCGACGCCACCACGGTTCACAACGGATCCGGGACACCGCCCGTGTACAGCGGGCTGACGGGCCAGGGGGTTGTCGTCGGGATCGTCGACACCGGCATCGACATCACCCACGAGGACTTCCTGGACGAAGACGGGAACACCAGGGTCGCGTTCCTCTGGGACCAGACGGTGGAAGGCAATCACCCCGCCGGCTTCGGGCACGGATACGAGTGGACAGCCGCTGAGATCGATGCGGGCCTCTGCACCCAGACCGACGCACACGGCCACGGAACGCACGTTGCCGGGATCGCGGCGGGCAACGGATCTGCCACAGGGCACGGGGAGCCCGCCTGGACCTACGTCGGGGTCGCCCCGGAGGCAACCCTGATCATAGTCAATACCACGCTGTGGTCCCCGGATGTGACCGAGGGGGTGGACTACATATTCCGGAAGGCTGCGGCAATGGGGCTGAGAGCCGTTGTCAACCTCAGCCTTGGAAACCAGTACGGGCCTCACGACGGCACGTCCGACTTTGACCTGGCCATGAACGCACTCGCCGGCCCGAACCGGATCATCGTTGCCGCCGCCGGCAACGAGCAGACCTCGGCGACCCATGCCGAGGCCGCTGTCGCTTCGGGTGATCCGGCCGTCATCATCCTTGAGATCCCTGAGTATGAGGCGTTGGAGGGGGCGGACAACGACTTCGTCTGGATCGACGGGTACTATCCTGCCGACTCAACGATTGGCGTCGAGATCATCTTCCCCGACAACGGTTCTACAGGAGTAATCGGCCTGGGAGAAGGCACAAACCTCAACACCCCCTACGGGACTCTGGAGGTGACCAACCGTGCCACCGGCGGAGCTGACAGCAACATCGAGATCAGCCTCTATGATGAGGATCCATCCAACCCGCCTGCGGAAGGCGACTGGCAGATAGTACTGCACAACACCCCCAAGGCGCCCGCCTCGCCTGCAGTCGCCGACCTCTGGATAGACGGCTCATCGATTGCCGGCACCAGGTTCACGCAAGGGATGACCCCGGCCAAGCTCGTCGGCTCCCCCGCAACAGCCGACTCGGTGATCGCGGTGGGGTCATACGTGACGAAGACGGAGTGGACAAGCGTCAACGGCGAGACCTATACGGATCCCTCGGGGACAGATGGCGCGATCTCCTTCTTCAGCAGCCATGGGCCGCGCCGGGACGGCGCCCTGAAACCGGATGTCGCCGCTCCCGGGCAGGTGATCGGAGCCGCGCTTTCATCCGACATCGCGAGCCCGCCTACTGCGCAGGTCCTCGAGGACGGGGTCCACTGGGTTCTCCAGGGAACCAGCATGGCGGCGCCGCACGTCGCCGGGCTGGTGGCCCTGATGCTGCAGCAGCAGCCCTACACCACGACAGAGGCGCTGGCCCGGCTGCAGACAACCAGCCGGGCGGATCAACAGACCGGCGCCACGCCGAACACCGGCTGGGGCCATGGCAAGATAGATGCCCTTGCCGCCACAGAGATACCATCTCCCATTCTCATCTACGCCGTGGATGCGAGGTGGGAGGAGGCCGGGGGCGTGATACTGGAGTGGACAGTGCCCGGGGACCTGGCCGGGATGCGCTTCATGGTGCACAGGGGCATGTACGGCTCCGCACCGGAGTTGATCGGAGAGAGCGGGACCGGCCCCGGATACGCATTCCACGACAGGACGGCATCTCCGGAGGGCGACCCTGAGTACTGGCTGGAGCCGCACGGTTACTGGCCCGGAGCGAGCATGCTCGGGCCGTACCGGCCCGGCCCCGCGGAGGCGAGGGATGCGTTCGTGGTCTCGCAGCCCTTCCCGAATCCCTCCTCCGGCCATGTGAGGTGGCAGATCCGCACTCCCCGGGCTGGAGAGGTAAGCTGCGACATCCTGGATCCGGCTGGCAGAAGGGTCTGGACAGGGAAGACCTCCGTGCCTGGCGCAGGCCTTCACGATTTCGTCTGGGAGGGCCGCAGCAGTGAGGGCCGACCGGCAGCCTCGGGGCTCTACTGGATCCGCACGCAATGGGAAGGTCACAGCACGGTTCACCGGATCATCCGCATCGCTCGCGCAGATGACTGAGGAAGGGATCCGCAGGAGGACTCGATGGACTGGACCCTCAGAGAGATGGCGAATGCCCGCCCCCCGAAAGGGCCTGTGATAGTCGTTGTGATGGACGGGGTGGGCGTGGGTCCGGCGGATGAGGGTGACGCGGTCTTCCTGGCCCGCACGCCGGTCCTTGACTCCCTCCGCGCCACGTACCCGTACCGGACCCTTCGCGCACACGGCACGGCGGTGGGCCTCCCCTCGGATGCCGACATGGGAAATTCCGAGGTGGGGCACAATGCGCTCGGTGCGGGGAGGGTCTTCGACCAGGGTGCAATGCTCGTCACCAGGGCGATAGAGAGCGGCGGCATCTTTGACGGGGATGCCTGGAAGAAGCTGATCGCCAGGTGCACGGAGTCGGGCGGAGCGCTGCATCTCATCGGCCTTCTCTCCGACGGGAATGTCCACTCCCACATCGACCATCTCATGGCGCTGATCCGCAGAGCCGCGGATGAGGGGGTGCGCAGGCTGTTCGTTCATCCCCTGCTGGATGGACGCGATGTGCCCGAGACCTCGGCCCTCGTCTACATCGATCAGCTGGAAGAGGAGCTGGCGAAGTACGGCGAGGGTGAAGGACGCACCTTCCGGATCGCCTCTGGCGGGGGCCGCATGACCACCACGATGGACCGTTACGAGGCCGACTGGCGCATAGTGGAACGGGGCTGGAATGCCCACGTCCACGGGGAAGGGCGCGGATTCAGCTCGGCAGCCGATGCCGTCGGGACATTCCGCCGCGAGGATCCCGGAGCGATCGACCAGTTTCTTCCCCAGTTCGTGGTCGTCGACGAGAGTGGAGATCCCGTCGGGCCGGTCCGCGATGGTGACAGCGTCATCTTCTTCAATTTCCGCGGCGACAGGGGGATCGAGATCAGCAGGGCGTTCGAACAGGATGACTTCACCTTCTTCGACCGCGGCCGGCGCCCCGACGCCGCCTACGCCGGGATGATGCAGTACGATGGCGACTACAGGATCCCGCGCGAGTTCCTGGTCACTCCCCCCTCCATCGAACGCACGATGGGCGAATACCTGGCCCGGAACGGGATCCCGCAATTCGCGTGCAGCGAGACGCAGAAGTACGGCCACGTCACCTACTTCTGGAACGGCAACCGCGGCGGGAGATTCGGGGACCAGGAAACCTACGTGGAGATCCCATCGGACCAGATTCCGTTCGAGCAGCGCCCCTGGATGAAGTCGGCCGAGATCACGGACCGGACGATCGAGGAGCTGCGCTCGGGCCGACACCGCTTCGCCAGGATCAACTACCCGAATGGCGACATGGTCGGCCACACAGGCATTCTCGAGGCTGCCGTTCTGAGTGTACAGGCAGTGGACCTGTCTCTCGGCCGGCTGCTCGAGTGCGTCCGGGAGATCGGGGGAATCGCCATCGTCACTGCGGATCACGGGAACGCGGACGAGATGTTCGAGCGCGACGGGAAGGGGGCGATCCTGCGCGACGGGGAGACCGGCAAGCCCAGGCCCAAGACCAGCCACTCCCTTAATCCTGTCCCATTCTTCATATTCGACCCGTCGGATCCCGGGAACCGCAGGCTGCGCGACGACCTTCCCGAAGCGGGACTCGCCAACACGGCGGCGACCGCCCTGCACCTGATGGGGTTCGAGGCTCCGGAGGAATACGAGCCGTCGCTGTTGCGATAGTGTGGAAGGCCGGGCCACGTCCGCTCACCGGCAGAAATGCGGCTACCTCCCCCCGGGCTGGGAGAGGAGCATCTCCACCCGGCGGTTTGCCGCGCGTGAAGCCTCATCGGTGTTCGGAATGACCGGGCGCGTGTCGGCGTATCCGACTGCCGCCAGACGATCCCGCCGCAGCCCGCTGTGCTCGATCATGTGCCGCACCACGGTCCCTGCGCGGGCCGCTGAGAGCTCCCAGTTGGATGGATAGACGGGGGTCTGGATCGGAAGATCGTCGCTGTGCCCCTCCACCCAGATCCTGTACGGATAGCGCTGGAGTATGGGCGCCAGCTCGGCAAGGATGGGCAGGGAATCTTCGTTGAGCTCCGCGCTGGCAAGGCTGAATATGACGTGGCCCTGCATGCGCAGGCGCAGCCCCTCGGGCGACTCCACCAGCTCCAAGGGCGCCCCGGGGCCCATCTCCTCGATCAGCTTCGCCAGGTCCTCCTCGACCTTCACCCGCTCCGTCTCCCTGACATCGGTTTCGGCCTGGGTCGGAAACGCATCCATCTGCACCGGCATTGTGAAAGGAGGCGTGTCCTCCTGGATGAGCGGTGTCGCCGGGCGGTTCTTGCTGCCGAACGCCTCCTCGAGGCTGCCCACCAGCTCCCGGTACTTGACCACGTCCAGTGTGGAGAAGGAGACGATGAGTACGAAGAAGACCAGGAGAAGGGTCATGAGGTCGCCATAGGTCATGACCCAGTCGCCACCCCCTCCCTCCGACTCCTGCGGAGGAGCTCGAAAGACCCGCCTGCGGGACATACTCACCTCACGCGGCCCTTCTGCGGGCCCGCCTCCGACCTATGTACTCTCGCTGGGTGGGTTCCAGCAACGATACCAGGTGCCGCTCCACGATGCGGGGATGGTGGCCGGCAAGCATTCCCATGAGCCCCTGGACGATCAGCTCCCGGTTCACGAGCTCCTCGCGCGAGCGCTCGGACAGCTTGTCGGCTACGGGGAAGAAGATGAGATATGCCATGAAGGCGCCGTAGAAGGTTGTCAGGATCGCCACTGCCATCGCGCCGCCTATCTTGGACGGATCCTCCATGGAGGTCAGCATCTGTACAAGGCCTATGAGCGTCCCGATCATCCCGAAGGCCGGCGCGGAGGTTCCCATCCCCTTGAAGATCCGCTGGCCGCGGTAATGGCGGTCCAGGACCGACGCGATCTCGCCCCTGAGCACCGATTCGATGACCGCGGGCTCCACGCCGTCGACGCAGAGTTCCACGCCCCGCCGGAGGAACGGATCCTTCACCTCGAACCGGTCCAGGGCCAGGAGGCTGTCCCTGCGCGCTGCCTCCGTAAGTTGCACAAGCGTCCCTACCAGATCGGTCGTGCTTTCCAGACGCACGAAGAAGGCCTGTCGGATCACCTTGGTCGTACTCGCGACAACCCGGGCCGGAAACCGGATCAGCGTCGTGGCCAGAACCCCGCCGACGACGATGAGGAGGCCCGCCGGGTTCCAGAATGCCTCCGAGGTGGGCCCCAGGAGGATTGCGCCCAGTATGAAGGACAGGCCCAGAAGAAGACCGATGACCGTCGTCTTGTCCAAACCAACTCCCCAGGGTCCGACACCGCCGCCGAATGCTCAGGATTCCGTCAACCGACAAGCCCCAACAGTGACTGCGCGTGCTCCCATTCGCCTCCGAATCGCTCGAGGAATCTCTCCGGATCGCCGGGCCCCAATCCGATCAATGCCGCGGCACGAAGATCCAGGGCATCCCTCTCCCAGACCTCGCACGCCCACTGCCGCCCTCCTGGAGCACTGACCGTCCCGGCAACTCCCGGGTCGCAATCGGCCTGCTGCCGGCCAGGCCCAGAGCCGACGGCCTCCCGGCCGGCGCCTTCCGTGACGGAGTGTGCACCGGGCAAATCCGAGGCACATGGGGTCATGCGGTCGGCGAGATGGACTATGGCGGCAAGCAACGGCGCTCCCTCGGCCAGAAGCGGATCGTACTGCCGAGATATTGCATCAACCACGGAGGCAGGGAAGTTCCACTTCCCGGCCAGCCGGCCTCCCACCTCGGCATCCGTACATCCGAATACCGCCAACTGGGCCTGCCGGAAGGGGACACCGTCCACCTCCGCCTTATCCAGGACACGCAGGTACTCCTCGTGGAAGCACTGCTCCAGCACGACGATCCCCATGCTGTGCATGAGCCCGGCGAGGAAGGCCTCTTCCGGCTCCCATGCCCTTGTCAGCCCGGCCAGCAGCCGTGCGCCAACGGCGCAGGCCACACTGTGCCGCCACAGCCGCTGCCGGCCGATCCTGCCGTCCTCACGCCCTCCGCCAAATGTGCGTATGAGGGCGGCCGACATGGCAAGATTTCGGACCGCGCGGAATCCGAGCAGCACAACCGCGTGGCGAATCGAGGTGATGCGGTTGGAGAGGCCATAGAACGGAGAGTTGACGATCTTCAGGACCGAGGCCGCCAGTGAAGGGTCCTGTTCAACCGCTTCGGCTATCCGGTTCACTGAGACATCCTCGTCTTCGATCAGTTCCATGATCCTAATGATCACCTCGGGGAGAGCAGGCAGCCCGTCCACCTGGTCGAGATCGATGCAGACCTCAGGCTGCGGATCATCGAAGATGTCTGCACCGGGAGTACCGTGGCCTGCCATAGAGCGGGGATGGGATGGCTTGGCGCTCAGGAACCTGGCGTCCAGCCGCGTGAACAGGTCTGCGATGTCCGGTAGTGCCGACTGCGTACGGATCGATTCAAGGGCGGCAGCCAGGCATTCGGCTGCATCCTGCAGGACAACCCGATCCTCCCGATCCGGCAACCGATCTCTTTCGCGGAGGAAGCGGGCGAGCGCCTCCATCCTCTCCGCTATCTCCCCGGCCCGGCGAAACCCGAACTGGTAGGAAGATCCCTTAACCCGGTGCGACAAATGCTCCAGTCTCACGAGATCGGTCTCTGACCCCGCATCCTCCTGCATCCGCCCGATCGATTCGAGAAGGCCCCGCACCGACTCCTCCCCGGACTCGAGGTAGATCTGGAGAAGCTCCTCATTTTCAACTGGTTCCGGCAAGCGACAGGGATCCACCGACGCATCCTCCCTCACAGATGGAATGCACACAGGCGTGATATCGGCTATCGAGACACCGACCTTGACTGCGGCGCAGGAGGCAGTTGCCGGTGATCCGCAGGGATACGGGTGTCATCCAGGGTAGATGCAATCCTGGGTCCACCGGGCAACAGGGGATTTTGTGGGGAATAGTTGCCGCCTTGCCTCCGAGCCAGCCCCCGTATCGACTATTCCTCCACCCTGCGAGGGGCATACCTCTGGAAGTATCTCTCGATGCCATCCGCCAGAGCCCGTGCAAGCCGGTCGCGGTGCTGATCCGTGGCCATGCGCCTTCGATCATTCTCGCTGGAGATGAATCCCAGTTCGACGAGCACGGAAGGAACCTGAAAGGACTTGAGAACCACGAAACCGGCCTGCTTGACCCCTCTTGACGAAGTCAGCTCCCTGTCAGTGAGAGCATCCAGAATCTCCTCGGCAGCGCGGCTGCTTCGAATCAGGGTGTCCGATTGCCGCAGGTCCACCAGGAATGGGACATCCTGAAGCCCGACATCCTCCTCCACGACGTAGTCGGGATCTGCCATGTTCTCCAGCCGGGCCAGTTCGCGGGATGCTTCATCGCTTGCCGCCCCTATCGAGAGGAAGAAGACCTCGGCGCCGTGAGCCGAGCGGCTTCGCGCCGCGTTGACATGGATGCTGACGAAGAGATCAGCCCCTTCCGATTCAGCCTTTCGCATTCTCTGCCGTAACGGAACGCGCACATCCCTGTCCCTCGTAAGGGCGGCCCGGATGCCGCTTCCACGGTTCAGGATCCCGGCCAGGCGACGCCCGACATCCAGGACGATGTCCTTCTCCCGAAGCCCGCCTGCAACCGCTCCCGGATCATCACCTCCGTGGCCCGGGTCGATGACCACAATGCGGGGGCCTCTCCTGCGGGGCACCGGATCAACCTGCAGGGGGGGGACATCATCGGGCAGGCCGGGGGTGAGTTCGGAGACGAGTTCGGGGGCGAAGAGGTCGACCACCAGACGGTCCGGACGGCCATCGCCCGCCTCCAGCCGGAAGGCCAGGGTGCTGCACCCGTCAGGATGACGGATGCGGGCCAGCAATGTACCGTCCTCCTCCACCAGCGCCAATCCCAGAAGCAGACCATCCGGGCCTGGAGGCTGCAGGCCTCTACCAAGACTGACTCCCGGCAGCCTCAGCAGAATCACGCCCCGATCAGGCGCATCCAGAGTGTAGGCAAAACCCGGATCGCTAAGATCGAACACCAGCCTGGTCTGCGTGGGAGACCCACCAAGTCGGACCGCATTCACGGAGACAGCCGCAGCAGCATGGCCTACGGTGAGGAGGAGACAGAACAGGGCCGGAAGAAAGCCGGTCCCGGAGTGACGAAGGTGTCCTGGCACGAGTTTCTGCGCCTGGGCGCCGTATGACCCGGCGCTCAGTTCCTGGTTCTGGGCTTCAGGATGTACAGCGACGGATCCTTGGGCGCTCCGTTGACCCTAACTTCATAGTGGAGATGCGGCCCGGTCGAACGTCCTGTCGATCCGACTTCTCCCAGCAGATCGCCGCGCTCCACCTTCTGTCCTCTGCGAGCCGAGGTGCTGTTGAGGTGTGAGTAGACTGTTTCGTGTCCATACCCATGACGTACCCGCACAGTGAGGCCATGGTCACCGCTGCGACCGATAAAGGCCACCGTCCCGGCAGCAGTGGCATAGACCGGTGTGCCTGTCGGTGCCGGGAAGTCCAGGCCCTCGTGAAAAGCCCGTTGCCCCGTGAAGGGATCCTTCCTCCACCCGAAACTGCTCGAAATCATCCCGTGATCCCGCAGGGGAGCGATCGAGGGAGTGTGTGCCAGGCGATCCCCCACCTCTTCCAGGGCCTCCAGAGTCTCCTCGAAACTCTGCTTCTGGAAATCCAGCCGGCGCTCGACTTCCTCCAGCCTGACATTGTGGCTGCGGATCAGACCATCCAGCGCATGGTCGCGGGTCTGGACATGAACCGGGCCGACAAGCGGCCCGCCGGCCCCCATCTGCCTGACGTCCGCGTCGACCGGCTCGAGTCCGGCAAGGAGGCGCGCCTGCCGCTCCATGCGCTCCCCTTTAGCCACGAGCGCCTCGACGCGGTCCAATGCGTCCTGAACCGACTCAACGTGTGTGCGCAGGGCTTCGTTCTGGCTGGACAACTGCTTCATCGTGTGCAGTCGCTGGACATTCCGGACATGGAGTCCGATGGACGTCGCCACCAGGATCACACTCAGTACGGATGCAATGAGCGCGACGCGCAGTGCTGTGCACGGAATGCGGAGATTCCTGACAGGCTCGCCAGTCTCCGGGATGATCAGTACCTGAAAGTTCTTTCCTGCCACAACTCCCCCCCGAGGGCCGGATGGCATACATGCACGTATGTACTCTGCCGGCTCTCAAGAGTCATGCCCGTGTGGGCGGCTTGCATCTTCACCCGGGAAAGACCTCGAAAAGCCGGTCGAAGATCCCCGTCAAGGCTGCAACCTCAGGTGAAACAAGGGGATATCCGTTCCCCCAAGCGTCTGCGGACCACGCCGATGGGAAACGTAGCAGGAGGTCCACACCATGTCAACCCGGTCAATCCGGCCGATAATGGGTCACCGCGGTCAGGCGTTCGCCAGTGAACTCCCCGGCCAGGGCCGAACGCGGATAGTCGTCGATCATCGCTTCGCTTCCCTTTGGAGAGGGATATACTGCAGCCATGCCATACGATGTGGACTGCGGAAGTCGTCCGGCTTTCTTCCTGAGCGATGCTCATCTCGGAGGGAGAGGAACTCCGTCCGATCACGAAGAGTCGTTTCTGGGGCTTCTCCGGGAAGCGCAGGAGCATGCGGGTGCGTTGTTCCTGCTCGGAGATCTGTTCGACTTCTGGTTCGAGTACCGGCATGCGATCCCGAAAGGGAGCTTCCGAGTGAGCCGATGCCTCGCCGAGTGCGTGGAGTCCGGGATCCCTGTCTTCTACCTGTGCGGCAACCACGACTACTGGGTGGGCTCTTACCTGCGGGACGAGCTGGGGATCAGCTCATTCCCCGAGCCGATAACGGTTCGGCTGCAGGGACGCGTCATCCACCTGGCACACGGCGACGGTATGGGCCGCGGGGACACGAAGTACAAGATCCTGAGGAAGCTCCTGCGCAACCGCCTTGCGATCGCCGCATACCGCAGCATTCACCCGGATGTGGGGATTCCCCTGGCCACCGGCATCTCGAATGCCGGGAAGGAACACAGGCACGACCAGGACATCCTCCTCCCCAGGCTGTTGAAGCACGTCGCCCACAAACACCTGCGGGACGGTGTAACCGGAATGGTGATGGGGCATGTGCACGATCCCGTGCACTTCAGGTCGGATGGGCTGGACTACCTGCTCATCGGGGACTGGATCAGGAACATGTCCCACGTGCGACTTCAGGGTGGGGTTTTCGCGCTTTACCGGAAGACCGGAGCGGAGCACAAGCCGATCCCGAGCAGGCCGTTCCCGGAGTGGTTCAGACCATGACGGCGCACAGACGCCCAAGCCTCACGGATCACCAGTTCAGAAGAACAGACAGCCGATGCTGCTCGCCAAGCTCCTCGCCGAAGGGGACGAACGAGTACTGGGCCTTTATCACTCCGCGCCCCACGCCGACACCGAAGCTCACATCCTGCGTGTCGTGATTGGTGAGGTAGCCCACCTGCAGCCTGGCGGCGTCCTGGTAGCGGTACTCCGTTCCCACCAGGAACTGCGAGTCTTCGCCCCGGGTCGTACGGAATTCCGCCGCCAGGAGAAGCTGTCCCTGGGCCGCGGCGATCGGAAGCGTGTGCGTCACGCCCCCCTGGACGGCTGTGGGCAGGTCGAATGGTTCCGCCTCATACTCCATCTCTCCGCCCAGATGACGCACTGAGAGACCAAAGTCTGTTCTGGGAAGGATGCGGGCAAAAGGCTCGCGCGCCTGGATCCCCAGGTTGAAGGCAGGTCCTCCTGCACTGTACTCGTCCATCGCCTCCTGCAGCAGCTTGACGCCTGCGCCGATTCCGATCCTGTCCGTGAGGGAAAATGCATAGCTGGCGCCTGCAGCAACACCGTAGTAGCCGAAGTGGCCCTCGAACTCACCCCTCTCGTTGTACCCCCTGAGATTGTCGGTCCAGACACCGTTGAAGAAGAGCCCGACGCTGTGGCGGCGGGAGAGACGGCGTGTCAATGACACGAACTCGTAGCGGACATTCTGGAAGCTCTCGTTGTGCATCAGTTCGGCATGCCAGCCGTCCATCAGAGCGATGGCTCCGGGGTTCCAGTAGTTGGCCGAGGCATCGCTCACGTGGGAGACAACGGCGTCGCCAAGAGCCACCGATCGCGCACCCGCGCCGATCTTGAGGTATGAGAACCCGGTAGTGGTGCCGCCTGCAGCCGGGACAGCGGCAACAGCGGCCATGATGACCGCCGCAGCGGCCACGGCCGGGAGAGCGGATCGACGAGTGCCCATGTGTTTCCTCCAGACCCTGCAACCGGCTGCAGCCCCAGGCCGCCGCACGGCGGGCAGCCCCTGCCGGCTGCGGTGACAAAGGCGATGCCCGGCGCTATGGCCGGGCTGTGAACGCCTCATCCTACCTGTCGTGAGGTAATGGAGTCAACTTGACCGGTGAGTCCTCCCCGATCGGGGTGCACGCTCCCGCGGCGGCTCCTCAGCGCGCGGAGATCTCGGAGCCCGGTCTGACTCCGGTGCACGCTCCCGCGGAGGCTCCTCAGCGCGCGGAGGGCGTGGCGCACGATCGGGTTCCCGCGATGGGCCCTGATCCTTCACCGAGGACCTCAGCCTCTCCTGGTGGGCCCGCTCCCATGCGTTCCGATCGCGGGCGCCTTCCGGCACCCGTTCTCCATCCCTGGTCACGCGGTACGGCTGATCCGGCTTCCCCGAAGGATCACCCACAGGCCTGTCGCCTCTCGAACCTGCATCGGCGAAGTAGCGTCGGATATCGCTTCTCCGGTCGGTCGAAGACCAGACCCACCTGCCGTCAGGACCTGTCCAGCGATCGCCCCTCCACCACAGGGGCCGCCATGCGTAGTTGACGCGGTACTTGTACCTGGGAGCGAACACTACGCGGAAGTCGATCCACCCCCGGTACCGGATATCGCCCACGTGTATCGCGACGGCGCGGCAGGTCCGGGCATACGGATCGATCCACCCACCCCAGTGGCAGTCGGAACAGAGGTAACGCGGGTAGTGTACCCTCCTGCCGACATGGAAGCTGATGAAGGCGGTGGAGTATGTGTCGGTCCAGTCCGGATACGGCACCAGAGCCCTGCAGAACTGATGGATCTGGTAGAAGGGATCGCCGATGACGAACCCATGGTTGTACAGATGGTAGTCGTCGTCCCAGTACCAGGGATCAGGCTCCCATACACTCCCGTCGACCAGCCACATGGGATAGCGGTGCCGCGTCGGCTCCAGGGAAGCAAGGGCGTACATGTACTCGATTCCGGCCGGGCCCTGGAAGACGATTCTCTCCCCCCGCAGGGCCGGGAGACGGTATGTGCGCCCGCCCCTTACCCAGCCGTCATCCCTCCCGGTCGGGAACAGCAACCGGACGCGACCCTCGGTGTCCACCGCGATGAGCGTCACATAGCAGTCCGTGTTCGCCCGGAAGTAGACACGGACGTGCTGTCCGGGATAGACAATACTGCCGGGCTCCGGATCGGACCACAGCTCGACCCGCACTCCTCCCGGAGGAACCTGCAGCGCCGCAGCCCCGGCCTGCCCGATCAGGCCGGGCAAGAGAAGAATCACAGCCAGCAGCACGGACGAGGCCAGGGAGCCGCGGACGGCGGGAATGCCCGTCCACCGGTTCCAGGCGTCATAACATCGGCTCTTCATCGCGCGCTCCTTTCCATGCCCACCTGGTGACGGCGCAGACCACCTCCCTCGGGTTTGCCGGCCGGGGATGGTTCGCCCAGGCCCGGGTGAGAGAGCTCCGGGTTGCCCCGGTCGATCTGGTAGGCCCAGTCGATCACGACTTCGGAGGATGAGACGGAAACGACCCGGAACTTCGCGAAGTGGTTGTCCCACGTCCAGACGATGTAGCAGTGCCCAGGGATGAGGGGGACCTCTCCATATGGCGACCACCCGTCAACGGGAGCCCAATCCACGCTGTCAAGCGGGCCGTATCCGGCGCTCTGGATGTCCGTGTACTCGTTGGCCGACCTTTCGGTGGCGATCATCCAGGGACCGGCCTCGTCCGAATGCCAGTAGTAGATGTCCGCCCCGATGTCCCGCCAGTCCACTCTGACCATCCCGGAGAAGTCGTATCCGCTGCGCTCCGGCCATACGCGTGAGTTGGTCAGCCTGAGGTCGGTTCCCGCGGGACGAGGCGTATCGAAGATCGTCTGCGGGGAGAGATCGCTCTCGTTGTTGTTCCTGTCGAAAGCGGCGATCGTGTAGTAGTACGTCACGCCGTTCCGGACATCACGGTCCACGTAGGACGTGGCGTGACGGCTCACAGTCGCGATCCGGGGGAAGTAGCCGGTTGGCTCGGTGCTCCGGTAGATGCGGTAGCCGTCCAGGTGAAACTCCGTGTTGGGGTACCAGAACAGTTCCACCTCGCCATCACCCGTGATGCTCCAGAGACCCCTGGGTGCTGCAGGCGGCGGGTATACCGTGCAGTCCACGCAGCAGTCATCATCGCAGCCACAGATCCCGGACACAAAGACCAGCACTGCCAGAACAACCGGGATCAGACGCCCCGGGATGCCCGGCCGTATGCGCCGACTGTCCGATGGTCTGACCATGCTCCTGAAGGCTGTATTGAGGGTCTTCATCTCTCCACCTCGCCTTTCCCGATTCCCGGAGTAGAAACCGCTCTTGGTCAGTGTGCTTCAATCGTCGTGCCGAACCCGGTCAGGGCCGGCCCGGTCTTCCCACACAGCCTCCGCACAGTGTCACACGTCACCCGCCGTCTTCGATGGGGGCCGTGCAGGCGTTGCGCAGGAGTCACACTTCGGAGCGATCGGGACACACCCGGCTGTCTCAGTTCCGGACTGCACATCGCGCCTGATCCGGTTCATTCGTGACAAGGTTTCACGGATGATCCGGTCTACAGCAGGTAGTCCTCGATCTCCCCCGGGCGCGGCGCGGGCATTGAGACCGCCTCGCCCGGGTCAGGCCGACAGGCATCGCGATCCAGACCCCCCGATCCGGAGATCTGCATCAGGTCGACCAGCACCCTGAGTTCCTGATGGTCGGAACAGCTCAGACGGTAGTACGCGTGGCGACCACTTCGTTCAAACTCCGCCAGGCCCGCCCGGCTGAGTACGGAAAGGTGGTGGCTGACAAGCGGCTGGGGCATGCCTGTCGCTTCGACAAGCTCCCCCACGGCACGCGCCCGCTCCGCGAGAAGCCGGGCCAGCCGGAACCGCTGGGGTTCGCCGAGGGCCGCCATGGCCTGGCGCAGGCGTTCCGCCGGATCTGGAATCGGGGCCATTCTGCCTCCCGGGTTCGCTCCAACAATCCACACGCCGTGCTATTCTGGCAAGCTCGAAGGAGGCGGATCACGGAATGACACGAAATGCTCCCGACCGCAGGATCTCACTTCCGGGCATGACGTCGGAGGAGATGCGGCTGCAGGACGGACCACTGGCCACACTCCCTGCGTTCCGTTCGCGCCAGGTGGCCCGGTGGATCTACGAGGCCGGCGAAACCTCCTTCGATGCCATGACCGATCTCCCGGTCCATCTTCGCCGCGAGCTGGCTTCGCACTACACTCTCGCCCCGGATGACCTGCTGTCGGTCAGGCGCTCAGGTGGGGATGAAGCTGTGAAGTTCCTGCTCGGCCTCGAGGATGGCGGACGGATAGAGACGGTTCTGATCCGGACACCCGGCCGGCGCACAATCTGCCTCTCATCCCAGACAGGCTGCGCGTACGGCTGTCTCTTCTGCGCTACGGGATCGATGGGTGCCGGCCGCAATCTGTCGGCGGGGGAGATCATCTCCCAGATCCTGACTGTGCGGCGGTTCCTCGAGGAGACGAACTCCCCCTCAGGAGTCAACATCGTCTTCATGGGCATGGGAGAGCCTCTTGCCAATCCCGACTCGCTGATCCGTGTGCTGCGCCTCCTGCAGGATCACAAGGGAACAGCCGTGGGTAACCGCAGGATCACTGTGTCGACTGTCGGGCTTCCAGAGGGGATCGGGCGGCTGGCCGCCGGGGGCGTCAAGGTACGGCTCGCCTTCTCCCTCAACGCAACGACGGACGAGGTCCGCTCGAGGATCATGCCGGTGAACCGCCGCCATTCCTTCCGCGTTGTTTTCGAGGCGCTGCGGGATTACCAGGTCCGGCTGCGCTCGCGGGTGACCCTGGAGTACGTTCTGCTCGACGGGATCAACGACACGCGCAGCGACGCCGTCCGCCTGGCCGGATTCGCGCGGAAGCACCGTTTCCGAGTCAACCTGATCGCGTACAACCCCCATCCGGCCTCAACGCTTCGCCCGACACCGGTGCGGAGGATACGCCGCTTCGCCGATGCGATGTCGCCGATTGCCCCTGTCGTGACCCTCCGATACAGTAAGGGCCGCGATATTCTGGCGGCCTGCGGCCAGCTCTCGACCGCCTGGTCGGAGGGAGAGGCGGCAGATCAGTATTGACACAGCAAGGCGGTCCCGGCGTGCCGGATCAGTTGTACTCTCCCAAGCCTGGCGGGATGCGGCTCGGCCCCCGCCTCTTCCTGCTGGTCGTGCTGTCCAGCCTTCTGCCTGCCGGGCTCGTGCTCACGGCAGGATGGATGCAGCTTAGACAGCAGATGCACCTGTGGACGATCCCCTCAGTGGAGTGGTCGCTGGAAGCCGCACTGCAGACCAACCGCGTCGCGTATGACCGGCTGAGGAGGCATCTGGAAACCGAGGGGCGCGTCCTTGCCGAAAGCGGCCTGCTCCCCGCGACTCCAGGTGACACGCTTGGCATGACCGCCGTTCTGGCTGAAGGCTCGAGGCAGTTCGGGATCGACCTGGCCCAGTACTACATCGCGGAGGAGGGCGGCTTCCGGCTGCTCGTTTCGCACGCGCGACACCCGGGGCAGGGGCCGGATGCGGGACCACTGCTCCGCGCTCCATCGCCCTCGCCGCCGGGCCCCTCGCCCGTCGTGCCGCTGCGCCTCGAGGACGAACATGGCGACTACCTTGCCGTGCCGACCTATCTGTGGGGTGTGTGGGCCGACGCGGACGTCGCCGGCCGGGATCCGTCGCACGACGCCGCAGTCACGGGCGTGCTTCTCCTTGGCGTTCATCTGGAAGAGGGCTACTTCGACCGCCTGGGGGAGGTCTCATCCGGTCTCTCCCTCTACCGGCGGCTTCAGGAGATGGGCCGGGTCCTTCGCACGGGTTACGGCCTGCTCGCCGGGCTCGTGCTTGCGATATCGCTGGGATTCAGCCTCTGGATGGCGCGCACGGCGTCGAGGAGCGTATCCCGGCCCGTCCATTCGCTGATCAACCAGATGGATGCCATGGGTCGCGGAGACACCCTCTCCCCCGGCACCGGTTCCGAGGTTGTCTCGGCGATTCCGGAGATCGCTCACCTTGCGGGCGCTTTTGCCGACCTGCGATCGACACTGCTCGCCTACGAAGAACGCCTGCGCGAGACAGAGCGCGTGAGGGGAGCGCAGGAGACGGCCCGCTTCGTTGCGCACGAGATCCGGAACACGATGACGCCTGTTCAGGCTTCCCTGTCCGTACTCGAGAGGCTGGCCGGCGGGTGGCCGCAAGAGTCGCGGGAACGCGCGGACCGGGCCCTGCATCTGATCCGCAGGGAAGCCGGGCGCCTGGGCGCGCTGGCGGGCGCATTCAGCACTTATGCCCAGTTCCCGGAGCGGCATCCAGCTGTGATCGATCTGGCAGATCTGGTGGAGGAGCTGGCAAGGGAGGAAGCCCCCGAAGGGGTAGAACTGCATGTGGAGCGCGATGAAACGCTCCCGCAGGTCGTTGCTGATCCGGAGGAGATGGAGCGTGTCTTCCGCAACCTGATCAGGAATGCCTGCGATGCCATGGAGGGACGTGGGACAATCCGGCTGACAATGCATGCAGGCCCGGACCGGCGATCCCTGAAGATCAGCATGGAGGACACCGGGTGCGGCATGGACACTGAGACCCTGCGCAAGGCCTTCCAACCGGGTTTTACAACCCGGGAGACGGGGACTGGACTGGGGCTTGCGCTTGTGCGGAGCGCCCTCAGCCATTACGGCGGAACGATCCGTATCGTGAGCGAACCGGACCGGGGCACACGGGTTGACGTCGTTCTACCCGCCTCTGTGGAGGCTGCAGCGGTTCGAGCCGGACGCAATCTTAAGTCCACAGGCAGGGGGGCAGGGCATGGTGAAGCGGATCCTGGTAGTTGACGACGAGTCCGGAGTGCGCGACGCGCTGGAACTCCTGCTGGAGGAACGCGGATACAGGGCCCTCAAGGCTGCACGCGGCGCGGAGGCGCTGGAGATCCTCGGGAAGGAGGATGTGACACTTGTGCTCAGCGATGTCGCCATGCCCGGGATGGACGGCATCGCCCTTGTCGAGCAGATAAAAGCAAGGCGGCCGGACATGCCTGTGATCATGATCTCGGCCCACGGAGAGCTGGATACAGCCGTCCGCGCAGTCAGGGCCGGGGCCTACGACTACCTTCTGAAGCCGCTGGATGAAGGCCGCCTCTTTCACACACTCGACAAGGCGCTCGAGCACAGCCGCCTCAGAAGCGACTACCGCATACTCAGGCAGGAGAGCAGCGAAGGGTACGATCTCCTCGGCGAAAGCCCGGTCATGCGCGACCTGCGCGACCAGATCGCCCGGGCGGCGCCCAGCGACAGCAGGATCCTGATCCTGGGCGAGAACGGGACCGGCAAGGAGCTTGTCGCGCGGCAGATCCACGAGAACAGCCTGCGGAGCAACCGCCCGTTCATCAAGGTGAACAGCGCCGCCATCCCCAAGGAGCTGATCGAGAGCGAGCTCTTCGGCCATGAGGCAGGCGCATTCACAGGCGCCGGGAAGGCAAGGAAGGGGAAGTTTGAGCTGGCCGACGGCGGCACGCTCTTCCTGGATGAGATTGGCGATATGGCCCCTGAGGCCCAGGCCAAGCTCCTGCGCGTTCTCTCCACGGGCGAAATCGAGAGGGTCGGCGGGTCGGGCTCCGTCCAGGTGGATGTGCGTCTTCTGTCCGCCAGCAACCGCAACCTCCCGCACGAGATCAGGGAAGGGCGGTTCCGCGAGGATCTGTACCACCGCATCGCGGTCATCCCGGTCCATGTCCCATCGTTGCGGGAGCGGGGGCGTGACGTGGAGCTTCTGGCGGAGCACTTCCTGGCCCGGTTCTCGGCCGGTTACCGGCCTGCCCCGCCGGTCCTGGAAACCTCTGCCCGGACCGCTTTGCAGCGCCACACCTGGCCCGGCAACGTCCGGGAGTTGCGCAATCTGATGGAGAGGATCGCCATCATGCACCCCGGCGCCTCACTGGACGGCACGGATATTGAGGGGCTCATCGCCGGACCAGGCAGAGTCCGCCACACCGGTGGGACCGACTCTCTCACCCCCGGGGTTGCCGGACGGAGAGAGGGCGCAGAGGCCGCGGGTGACGGAAAGGCCTGGAGTCCGCAACGATCGGACGTAACGGGGCCGGCCGTGGAGAGTCAGGCGGCCGGCTCCCCACTTCGCTCGCGGATCCGAAGCGAGGAGAGGGCGCTGCTGGAGGCGGCGCTGGAGGAGGCAGGATGGAACGTGACTCTGGCGGCAGAACGCCTGGGGATAGACCGGGCGTCCCTGCACCGCAAGATGCGCAGGCTTGGGATCAGACGGCCCGGACGACACTGACGCCGGAAACAAGGACTGTCATCCGGCGACGAAAGCCTGCGGGGGGGATCAGTACGCTCCTGCCGGCGCTCGTCCTTGCGATGGCGCTGAGCGCTACGATTGCCGGGCGCGTCCAGGCAGGGAGCGGTGACGGTGGGCTCGACCTGGATCCTGCGTTCGTGGCGGAGGAGTTCCGGACATTCGGCAGGGCGGGATTTCTGCCGGGGCTGGATCCTCCCCTGGCAATGGGCGGGCTTCGCGCGAGAGAGATTGCCGGCGGTTCCAGCCTGCACCTGGGGCTGGATGCCTCGATGAACAGGGTGGACGGCATCTCCCTGATCGGTGTGCAGGAGATCCCGAATACCGGCCTCATGCCGGCCCTGCGCGGATACCAGGCTTACGGCTTTTCCAGCAGACGATGGTCCGGAGCATTCGAGCTGCGCCTGCGCCCGTTCGGTGAACCGCTCTCCCTGGGAGTGCGCTGGTTCGACGAGACCACGGCAAGGCCACTTCCCGTACAGCACGTGAGGGGCGTGGAGAACTTCCTCACCGCATTCTTCCTGCGGGAGGATCTCTTCGATTACCTCCGCCGCCGGGGACGTGCCGGCTTCGTTGAGTGGATGCCCTCCCCGGGCAGGGGGCTGCAGTTTTCGATGTCGGAAGAGGAGCACGAGTCCCTCAAGCGGGTCAGAAAGCGCCTGGGCCTGTTCGGAGGAAGCAGGGAGTTTGCGGAGAACCCGGCTGTCGATGAGGACACCTGGAATCTGCTGCGGGTCAGGGGAATCTGGTCGTTCGGCGGCGTTCCTGCCGGCAAGGTGCGGCCGACTCAAGCCCATGCGATCCTGGCAGAGATGCAGGCGGCCGGGGGCCCACTCGGCGACGAGCGTCGTTTCGTGCGGGTGTGGGGCGAGATGCGCGGCAACAGGCGGGTGTCTTCGACGCAGTTCGTCAGCTACCGTATCGGTGGAGGGTGGACGCCTGAAGGCGAGCAGCCTGTAACGGAGGATGGAAGCCGGGATCCGTCGCGCCTGCCCGAGCAGTGGAGATTCGAGGCCGGCGGTCCAGGCAGCCTGCGAGGCCATGAGTTCCAGGCGTTCCGGGGCGACAGGATCCTCCTTGCCACTCTCGAGTATGGTCTCGAACCGTACGGCGATCTGCAGCCCGTCATGTTCGTCGACTGGGGGAAGGCCTGGTACCAATGCCAGAGCGAGTCCGGTGGAATCGGGGGAAGCGGCCCGCTGGAAATGGGCGGCGGCATGGGCGTGGCGTTCGGCAAGGGTGCGCTCGCAGGACGGCTGGACGTGGCGCGCGATCTGCGCGCGAAACGGGCTCCGGCGCGTGTGCTGTTGCGCCTCGGGGTGCCGTTCTGATACGCGGCGGCCGGACCCCGGGTATCCGCAGCATCCTTCATCCCGGCGTACGCAGTATCCCCATCGTGGCGCTCGCCATGGTTGTGACGCTGCTGCCGCATTCTGCACTCGCCGCGGATCCACAGGTGCTGGTGTCCGGGGGTGACTCACTGTCGATGTGGATCCGCATCGACTGGCCGGATCCCCTGCCTGGCTTCGTGCAGGAAAGGCTGGAACACGGCATACCCGCCACGATCGGAGTTCGCGTGGAGCTGTGGCGCGTTCGCACCGCATGGTTCGACAGTCACATCGCGACCGCCGATGCCGAGCTCAAGATCGTGCGTGATCCGTGGCGTGGCAGCTTCATGGTTGTGGACGGAGACTCGACTCGCGCCGTCAATGATCTTCATTCCCTGATCGGCAGCCTTTCACAGTGGACACTGCAGCTCCCGATCGAGCGGGAGTGGGGCGGGGTCGATTCGGAGTTCCGCGTGGAAGCCGTGTGCTATGTACAACCGCTGACCGTGGACGACGCGGAGGAGGTCGAGAACTGGCTGAGCGGCGAGATCCGGGGATTCGGCGCGGGAATTCTGGGGTTCCCGAGAGGGCTCTTCGGGATCATCCGCGATCTGTCCGGGCTGGGCGAGCGAAGATCCCGCTGTACAAGCCGGCGATTCCGGATGGATGTGCTGCCATCCGGGAGGATTCGGGTGCTGCTGGCCGGGACTGCGCGGAGGGGCGCCGGCGTTACACTGAAGTGAGCAACCAGCCGCCGCTCATTGCTCATCGTGTCGATCGACCCCGATCTGTGGCCGGAGGGCGAGGTTCTCGGGGATGATCGCCTGGCTGCAGCCGGAACAACGGTCCGGATTCGCGCAGGCGGCCGTCTCGCACGCCTGCCAGCGAGGCCAGGTGATCCTCCATAAGGGCAACCGCGGCCTCGCCGTGCTCTGCGTCCCCTCAATCGAGCCAGGAGGTCTCATCCCGGACGGGACAACGGCAGGGTTCAGGATGCCCTCATTGACTTCATTCGTCTCAGCACATTTCGTTTGGTAGTCGCCCCAGTGATTGTTAGTCTTCCCTACCAGGAGGCGAGACGGATGGCGTTCCCCGGTAGCAGTGGAGTCAGTGGAGTGACCGGTCTCTCCGGTTCTCTCGAAGACTACCTGCGCATCATCGGTGAAGAGGTCAGGAAACACGGTGTCGCACGCGTGCGCGACATCGCACGTGCCCTTGATGTCAAAGCCCCATCTGTCACCTCCGCGATGAAACGCTTAGCCGGGCTCGGCCTGGTCGACTACGCCCAACGCGAGTATGTCCAGCTGACCTCCGACGGTGCCCACCAGGCGCAACGGATCGAGTCGAGGCGCAAAGTGCTCTGCTGGTTCTTCGAAGAGGTCCTCATGCTTCCCGATACCGACGCGGTCGAAAACGCCTGCGCAATCGAGCATGTGCTGTCCGCAAAGGCGATGGACCGGTTGGTCAGTCTCTTCGAGTTCGTGCGGTCCTGTCCTGCCGGGCGCGAGGTCTTCATCGAGCGCTATCAACGCTGCCCGATCATCGATCCCAAGGCCCCGGCCTGCGAAGTCCCCTGTTCCCGGAAGCTCCAGAAAGGCAGGGCCGGTGCCGGGGAGGCCATGTTAACTCTGGCCGGGATCAAGCCCGGAGAGCAGCGACGGGTGATCCGTGTCGATGGGAGGGGAGCACTCCGCCTGCGTTTGATCGAGCTGGGCTTCCTCCCCGACCAGGTCCTGACAGTCGAGCGAATCGGCCTGCGTGGAGACCCGATCTGGGTTCGCATCGCCGGCCTTCAGGTGGCGCTGCGCCGCTCGGAGGCACGTGCAGTACTGGTTTCACCACCGGCAGGCAAGTGATGCTTCGACATGGGTTCACGCCCCTCTTTTTTTCGCTTGCTTGTTAGGCCTGGCTAATGGAGGAAGGGGTGTCTATGTGAACTGCATTCATAGTCGCGATTGGCGCAGCAGAGTTCAACGGGACTCTCCTTGATTCTCGCCTTGCGCGTGGCGGCAAGGTTCATGGCGGCGGCCTGTCAAGTCGCAGCAACGGTGATGTGGCCCTGGTGGCCTGGAACGGAAACACGGACACAGGAGGTTGAATGATGAGGGCGGGATTTGCGTTGCTGATGGTAGTCATGATCGCAGGAGTATCGAATGGCCCTGCCGCCGGAGGATCGGGGACGATCCAGGGGCGGGTGCTGGATGCAGGCACCGGGCAGCCCGTCGCTTTCGTTAACATGATTGTGCGCGGAACGGTGATCGGTTCATTCACCATGCCAGACGGTGACTTCACCATCCGGCAGGTTCCTGCCGGATCGCGAACCTTGATCGCATCCTGCATTGGTTATGCACCGGCGATGCGGGTTGTTCAAGTCGAGGCCGGCCAGACCGTCAACATCGAGCTTTCCCTCGATCCCGTCGCGCTCAGTACGGATGAGGTTGTCGTAACGGGAACCAAGCAGCGTCGCTACATCAGGGACATCCCGATCCGCACTGACGTGCTGACCAGGCAGGCAATCGAAGATCTGGGTGCGCACGACCTGTACGGTGCGCTGAAAGGTGCCCCCGGCGTGCGGGTAGAGCAGCAATGCCAGGCCTGCAACTTCTCACAGGTGCGGATGCTCGGGCTCAGCGGCGATCACACGCAGGTTCTCATCGACGGGCAGCCGCTGTACTCCGGGCTCGCCGGGGTCTATGGCCTCCAGCAGATCGGAACGGCCTCGATCGAGCGCATCGAGGTCATCAAGGGAGCGGGATCGTCGCTGTATGGCAGCGGTGCGGTTGCCGGCGCAATCAACCTGATTTCTCGCACTCCCCGTTCGAAACCCGAGGCCAATCTCACGATGGAGCTGGGGCAACACAGGACCCAGAGGTACGAGTTCTCGGCTTCACAGCGGTTCGGCTCGACAGGGATCCTCCTCCACGCCCAGCGCAACCGGGGCGACATCATAGATGAGACGGGGGATGGCGATGGGCGTAACGAGGTTTACCGCCCGGACGGCATCTCGGATCGGGTTCGAACAGACCTGATCTCCGGAGGCTTCAGCGCACTCTTCGAGGAAACCCCGTGGTTTGACGGCGTAACACTTCGGGGACGCACCCTGCATGAGAACCGCCAGGGAGGCGAACTCAGCAACGACTCCTACGAGATCGCCGATGATGTCTTCGAGAACCCTTTCACCGCCGGGACGGAAGATGTATCGACGAGCCGTTTCGAGGGTGAGCTGGCCATTCGCAAGGAGACACCGCTCCTCGGCCGGATCAGCGCAAGCGTGGCCTATGCCCACCAGGATCGAAACGCGACGAATGACACCTTCCTCAATGACTACGAAGCGGCTCACGGGCAGCTGCCTCCCGTCGATCTTCTCAGACCGTACCTGGCGGAGGAGAAGATCTGGACCGGGAGCCTCGATCTCTCAAAGGTACTGGGTGGCCGGCATCGGATCCTGGCAGGACTGCAGGCAGCCAGGCATCAGGTCGACGAATCCGGCATGTATGTGGTGGTTGACACGGAAAGCCCCGGACACGGGCTCGCCTACCGGGCCACAAGCGAGAAGCACGCGACCAATCTCGGGGTCTACTTGCAGGATGAGTTCGCCCTGCACGACAGGCTCGAGATTGTCCTTGGGGCCAGGTTTGACCACCACTCCTCTGAAGATGTCTTTCGAGGGGACGTATCCCCGTCGGAGGCCGCCGGATCGACCGTTGCCTACGATGAATCAGTGCTGAACCCCCGAATCGCGGTACGCTACAACGCATCGGACCGGGTCACGGTTCGGGCAACCGTCGGCACCGGGTTCCGCGTCCCGTACGGATTCTCCGAGGACCTGCACCTCTGCAGCGGATCGCCGCGGGTCTGGAAGTCTGCTGAGTTGCAGCCGGAGAAGTCCACAAGCTTCACGCTGTCGTCGGACTACTACCGCGGCCCACTCAATGGCGGGATCACTCTCTACCGGGTCAATGTCAGAGACAAGGTCGGTCTGGTGGATGCAAGCGACAAGGCTGCCGCGCGCGGCTATACCTACGAGTGGCGGAACATCGACGACGCATATGTGCAGGGCGTCGAGCTCAACTGCCGGTGGGAGATCTCTCAACATCTCACACTTGATGCCGACGGAGGCATAAGCCGTGGCGAGTACGGAAACGAGCGGGAAGACTGGCTGGGAACGACGTGGCAGCGAGAGAGCCGGCACCTCTCGCGTTTGGCACAATACACCGTGGGGATCAAGCTGGAGGCCCGGCCGGAGAGGTGGCGTCTGGTGGGGAGCATTGATCTGCAGGGCCCGATGCATATCGACTACTACAAGGATGGTGAAGAACCATCCGAGATCTTCGAGACCGAGGCTTTCTTTACAGCCGACGCGCGGGTCGTGCGGGCGTTTCCGGGCGGCATCAGTGTCTTCGCCGGTGGACGGAACCTGATGAACTACGTGCAAGAGAGAAAACGTACCGACGATGCCGCGTTCATGTATGGACCGGTCTACGGCAGGATCCTCTACGGCGGTCTGTCGCTGGATCTGTAGTGGAAAGGGGCAGGTGTGACGCGATGTCGCCGCCGGCTGTCACCGATGACCCCGCAATCAGGCGGCGCCCTGGTCGCAGGTTCAGCCATGACGAACTGCTGTCCGGACTCGACCGGGTTGCCAAGGCTGCCGGGCCGTTTCGAGCAGCGATCGGCACCGGGAGGGCACCCGCTGCCTGAGGGTCCATGAGGGCTCGAGCCGCGCAACCCGTCTTGAGTCTGAGGCACATTTCCTGCATCAAATTGACAGACCTGTCGGTATCATGGCTACGGCGTCCCGGAGCAAACTCCCGAGACGTTCCGTGTTGAACGGGTTGTGAGGCAATGTGGTGCGCCAGTGGTTGTATGGAGCGGAATCGCGTATGACGCAGCAGATTATCGGGGCAGCCATGAAGCTCTTCTCCAGACGCCGGATTCCCGGACCGCAGCGACGGAAGGCCGCTCCGGCTGTCATACTTGCCGCCATTATCGGGGGCTCCCTGGTACCCGGATTCGGCCATGCCGGGGCGGAGGCGCCGCAAGATGCCGCGGCAGGACAGGACCCGGCCCGCTATGAACCGCCGCGGGATGCCGCCACAGCGATTGCGGCGATTCCGGGATCTCCGGAGGTCCTGAGCCTCACAGCCTGTGTGGAAGCGGCGATCGCCGCCAACCCCCGCCTGATTGCCGAGAGGCGCGGGGAAGGGGAACTGGCCGGGCAGATGTGGCAGGCGACCTCGCTGGGATTGCCCCGAGTCGACCTCAGCGGTGACTGGTCCCGCAGCCGCGACCCCAGCTTCGCCCTGGACGAGACTTTCAGCGGACGTGGCGTGGATGAAGATGCAGAGCTTCCTTTCGACTTCTTCCCGGACCCTGGCGACATCAGGGCGCAGACCTTCTGGAGAGCCGGCATCGACGCATCCTGGGAGATCAACCCCGGGCTGATCCTGAACGCCGTCCGGGCGGCCGGAAAGGGATTGGAGAGGCAGCGGGTCATCATCCTGGGGACAGAGCAGCAGGTCGTGGAGGAGGTGATCGCGGCATACCAGGGTGTGATACGTGCGGCCGAGCAGGTGTCCGCGACGGAATCGGTGATGGATGCACGCAGGGAGTTCCTTGAGATCAGCCGCCGCCGGTTCAGGCTGGATCTCGACACGCCTCTGGACACACTGCAGGCCGCGGTGTCGCTCGCGAATGCGCAGACCCCCTGGCGACATGCGAAACAGAACCTGCGCAACTCCGGATCCAGGCTGAACGCCGTCATGGGGCGTGATCCGTTGGCGCCGATATCGATTTCCGCCGAACAGGAAATCGAGACTGATCCCGTGGATCCGGACGCGGCGGTCGCCCTTGCGATGAGCCGCCCCGACATCCGGGAGATGATCCTGCTCGAGCAGATCCTGGGCAGGAACCGCGGGGCGCAGAAGGCGGGGCATCGTCCCTATCTCTCGCTCTACGGATCATATGGATACGTTGCCCGCGAGATCGGCGACCTGGGTGACTCCGGCAAGGATTCCTGGCGCGCGAGCGCATCCCTGAGGGTGCCGGTCTTCGACGGGTTTCTGACCAGGGGGCTGGTTCAGGAGACTGAGGCTTCGATCAGAAGGCTGAGGGCTCAGAGGGAAGGCGCGGAACAGCAGGCGAAGGTGGAGGTGCTTACACTCCTGGGCGATCTGGAAGCCGCGCGCGAGAACTACCATGCCGCACGGCTGAACATGACTGCTGCCGAGGACGCCATGCGCGCGACTCTCCTTCGCTACGTGAACAACAAGGCGGATTATCTGGAGGTTCTGAACGCCGAGGCGAACCGCTTCACCGCGCGCGGCAATCTCATACACGCCAGACACGATGTGATGACCTTGACCGCTTCGCTCAAGCGGGCCATGGGGATCTGCCCCATGAGTCCCCTGGGCGAAGCGGAACGGCCCGGAAGAGGGCGAACGGGGAGGAAACAGTAGATGAGCGCGCGCAATGCTGGATGGTTGCTCATGGCGGCCGCCGGGATGCTCCCGGCCTGGGCCGGGTGCGCCCGCCAGGCCGAGTCGTCCGATACCACCCGGGCGTCGATGGAGGCTCCGCGGAATGTGAGGATCATGGAGGTGGAGGAGATCTCGCTGAGCGAGCTCCTGGGCATCTCGGGGCCGATGAAGGCGATACAGGCGGCGGATATCAGCACCGAGGAGGCCGGGGTTGTACAAGCCCTTCCCTCAGACAAGGGTTCGTCGGTGCGTAAGGGGGATGTGCTGGTTCAACTCGACAGGGGTCTTCTGGCCGCAGAACTGGACGCAGCGAAGGCCGACAGGGAGCTGACAAGCTACAACGAGAGCCGCACGCGGGCGCTGTTCGAGGAGAACTCGGTGAGCGGGCAGGAGATGCTCCAGGCCGCCACGGCCCTGAAGAGAGCGCAGGCCGCCGAGGATGCTGCGCAGATCCGGTACGAGAGGGCGGCCGTCAAGGCCCCCTTCTCCGGGATTGTGACCGAGCGGTATGTGGAGATCGGGGAGTACATACTTCCAGGCATGCCTGTCGCCAGGGTGGTCGACCCGTACGTGCTGAAGCTGATGGCTTCTGTCGGCGAGCGGGACGTCGCGCGCATCTCCGAAGGAGCCCTTGTTGAGGTGTACCAGGACGGCGTGTCCGGCCCAGCTGAAGGTGTTGTTGAGTGGGTCGGCTTCGAGGCTGATCCTGGAACAGGGAAGTTTCCGGTCGAGATACACATCCCGAATCCCGACCTGAGGCTCCGGCCCGGAGTCGTAGGCAGGGCTTCGGTGGTCAGGGAGGTTCACGACGGAGTGGTGGGGATCCCCAGAGATGCAGTGGTCATGAGCGATCGCGGTCCCACAGTCTTCGTCCTGGAGAACGGCATGGCCAGTCGCAGGGAGGTCGTGCTGGGGCCGGACCAGGGAATGATGGTCGTGGTTACCAGGGGAGTCCGGACCGGCGACCAGCTGATCGTTCGCGGTCAGAGGGATGTGCTGGACGGCGATGCCGTGCAGGTCCGGGAAGTCGCCCGCGATCATGACGGCACCATGGATCACGATCCGGACGAGGTCCGTCACAGCGCCGAGGCTTCCCGTGATGCATCAGGCGGCGCTGAATCGCTCCGCCATGCGTCCGGCAACGCCGGGGCTCTTGGCCCCGCCCCCGGCGAAGGTGAAGGGACGGCTCGATGAGAATCACCGAGCTGTCGATCAGGCGCTCCGTCACGGTCTTCTCCCTGATGGTCCTCGCGGTCATTATGGGAATCACCTCGTACAGGGTTCTCCCCCGGGAAGCACAACCTGATGTGAAGATACCGTACGTGATGGTCTTCGCCCCGTATTACGGGACGAGCCCGGCGGACATGGAGAACCTGGTCACCCGCAAGCTGGAGACGGAGCTGAAGGGGCTGGCCGACCTCAGGGAGATGACCAGCACCTCGTCCGAGGGCGCGACGAGCATCTTCCTGGAGTTCGACCCCAGGGCCGAGATGAGTGATGTTCTTCAGAGCGTCCGCGATGCCGTGGAGCTCGCCAGGCCGCATTTGCCGCAGGATGTCCGCGAGGATCTTCTGGTGCGGGAACTCAGCGCAGACGACTGGCCGATGATGCGTGTGGTGGTTTCCGGCGACTACGACCCTGTGCTGTTGAAGAAGACCGCGGAGGATCTCCAGGAGGAGCTGGAGCGGATCCCCGGAGTTCTCGAGGTCGAGTTGAGCGGCGGCGTGGAGCAGGAGGTACGGGTCGACGTCGATCCGGAACGCCTGCGCGTCTACGGCCTCAGCCTCGCCGATGTGAAAGACGCCATCAGCCTGCAGAACATCACAATGCCGACGGGCGAGATCTCGCTGGGGACCTATGACTACCTCGTGCGCGTGCCCGGGGAGTTCGAGACAGTCGAGCAGATGCTCGGCATCGTGCTGAATCCCGCCGTGAATCCCCCCGTCTACCTCAAGGACGTGGCCGACGTCGCGCTGGGCCTGCAGGATCGCAGGACGATCTCGCGCCTGAACCAGGTCGAGGCCGTCACGCTTGCGGTGAAGAAGCGCGCCGGGGAGAACATCCTGCGGATTGCCGACACTGCCAGAGGGATCATCGACCAGACGCTTCCCCTCATGCCCGAGGGGACACAGGTCAAGGTGGTTGCCGACAACGCCGTCTACGTGCGCGACATGGTGAGCGAACTGGAGAACAACATCCTGACCGGGATGATCCTTGTCGTGGGTGTTCTCTTCCTCTTCCTGGGAGTGACAAACGCCATATTCGCCGGGATCGCAATCCCGTTCGCGATGCTGATCTCCTTCGTCGTGCTGAGGGCGATCGGGTACACGCTGAACATCGTGGTTCTCTTCTCCCTGATTCTGGCTTTGGGAATGCTGGTGGATAATGCGATCGTCATAGTCGAGAACATCTTCCGCCACCGCATCCTCGGCCATGGCCGGGAGGATGCCGCCCTCCTGGGGACGAGGCAGGTCTCTGGCGCCGTGACGGCATCCACACTCACAACCGTGGCAGCCTTTCTTCCCATGGCGTTCTGGCCCGGTATCACCGGCGAGTTCATGAAGTACCTCCCGATCACGGTGATGATCACTCTCCTCTCATCCCTGCTTGTCGCTCTCGTAATCAACCCCGTGCTTTGTTCCCGCTTCATGCGCCTGCCCGGCAAGGGGGGCAGGAAGAGCCGCTTCGGTGACCGCCTGATGCAGAGGGCGCTGGCCGCCTACGAGCCGGTTCTGCGCTGGGCCCTGGGGCACCGATTCCTGAGCATGCTGGGAACGGCAGCACTCTTTGTGGTCGTCGTGACGCTGTTCGCGATCTTCAACCACGGGATCGAGTTCTTTCCCGATCCGGATCCGACCTATGCGTACGTCCGGATCGAGGCGCCGTCCGGAACGAGGCTGGAGGTGAGCGACTCCTACGTACGCGCGGTCGAGCGGGAGGTGGCCAGGGTCCCAGATCTGAGGGCCTACATAGCCGACGTGGGATCGGGCGGCGGCAACGTCTTTGGAGGACCGGGCGGCGGCGTTTCCAGCGTCAGCCTGGTGACGATGGAGTTCGTCAGGGAAGAGGAGCGCAAGGGTTCGTCAAGGGAGGCCCTTGAGGATCTGCGGGTCCGGCTGCGCCCTTTCACAGGCGCCCGGGTCTACATCGAGGTTGAGGATGCCGGGCCGCCCACCGGCCCTCCGGTGAATGTGGAGGTGTCGGGGCGCGACTTCGCGGTCCTGGGGTTGTACGCCGACCGGATCAAGGAGAGGATCCGCGACATCCCCGGTCTTGTGGACCTCAAGGACAACTACGACCGCGGCCGCCCCGAGATCCGCGTCCTGCCCGATCCGGACAAGGCCGGGCGCTACGGGCTGCGCAACTGGGATATCGCGAGCACCGTCCAGACCGCCCTGCAGGGTGAGGATGTCTCCAAGTTCCGGGTCGGCGAGGACGAGTACGACATCCGTGTGCGCTACCGTCAGCCGTCCCGCCGCAGCGTGGAGGATCTGGAATCAATGACGGTCTTCCATGAAGGGAACACGATACCGCTGACGGCCTTTGCCGGGATCGGCTACACGACCGGCCTGGGTTCGATATCCAGAATCGACGGCCGCCGCGTTGTGACCATCAGCGCGGACGCGGCGAAGGGGTTCAACGGAAACGCGATCCTCTCCGAGGTCAGGCGCAGGTTGGCCGACCTGGACATGCCGCAGGGGTACTCAATCAGTTACACAGGAGAGAGCAGGGAGCAGGATGAGGCTCAGGAGTTCCTGAGTGAAGCGTTCGTAATCGCGATCATGCTGATCTTCATCGTGCTGATCACGCAGTTCGGTTCGGTCACAACCCCCTTTGTCATCCTGTTCAGTGTGATCCTGTCGCTGATGGGCGTGCTGATAGGGCTGCTGGTTACCGGTACTCCCTTCGGGATCATCATGACCGGAGTAGGTGTGATCTCGCTGGCGGGAGTGGTCGTTAACAATGCCATCGTGCTTCTGGACTACGTCAGCAAACTGCGGGACGAAGGTCTGGAGAAGCTCGAGGCGCTGATCGAGGCGGGGAAGACGCGCTTCCGTCCCGTAATGCTGACGGCAGTCACCACCGTACTCGGGCTGGTTCCCCTGACCACCGGCATTGCGCTGGATTTCGGCAGAGTCCTGCAGGGGGACTTCGGCCATGCGCTGCGGATCGGGGGGGAGTCGAGCCAGTGGTGGGGGGCGATGGGAGTCGCCGTCATCTTCGGCCTGAGCGTGGCGACGTTCCTGACCCTGGTCGTTGTGCCGGTCATGTACTCGTCCATCGATCCGGCGAAGCGGCTGTTCCGCTTCATCCTCTGGGACTTCTGGGCCGGCCTGCCGGGCCGCGGCCGGGCTGGGGAGCCTGTCGGTTAGCCGGGCCGCGAGATCGCCCCAACCAATCGCACTGTGTCATTGATCACCTGTAGGACAATCCTGCCATGATCTCGCCCGCATCTCTAAAGGCGGGCGGATGATCTATCACGACCTGCACCGGAGGTTCCTGCGCGGCTCGGCGAGTGGCCAGGCGCGTGGCGCAGGATCTTCCCCACCACGTCGGGATCGGTCAGGAACGCCAGCACCGTCATCGGCACGCGCCGCTCGCGGGTAGAGCAGCGAGGGCAGGCAAGCGCGTCCACCGACAACACCC
>CAZWSC010000083.1:0-5060 GCA_964636385.1 uncultured bacterium
GCGCTGCGCTGCCTGTCGGGCAGGATCTGCCGGTAGCCGGTCGGCTCTTCGCTCAGGCCCAGATGGACACGGAACATCGAGCCCGCGCCGCTGACAACGGCGGGGATGCCGGCCAGGCTGACAGCCTCGCGCAACTGCCTCCTCGCGGTTTCGGCCAGTGCGTTCAACCGCTCGACCTCCTCCGGTGTGAAGTGCTCCATGGCGACCAGTCCGGCCGTCATGGTCATGGGATTCGCCGAGAAGGTTCCTGAATGGGGAAGGGGGATCGAGTTCCTTGAGGGATCCAGCACCTGCATTACATCATCCCGCCCGGCCAGCGCGCCGGCCGGGAAGCCGCCGCCGATGATCTTCCCGAGCGCGGTCAGGTCCGGCTTCACCGGGTACCAGTCCTGGGCGCCGCCGTAGCTGCAGCGGAATGTGATCACCTCGTCGAAGGCCAGAAGGGCGCCGTTGCGGCGGGTCCAGTCATGGATTGCGCGCAGGTATCCTTCGTCCACGGGGAAGAGACCGATGCGGTGCGGCATCGGATCCAGGATGACGCATGCGATCCTGTCGGCATGGCGGTCCAGCAGCGCCAGGGTTCGGTCGAGGTCGTTGAAGGGGAAGATGACCACATCGTCGAGCGCGCCCTGCGGAGTGCCCCTCGAGACCGGGACCCGGTTCGGCTCGTCGATGCTGCCCCAGTTCGAGGGATCGGCTGTCTGGCTGACCTCGGCGTAGTCGTACGTCCCGTGATATGCACCCTCTGCCTTGGCGATCATCGGCCGGCCGGTGAAGGCCCGGGCCGCCTTGATCATGACCATCACAGCCTCGGTCCCGGAGTTCGAGAAGCGGACCTTGCCCGCCGTCCCGATACGCCGGCAGAGGTGTTCGGCGAAACGGACCTCCACCTCGGTCGCCATGGTGAAGGCGGTTCCGCGCTCCAGCTGTCCGGTCACAGCCTTGACAATGGCGGGATATGCATGCCCGTGTATAAGCGAGCACATGTTGTTGGCAAAATCGAGTCGGGTGACGCCTGCGACGTCCGTCACACGGCAGCCCCGGGCGCTGTCCACATAGTAGGGGCGGGGCTTGCGGTACAGGGTGTTCCTGCTGACACCGCCTGGCAGCACCCTGACTGCGTCGCTGTAGATGAGGTCCGCCTTGCCGCCGGAAGCACTGCTGTCGCAGCACATGGATTGCTCTCCTTGAAGTGTGATGTCGTTAACGGCCGTCACGCGCAGGTCAGCGCGGCGGCAGCAGCCTTGTCCCGGTCTGCTTCTGAAGCGTGTCGAAGTCGATCCCGGGGGCCAGTTCGCGCACCGCCGGGCCCTCCGGCGTGATGTCGATGACCGCCATGTTCGTGTATATGGCGTTCACGACCCTCCTGCCGGTCAGGGGATAGGTGCAGCGCTCGACGATCTTGGGCTCCCCGGTCTTCGTGGTGTGATCGGTGATGACGAAGATCTGCTTCGCGCCGAGGACCAGGTCCATGGCGCCGCCGACGGCCGGGATCGCCCCGGGCTCGCCGGTCGACCAGTTCGCCAGGTCGCCCTCTCCGGAGACCTGCATGGCGCCGAGGACGCAGACATCGATGTGCCGGCCCCGGATCATGGTGAAGCTGTCGGCGTGGTGGAAGAAGCATGCTCCCGGTATGGCGCTGACGTACTTCTTGCCGGCGTTGATCAGCTCTACGTCCTCCTGCCCGGCCGGCGGGGTCGGCCCCATGCCAAGCAGACCATTCTCCGTGTGGTAGATGAACTCCCGCCCCTCGGGCGCGAACTGCGCCACGAGTTCGGGAATGCCGATCCCAAGGTTCACGTAGGAACCGTCCGGAATGTCGAGTGCGACCCTCTCGGCCATCTGCAGGCGGGTCCAGCCCGTCCTCTGATCTGTTTCACGACTCACGGGTAACTCCTGCCTTCCGCCACGAGCTGCGACTCGTGGGCCGGGTTGGCCACATGGACCACGCGCTTGACGAAGATCCCGGGCGTGACCACGCACTCCGGATCGATCTCCCCAAGCTCGACGATCGTGGCTGCCTGAACGATGGCGATCTCCGCCGCGGTGCACATTATCGGGCCGAAGTTGCGGGCGGTCTTGTTGTACACAAGATTGCCGTAGCGGTCGGCGCACCTGCACTTCACGAGCGAGAAGTCGGCCCTGATGGCATGCTCCAGGACGTACGTGGCGCCGTCGAAGACCCGCGACTCCTTTCCCTCTGCAAGCGGGGTGTCGACCGAGGTCGGGGTGTAGAAGGCCGGGATGCCCGCGCCCCCGCAGCGGATGCGCTCGGCAAGCGTGCCCTGGGGCACAAGCTCCAGCTCGATCTTCCCGGCCCTGTACAGCTCGGGGAAGACCATGGAGTTGGCGGTGCGCGGGAAGGAGCAGATCATCCTGCGCACGCGCCCCTGTGCAATCAGCGCCGCCAGGCCGACGCGGCCGCTGCCGGTGTTGTTGCTGACGACTGTCAGATCCTTCGCACCCTGGTCGATCAGGGCGTGGATCAGCTCGATCGGGCTGCCGGCCTCTCCGAAGCCCCCTATCATGACGGTCGACCCGTCGCCGATGTCTGCCACCGCCGCAGCGGCGGACTCGTAACTCTTGTTGATCATGTCCTCGCTCTACAGGTTATCGCCTGTGCTCCTCGATCGCTTTCATGAGAGCCTTCTCGATTTCGCGCTGGTTCTCCCGGAAGAAGAACTCGGGCGTGTCGAAAGGCTCGAGTAGGTCGACCGTGTGCTGCTTCTCGTCGTACGCGGCCAGGAAGACCTTGTCCATCCACTCCATGTTGCGCCCCTGGGTGAACTTGAGCGCGAAGGCCTCGCGCCCGCCGACTGTCACCGTCCCCAGCACCGAGATCTTGCCGGCCGAGGATGTCATCGATATGTACCGCGACGGCCGGTGGAGCGAAGCTAGGGATCGGTGGACCTTCGAAGCGACGCGGTTGATGTCCGCCAGCGGCGCCGTGAAGTAGTGATGCTCGCCCGTGGGCCGCGCGCAGTACATGCTGTGGAATCCGCAGCGCAGGGAGGCCAGCAGGTTGCCAAGGTCGATCCAGTTCTGCGCGGAGCGATCGATGTCGATCTTCCCCTCGGCGTCTTCGAAGAGGCTGATGTGTTTCATGATCGGGCTCTGGCTGCGGATCACGACGCCGCGCGACTGCAGGCGGCGCATGGCCGCGATCGTGCCGGCGTTCATCAGCTCCCGCGGGGTCGAGAAGTGCGCCATCCAGGTCAACTGCACACCGCCGTCGATCAGCCTGCGGAAGATGTCCAGCAGCGGTTCATACTTCGGGGAGAGGATCATCTCCGGGGCGTAGCTCAGGGCCCGGCTCCCGAGGCGGACACAGCGGATGTGCATCAGTTCGGGATCCTCGAGGATCGGCAGTGCGTACCGGGCCATTCGCTCGGCCGTGATGTAGCCGGCGTCGCCGCCCGTGATCAGGAGGTCTGTGATCTCCTTGTGCTTTCGCATGTACGAGTGAAGCTGCCCGACGTCCCTCTGCAGGAACATGTCCTCGTCGCCGCGCACCTGCGCGTGCCGGAAACAGTAGGTGCAGAAGGCGAAGCAGTTCTGGGTCTTCTCGTCGAAGACCAGGTGGCACTGCGGGTACTTGTGCTGGCTCCCCTCGACGAACTCGAGCTTGTCGTCGTCGTTCATGAACCAGGGCCTGTTCAGCAGCTGGTTGCAGTCGTGCGGATTCGAGTGGGTGCGGATGTGCTCCTTGACGATGCGCTCCCTGCCCTCCTCGTCCGCGGCGAGATAGGCCTCGACCGTCTTCCCGGCGATCATCCCGGGCTGGGGGAAGACCAGCTGGAACAGGGAGTCCTTGGCGAATCTGCGCCAGTCGATGGCGTTCAGGACGTGGCTCGTGGCCATGAAGCGGTAGACCCGGATAAAGAGCTCCCGCTCGGGTATGTGGCCGATCTCGACGCCGTTCCGCTTCAGGATCTCCACGATCTCCCGGAATCCCGCCAGGCCCGCGTACCGTTCCTTACCGGTGAAGAACAGGGGGGTCGTGTCGAGCATGCTGGAGTACTGCGGGTACTGCGCGTGCAGGCGGTTGAGGAGACCCGCGGGCAGCAGGTTCTCCCGGCTGATGATCTCCCGCTGGTCTGGGGGGAAGTGGTGGCGGTCCAGCATCGCCTCGATATCCGCCTCTGATATCCCGGGCAGACCGGCCCTGGTTGCAACGGCAGTGTCCTCGAAGTTTCTGGGATTGTTCATGGCAGGAGTCCTTTCAAGGCCCCGGTTCCGGAGAAGCCGATATGGAATCGCGGCCACAGCCGCGTTTCCTGTTGCGCTGTTTCGAGGGGAATCCGCCCCGATCCGGCGCCCGTCATGTCATGGCATTGGGACAGGGAGATGATATTCCTTATGCGGCTGCCGGGCAACCGGGATGATGCCGCGGGTGACTCGGGCCGCGTGTGCAGATGCCTGGTTCAGCTCCTCCAGGAGCAATGCCGGCGTTACGATCGAGAACGTCATGACAGCAGCGGGAAGCGCGGGCCACATCCGGCTGACTGCGGCGGACTGCAGCTTCGTAGAAGAGACGATAATATGTTATCAGTAATAAGCCTGCAGGAGCAGTTAGTAATAATATATTGACTATTAAAGCAGGTTCGCTATAGTCAGGCCATGGTCCGGACAAGGTTGACGATGATCGGTCCCGCCGACATGGCCGGGATCCTTGCGGAGCGCACCAGGGCGCTCAGGCTGCTCAGTGGCTGGACTCAGAGGACACTGGCCCAGCGCGCTGGCGTCACCACACCCTCGTACAGGCGGTTCGAGACCACCGGCAAGGCGTCGCTGGAGCTGATCCTGAAGGTTGCCCATGCGCTGTCCCGCCTTGAGGATTTCGACAGCCTGCTTGTGGCTCCTCCTGCCCGCAGCATCCAGGAGCTTGAAGAGCGCACCGGGCGAGCCGCCCGCAGGCGGGGGAGGATATGAAGAAGCTCGACGTCCACTTCACGCGCAGACCAGGCGAGGCGCTGTCCGTCGGCACACTGGCAGAGGATCGCAATGGTGTCTGCTTCGAGTACGCCCCGGATTTCCTGGCCACCGGTCTGAACCTCTCT
>CAZWSC010000084.1:0-18294 GCA_964636385.1 uncultured bacterium
TGATGGCGATCTCGCGGGAGGGGCGGAATCCCTTACCGGTTCGCTTGAAGCGGGCGGGCAGCCGGGGGGGGGGTTCGCCGATCTCCTGGCCGGGCAGTCCGACGTCTCCTCATGGATCCTGGGTACGGAGATGGCGGGGCTGCACTTCCTCCCCAGGGGGAGGATCACGATGCCGGCGCTGGAGCTGGCCAGGCCGGACCGGATGAAGCGCGCGATGCACCTTCTGGCACAGAGCTATCCCGTCGTCGTGCTCGACACGGGTGCGGTACTCAAGGCTCCAGAGACCCCGCTCCTCGCGGCCGCGGCAGACGGTGTGATCCTCGTGATTCGCGCCAACCGGACGCGGCGTGAGGTTGTGCAGAAGACGACTCAGCTCCTGGGCAAGGTGAACTGCAGGTTGCTGGGAACGGTCCTGAACGATCGGCGCTATCCTGTGCCGGGATTCCTTTACCATCGCCTGTAGTCCGGATTGCCCGCGAGCGCATGCAGAAGCGCCGGAGACGGTGCATCCGGGCAGCCTGCTGCGGCGACTTTCCGGTGACTGATGCAGCCCACACCATTCATCCTTCCAGACTGTCCGATGAGTGCCCGACCATGGGTGGATGAGTACTGCCGAAGGATACTCTCCCTGTTCCTGCCCCGGATCGTTGACGCGCTGCAGCCTTACGGGCTTGAGGCTTTGTTCCTGGGCGGAAGCGCGTCGCTCGGGGAGGCGGTCGGATGGAAGGGAGATGGGGGGGAGGGGCTGCTCCTTTCGGACTTGGATCTCGGTGCGATTGTCGCCGGGCCGGTTCCGAGGGGGTTCTGTCGCGATCTCGTCGCACCGTCGCCGGGGGAGATTCCGGCTGTTACCCTGGGCTGTTATGAGGCGCGATTCCTTGACCGGCAGGCTCCCACGCCCGGCTTGGTCGATCTCGCAGCGAAGGGTCACGTCCTCTGGGGCGATCAATCGGCACTCCGGCGATTCCGGGTTCCGGAGCCGGGGGCGATTCCCCCGTGGGAGGCATATCGCCTGCTGGGAAACCGGTGCCTGGAGCTCGACGCGGCGGAAGCCCGGGCGGACAGCGTCCGCCCGGTCTACGCTCTGGCCAAGGCGGCCACCGATCTCTGGACTTCCTGGACCGTCGCCCGCGGTGCTTATTGCACCGGCTGGATGAAGCGTTCATCCTCCCTTGACCGTGACACTCAGGGTGCGCCGGGCGAGGTTGTGAGCGCCGTCAGGGCATGGCGGGAGTTCCGCATGGATCCTGCGCCGGATCGCATCCCGGAAGGGCCGGATCCCGCAGCCTCGTACGGGCGCGGGCTAGTGGCCTGGCTGCGGGCTGACCCGGGCCGATTCCGCCGCCGGGGACGCGGGCTGGAGGACGCGCTCCTGAGGGAGCCTCTGGGATTGCGGAGCCGGCTCCAACGCTGGCGGTTCGCCTGGGGACGGCCCGGGCTGCCGGAGTTCGCAGTGCGGCTGGCAGTCGGGGGTAGATGGCGGCTGACGCCCGAAGGGTTCGATATGTCGCATTCGGTTCGCAGGAGGATTGCGGCCGTGGGCGAACGGAGGACAGGGTGATGCAGGAGCGGTTGGTGCTCATGGTGATCATCGACGCCCTCGACCACTGTCTTTCGGGCGACCATGCATTTCTTCCGGAGTACGCCTCTGCTCGCCCCCCGGTCCGTTCGATGCTCGGCTTCTCCAGTGCGAACATCCCGACCATCATGACGGGCCTTCCTCCGGACAGGCACGGGCACTTCATGATGTACAGGAAGGCCGGCAGGGACGGGGTCTTCCGCAGGATCGCGCCGGTCGTCTCCGCGCTCTCCCGCCTTACCGGGCGTCACTGGCAGCTTCGCCGTTGGACGGCCCGCCAGATCCGTATGTCCGGGATCACGGGCTATTTCTCCCTGTACGAGGTCCCTCTCCGCTGGATAGGGCGGTTCGATCTCTGCCAGAGGAGGAGCCTGTTCCGCCCCGGCGGGTTCTGCGGCATCGAATCCCTCGTTGACATACTGACGGAAGACGGGAAAGGCAGGGCATGGGGCTGGGATGTTCCGGAAGAGCAGGCATTCCGGGAGGTGGAGGAGGAGATCGGGCGCGGGGTAATGCGGGCCCTGATGGTCTACACCCCCTTCCTGGACGGACTCCTCCACGCGGTAGGGCCGTTCGACCCCCAGGCGCGCGGAGCTTTGGACCGATACCAGGAGGTGCTGAGGCTTTGGATGAAGATCGCTGCCGGCCGGTACGGCGAAGTCAGACTGTTCGTTTTCGGAGATCACGGAATGGCGCCTGTGCATTCGCATCACGACATCTGGAGCGGGCTGCGTTCCCTTTCCGCACGAGCCCCCGGGGAGTATCTGTACTTCCTGGACAGCACGATGGCCCGCTTCTGGTTCTTCAGCGACAGGGCCCGGAACGAGGTGATGAGCTTCCTTGGTGAGCAGGAGTACGGCCGGATCCTGCATGAGCAGGAGCTGGCTGACCTGGGTTGTGCGTTCCGGGAACAGGAGTACGGCGAGGTGATCTTCCTGCTGCATGAGGGGCGCATCCTGGTGCCTTCCTTCATGGGCTCGCAGCCGGTCCGGGGGATGCACGGGTATCATCCCGACGATGCGCACTCGCACACTGCGCTGGTCACCAACACGGAGGATCTGTCCTGTCCGAAGGATCTGCGGGAACTGCACGGGCTCCTGCGCTCGGAGATCGTGAGGGCGGTGAGGTGAAGAGGAAGCTGCTGCCCGGGCTCCTCCTGAGTGCTCTCTTCCTATGGCTGGCATTCCGCTCCGCCGATCTGCGGACGATAGCGCAGGAGCTGATGGCTGCCCGCTACGTCTTCATGGTTCCGGCAGTGGCGCTGACGATGCTCTCCTTCGCGGCGCGAGCGCTCAGGTGGCGATACCTTATCGCCGCCGAACCCCGCCTGCCTTTCGGCCCGCTCTTCTCAAGCATCATGATCGGGTTCATGGCAAACAACCTTCTCCCTGCCCGCCTGGGGGAGTTCCTGAGGGCGTATTCCCTGGGCTCCACGACGCACATTTCCCGCAGCGGCGCGCTCGCGTCGATTGTGGTGGAGCGGGTGTTCGACGCCTTCATGCTGCTGGGGATGTTCGGGATCATCGTTGTATTCCGCGGCCTTCCGGAGGATATCCAGGCGTGGGGATGGATCCTTCTGGCGATATCTACGTCGGCCCTGGGCCTTCTGGTGGCGTTTCATGCGGCGCCCAGGCCGGTCATGAGGCTCCTGGAGCGGGTAATGCCCCGCAGACTGGCCCCGGTCGTGCTGCGTGTAGCAGGGAACTTCCATGGCGGTTTGACCGTCATCCGCAGGCCCGGGAACCTGGTCAGGGCGCTCATCTGTTCACTGGGGGTCTGGGCCTCGCTCGTGTGGGTCGTGGTCTCCTGTCTGCATGGTGTCGGCATCCACACGGTCCCGCTGCACGGTGTCGCGGTCGTCCTGGTCATAATGGCCGTCGGGACGATGATCCCCTCCGCACCCGGGTTCATAGGCACCCTGCAGTATGCAGGGGTCCTGGCGCTGTCCCAGTACGGTGTGAACCGTGATCTGGCACTGTCCTTCACGCTGCTTTACCACCTCAGCCAGTGGCTCCCGGTGAATTGCGTAGGTATCATATTCTTCATGCGGGAGCAGATCAGCCTGCGGAAGCTTGGGGATCTTCAACACTCGGGACTTGCTCCGGAAATGCCGATAGACTCCATGGCAGCCGGTAAGGCAGCCGATGGGCGAGGATCGGAGGAATGACGGGGATGGATCAGCTGGTCCACCCGGCTCACGGGGTCGGAGACGGTGTCGGCCCGGGCCGGGACAATGCATATCGCCGCCCCCTGGCGGAGCTGATGTTCAGCCCCTGGGTGCTGCTTCCGGTAGCGCTCATACTGGGCGCCTTCCTCGGATTCCAGTTCTTCAGCCTGACACCGCGATACGTGAAGCTGCTGTTCGGGATCGCCTTCTTCATCGCCGTCGTGCGTCTTCCTTTCAGCAGGGCGATGATCCTGTTCCTCATAATGTGGCCAGCGCCAACTTTCATCTTTCTTGCCGACACCAACGTGCTCTTCCTGGGGGTGATGCTGGCGGTTTGGATAACCCGGACCATCATGGGAACCGAAGCGCGACCGGTCAGGTCTCCACTCTCGTGGTGTCTGGGGGTCTACCTGCTGGCCCATCTCCTCTCCTTCATAAACATCACCGATCCCTTCTACCTCGCCGGCGCCGGCCAGAGCATGGTGTTCATGATCGCCGGAGTGGTCTTCTTCATCCTGCTGCTGAATGCGCTGAGGACTGAGAGGGATGTCGAACTGGCGCTCAAGGCGCTTTCCGTTACGGCGGTGATCGTCTATGCCACGGCATTATCCGAGTACCACTTTCGTGTCAGGCTGATCCCGGAGTGGTTCATCTTCGCGCCGGCCCTGGTGGACAGCATATGGCTCAGCGGCCGATTGGGGGGGCTCTTCGGATCCCACGGTCTGCTGGCCGACTTCAGCGCCAGTTGCTTCTACATGCATCTGCTCCTGGGGATGCGTAGCAGGCGCCTGGCCGCCAGGCTGCTCCACTACAGCCTCTGCTTTCTCGCGCTGTACGTTGTCGCCATCACGGCGAACCGGGGAGGCGCGATCATATGGTGCCTGGGGGGGATCTACTTCCTGTGGCTGTACAGGCACAGGATTCGCTGGAGCCGCGCGGCGATGATTCTTACGGGGGGCGCCGGAGGTGTTCTGGCACTGGGTGTGACCTTCGGGGGTCTGATGCAGCGATTCACCATCTTCACGAGGCTCTCCCAGACGCAGCTCGAGCGCGGGGTTCCCGAGAACCGTGTCCATGTCTGGAACCTGATGGTCAACAAGGTTGCCGATCACCTCTGGATAGGTCATGGGCCGTTCGTGGACCTCAGGCCGGGGTTCTCCGGGGCGATAAGGTGGCCGCACAATGCCTTCCTTTTCTACTTGTACAGCACCGGGGTCGTGGGGCTGCTCTCCTACCTCTGGATCCTGGGCAGGACAATCTGGATGAGTCGTCCCCGGGGGGCGGTTGACTTCGCCCGGGGCCCCTTCTGCCGGGCGGCGCAGGCCCTGTTCCACATTCAGGTGATCATGTTTGCAGCCTCCCAGATGCGGACGGACCATCAGAGGGGCAATGTCTACATCTATTTCATGTGGCTTCTCTTCGCCCTGGCTCTCGTTGCCACGAGGCTTGTGAAGGAGCGGAAGGCGCAGTCTCCGTTGACGCTGCGCCGATGATGTGGTATCTTATTCGTCGTTGGATGGGTTGCGAGAAACCATATCTGAATTGTGCCCAAGGAGGTGATGCTCCAGGACAGTTGGTACAAGGCGTTCAGGGGCTGATGGAGTCCGCTGAATTCGCGATGCAGCAATGAGATAGCAATCCCGCGGACAGGCCGGAGAAACGGTCCCCGCAACAGCGTCAACTCCCGGTGTCCCCGGATCTTGTCGGGAACGCATGAGGAGGCCTTGTGCCATGAGCACTCCGTTTGGCTTTCGGTACAACCGGGTTCGGCATGCCGTTGCTGATCGCAGTCGGCAGGCCGCCCGGTTTTTGCGTTTTCGTCTCCAGAGGAAGGCTGTTGGATCGTGACAGTGAGCAACGGGGAGGACCCGGTCGGGACGATCAGCCACCCTGGTGATCCTCCGAGGCCGGATGTACTCGACAACTTGAAGGACCGCCCCGGTGCGGGGCCTACCGGCGGGCAGCCGTGCCCTGAGGCCGCGATGCCCGCCGTGGAGTGCGAACCTGCGAACGGGTTCTACCAGCGCTACGGAAAGAGGATTCTCGACGTCGCGGCCGTGCTGTGCGCAGGGATCTTCCTGCTACCCTTGTTCCTCCTGCTGTCGCTTGCCGTCCGCCTGGATTCCCGGGGTCCTGTCCTGTACACGTCCCGTCGTGTCGGAGAGGGTGGACGGATCTTCAGCTTTTACAAGTTCAGGTCAATGATCGTCGGGGCCGACAGGATTCGGGACGAACTCCGCCACCTGAACGAGGTCGACGGCCCGGTCTTCAAGATCACCAGGGACCCACGCCTCACCCGTGTCGGAACCTTCCTGAGGCGCACGTCGCTGGATGAACTCCCGCAGCTCTGGAACATCCTGGCCGGCGACATGTCGCTTGTCGGCCCGCGCCCCCCGATCCCGGAGGAGGTTCTGCAGTACGAGCCCTGGCAGTTGCGTCGCCTCAGCGTCCGGCCGGGGCTGACCTGCCTGTGGCAGATCAGCGGACGAAGCGAGATCGGATTCGACGAGTGGATGCGGTTGGACATGCAGTACATCGACAACCGCTCCTTCTCTCTCGACCTGAAGATCCTCCTGCGCACGATCCCGGCGGTAGTCGGCGGAAAGGGGGCCTACTGATGCAAGCCCCCTGTCGCGACCCACGCCGGACCGAGATCACCGCAGTGGCAGTGCTCGCCCTGGGGGCGCTCTTCCTGCGGCTGGTCGCCCTCTCACGGCAGGCGATCTGGGTCGATGAGACGATTACCCTGGCCTACGCGGGGGTCTTCGACACGATGTACCCGCGCAGGCTCCTTCTCAACCTGAACGGCCCTTTCCACGCCCTGCTGCTGCACTACTGGAGCGCGCTTTTCGGGACCGGCGAATGGGCCCTGCGATCTCTCCAGGCCGTCATCGGGGCGGCGACAGTGCCGGCCCTGTTCTGGGCGCTCAAGCCACTCAGGCGCCCCCGGGTTGCCTGGACCGCTTGTCTGCTGCTCGCGCTCTCGCCGTTTCACATCTGGTACTCGCAGGAGATACGGGGATACGTGCTGCTGATGCTGATGGCCGTCGTGTCCATGGGCGCCTTCCTGCGACTGGAGGAGGGCCGGATCAGGAACTGGATCACCTACACATTGGCCGGGATCCTCGGGCTTCTGAGCAACCTCTCGTGCGCCTTCCTCCTTGCTGCGCAGGGGGTTGCCGTGCTTGCGAGGGGGCGGGCGGGCCGCAGGCTGTACCGGGGGATGCTCCTCTCCTGGGTGCTGACAGGCCTCGCATTGTCTCCATGGATGGTTGAGTTCTACCATCGGCGCGTGGTCCCCTCCGGGGTCCTGGAACTGCAGCCGGTCGCCGAGGAGGAACGCCTTCGCGGGGCGACGACGGCCCCGTTGCTCGGAGTCCCATATACCTACGCCGCTTTCGCCGTGGGCTTCAGCTACGGACCAAGCCTCCGGGAGTATCACACGATCGATCAGCGCGGAGCTGTCGAGGTGCTGCGTCCCCATCTGCACGCGATGATCTGGGCCGGCGTGGCATTCGGAGTTGCCGCGATCCTTGGCGTGATCCGGCTGTGGCGCGGCGGGCAGGCGGGCAGGGCCTGGGTGTGGCTTCTGGTTGTGCCTGTCCTCCTCACTTTCGCCACCGCCTCCCGGAACCTGAAGGTGATGAACCCCCGCTATGCGGCCGTGGCGATGCCGGCCTTTGCCCTTGCCATTGCGCAGGGGATCCTGGCGCCGAGGCGGCAGTGGGCCAGGTTTCTTCTCGGTGCGGCGGTCCTGGTTCCCACGGGAGTCAGCCTCGCGCAGCACTTCAACGAGCCACGTTACGCCAGGGAGGACGCACGCGGCATCGCAGCCTTTCTTCATGATGCGGCGGGAGAGGACGATCTGGTCTTCATCGTGGGGACCGACCGGCCTTTCAGGAACTACTACTGGCGGCGTCCGGGGACGGAACTGCAGGGGGCCCCGGTCGCGGATGCATGGCACTGGCTGCATCTGGAGAAACAGGAACGGATCGAGCGCCTGGAAGAAGCAATGCAGGGCCGCGAGCAGGTGTTTGTCGTATTCCTGAGGACCAAGGACGTGGATCCGCACGGCGAGTGGAAGAAGTACCTGGAAGAGACCCATCCAGCTGCCAGGGTGATGCCCTTCACGGGATCCGAGCTGTGGATCCTGGACCCCGGCGCGCAGCCGGGCGCAGCGTCTGAGGCCGGGGATCCGCCGGGACTCGGGGAAGTGAAGACCGCTGGAGACGGGGGAGAAACTTCGGGGACGCCATGAGAATCCTGCAGGTCAACAAGTTCCACTACGTGAAGGGTGGCGCAGAGCGCTATTACCTCGACCTGTCGGAGGCTCTGACCCGCGCCGGCCATCATGTCTCGCACCTGGCCATGGCGCACGAGAGGAACCTGCCTGCCAGGGACGGAGATGCCTTCGTTGCGGGCGTGGACTACAGGAGCAGGATGGGCGGAGCGGAGAAGCTCCGCCAGGGCCTGCGCAGCATCTACAACAGGGAGGCGGCCGGGCTCGCGGCGATGCAGGCAAAGGCGGGGGAGAGGCCGGTCGCGCACCTGCACAACATCTACCACCAGCTCTCCCCTTCGGTGATCCGAGCCTTCTCGCGGCACCGCGTCCCGATCGTACAGACCCTGCACGACTACAAGCTTGTCTGCCCCGCCTACCTGCTGATGACAGAAGGCAGGATCTGTGAGCGCTGCCGGGGAGGAGGCTACTACCAGGCGATCACACACCGGTGTCTCCTTGACTCGCGCGGGGCCAGTGCGGTGGCCGCGGCCGAGGCATATCTCCACGCAGCGCTCGGGACGTACGGGATGATCGCCCGGTTCCTTTGTCCCAGCAGGTTCATGATGGACAAGGTCGCTTCGTTCGGGATCCCGGGCGAGAAGCTGGTGCACCTGCCCTACTTCCTGCCGGCCGGCCGCTACCGTCCCGCGGACGGAGTGTCTGCCGGAGAGGGGACGGATGACCAGGGCGTCCTGCGCTGCGTGTACGTCGGGAGGCTGTCACGGGAGAAAGGGATCGCGACGCTGATCGACGCCATGGCTGCGCTGCCCTCTGGCCGGCTGACACTCGACGTCCTGGGCGAGGGGCCGCTGCAGGAGCATCTGGCAGAGAGGGTCCGGGAGAGGTGCCCGGATGGCCGGGTCCGGTTGGCTGGGTATCTGTCCGGAGATGCACTGCACGACACGGTGCGGGCGGCTGCCTTTGCAGTGGTCCCATCGGAGTGGTACGAGAACCTTCCCTTCGCCGTGCTCGAACCGTTCGCCCTTGGGAGGCCGGTGGTTGGGGCCAGGATCGGGGGGATTCCGGAGCTGGTGCGTGACGGCCGGACCGGCAGGTGCTTCGAGAGCGGGGATTCCGACTCCCTGGCTCAGGCCCTGCTTTGGATGACCGGTCCGCAGGCCGATCTCGAGAAGATGGGCAGGGAAGCCCGAAGGGTCATCGTTGAAGAGCACGCCGAGGGTCCGCACCTGGAGCGTCTGTTCGGCATTTATCGCGAGGTGGCTGCATGAGGATCGCCATGATCGGACAGAAGGGGATCCCTGCGACCTATGGCGGCATAGAGCGCCACGTGGAGGAGATCGCCATCCGCCTGGTCGAGCGCGGGCACGAGGTGGATGTCTACAGCCGTCTCCACTACTCACACCAGAGGGGCCAGTACCGCGGCATAAGGATTCGCCGCTATCCGAGCGTGAACACCAAGCACCTGGATGCGATCACCCACTGCGCGGTCTCGACCCTGGATGCGATTTTCAGGCGGTACGATATCGTGCACTTCCACGCACTCGGGCCGTCTGTCTTCGCCACCCTTCCGAGACTTGCGGGGGCGAAGACGGTAGTGACGGTGCATGGCCTGGACTGGGAGAGGGGGAAGTGGGGGAAGGTGGCCACCTGGTTCCTTCGTACCTGCGAGAAGCCGGCCATCTTTTTCCCGAACGAGACGATCGTCGTCTCCAAGGCCCTGCGGGAGTACTTCCTCGAGAAGTACAACCGCAACACTGTCATGATCCCGAACGGTGCGAACCCGGGGGTCGTGCGGCCACTCAACAAGCTGAAGAAGTACGGACTGGACAAGCACCGGTACGTTCTGTTCGTGGGGAGGCTGGTGCCGGAGAAGGGCTGCCACCATCTCCTGGAAGCGTTCTCGAAGATCAACACCGATGCGCGACTGGTTATGGCCGGAGGTTCCAGTTTCAGTGACGGTTACGTCGATTCTCTCATGCGGATTCGAGGGGGTGACGAACGAATCATCATGCTGGGATATGTCTACGGGGACCTCCTTGACGAACTGTGGTCGAATGCCTACATGTACGTGCAGCCATCGATCCTGGAGGGGCTTTCGATTTCCCTCATTGAGGCGATCTCGTACGGCAAGTGTGTCCTGGCCAGCGACATCCCCGCCAACATGGAGGTAGTGGAAGACTGCGCCGTGCTCTTCCCGACGAGTGACATCGACCAGCTCAGGCTGAAGATGCAGGAGCTGCTCGACCAGCCGGACGTGGTGAAGGACGTGGCGGAGCGATGCCGCCGTCACGGGGAATGCCACTACTCTTGGGCACGGATCGTGGATGCAACAGAGGCGGTCTACCTGGATCTGCTGAGCGGGAGATCGCACAGGGCGTGGACCGCTACCGCGCGGCCCCCGTCGCCCGGCTCGAAGATGAAGCTCGTCGACAAATCTGACTGAGCGAAGACGGGGAAGATCCGGTACTCTTCATCCCATGAAACTCCATGCAGCAATCCTGGCCGGCGGCCGGGGGGAACGGTTCTGGCCTCTCAGCCGCAGCGACACTCCCAAGCAGCTTCTTACCATCTTCGACCACAAGACCCTCTTCGAGAAGACTGTCGACCGCCTGTGTGAGGGCCTTTCCCCGGATTGCATCTGGACGGTGGCAGGGGTCGACATGAAGCCCGCCATCCTCGGCCTCATGCCCGGCCTGTCCAGGGAGCGCTGCATCTGGGAGTCGGCGGGGCGCAACACTGCCGCCGCCATCGGGGCCGTGTGCGAACGGATCCTGCGGGAGGAGGACTCCGCGCTTCTCGTCGTGCCTTCGGACCACTGGATCCCGGACTGCGCCCGCTTCTGGAGGGCCGTGCAGAACGGGCTCTGCGCAATGGACCGGGGGCTGCACCTGGTCACATTCGGGATAAGGCCGGCATACCCGGAGACCGGATACGGCTATGTCGAGAGAGGCGAGGTTCTCGAGAAGGATAAGGGGCTCTACAGGGCGGCCCGGTTTCACGAGAAGCCGGATGCGGACAGGGCCGCCTCCTATGTGGCACAGGGGACCTTCTACTGGAACAGCGGGATCTTCCTCTTCCAGGCATCGACCATGGCGTCTCTGCTTCGCGAGCTCGTTGACGGGATCGCCACTCCACTTGAGGATCTCCGCGCCGGTCTGGCTGCAAGCAGCCCCGGCAGGGAGCCTGAGGATGTCTGGCACCGGTATTTCGAGAGCGCACCGTCGATCTCCATCGACAACGGCGTGATGGAGAAGGCTGCCGACGTGGCTGTGGTGGAAGCCCGCTTTCCCTGGAGCGACCTGGGCAACTGGACCTCGTGGGGTGACCTGGTCGCCGAGGATGAGAACGGGCACAGGCGGCAGGGTGAGATCCTGGCCATCGATTCGGAGGACTGCATCCTCTACTCGGGGGATGGGGGACTCCTGGCGGTCCTGGGTGTCAGCGACCTCATCGCAGTGCGCGTCGGCGATGCCACCCTGGTCTGTCCGAGGGATAGGGCCCAGGAGGTGCGCACCCTGGTGAAGGAAGGAAAGCTCGATGATAGGCTGCGGCGGTTCTTCTGACATGACGGCGGATGCTGTCTGCGGCGATGGCGCCGGGTCTGAGGCCGCAAGTCCGGGACTGCGCCGTCTGAACATGGCCGGAGCAGCCGCCGTGGCGATCATGGCCGGTTCCCTGCTGCTTGCCGGCACAATCATGAGCGGGTGCGCGGGCGCCGGGAGGGGGAGGATCCCCCCAGGGCTTCCCGTTTCGCGCGAACCTCTGCCCGGATCCGACAGACACTTCCCCTCGCAGGATCCGGCGAACCAGCCCAGGCCCGGTGCGCCGGATGCATTCCCCGATCCGGACGGTCCCCGGTCGGAACCCGGTTCGACGCATACTCAGCCGGTTGGCGGCCAGGCGATCCGGGAACCTGCCGGCCAGGCTTTCTACCAGGTCCAGGTGTTCGCATCCGGGTCAGCCGAGAGTGCCAGGGAGAAGGCAATGGAGATCGCGGAGAGGCTGTACCTCCCGGTGCGGGTGATCCGGGAGGGAGGACTGCACCTCGTCAGGGTCGGTGAGGCGGACGACAGGGGCGAAGCGGAGAGACTCCTTCAGCTGACGATCGATCTGGGATTCCGGGATGCAATGGTTATCGAGTCGCAGGCGGTCCGATGAAGGATGCCCGGCGTGGTTGCCGGCTGGTCCGGCGTTGATGTCGGAGGAGGCTGTTTTGAAGAGCTCCCATGACGGGCGCGAGGGTCCAGAAACCAGGTGGGTGATCTACGAGGATGAAGCCGTCGGTCGCCTCCTGCCGCTGACATGGCTGCGTCCGGCTTCCGAGTTTCTCCTCGGTGCGTGGACCGGCCGTCAGAGGCTCGAACGGGTTGTTGGCCGGCCGGTGCTCCAGGTGTGTCGCGATCACCTCGCAGCGCTCGGAGAGGGGCGACTCACCTGGAGCCAGTCGTGCCCGGTCTCCGGATGTGGCAATGGGCTCGGAGAACCATGGGATCAGCATTCCGCCGCGTCGCTATGGGATGGCGGGACGGTCTGGGTCTCCGCGGGGGTCATTGCGGACAAGCGGCTGGCGGAATACCTGGAAAGCCTCCGTCCCGACAGCGTTGCGGTCTGCGGTGGACAGATGATTGCATTTCGCCCCGGCAGCGGGATGGTGTCGTGGATCCGGGACCTTGCTGCGGATGTCGATGCCGGATTCCCGGCAGGCCTGCCGGCGGCCGGGTGGCCCGAAGTGGAAGTGGAGGCAAGGGTACTGCGGGGGCTCGCGGACCTGGTGCGGTTCCAGGAGGGGCTCCTTGCCGATGACCTGACGGGGCTTCTCGCGGACCTGCCTGCGCCCGGATCGGCGGGCGACGGCCAGGCATACCGGCTAGACGCCGTGCGCCTGGGGGAGGGGTGCGTTGTGGACCACGGGGCGGTTCTGGATGCCAGGGAGGGCCCGGTTGTCCTGGGCAGCCGCTGTCACGTCTTCCCGCACACCTGGTTGCGCGGCCCTCTCTACGCCGGCGATGACTGCCTCTTCCTGGGTGGCCGTACGGGGACCGGGACGAGTCTAGGTCCGGTTTGCAGGGTTCGCGGCGAGATCGAGGCATCCGTGATGCTCGGCTACTGCAACAAGGCACACGACGGCTTCATCGGACACAGCTACCTGGGAGAGTGGATTAACCTTGGTGCCATGACAACGACCTCCGATCTTAAGAACAACTACTCGGCCTTCAGGCTGGCGCCCTACGGTCGGATCGTGGAGACAGGCCTGACGAAGGTGGGAGCCTTCCTGGCCGATCATGTCAAGACCCGGATCGGATGCCTCATCGGAGGCGGAACGGTTGTCGGGGTAGGCGCGAACATCGTCGGGGATCCCGCCGTGACCACCCGCTGGATCCCGGACTTCGCGTGGGGCACCGGCTCTTCAGCGGAGGAGTACGACCTGGACAGGTTCCTCGACACCGCGCGGATCGTGTACGGACGACGCGATGTTCCGTGGACGGAAGCGGTGGAAGGCGCCCTGAGGGCGGTTCATGAGGCGACCAGGGAGGCAAGGCGCACGCGATAGCCTGGCCTGGAGGGCACGGGGAGCGGGCCGGATCTGAACATCCATGCGTGTCCGGTCAGGCTTCGGAAGAGACGCAGCACACGGGAGGAAGGGGCATGCCGGAACTCAGACGGGACCCGATCGTCGGACGCTGGGTCATCATCTCCACCGAGCGGGGCAAACGCCCATCCGACTTCGGGCACGTGATACCGGCTCCCAAGGCCGGCTTCTGCCCGTTTTGCCCAGGCAACGAGGCCAAGACGCCGCCCGAGGTGTATGCCATCCGTGATCCGGACACCCTTCCCGACAGGCCGGGGTGGCAGGTGCGAGTGGTGTCGAACAAGTTCCCCGCGCTCCAGATCGAGGGTGAGCTGCACCGGCGTGCCGAGGGGATCTACGACAAGATGAACGGGATCGGAGCGCACGAGGTCCTGATCGAGGACCCGGACCATGCCATGGAGTTCTCCGAGCTGCCGGTGGAGAAGGTTGCGCTCGTCATGCGCGCCCTCCGCGAGCGAATCACCGACCTGGCCCAGGATCAGCGCTTCAGGTACATCCAGATCTTCAAGAACCACGGCGAGGCGGCGGGCGCTTCTCTGGAGCACAGCCACATGCAGCTGATCGCGACGCCGATCGTCCCGAGGCGCGTGGTGGAGGAGATCACCGGCTGCGCCAACCACTTCGATCTCAAGGAGAGATGCATCTTCTGCGACATCATCCACCAGGAGCAGGAGTTCGACCAACGGATCGTCTGCAGGAACGGGCAGTTCATCTCGATCGAGCCTTTTGCGCCCCGGTTCCCGTTCGAGACCTGGATCCTGCCGACGGAGCACGCGGCTTCGTTCAGAAGCATCACCGACGAGCAGACCCTCAGCTTCGCCCAGGTGCTGCGCGAGACGCTGCAGAGGATCAATGGCGCGCTCAACCGCCCGCCCTACAACTTCGTCATGCACACAGCCCCTGTAAACGATCCCTCACTGCCGCATCACTTCCACTGGCACGTGGAGATCATGCCCAAACTGACGAAGGTGGCGGGCTTCGAGTGGGGGACCGGGTTCTACATCAACCCGACACCGCCCGAGTCGGCCGCGGCCTTCCTGCGGGAGGGGGAGCTTTCAGGTGGAAACGGCCTGCCTCCTCTGGTAGACAACACATCTGCCTCGACAAGCACGTGATCCCCGCGGGTGGCGGCCAGGGAACGGCGCCGCCCCCCGGAGGCGACATGATATGAAGCGGTTACGGCCGTCCGCTGAGTGTGAAGCGCGGTCTGCCGGGAAAGGGAGTCAGCACATGCCGATGGATATCGCTCTGGCCAGCGCCGAGATGGTGCCCTACGCGAAGGTTGGCGGCCTGGCCGATGTGGTCGGGGCCCTGTCGAAGGAGCTGAGCCGGATGGGGCACAAGGTGACAGTCTTCCTGCCCCGCTACAGCGGCATCGACGGCTCGCGCTTTCCCGAGCTCTCTCTCAAGCCGGCAGGGGAGACGCCGATCCGCCTGGGGCGCAGGGTCGAGGAGGCGAAGTACCTTGTTGCGGTGGACCCCGGGACGAGAGTCCGCCTCATCCTGGTCGATCACCCCGGCTTCTTCGACCGCGCGAACCCGTACGTGGACCCGGCCACGGGCGAGGACTGGCCCGACAACCTCGAGCGCTTCGTCTTCTTCAACCGCGCGATCCTGGAGAGCTTCAGGCTGCTGGACTGGGTCCCGGATGTGATCCACGCCAACGACTACCAGACCGGGCTGATCCCGGTCCTGCTGAGGGAGGAGTACGGGCAGCCTCCGGGTGCCGGGTTGAACGCAGCGGAGTCCGGCGCGGCATCACACGGAGCGAAAGCTGCCGATGACCGGGGGTCAGGCCTGGCTCGCGGGATCACCTCGACACTGAACATGGAGGCGGCGGAACTGAGAAGAGTCGACTTCCGCAGGGCGGCCACCCTCTTCTCGATCCACAACATGGGATACCAGGGGATCTTCCCCGAAGACTCGCTCGCCGTGATCGGCCTGGATCCGCGCCTGGCCGTTCCGACCGGCCCGCTGGAGTTCTGGGGCAGGGTCAACTTCATGAAGGCGGCGATTCACTACGCCGACCTGATCACCACCGTCAGTCCGCGCTACGCGGAGGAGATCCAGGGCGGCGAGGAGTTCGGATTCGGCCTGGAGGGGGTCCTGCGTTCGCGAAGCCGCGATCTCATCGGGATCCTGAACGGAATCGACCCGGAGATCTGGGATCCGGCGAACGATCAGCTCATCCCGGTGCGCTACGGACCGGGGCAGATCCGGAAGAAGCAGGAGAACAAGGTCCGGCTGCTCGAGAGCATGGAGCTGCCGGTCGAGCCGGATGTGCCGCTGATCGGCGTGATATCGCGCCTCGTCGACCAGAAGGGTTTCGACCTCTTCGAGCAGATAGCCGATGAGATCTTTGCCGAACGTGTGAAGATGGTCGTGCTCGGGAGCGGGCAGCCCAGGTACGAGGAGCTGATGAAGAGCCTGCGGAAGCGGTATCCGGCGAAGTTCGCGGTCGCCCTGGAGTTCAACAACCCCCTGGCGCACCTGATCGAGGCGGGGAGCGACTTCTTCCTGATGCCGTCGCGCTACGAGCCGTGCGGGCTGAACCAGATGTACTCCCTGCGCTACGGCACATTGCCGATCGTGCGCGCGACAGGCGGCCTGGCCGACACCGTGAAGGACTACAACTTCAGGACCGGGAAGGGTAACGGGATCGTCTTCGAGGAGTACGACGCGGGCCAGATGTACTTCGCCATCCGCCGGGCGCTGCGCCTGTACGGGAAACGGCGGCCCTTCAAGAAGCTGGTTGCCGAGATCATGAAGACCGACCACTCCTGGGCACACGCCGCCGCAGAGTACGTGCGGGTGTACCAGCGCGCGACCGATAAGCGGCGGAGCGCGTAGAAGGCGCTAATCGCGTGCGCTTCCGGTGTCGCGGCAGGGAAGACGCGAACAACGCGAGTCATGACGTGCGGGTGCGGCCAGTCCTGCGTGACGCGCGGTCCGTGGTGCGGGCTACTCCAGGAACTCGGCGTGCAGTCTTCGCACCGCGTCCTCGCCCTGCGTGGCCGGCGCGAGGATCGACAGGGAGAGGGTGCCGGTGTGGACACCCCAGACGGGGATCCCGCCGGCCTGCATGGCGCTCTCCGACCTGCTCACGATGTCCCCCTGGCTGAGGATCCCTTCCCCAACGAGGCTGATCAGCGCAGCGTCCGACTGAACGCTGATCTCGGATCCTGTGCCCCAGTGGGCAGCCTGGGTCCAGGTCCCTGTGTCGGTGTCGCCGGCGGAGGCGAACTCCACCCATGAAGAACCGTCCGGAAGCTGCAGGCGGCTGAAGAAGAGGAAGCGGGGCGGCGCCTGGGGCTCCGCGCCGGGAGGGGGGGCAGTCCCCGCCGGGATCCTGACACGCACCCAGGTGACCGGCGACTCCAGGGCCACGCCGAGAATCCGTTCGCTTTCCATGGGCTCCTCCTCCGAGTCTGCGTGAATGCGGGCCGGGGGGACATGGCCAGTCCCGGCCCCGGGCCCGGCGCCCGTTTCGCTGTGGATGCGGGTGCCTCTCTCTTCGGTAATGGAACTGCGCACCTCCACGGGGATCCCGTACTTCCTCGCGAGCAGCACGGCCCTGTGAAAGAGGACCCGGCCTCCGAGGTGCGAAAAGGCGATCATCTCCCCGTAGCCGATGCCGGGCAGGGGGCGCGCGGACGGCACTATCCGCGGGTCGGCCGTCAGTACACCCGGCACATCGGTGAAGATCTCGCACACAGGAGCGCCGAGATGCACCGCGAGGGCCACCGCCGTCGTGTCGCTGCCACCGCGGCCAAGGGTGGTGACCTCCTTCAGCGCGGAGACGCCCTGGAAGCCGGCCACGATGACGACCCTGCCGCGCTCCAGCTCCTCGCGGATCCTGAACGACTTCATGCTGGTTATCTGCGCGTTGCTGTGCCTGGTGTCGGTGACGATCCCGCTCTGCGAACCTGTGAAAGAGATCGCGGGGCAGCCCATCGATTCCAGACACATGGCAAGGAGCGTCATGGTGATCCGCTCGCCCGAGGTGACCAGCATGTCGAGCTCGCGGCGCGAGGGTGTGCGGCTGACGCGATGCGCAAGGCGGATCAGCTCGTCGGTCGTCTGCCCCATGGCCGAGACGACGACGACGATCGGGTCGCCCGCTTTGCGATACGCCAGGATCCTGCGCGCCACGGCCAGGATGTGGGCCGGGGTCTCGACGGAGGTGCCTCCGAATTTCAGAACGCGTGTCGGCAATCGTGTGCTCCGTCTGCCTGCTGTGTGCTTTCGAACTCCAGGGGCGGAGCATATGCCGGGGAGGATCGGCAGGCAAACCTCCGTTGCCGGAGATTACCCTGAAGGAACCTGTCACCCGTTCCGATAGCGGAACTGGCGCGCAGCCATCAGATTTCCGGGGTTGACATCGGATGGCGGCGCTGCAAGAATCGGATTTCGCGATTGGGGCCTTCGGGCTTCAAGCCCGGGCGCCCCGGAACAGGTTCGATGAGCGGGAGTAGCTCAGACCGGTAGAGCCCCACCTTGCCAAGGTGACTGTCGCGGGTTCAAATCCCGTCTCCCGCTCCACTTTTTTCCCTCCAGAGAAGAAGGCGCTCCGGCGGCGATCTCCTTCGCCATGGAGCCGCGGGATCTTCAGGGGGCGCCATAGCCAAGTGGTAAGGCGACGGTCTGCAAAACCGTTATTCTCCGGTTCGAATCCGGATGGCGCCTCCAGTCTAACTCTCTAGCACCGTACAAGA
>CAZWSC010000085.1:0-18374 GCA_964636385.1 uncultured bacterium
ACGCGAACCGCGAACACGCCGATGATCGAGGAGACGAGCCCGGCGCTGACCAGGAGGAGAACATACGAGATCGACATGGTCTGAATCTTCGGATCAGTGGTGACTGACAGGGCAATCACGATCGCCGCAATGATGGCGCCGACATAGCTCTCGAAGAGATCGGCGCCCATGCCGGCAACGTCGCCCACGTTGTCGCCGACGTTGTCTGCAACGACGGCAGGATTCCTGGGATCATCCTCCGGGATGCCCGCCTCCACCTTGCCGACGAGGTCGGCGCCCACGTCAGCGGCCTTGGTGTATATCCCGCCGCCGACACGGGCGAAGAGGGCGATAGAGGAGGCGCCCATCGAGAACCCAGCGATCACGGCCGCGGCGTCCGCCAGGCCGTTGGTCCGCAGGAACAGGTAGAAGGTGAGCGTCAGACCCAGCAGCCCCAACCCGGAGACCGTCATCCCCATCACCGAACCCCCCGCAAAGGCGACCTTGAGGGCGGCGTTGAAGCTGGTACGCGCCGCCTGGGTTGTGCGGCAGTTTGCGCGGGTGGAGATCTTCATGCCCACGAACCCGGCGGCAAGGGAGCAGCCAGCCCCCACGAGAAACGCCACTGCGGTCTTCCATCCGAGACCCGCCACGTCCCCACGCAGTCCGAAGGCGAGCAGCAGGGCCATGGCCAGAACGAAGACCGCGATCGTCCTGTACTCCCTGTTCAGGAACGCCATCGCCCCTTCGTGGATGAACCCGGAGATCCTCACCATGGTCTCGCTGCCGGGATCGCTCCTTAGCACCCGGAACCGGGCCAGATAGACCGCGAACAGCAGGCCGAGAAAACCGATGCCGATTGCGATCGGGACTCCTACCGGTACATGAGGCATCTCCTATCCCTCCCCTTCGGCGCATGCGTCTCCGCTACGCCGGAGCCTCCTCATTGCCCGACGGAGCGGGGTTGAAGCGGTTCATGGCAGGACCTGTGCCCTCCACAACCATCACCCGCACCGCCTCGGACGCCCTCCCGAGCGTCCGCCTGAAATCCTCCCATCCGCCTCCGGAAAGAGGCTCGAGAACAAAGCCGGCCATGTCGATGCCGGCCGCCGGGGCGCCAACCCCTATGCGAAGCCTCGGATAGGCGTCGCTCTGCAGGCACTCCTCAATGGAGGCCAGGCCGTTATGCCCGCCTGGTCCACCGCGGAGTCGAATCCTCAGCCTTCCCTCCGGAAGGGCGACATCGTCGACGACCACCAGGATCTCCTCGGGGGACAGACCATGCTCGTCGCGAAGGGACCGCGCAGCCAGTCCGCTCCGGTTCATGTATGCGAGAGGCCGGACCAGAACAAGGCGGCGGCCGCCCATTTCGATCTCGGCCTCTTCCCGCTGCTCCCGGATCGTCCAACGGCCACCGGCCTCTGCCCGAAGGACGTCGGCAACGAGAAACCCGGCATTGTGTCGGGTTTGTGCGTACCGGGCACCCGGGTTCCCCAGACCGAGCACGGCCCTGACCCTTCGGCTGCCATCCGGTGTACCGGTCATCCCGGGCTTTCCGGTTCGCACGATCCAGCAGTCAGATCAGGAGGCTCCGTCTTCGGCCGCCTTCGCCGCGCCCGGCTCAGCCTCTGCCGCGGCAGACTCGGCTTCCTCTTCCTTCGCCTTCGACTTGGCCTCGACCATCACGACCACCGTGTCGGGAGAATCGTGTATCTGCACTTCCGGAATCTCAATGTCGCGCACATGGACCGACTCCCCGGCCCCCAGCCCCGAGACATCCACAACCACGTCGTCGGGGATTAGTGCCGGAAGGCACTCCACATCAAGACGGCGCAGGAGATGCTCGACGATCCCTCCTTCACGGACTCCGGGCGACTCGGCTGCCCCGGTGAGATGGATCGGCACCTGGACACGGACCTTGTGATCCATGTCGATGTGAAGAAGATCCACGTGGATGATCGACTCATCGACCGGGTGGCGCTGGACCTCCTTTATCAGCACCTTCAGATCCGGCCCTTCGCGCCCTTCCACGGACAGATCCAGAATCCGGTTACCGCTTGTGGCGCGCTGCAGCAGGAGAGTGAAGGAATGGGTGTCCAGGGCAATCGGGAAGCTCTCCATCCTGTGCCCGTACACAACCGCAGGAGTCTTCCCCTGCATGCGCAACTGCCGGGCGTTCCCCTTGGTGCCGGCTACCCTTGCTTCGGCTTTGATACTGACCGTGACCATACTTCCTTCTCCTTCGTCTCCGGCTCTTCAACCCGCAGGCTCTACGCGACCTGCGGCCTGTACACCATGATCCGGCCCGTCGGGTGATGCCGAACCAGGCACCATGTCCGGCGGGTGTTCCTCAGACAAACAGCGAACTGAGCGATCGCTCCTCGTGTATCCTGCGGATCGCCTCCCCAAGCAACCGGCTCACCGTCAGGACGGTCAACCCCTGGAAACAGTGCTCCGGGGAGAGACTGAGCGAGTCGGTGACCACAACCTCGCTGATCGGGGCCTCCCCCAGGTGCTTCTTCGTCTCCGAGGAGAACGCCGCGTGTGTGGCGCCGGCGATCACCTCCCTTGCACCGTGTTCCTTCAACGCTTTGGCCGCCCTCGCCAGGGTCTTCCCCGTGGAGATGACGTCGTCGAGTATGACGACGGTCCGGTCCTCCACATCGCCGATCAGGCTCATCACCTCGGCGTCGTCCCTCCTGGTCCGTCGCTTGTCCACCATGACCAGCGAGGCGTTCAGGCGCTTCGCATACGCCCGCGCCATCTTGATCGAACCTGCGTCAGGGGCTGCCACAGTAAGGTTCGGCAGCGCTTTCGCCCTGAAAAAATCTATGAGAACGGGAGCAGCGAACAGGTGATCGAAGGGGATGTCGAAGACCCCCTGAATCTGGCTGGAGTGCAAGTCCATCGTCAGGCCCCGGTCAGCCCCCGCCACTGTGATCAGGTTGGCAACCAGCTTGGCGCTGATCGGCACCCTGGGCTGATCCTTCCGGTCCTGCCTCGCATAGCCGAAGTAGGGCATAACGGCCGTAACCCTGTTGGCCGACGCGCGGCGCGCCGCATCGATCATGACCAGAAGCTCCAGCAGGTTCTCCGCGGGAGCGGCCGTAGGCTGGACGATGAAGATGTCGCAGCCACGGATATTCTCGTTGATCTTGACGGCTATCTCGCCGTCCGAGAATCGCCCTACCTCGACCTCCCCCAGGTCGACCTGGAGATAGGAGCAGATGGCCCTGGCCAGGCCATGATTGGCATTGCCCGAGAAGACCCTCAGAGAATCGACCACTTGTCCCTTACCTCCGCCTCCCACTTGTTCCCGGGTGCATGGATGTCACCCATTGCCCCGGCCGCACTGGCTGGGGCGGGAGGATTCGAACCTCCGAATGCAGGAACCAAAATCCTGTGTCTTGGACCACTTGACGACGCCCCAAAAGCAAACTCGGCCAGTCTACAACAGGACCGTCCGAGAAACCAAAAAAAAGAGCCGAGCCACTCGCCTCACGTGTGAGCGGCTCATTGCTCGAGGGCTTCGAGCCGGCCCGGGCCGGCTCCGCAGGGTCAGCCGACCAGACTCCTCTCCAGCTCCTGCTCATACTTGACCAGGATCTGCCTCTCCAGCCACTCCCTGGTCTGCATGTTGATGGGATGACACAGGTCCTGGTATGTGCCATCCGGTTTCTTCCGGCTGGGCATGGCCACAAACAGTCCCTTGTTCCCGCTGATGATCTTCAAGCCCCGCACGACAAAGCATCCGTCCAATGTGATGCTGATAAATGCCTTCAACTTGTCATCGTCGCGCAGAGAGACTCGGATCTCGGTGATCTCCATGGCGTAAGCCCCCTGGGTCATCCCCACATGGCCCATCCCCCGGAGGTCCCAAGCCGCAGGATCCGGAAATCACCCGATGCGCCGGGACAGGCCTGTTGCTCACATTTCGTCGCGCTTGGTGGATGATCGCCCGGCCGCAATTCCCTGTGCTCACCGGCGACCACAGCCGTCACAACCTGATCAGGCACCCCCTTCTGGACGGACGCACAACCCGGGCCCAGTAACCTTGCTCTCTGAAGGACTCGGCCCAGCGCATTCCGGTGTCCGCATCAGGCGGAATCCCGAAAACGCCGGAGCCGCTTCCCGTAACCCGGGTGAAGCCCGACTTCAGACGACCGAACTCCCGCAGCAACCTCCCGACCACCGGCAATGTCTGCTCCACCACGGAAGCGAGGTCGTTCTTCAGATACTGACCCGACTTCAGCCAGAAGTCTGCCGGAACTGCACCGGGTAGGATGCTAGACAGGGGGCCTTGTGGTGTCAACCCCCATTTTCCCCTCCTGTAGATAGAACTGGTGGAAACAGAAAGGTTTGGGAAGACGACCACGGCAAGGCGGCCCGGCCACGGGATCATCGGATGCAGGATTTCTCCCCTCCCGGTAGCCAGCTGGGTCCCCCCGCGCAGAAAGAACGGCACATCCGAACCCAGGCCGGCTGCGAGATGCACAAGCTCCTCATGGGTGGCCGGGATACCCAGGAGGCGCACCATGCCCGTGAGTACCGCGGCAGCATCCGAGGACCCGCCCCCCATCCCCGCTCCTGCAGGAACCCGCTTGTGCAGCGAGATCGCGACTCCCCCCCTGCAACCCCAGCGGGAGATGACTGCCCGGGCCGCCCTGACAGCCAGATTCCTCTCCACCGGGCCGAGATCCACGGCCCCGGGATGAACGGACAGGTCTATCCCTGCGGAGCGCGAGCGCCGGAGCCTGATGGTGTCATGGAGGCGGATCGCCTGGAGTATCGTGACCACCTCGTGGAAGCCGTCCCCCCGGACGCCCAGCACTTCCAGCCCCAGGTTCAGCTTGGCCGGCGCGAGGACCGTGATCTCGGAACCGGCAGCGGTCACCCGGGCTGCCCCGGAGCATCCGGACCCTCAAACGGCACCAGGCCCATTACGAACCCCTCAGGAGAAGAACGAGAATAACGGCAGCGGCCCACAGCAGTATGTTGAACAGGATGGGAAAGTCCGTCAGCAGAACCTCGGACGGTGATCCGCCCCTCTGATGGCGGTAGACCAGGTAAAGGTAGCGGAAGACCCCGTACACGACAAACGGGATTGTGAAGACAAGATTCGTGGTGTTGAAGTGCGCGACGGTCTCGGGCGCCACAGTGTAAATCGAGTAGGATATCACCGTGGCCGCGGTGACGACGGGCACCATCTGGTCGATCAGCTCAGGCGGATACTCGGCGAGTGTAGCCCTGTGCCCCTCGGCATGTGCCGCGAGCAGAAACCTCTCCTGACGCCGCTTGCACACAGCCAGGAACAAAGCCAGGAACAGCGTGCACATAAGCAGCCAGGGCGAGATCTCCACATTCCCCTCGAGCGCCTCAACTCCGGCGACCGCACGCAGCACGAAGCCGAGCGCGATCATCATGACGTCGATGAGCACAACTCCCTTGAGCACCAGGGAGTAGAGAAGGTTCAGGACGTAGTAGACACCGACCGTGACCAGAAACCCCGTCCCGAGCGGTACGGACAGTACGGCCGCCGCAGCCAGGAGCAGCAGCATGAGGGCGAAAGCCCCCCCCTTCGATATCCTGCCGGAAGGAAGCGGGCGATTCCTCTTCCTGGGGTGCAGCCGGTCACGGCCGACATCCCTGAGGTCGTTGAGTGTGTAGACGGACGAAGCAAGCAGGCAGAACGCCAGGAAGCCCTGGGTTGCGCGCATAACCTGGTCCGCCTGGTCGAAGTGAAAGCTGAAGATCACGCCGGCGAACAGGGCCAGGTTCTTGGTCCACTGCCGGACCCGCATCTGCCCGAGAATGGTGCCGATCATCCGCCGCCCTCATCGCCCACGCAGGAACCACCGGAATCTGCGAGGTGCAGATCCTTCCAGCAGGCATCCAGCCCTTCCTGCCACGAAGGCAGTGAGATCCCCAGGCCATCCCTTGCAGCCTGGCAATCCAGGACGGCACGGAACGGCCGGGGTGCGGGCCGGCCGAGAGCCGACAGAGTCGTCGGGCGCACGCGCTTCTGGTCGATTCCGGCCAATTCCGCCATGCGGCGGGCCATCTCGAACCGGGAAACCTCCCCGCGGGCCGCAAGGTGCCACGTCCCCCGGCAGTCTCCGAGGAGAACCTTCCACAACGGGCCGGCTAGATGATCCACGTATGTCGGGCTGCAGATCTCGTCGGTCACGACATCGACCGGCCCACTGCGCAGGCGCCCGAGAACGGCCGAAACGAAGTCGGGCCCGCCCTGACCGAAGAGGCCGGTGGCGCGTACGATGCGGAATCGACGGGTACTCTCGCGAACGGCGCACTCCCCGTACCACTTGCTCCTCGCATAGACGCCAAGCGGGTTCACCTGGTCATACTCGCGATACGGGCGGGGTGAGGTTCCGTCGAAGACATAGTCTGTGCTGAGAAAGGTGAGCTCGAACTCCAGCCGCTCCGCCATTTCGGCAATCCGGCCGGGCAGGATGCCGTTGATGAGAAAGGCGCGCTGTGGGTCGCTCTCGCATGCGTCCACGTTTGTCCAGGCGGCAAGAAGAAGCAGCGCAGCCACCGGCTGATCCACAAGGCGCCGCTCAAGGCTCCCGAGATCCTCGAGGCGAAGGTCGTCCATTGCGGGAGCGTCGACCTCCACGCCGTCCGGGACGCACCGAAGCATTGCGCGCCCCAGAAGTCCAGACCCGCCCAGGATCAGCACACGAACCGTTCCGCCGTCGTTCACCCCTTGCTCAAGCCTCCCCGCCCAGAGCCTCGCTCAGAACCTTCCGGCCCGCATCCAATGCCGCTCCCTGCAGGGCCGGATCCCTCACACCAGCCATCGCCATGTGAGGTCGCCCGCCTCCATTACCGCCGGCAGCCCGGGCGGCGGCGCGGACAACCACGTCGGCCCTCGTGCTTCCCGCCTGGACAAGGTCGTCCGTGACCACCGCCAAGAGTGTTATCTTGCCCCCGCTGCGAACCGCAAGCAAGCCGGCTCCACTGCCGATCCCGGAGCGCAGCCTGTCTCCAAGAGCACGGACATCCGTCCCTTCGGCAACATCCAGCTTTCCGACGACCATCGCGCCCCTCTCCGTCCTGATCGCGGAAGCCAGCAGCGGCGCGAGCTCATCCGCCGGGCCGCGATTCTTCAGCTCCTGGATCTCCTTCCGCTGGCGCGATATCTCCTGCTGCAGCCCCTGGACCCTCGCGGGCAGTTCCTCACGCAGCCCGGGCAGGATTCGCTGCAGCTTCTGGAAGAGCTCCATCTGCACCCTGGCCTCACCAACCGCGCCCAGCCCCGTCACGGCCTCGATCCGACGCGTACCCGCGGCGATACCCGTTTCGGACAATATGAGGAATGCGCCGATCTGGCCTGTGCGTCCAACGTGCGTGCCGCCGCAAAGCTCGCGCGAAAACTCGCCGATCTCCACCCGCCTCACACGGTCACCGTACTTCTCGCCGAAAAGGGCGATGACTCCATCGCGCAGCGCATCTTCGAAACCCGACTCTCGCGTCTCCACGGGACGATCCTGGAGAATCTGCCCGTTTACGATCCGTTCGACCCCGGAGATCTCTTCTGCAGTCATCCCTTTGGGATGCGTGAAATCGAAACGCAGGCGGCCTGGCTCGACCAGGGACCCCGCCTGGGTCACATGCGTGCCGAGGACGCTGCGCAACGCCGAGTGCAGCAGGTGGGTCGCCGTGTGGTTGCGCATCGTCTGACGGCGGGGGCCCTCCTCGACCCGGGCTGATACCGGCCCTTCGGGGATTGCGCCTGCATCCACGCGAATCCGGTGACGGATCTCTTCGCCGCGCCTGACCGTGTCCAGAACACACGCCCGGAAACCGGGAGCCTCGAGCTGGCCGGTATCACCCACCTGTCCGCCCGACTCGGCGTAGAACGGTGTCTCGGCCAGAACAGCCCAGAACTCGCCCGCCGCGTCGGGGACCTGGGCATAACGCATGATGCGCGTGTTCAACTCGAGAGCCTCGTGGCCTCGAAACACGGAATTCGGACCGCCGTCCAGCGTTCTCCACTCGAGTCCGGCATCATCGCTCTTCTGATGGAACCGGGCGCCGGCGCGGGATCGCTCGCGCTGTTCCTTCATCGCCTCGTCGAAGCCGCTCCCATCGATCGCAAACCCGCGTTCCCGGGCCAGAAGCGCCGTCAGATCCGGTGGGAAGCCGTAGGTGTCGTAGAGCACGAAGATCTCGCGCCCCGGGATCATCCCGCCCGCCTGTGTCCGGTTGGCAACCTCCTCGAACCGTGTCAGCCCCTGCTCGAGGGTCGCCTGGAAGCGCTCCTCTTCCAGCTGCATTGCCATCCGAACGGAGGGAAGCGCCTCGCGGACCTCGGGGTATGCGCCCCCCATCTGCTCCGCGGTAAGATCTGCAAGCCCGGACAGGAATGGGCGGTCCAGCCCGAGGCGGTGGCCCTGGACCGCGGCCCTGCGGAGAATGCGGCGAATGACGTATCCACGCCCCTCGTTCGACGGCAGCACCCCCTCTGTCAGGGCGAACGTGAGACCGCGGACGTGATCTGCAATGATGTGAAAGGCTGGCCTGTCCGCACCTTCGTACGGACGCCCCGTCATCTCGGCGATCCGCAGGATGCAGGGCCGGAACAGTGACGTCTCGAAGAGCGTCCTCTTCCCTTCCAGAACCATCACCAGCCGGTCGAGCCCGATCCCTGTGTCGATCCCGCGATTGGGAAGGGGCGCGAGGGTCCTGTCCGGCTGCATGTCGAACTGCGGGAAGACGAAGTTGCCCACCTCGATCCAGCGGTCGCAGCTGCAGCCCGGCCCGCACTCCCGACCTCCGCAGCCGAGATCCTCCCCGAGGTCGTAGTAGACTTCAGAACTCGGACCGCATGCCCCGGTCTCACCCGCAGGCCCCCAGAAGTTGTCCTTCGCGCCGAGACGGAAGATCAGCTCCGGAGCCAGGCCCACCTCCTCCCTCCAGATACCGTATGCCTCGTCGTCATCCTCGAAGACCGAGACCTTCAGCTTCTGCAGCGGGAGCTTGAAGACCCTGGTGAAAAGCTCCCAGTTCCAGAGGATCGCCTCGCGCTTGAAGTAGTCGCCGAAGGAGAAATGCCCGAGCATCTCGAAGAAGGTGAGATGCCGGGGTGTATAACCGACCTCCTCGAGATCCGAGGCCCGTAGACACTTCTGTATGGAGACCGCGCGGCGGAACTCCAACGGTTCGGTCGAGGAGTAGTACTTCTTGAACTGAACCATCCCCGCAGATGTGAAGAGGAGGGTCGGGTCATCCCCGGGCACGAGCGGAGCGCTCTTCACCAGCCGGTGGTCCTTCTCCTGGTAGAATCGGAGGAATTCCTCCCTTACGTATGCCGCGGTGTCTTTCATGTGTCCTCGTACGACCCGAAGCCGTCCCTCCTGTCAGCACCTGTTCCCAGAGCCCTCTCGACCGCCCGCCCGGCAACCGAGGGGGTGAACCCCCTGCCGGCAAGGGCGCGCATCAGCACGTCGGGATCCCCGCGGGAAGCACGGGCTTTCTTCCGCGCCGCAGCTTCCGCCAGACTCTCTTCCGTCGTGTCCGCCTCGAGGTCCGCTTTCACCAACTCGATGATCTCGCGCGAGACCCCCTTCTCCGCAGCGTCCCGGACCAGGAGCCTCCACGACCTCGGCCTGGACCGCGCCTGGCTGCGCAGGTAGGCGCTGCAGAAGCGCCTGTCGTCCAGGAACCCCGAGGCCTCAAGATCATCCAGGACACTGTCCACGACTCCGGCGTCAAAGGAGGCGCGGCGCAGTCGTGCGGCAAGTTCCTTGCGGGAGATCTCACGCCGGGCCAATACGCGCAGCGCCCGGGAGCGCGCCCGGGCGTGCGGATTCTCGTCGTCTCCCCCCGGGGGGGGGCTTTGACCAGGCCGGATCTCAGGCACGGCCGCCGGCGCCGGTACGCCGATCGCGCTGACCTGCGGCTCTGTCCCGAACCTTCGCCACCTCGGGAGCCGGCTTAGTGCCCGTGGCAGCCGGCCCCTTCCCGCCTGCCGGAGGATCCCCCTTGCCTGCGGGTGCGGCTGTCCCGGTCGAAGCCTTCGCGTCCAGGACAGCGGCTGCACCGGCAGCAGAGTCCGGCTGGTCCTTCCCGTTCCCCCTTGCCTCATCGGCGGGAAGCAGTCCGGACGCCACCCGGATCTCGTGCTCAAGGCGCGCCGCCATCTCCTTGTTCTCGCGCAGGGTCTGGCGTGCCTGCTCGCGCCCCTGACCCAGCCGCTCCGTACCGTATGAGAGCCAGGAGCCGCTCTTCTCCAGCAGCCCCGTCTCGAGACCAAGGTCGATGAGCTCGCCGGTCCTGGAGATCCCCTCGTCGAACACGATGTCGAACTCCGCCGACTTGAAGGGTGCGGCCACCTTGTTCTTCACCACCCGGACGCGTGTGCGGTTGCCGATGACCTCGTCCCCCTGCTTGATGCTGCCGATCCTGCGTATGTCGAGCCTGAGCGAGGAGTAGAACTTCAGCGCGTTTCCGCCTGTGGTCGTCTCGGGATTGCCGAACATCACGCCGATCTTCATCCGGATCTGGTTGATGAAGACGACTATGGTCTTCGAGCGGCTGATCGAGCCGGTCAGCTTGCGCAGGGCCTGCGACATCAGGCGCGCCTGCAGGCCGACATGCGCGTCCCCCATGTCCCCCTCGATCTCTGACCTGGGTACGAGTGCCGCGACCGAATCGATCACCACGATGTCCACGGCGCCGCTGCGCACCAGCTGGTCGGCGATTTCGAGGGCATCCTCACCGGTGTCGGGCTGGGACACGTACAGGTTCTCCGTGTCGACCCCGAGCAGCCTGGCGTATGACGGCTGCAGCGCGTGCTCCGCGTCGATGAAGACGGCCGTGCCGCCTGCGCGCTGCACAGATGCGATCATGCCGAGGGTAAGGGTGGTCTTGCCCGACGACTCCGGGCCGAAAACCTCGATGACCCGCCCACGCGGAATCCCGCCGACACCGAGGGCCAGATCCAGTCCGAGAGATCCTGAGGAGACCACCTCCGTGTGATGAACCCTCCCGGTACTGTCCCCCAGGCGGATGATGCTCCCCTTGCCGACCTGCTTGTCGATCTGCGAAATGGTCAGGGCCAGGGCCTTGTCACGCTCTTTCCTGTCCCTGTCGCCTTCCGCCGATCCCTTCGTGGTTGTCTCGCTCATGATGCTCTCCCTGGTCACGGCTTCCCCCGGATCCGGCATGCTGCCCTGGATCCTGAGTGATAGCCGGTCTGGTCGTGTTTGCTTTCTGGCAGCCGGCAGTCCCGGCCGGTGTCGCGCCGCGGCATCTCCGGAAGGGGCAGCCGCTGCCGGCGCTGCCGGCGGCTCCCCTGATCACGGCGAAGCCGAGGCCGTCCGCAGGGGTGTGTACCGCGGGCCCTGTGGCCTCAGCTCGCTTTCCATGAGCGCAATGCGGGAGATGTTAGAGTCCCCCGCGGCCCATGTCAAACCGGCGGTCCAGTCCCGCGGAACCCGCACCGAAACCCCGCGCCTGACTCGCCCGACAGTCAGATGACTCTTCCACGGCTTGTCCGGCCTGCCGAAGCCCGCCTTGCGAAGTGCGAGATCCACGGAACCGGCCAGGACGGCCAGACCATCCTCCTCACTGCTGACCCCGATCCATAGCGTCTGCGGCCGTGAGGGGGATGGGAACGCCGAGACCGTCTCTATCCGCACCGGAACCGCCTCGAATTTCCCGTCAAGCTCCCCCACCACGCGCATTGCCCTGTCCAGGCCCTTGCGGTCGAGATCGCCGAAGAACCGGACAGTGATATGGAAGTTCCCGGGTTCAACCCACTTCACCGAGCCTGGATCGAACAGCTCCCGCATCTGTCGCCGGACATCCGCCGCGGCATCCAGAATGGGCTGCTCCAGCAGAAAGGCCAGAAAGGCGCGGGTGCGTTCACCCATGGCCCGGCACCTCCTCTTCGCAATCTCCCGGCGGTGGCCGGTCCCCCGTGGGAAACGCATCCTCCAGCGGGATGTGCTGCAGAGCACAGTAGAGAACCCAGAGAGCCGTGCCCACACACTGCCCGGTCGCCGTCTCGCGCGATCTCCCGGATACCAGGCGCAGCACGTGGGCCTCCCCCTGTGACGTGGACACGCCCACGTAAAGCTGGCCGACCGGCTTCTCCGGACTCCCGCCCGTGGGGCCGGCGATCCCCGTGGTCGAGACCGCGACATCGGCACCCATCCTGCGGCGCGCCCCGAGAGCCATCGCCTCTGCCGTCTGCCAGCTCACCGCGCCGTGTCCGGCGAGCACGCCCCTGCCCACACCAAGGAGATCGTGCTTCACCTCGTTGTCATATGCGACCACTCCGCCGAGGAAGTAGCGCGAGCTGCCGGGGACGCGGGTCAGAGCCGCCCCCACTCCGCCGCCGGTCACAGACTCGGCAACAGAGACCTTAAGACCGCGGTGCACCAGCAGTCTGCCGATCGCCTCCTCAAGGGGTGTGTCGTCGGTTCCGAAAACCCGTGCGCCCAGCATCCGGCGGATCAGAGACACCCAGGCGTCGAACTCCTGCCGCGTCACCCGTGCACCAGCGCCGCGGGCAAGCCGCAGGTCGACCCCGTGCCTGTTGGGCAGAAATGCGACATCCAGACCCGGGGGATGACCCGTACCGATCCACTCGGCCAGTACCGATTCCGGCACACCACCCGTTCGAAGGACCTGCTGCCAACCGCCGACGCCCGAAAGACGCTGCTCCAGTAGTGGAAGCACGAACTGTTCCATTTGTGCGCACATTTCCTCGGGAACGCCCGGAAGGGCAACAATCAGCTTCCCGGCATCGGTGGAGAACAGAAGCCCGGGCGCCAGTCCGACAGGGTTCGGGATCAGCTGCGCTCCCTGCGGGATCAGCGCCATCCCCTGGGCGGACAGCGGCGCTTCACGGCCGCGGCACCTGTACAACTCCTCCACTTCGCGGAGTGTCTCCTCGCGCAGGATCAGGCGGCGGTGCAGGACCTGGGAGAGGACCCGGCGGGTGATGTCGTCCGGAGTGCCGCCGAGGCCTCCGGTCATGATCACAGTGTCGGCCCGGGCGATCGCAGCGGCCAGAGCTTCGGTCAGGAGTTCGCGGGTGTCCGGGACAGTGGTGTGCCACAGCGGAGGCGCGCCAAGCTCCGTCAACCGGCGCGCAAGGAAGCGGAAGTTGCCGTCCTCGGTCCGGCCGGAGAGGATCTCCCCCCCGATGGTCAGGATCTCGATCTTCAAGTGGACCGCCTCCCGTTGTGAACCCCCCCGCCGGCGCCCGGGGATCATACACCGTGGCGGTACCCTGATGCTGCCGTGTCACTCTATACACCCAGCAGCGCGGGCCAGGCGCGCGCGGCGATCTGCAGCAGCAGATTGCCGTAGATCCCGGCCATGACGTCGTCCGCCATCACGCCATAGCCTCCCCTGAGGGACTGAAACTGGTATGCAGGCGGCGGCTTCACGACATCCAGAATCCGGAAGAGGAAGAAGCCGATGAGCGCTACTCTGAGCGGATCTCCCGGAACGAAGGCGACCGTGATCCAGGCCCCGAGCACCTCGTCGATCACGATCGGCCTCCCGTCGTGTCCGTAGATCGACTCGGCCCGCTGTGAAAGCCAGGTCCCCCCGACAGCAAGCACACCGAGCACGATCACGTATGCCCACGCAGGGACCGGGCCGCTCCACGTGGAGATCGCCCACCAGATCAGGAGCGCAGCGGCAGAGCCTGCGGTCGCCGGCGCGATGGGAGCGTATCCCGTGTACAAGAAGGTGGCGCCGAGCTTAATAAGAAAGCGGTTCATGAACCTTCCCTTCATATACGGCATGGCTGCAGCTGTTCTTCGTGTCAGGCCATGGCCTGCCCTGCCTGTGCTCCTGCGGATGGCCCGCCCTGTGCACGGGCAGGATGCCCGCGGAGCCTCGCCAGGGAAAGTCCTGCGATCAGCTTCAGTGTGTCAAGAACGCCTGTCCCCTCCACGGCCACGGTGCTGAGACGAGGTGCGGTCTCGTCCGCCCGCGCCAGCACGGCCTCGAGCAGGGCGGGCTCCATTCTCTCCGGATGATCCTGCTTGTTGAACTGGATCACCATCGGGACAGAGCGCCACGGTCGCCCCATCTGCTCCAGCGCACTGCGCAGTTCCAGCAGGCTCTCGAGACTCGCGCGCAGCCTGCGGCGGCGGGAATCCCACACTAAGACGATTCCGCCGGCACCCTGCAGGACGAGCCTTCTCGTGCGCGTGAACCGCGGCTGCCCCGGAACGGTGTACAACCTCAGCCGGATCCTGGAGCCCTCCTGCGGAGCCAGCTCCAGGGGCAGGCAGTCGAAGTAGATCGTGCGCTCGCCCGGCGAGTCCAGGGTGATCAGCCTGCCCTTAAGGTCGGGCCGAAGGCGCCCGTGAAGAAAGACCAGGTTGGTCGTCTTCCCGCTTCTGCCCGGCCCCCAGTAGACCAGCTTGAGAGTCCGGCAGGGCGGGTCGGGCTGCACATCGCGTGTGTCGGGCGGAGACATGACGGAGCCTCAGACCTGCGGCCCGAACAACTGATCAAGCTGCTGTTCGATCCAGACGGCCTCATCTTCACCGGCAGGCAGGTCTCCTGCCTCGCCATGCTCCTCCTCGCCCTCGTGCATCTGGCGGTCGAGCAGCCTTGCCAGGCTCGCGGTGGCTTCGCGAAGGGCCTCCAGGTTGCGCAGGGTCTCATACCGGACGATGCCGAGGCTGGAGCGGCGGTCGAACAGCACGGCCAGGATCAGCGTGTGATGCAGCGGGGCCATCAGGAGGCCGCGCGGTCCGCTCTGGTGTACAACCCAGTCCGTCGAGGACTCGCCCAGAACCGATGCGAGTTCCCGACCGGCGAGGAAGTCGCCCACGGCAAGCGGCGAGAATGAGAGGAGATCGAAGTCGGGCTCCTCACCCCAGTAGGTGACCGCGTTCCCGGCGGTATCCATGAGCACGGCGATGGCCGCCCCGGAGCGCTTCAGGAGCCTTCCCAGCACATCCCAGATTGTGCGGAATCTCCGGTCCCAGTCGTCCGGCAGCGTCTGAGCGTCCATCATCGCAACTCCCGCCGGGGAGATCCCGGCTTACAACTCACGCCTGCCCTCCATTGCCCGCGACAGCGTTGCCTGGTCGGAGAACTCAAGATCCGACCCGACAGGCACGCCTCGCGCTATGCGTGTCACCCGCACGGAACGTCCCTGCAGCAGTTCTCCAAGGTAATGTGCGGTCGCCTCTCCCTGCGTGGTCGGGTTCGTGGCGACAATGACCTCGCGTACGCCGCCGCCCTCCAGACGCACCTCCAGCTCTCGTATCCGCAGTCCCTGGGGCCCCACACCGTCGAGGGGCGAGAGGGCCCCTCCAAGGACATGATAGAGTCCGCGGTACGATCCGGTGCGCTCCACCGCCACAACATCGGCAGGCTGTTCGACAACGCAGATCAGGGTCGAGTCCCTGCGGGAATCCGCGCAGAAGAGGCACGGCTGGCAGTCCGCAATGTTGCCGCAGATGCTGCAGGTCTCGACCGACTCTCGGATCCCGCGCACCGCCCGGGAGAGCGCAAGTGCCTCTTCTTCGGGCACCCGCAGGAGGTGGAACGCCAACCGCTGAGCCGTCTTCCTCCCGATCCCGGGAAGGCGGGAGAGCGAAGCAATCAACTCCTCAAGATGCCGAGAGCTGTAGTCCAAGGACGCATCCTTCCCTACCCGCGCATTCGGGGTCTCGCAGCGTGGGATCTGCGAATGGTACGGGCTAGAAAATCCCCGGCATGCCAGGCCCCCCGGTAAGCCTGGACATCTCCTCCTCCATCCGCTCCCGGGCCATACGGTTGGCCTCGTTTATGGCGCCAAGGATGAGGTCTTCGAGCATTTCGATATCATCGGGATCCACGACCTCCGGATCAAGCTTCAGGGAGAGCAGCTCGCTTCGGCCATTCACCGCGGCCTTCACCTTCCCCCCTCCGGACGTCGCCTCGACCGTCTCCTCCCGCAGACGCTCCTGCATCTCCTGCATCTTCTCCTGCATCTGCTGGGCCTGCTTTAACAGATTCCGCATGTTCGTCAAAACCTGGTCTCCTGTCCTTCTGCCGCCCCGCCGGTGCGGAGCATGTCATCCATTGGTCCGGCTCAGGCCGATCCCATGACGTCTCCGTCGAACATCTCCGCTATGCGCGAAATCCTGTCATGAGGCGCTTCACTCGCCCCGTCCGTCCGGGGAGGCCCCGGCACCGGTGGAGGCTCATCACCTCCGCGGGCGCACTCCTGGAAGCTGAGGCCGAGCGGACGGTCGAATGCCTGCTCAACCATCTCCTGCAGGAGCTGCCTGTTCGCCTTCCTTTCGAGCTGCTGCCTCGAGAACTCGGGCAGCTTCTGTACTCCGATCCGCAGAATACTGCCATCCTCTCCGAGGGCGCGCGAGTGCATAAGGATCGAGGCAAGGGCGGGCTTCTGCCTGGCAAGAGCCTCGAGAACACATGCCCAGGGATCCCCGGACTGGACAACGGCAGGCTGATCGCCTCCAGTGGAGGAGGCCCCGGCTGCTGTCGCTGCCCGGCTTTTCCGGGTGCGGGGGCCCGCTTTCCGGGCAAGCCCGGAGTCCCCTTCCCCGGTTGCACCCCCGGGCCGGGCGCCACCGGCAGAGGTGCCTGATGGCGGGCCTCCGGCTGTGGTATGATCCGCAGATCCGCCCGCAAGCCCCCTTGTCGCCTCCAGGAACCGCCTCAGCTCCACCGAGCCGGGGAGCATGCAGAGCTCGGCAAGAAGCACCTCCAGGTGAACCCGGGGAAAGGCGCTTCTCCTCATCACAGGGATCATCTCCAGGCAGAGCCTGCAGGCCCGCAGCAGGTCGGCAGCGGGGAGATCCCTCGCCTGCTGAAGGTAGAGCGCCTTCTCCTCTTCCGTCGCCTCCACCTGGTCGGACAGTGATGCGTCGGTGGCGATGAAGAGGAGGTCCCTGAGATGCTGCAGGAACTCCTCACCCAGCTCGATCAGGTTTGCCCCTCCCTCGACAGCTTCACCAAGAGAGCGCAGGGCCCGCGCCGCATCGTGTTCGACAATGGCCGTTGTCCACTCGAAGAAAAGCTCACGCCCGGAGATCCCGATCGCCTCCCGGATTCCCATGGCGGTGAGAGGGCGCATCCCGGATGCCACGACCTGGTCCAGCAGGGTGAGAGCATCGCGCATCGACCCGTCACCCTTGCGAGCGATCAGAACAAGCGCATCCTCGTCCGCCTCGATCTCCTCCTGGTCGCAGATGAAGCGCAGGCGGGCGGCCGCGTCCAGGACCCGCATCCGGGCGAAGTCGAAGCGCTGGCACCTGGAGAGAATCGTCTGGGGTACCTTGAGCGGCTCGGTTGTGGCGAGCACGAAGACCACGTGCCTGGGCGGTTCTTCCAGAGTCTTCAACAAGGCGTTGAAGGCGTCCTGGGTCAACATGTGGACTTCGTCGATGATGTAGACCTTACGGGAGAGGGCTACAGGCGTGTAGCGGACAGCCTCTCGCAATTCCCGGATATCATCGATGCCGCGGTTGCTGGCGCCGTCGATCTCGATGACGTCCACGGCCCGGCCGTCAGTGATCTCGCGGCATGGACCGCACTCATTGCAGGGTTCCTCTACAGGGCCGCGCTCGCAGTTCAGCGCCTTGGCCAGGATACGGGCCATGGAAGTCTTGCCCACGCCGCGCGGTCCACTGAACAGATATGCCTGGGCGGCCCTGCCGGAGCTGAGTGCGTTCGAGAGGGTCCTGGAGACAGGCCCCTGGCCCGCCACGTCCGCGAAACGCTGCGGTCTCCACTTGAGGGCAAGAACCAGATAGCTCATCCCACTCCCGGAAGATGTACCGGGGGGACACCAAGTCCGGCCCCGAAGAATCGGCCGTGCACCCCCCATCGATCCGCCGGCCGCCGAAGCCGGACTGCCGGTGGCTCAGGTCAGGCGAATCCACGGCACCCAAAGGGATCTGCGTACCGCTGCTACCTTCCGGTCCTGACGGGGTTGGCAGGCCTCTGTTGCGTGGGGCCTGGCCCTCGAAGCTCCATGGCATCCCGACTCGACTGCCGGTTGGGACCTCCGGAGGGAGTTCAACCCCGCTGTAGCGGATTGCGGGCAACAGGGCACCGCTAACTCCCCGTCTAGCACGGCCCGACAACCAACATGAAATAGATGTGGAGATGAGCGGGATCGAACCGCCGACCTCCTCGTTGCGAACGAGGCGCTCTCCCAGCTGAGCTACATCCCCAACAAAGGCCCGGTCCTGGATGACCGGGCCGCCACACGGCCGCATCGCTGCAACCTGGCGGAGAGACAGGGATTCGAACCCTGGAGGCCTTTCGGGCCTACACGCTCTCCAGGCGTGCTCCTTAAACCACTCGGACATCTCTCCGCGAATCCAGCATCGGACTCTAGCGCAGTGTGCCAAGGGCATCAAGATGGAAAC
>CAZWSC010000086.1:0-2154 GCA_964636385.1 uncultured bacterium
TTGAGAAGCTCCCAGATGACCTTCTCCTCCGGGTGTTGAACAAGGGTGCCATCCACATCGAAGGCGATGAGGGCGATGTCATCAGGCGCCATGTCAGCCTTTCCCCGCGTCTTCTGCGCCGAGCTTCCTGCGCGCGCCGGATCCGCGTGCCGCCCGCCTCGTACCGGCCGCACTCGTCCACACCTGCCCGGATCCGGCCGGCATCCGGGAAAGGCGCCGAAGCAAAGCCAGGTTCCGGCTGTCCATCCCGTCCTCCCTGGGGGTCTCAAGGATCATCGGCACCTGACGGAAGAGGGGATCCTTGAGGAAGAATGAGAATGGTCTCGATCCGATGTATCCCTTCCCGATGTGGTTGTGGCGGTCGACACGCCCCCCCAGGTCCGTACGGCAGTCGTTGAGATGGAACCACTGGATCCGCATGAGGCCGATCCGCGAGTCCAGTTCCTCCCGAAGCGCTGCGAAAGCCTCGATTGTACGGAACTCGTACCCGGCCGCAAGGAGATGGCATGTGTCGATGCAGACACCTGAGCGCCCCGGCTCCCCGATCCGCTCCAGCAGTTCGGCCAGGTGCCCGATCCTGTAGCCGAGGTTGGTTCCCTGCCCGGCTGTGTTCTCGATGAGCACGCGGGTTCCGAACCCGGCGGTGCGCCGCAGCGATTCCCTGACTGCCTGCGCTATCCGCTTCAGCCCTGCCGCCTCGCCTGCCCCCATGTGCGATCCCGGATGGAAGACGAGCCGCGGGATCGACAGCGCCTCACAACGATGGATCTCCTCCGTGAACGCATCCACCGACCGCTTGTACAGGGCCGGATCGGGCGAGCCGAGGTTGATGAGGTATGAGTCATGCACGGCTGTCCGGAAAGGCCCGAGCGACGCGTCAGCCTCGCGGAACTCCCGGATCGCCTCATCGGTCAGGGGTTTTGCCGCCCACTGGTTCGCGCTCTTCGTGAACAGCTGGACAGCGCCGCAGCGAAGGCGGGCCGCCTCCTCCAGGGCCCTGTGCAATCCGCCCGCTATGGACATGTGGGCGCCCAGGAAGGGATGCCACGTGTGGGCCGCAGCGGCGGTGGCACGGGGCCGGGCCGCCCGCGGGTTCCGCCCGGCAGCCGTGCCCGTGCCGGAACTACCGCCTGAGGCACCTGCTTCGTGGGACTTCCGCCTCTTCGCGCTCACTGCCGGACTCCTTCCTTCCGTCGTCTGCCCTGACCTGACTCCGGGACAGAGTATGACACGAAGGATGGACAATCCAGCGATTGCACGGTGTGCGCTTGTAAGCGAACGGGGGCACAGGGGAACCAGTGGAGGTCACGGCCGGCCCCCCCAGGGCGATCTCCCGGCGGCCCAGTCTCCCGCTACCGGATCAGGTCCTGCCTGCGCAGTTCCTCCAGGAGTCTGGCCTTGTCGATAGGCTTGGTAAGGTAGGCGTCGCAGAGGCCGTGGTAAGCCTTGCTCACGTTCTTAAGGTCGCTGAGCGCCGTCGTCATCACGATCCTGGCCCTGTCGGACGGCAGGACACCGTGGCCCTCCTCCAGTTTCCGGATCTCCAGGAGTGCCTGCTGGCCGTCCATCTCGGGCATCATGATGTCCAGGCAGATCAGGTCATACGGTTCCCCGGTTTCCAGGGCGATCCTCACGGCCTCAATGGCCTCATGGCCGTTTACGGCGACGTGCGAAGGGCCATAGCCCTTCAGCAGCTCCTGCAGCAGAAGGCGGCTCGTGAAGTCGTCTTCCACGATGAGGGTTTGCAGCCCGCCCTCCGCGGCGGTCGGCGCACTCTCCGTCGGAGCATAGGCAACATGATCGGCTGATCCGCATCTCTGGCCCGAGGCGATGCACTCCACGGCGCTCTGCAGCCAGTCTTTTGCACCAAGGAGGAAGTCCGTGGGAGCCGCCCCCCTGGCCTCGTGCGTATCCAGCACCGTCTCCGCCTTGTGGCATATGTCCGCGAAGACCGGCAGCCCCAGCATTCCAGACTCGCCCTTCAGGTTGTGCAGAATGCGCCTGGCCTCGGCCATCGCCTCTTCCCGTGTGTCGACTGACTCGGCTCTCAGAGCCGCCCCCTCCAGTCTCTCCAGGGATGTCGCGGTCTCGGAGACGAACTGGACTATGATCTCCTCGTTGTCCGACGACGAGGGTGTCGCAGAACGGGGATCC
>CAZWSC010000087.1:0-11603 GCA_964636385.1 uncultured bacterium
GCCCGCGAGTCGTTGCGCATTGCGTATGCGAAGGAAGTCCACACCATCTGCACATACTGCGGAGTTGGCTGCGGGCTCATCTGCCATGTTCGCGATGGCGTGATCATCAACGTGGAGGGTGATCCCGATCACCCGGTCAATGAGGGCACGCTCTGCAGCAAGGGCCAGTCGCACTTCAATGTCTCGTACGTTATCGACCGCCTGGGCCGGCCGAAGCCCAATCCCAAGCGGTTGACCCGGCCGCTATATCGCGGCAAGGGCGAGGCGAAATACAGGGAGGTGAGCTGGGACTGGGTCCTGACCGAGATCGCCAAACGCGTCAAGGACACCCGGGACCGCACCTTCGAGACCACGGTGGATGTCAACGGCAGGCCGGTCACCGTGAACCGCACGAAGGCGATCACCTGGCTGGGCAGCGCGTTCTGCACCAACGAAGAGAACTACCTGTTCAACAAGTTCACGCGGGGGTTGGGGCTGATAGCCCTTGACCACTGCGCACGTCTCTGACACAGCGTCACGGTCGCCGGTCTGGCGGCATCATTCGGCAGAGGCGTAATGACGAACCACTGGATCGACTACCAGCATTCAGATGTGTTCATGAACATCGGCGGCAACACCGCAGAGAACCACCCCATATCGATGCGGTGGATCGAAAAGGCCCGGGAGAAGAAGGGCGCGAAGCTCATCGTTGTGGACCCTCGGATCTCGCGGACCGCGGCGGTGGCCGATCTGTATGTCCAGATCCGTCCGGGCACAAACCTTGCGTATCTCTGTGGCCTGATCAACTACATCCTCGAGAACGAGCGCTATCACAAGGACTACGTTCTCCACTACACGAATGCATCCTTCCTCATCAACCCGGACTTCTCGTTCGACGAGGAGACCGGTTTCTTCTCCGGTGTTCAGGACGACAACATCCGGAATGCGAAGAAGTACGATCAGACCACCTGGAACTACCAGCGCGATGGGGCCGGAAACATCCGAAGGGATACTTCGCTGAACAGCCCCAACTGCGCCTTCCAGCTTCTGAAGAAGCACTACCGCAACTACACCATAGAGAACGTCGCCGCAATGACGGGCGCTGATCCCGAGGCATTGCGGGCCTCCTATGATCTCTACTCCAGCACGGGCGCGTCCGAGAAAGCCGGCAACATCCTGTACGCGATGGGGATCACGCAGTTCACGCACGGCGCCCAGAACGTGCGCTCCATTGCCATGGTCCAGCTTCTGCTCGGGAACATCGGAATCGCCGGCGGCGGGGTGAACGCCCAGCGCGGCCAGTCCAATGTGCAGGGTGCATGCGACCAGGGGATGCTGTACCACGTGGTCACCGGCTACAGCCCGCCCCCGAACCAGAATACATCGCCGACACTTGCCGACTACAACCGGGTCAATACACCGCCGTCAGGCTGGTGGGTGAACCGCCCGAAGTACTTCGTGAGCATGCTGAAGGCCATGTACGGGGAGCACGCCACTCCGGAGAACGACTTCGGGTACCAATGGATGCCGAAGCTGGACGGCCGCGACCAGTCCCACATCCCCACGTACAAGGCGATGCGTGATGGCAAGATCGAGGGCTTTTTCTGCTGGGCGGACAACCCGATCGTCTCCGGCCCGAGTACCGCTGCCAAGCGTGAATACCAGAAGAAGCTCAAGTGGCTCGTCTGCGTGGACATGTTCGAGAACGAGACCGCTTCCTTCTGGGAAGCTCCGGGCATGAACCCCTCCGAGATCGACACCGAGGTGTTCATCCTTCCAGCCGCAGCGCCGTACGAGCGCGAGGGATCGAAGACGAACAGCGGGCGGTGGATCCAGTGGGCATGGAAGGCCCAGGAGCCTCCCGGAGAGGCGAAGCCCGACCTCTGGATCGTCTACGAGCTCTTCAAGAGGGTACAGGCCCTCTACCGCGAGGAAGGACAGGGTTCACCCGTGCCCGAAGCCGTCAGGAGCGTCCTCTGGGACTACGACGGGCCTGATGGACAGGTGGATGTGGACAAGGTCTGCCGGGAAGTCAACGGGTACAACTGGGCCGACAGGTCGCTTGTGCGCAACTTCGTCGGCCTGAAGGACGACGGAACCACCGCCTGTGGCTGCTGGCTTTACAGCGGTTACTACAACAACCCGGCGAATCCCGCCACCAAGAGCCGCATCCGAGAGAAGGAGGGCGTGGGCAACAACCTCGGCTGGTCGTTCGCATGGCCGCTGAACCGCAGGATCGTGTACAACCGCGGCTCTGCGAATCCGTTCGACGGCAAGCCATGGAACCCGAAGGTTCCGGTCATCTGGTGGAGCCCCGAACAGAACAGGTGGATTGGCAACGACATCCCGGATATCCCCGGCACCTGGGGTTTCGAACAGTCGACGAAGAACCCGTTCATCATGCTTCCCGAGGGCGTCGGGAGGCTGCACTGTGTTACGGCGCTCATGGATGGCCCGTTCCCAAGTCACTATGAGCCGGCCGAGAGCCCGGTGCCCAACCTGCTCTACCCGAAGGCCACGTACAACCCGGTCAGCGAGCGCTTCTATGAGGATCATGTGGTCGAGAGCGATGAAGAACGCGCGAAGTATCCGTACGTTATCTCCACCTACCGGGTGGTTGAGCACTACCAGACCGGGGTGGTGACGCGGAACAATCCCTGGCTGAACGAGATGATGCCGGAGCTCTTCATCGAGCTCAGCAACGAGCTGGCGGCGGAGTTGGGCATCAGGAACGGGGACAAGGTCATCGTTGAGAGCAAGCGGCTCTTCAAGAACGGGAATCAGGGCGGTATCGAGGCCGTGGCCTGTGTGACTAGCCGCATCCCACCTGTCACCATACAGGGCAGGAAGACGCACATCGTGGGAATGCCATGGCACTGGGGATTCAAGGGGCTCAGCACCGGGGCGATCACCAATGATCTCAGCCCTTCGGTGGGGGATCCCAACACCACGATCCCGGAGTACAAGGCCTTCCTCTGCAACGTCAAGAAGGCCTGACCCTGGACCGACAGGGCGCTGGCCCGGACCTTTCGTGAGTTGTTCGGGCCAGGACCAGGTGGACATGAGAACGGCGTGTCCGGTGTGAAAGCCGGATACGCCGTTAACTCATGCGCAGCTCAGGATGACGGCACCCTGGAGGCCTGGTCATCCGCGGCTCATCAACTGTGAGCCTTCTCCCTCTTGCCGGGGATGCCTGAACTGTATATCAGATCGTAGAAGCACTCCTTGCACTGGTACATGCACGGGTACTTGACCCCGGTGCACGAACCTGCATGAGTGCCTGCCAATCCGCACCTGCGGCAGAGGTCGCTCCTGTGGCCGTCGCGGAAGGCACAGGTTAAGCAGTTCTTGTTCATCTACGTCTTCCTTCGTAATGATGCTGTCTGGAGCTCAAGGCTCACGAAACAGATGGGCGAACATGGATTGGATGCGGACGGGCGCCGGGCGATTGGCGCAATCTGCCGGAAAGCAACGGGCCACGCCAGCTGGGAAAGCCGGCGCGGCCCTCATCCGAATCTCGCCCGACCCGGTCCTTGCGCCGGGCCAAGTGGGCACTTCTGCCCCGGCCGTCCCCTGGATGCGTCAGGCCCGCTGCATCTCCATGACGGCGGCCTTGGCCTCGCGAATGAAACGGACCATCGGGCGAAGAGATGGGCAGCCGAAGGCGCAGGCCCCGCACTCCACGCAGTCGAGGGCGCCCTCCCTGTCCGCCACCTCCCACTGCTTCAGTTCCGCGGCTGTCGCCAGGAAGTTGGGATACAGGTACATCGGGCAGGCCTGTACGCACCGCTGGCAGCGGACGCAGTCCAGGTAGCCGTCCCGCCTTGACGCCATCGCCTTGTCGAGAGCCAGGAAGCCGCTTGTTCCCTTGACCACGTGGGCGCCCAGATCCTCCTGTGCCCACCCGGTCATCGGCCCGCCAAGGACGAGCCTTTCTGCGAAGGAGTTCAGGCCGCCCGCCTGCTCGACGATGTGGGAGAGGGGGCTGCCCAGCGCCACCCTGAGGTTGCAGGGGCGCTTCACACCGGGACCCGATACGGTCAGGACCCGGTCGATAAGCGGCTTGCCCTCGAGGATTGCTTCTGTCACGGCCAGGGCGGTTCCTACGTTCTGTACGAGGGCGCCGACCTTCATCGGCAGGCCCCGCGCGGGCACCTCGCGGTTGAGGGTCGCCTTGATGAGCTGCTTTTCCGCGCCCTGGGGATACTTGGTGTGCAGGCCGGTCACCTCGACGTCGGGATACTTCGCCGCGGCCTTCGTGACATGCTCGATGGCATCGGGCTTGTTGTCCTCGATGCCGATGATGACCTTCGAGGCCCCAAGCGCCCGCTTCATGATGAGGGCGCCGGTGATGACTCCGTCGGTCTTCTCCAGCAGCATCCTGTGGTCGCATGTCAGGAACGGCTCGCATTCGCACCCGTTGATGATGACCGTGTCGATCGGGCTGTCGGCGGGCGGGGAGAGCTTGACGGTGGTGGGGAACGCCGCGCCCCCCATACCCACGATCCCGGCCTCGCGCACCCTGGCCCTGATGTCGTCCGGCTTCGCATCCTGCCACTTGGGGATCGGATCCATGTATGCCGTCTTCTTCTGGTCCTCGGCGGAACCAACGGCGATCGCGACGCCCATTACCTCCTGTCCGGTGAAGTACCTGCGCTTCTCCATCGCCACGACCTTGCCCGTAGCCGGGGAGTGCACCGCTGCCGAGACGAACGAATCGGATCCGCCGATCTTCTGACCCTTCAAAACCTCCTGGCCGACCTCGACGCAGGCGCTGTTGGGGGCACCTATGTGCTGGTGGAGAGGAACGAACAACTCCTTCGGAAGCGGGGTATTCTCGATGGCGAGGTCCTTTGTCGCCTCCTTGTAATCAGGAGGGTGTATCCCCCCGACGAACGTTCCAGTAGTCATTGACAAAACCTCCTCGCTACGCCGGTTAGTCCGGAGTGCCCGTGAAACTCGTGACGATCCGGGTCATGAAGCGGTCGCCCTGGCTGCAGCCGCCCTGGCTGCATTGGCCGTGCCGAACACGCCGCGCCTGGTGAGAGCATCGATGACCGGTACGAAGGCGTTCATGATCAGAATCGCGAATGCCACGCCCTCGGTCGGGCCCAGGAAGACCCGGAAGATGACCACCAGAACCCCGATCATGACCCCGAAGATGATCCGCCCCGGGTTCGTGATTGGGGACGTAACCCAGTCGGTTGCCATGAAGAGGGCGCCAAGCATGAGCCCGCCGCTGAGCAGGTGATCGAACGGGTTGTGCCCGACGATCGCTGTGAAGACAAGAACCGTCGCCAGGATCGAGGCCGGGATGTGCCAGGTGATGTGCTTCCTGTACAGCAGGTATGCGCCACCCAGGAGAAGGGCCAGTGCCGAGGTCTCGGCAAGACCGCCCCCGCCGGGATAGGCGAGCAGAAGGCGCATGTGCGGGAGATCCTGGCCACTGGCGATCATCGCGAGCGGGGTGGCACCGGTGACCGAGTCGACCACCTCCTGCGACATCGGGAAGCGGACACCCAGACCGCTGAACCACCGGTTCAGGACGATGGTGACCGGCGCCAGGATGATCACGCCCGCGCGGCCGAATGCGGCCGGGTTGAAGCGGTTCCAGCCGAGCCCGCCCATCCATTCCTTGGCGATACCCACAGCCAGGATCGTCGCGAAGACCGCAGTCCACCACGGTGTCAGCGGCGAGAAGCAGAGGGCGAGAATGAGCCCGGTAACGAACACGCTTCGGTCGCTGATGCTCGACCTGCGCCCCTTGATGCGCCGGGCGACGACGTCGACCAGCGCCGATGCCACCAGGCACACGGCGATCAGGAAGACCGCGTTCATCCGGTAGAAGTAGATCGAGACCAGGGTGACCGGGAGCAGTGCGAGCATCGTGTCCCGCATGGCCCTCGAGACCGTTTCCCCGGACGAAAGGTGCGGGGGATCGATTACGCTGAACTTGCGTTCTTCACGCATTTCAATAACCTCCCTGGGGCCGTTCTGGGTTCTGTTCCCTGGCTCTGCGCCTGTTGATGATGAATCCGACCGCCACAGCGCCGATCACCGCCAGCGCGCGCAGGGGTTCGAATATGTTGCCCCACACGGTTGCAGCCATCGGGGGATGCGGATCGTCGGGCAGGCCGTATGCGGAGGGGCGGTCGGCAAGCACGTACAGCATCGCCATGCCGCCCATTTCGCTCAGGCCGTAGATTCTCGCACCGGCAACGCCGCTGGCCTTGAGTTCGCCGACCCGCTTCTGCGCGAGTCTCACCATCTCGCTGCGCTCACCGAACACGATTGCGTTCGTCGGGCACGTGGCGGCGCAGGCCGGTTGCATGCCGTTGGTGACGCGGTCGTAGCAGAAGGTGCACTTGCGCGCCACGCCCATGTTCTTGTCGTACTGCGCCACGAGGAACGGGCAATTGGCCACGCAGTAGTTGCATGAGATGCACTTCTCGTAGTCCACCTTGACCGTCCCGATGTCGGTCTTGTGCATGGCGCCGCTGGGGCAGGCATCTACACACGGTGCATCCTGACAGTGCATGCAGTGCATCTTGGCGAAAAGCCAGCGGGTCCTGCCCTGCTCCTCGTGCTCCCGGAACATGATCCGGGTCCACGTTATCGGCGACAGCGAGGGTGGGTTCTCATAGCTGCCCGTGAAGCGCGTCTTCTGGGCAGGCAGGCTATTCCACTGCTTGCACGCAGTCTGGCATCCGCGGCAGGCCATGCACTTCGTGACGTCATTCAGCATCGCTACCTTCATGTCAGCCTACCTTCCTTCCTGAAATGCGGATTTCACAGAGAAGGGTATTCGAACCGGGGAACCCGGTGACTGCGCCCGTCGACGACAGGCCGGGACCCGGCGGGCCGCCGGACAGCCGGCCTGTGTACGGCCGGCACCATGCTGCCGGAAGCAATCTCCCTGTCCGGCCCCATGTCGTCCAAGGCGTTGATGCCCAACGAGTATTGACTGCGGGAGCATAGATGGATCTGTGGTCTGCAGTCAACACGGAATCGCGCTTCTTTCGGAATTGCGCTGTGCCTGCGGGGGGAGCATATGAGGCTTCCGGCTGTGCCCGGCGACGTGCAGTCCGTGATCGGCATGCGGCGCCCGGGAAAGACCACCTTACTGCGCCAGCTCCTCAATAAGCATAGAGCGGAGGCCGAGCCCGAGCGGGCGCTGGCCGGTGCGTCACTGTCTGCGGAGCCCTGCGGGGAGCAGCGCCGGCTTCTGGTGCTCGACCACGAGGCGGTTCTCCGCACTGTCGCGCACGGAGTGCCCGTCCAGCCTGCCTATGAGTGGCTGCTGGCGTCGTCGGCCGAAGGGTGAACGAACCTGTGGAAGCAGGCTCTGATGGCGCTGACCAGCCAGGAGCGCCTGGACAGTTCGGCAGAAGCGCTGCTGAGCCGTGCACGGGGAGTCTGAGCGGCGACGGTCGCGAGGAATGTGGATGAGGTACCGCGACGCGGTAGAAGCTAATCGTTCCACCAGCCACCTTCCCATGGAGCCTGCGGCCTGCACCTCCGCGCCGGCCATTCCTTCAGGAGGTCGCATGAACAAGAGCAGGATTGTGTCCAGGAAACCGGGTGCGGTACAGATGGTCCAGACCGAGATCCTCAGGCCCACCGCCGCCCCCTTGCGCACCGTCGCGCGCCCGTGTAGATTCGTGCGTTGGCGGGAGAATACCCCCGCCGTTCCTGGACGAATGGGGCGCAACTCAGGGCTGCTGCTGTGCGCCGCGGCCAACTCCATGGAGGTGAATTACATGACGACCGCCTATTCAGGGGCCGAGATTGTTGAGATTGCGATACAGATCGAGGGCTGTGGCGAGGCTTACTACGAGGAGGCCATCTCTCAGTCCCGCTCGCAGAAGGCGAAGGAGATCTTCACGCACCTGCGCGATGAAGAGCGCCGGCATGCGAAGATCTTCGAGGGGATGCTGCCGCAGATGCGGGAGGCCGACTCCTCGTGGCGCCACAACGAGGAGTACAGCACATACATGCACGCCCTGGCCGAGAACCGGGTCTTCCCGACTCCGGAGGCTGCGCGGCAGGCAGTGAAGGGGCTGTCGGATGACATCAGTGCGGTGCGGTACGCGCTGGGGTTCGAGAAGGACACGATCCTCTTCTTCCACGAGATGCGCTCTGTCGCACGCGAGCAGGATCAAGAGGTAATCGACAAGCTCATCGAGGAGGAACGCAAGCATATCCGCAGCCTGACCGGGCTTCTGAACGATCTGAAGGGATAGTCCGCATCACCCGCGAACCCTCGCGGAACAGGAGAGTCGTACTGACACCGCGGCGGGCACAGGCCCGCCCGTCAGCCGATCCGGATCAGCTGCCCCCGGGCTTCGTCACTGCCGATCGTCAGGCGCCAGAAGTAGACGCCCGGGGGAGACTCCCGCCCCCGCGTGTCGCTGCCGTCCCAGACGAGGCGGTGCCGTCCCTCAGCAAGCCCCGGCTTCTGCGTGTCCCAGACGCGGCGGCCCTGCAGGTCGAACACAGATAGCCGGACATCGCCGGGCCCGAGCAGCCGGAAGCGGCATGCGGCCTCCATGCCCGAGGGATTGGGCGACCATTCCACATCGGCCAGTATCCTGCGGTCTCCTGAGGACGCCGCCGGATCGCGCCCGCCCGGGCATCCCCGGTCGTCGGGATCCGCAGGGTCCCGCTCCTCGACAGATGCGGCCTCCTGCATCGCCTCCCACGCAGCGCCAAGGAGCTCGGAGTGGCGATCCGCCGAGAACTCCCAGAACATGATCCCGCCCAGGTTCTCCTGCAAAACCCACGCGCACTTCTCCGCGATCGACTCAGGATCGTCGTAGCTGATGAAGACAGCGTGCTGGGGAGAGTGGAGCCATGGGACCCGTGCGTCGGGATGCCGGAAGACGGCATAGCTGCCGGTGCCGATGAAGTTGGCCGCCAGGTCCCAGTAGTCGAAGACGCCGGGCTCCCATGTGCCGCCTGACGAGGGGCCCGAGTACGATGCGTACAGGCCGTTCGTGCCTCCACTCACATCTCCGTATCCCCTGCCGTAGAAGGCGAGGCCGGCGTGCAGCCTGCCAGGGGGAACGCCGAGGTCGCGGTATGTCTGCATCGTCACGGCCAGGTTGAACTGGGTGCTGAAAGGCTCTCCGAGCGGATCATCGCCCGCGGGGAACAGGGGCGAGTTGAAGTGGGTGACTGCGTCGCCATCTCCTCCCCATGGGCCGTGGAAGTCGTAGGTCATGATGTTGATCCAGTCGAGATGCTGATGAATCGCGTCGACTTCGTAGTTTGCGATCTTGTCCGGGCCTGCCGGCGCGGCGATCGTCAGCAGATACTCGCCGGCTTCATCGAGTTGCCCGCGCAGTTCCGCCAGCAGGAGCGTGTAGTTCTCCCTGTCCTCGGGTCGGTAGATGTTCCCCGGGTGCCCGCCGCTGACGGGGTACTCCCAGTCGATGTCAACCCCGTCGAACCCGTACTCCTGCACGAACTCCACGCATGACTCGGCGAAGATGGCGCGGGACTCCGGGGTCAGTGCTACATCGGAGAAGTATGTCGACCAGGTCCATCCCCCGACCGAGATCAGGGTTTTCAGATGCGGATGCGCCCGCTTGAGGATCCGAAGCTGGTTGAAGCATCCCCTCAGGCTGTCGGCGTGCCATGAGTCGCCCGGATACCATCGCTCGATGTCGGCGTAGGGGTCGCCCAGGGCGATACGGCCGTCCTCGATCTTCGCGAAGGCGTAGTTGATGTGCGAGACCGAGTCTGCCGGTATGCCGGCCACGTGGTAGTCGCGCCCGTAGATCGACCATGAGGTGTAGTAGCCGACGATGCGTCCCCCGGCCGGTTGGGCCAGCGAGATCCCCGACGCACAGGCGAGTGCCAGGGCGAGAAGCGCCGCTCCGAGATGTCTGTACATGCCGCCCCCGTATTGACTCACATGAGGTTAGCACGATTGCGGCAGGATGTCACGGGGTGTGGCAGAGACCCGTTCTGTGCGGCTGCGGCAGACGGCGCCCGGGGGCACGAACAGCGCCCGGCTGGGGATTGCCGGGAGTGATTGCAGCCGGCAATGGTGCTGGGGTAGGATCGCCTCCGTAGCTTCGAAAAACCCAAGACCTTCGACCCACTGGCATTCCTAAGGCGGAAGCTAGGGAGCCTGGGCGACAGGGTCCGGGGGGAAACGCCCGGGCCTCCCATTGCGGAAAGAAGGTGTCAGGCCGCGCCTTCCTGCCGGGCGCGGTTTTCTGTCCCCCGGCAAGGTGGGTATCCCGCCTGCACTCTTCCGCATGTCGCCCGCGTGTACAACTCGTGCCGGTTTTTGCGGAAGAGGAGGTTGGCATGATGGGACGGCGTCCCTGCGGATGTCCGCCTGCGATCATCGCGGCCCTGTTGATCCTGGGCGGCTGCGTACCCGAAGAGACGACAGACCGGGCGCCTGTTCCAGGCGCTGACGAGCTGACCGTGATCGTGTACACCCCCGCGGGTGAGATGGTGAAGCTGCCAGAGTTGGCGATCAGGTCGATGCCGGAGATCACCGGTGAGGCCGAGGCGATCAACGCAGCGGGCCATTCGGTCTCTGTCCCTTATACAGGGCACGAACTGGAAGGCGTACTTGAACGCGTGGGAGTCGCCCGCTCGGACCTGGGAGGGGTCAGGATCGTCTCGCGCGACGGGTACGGGATCGAACTGCCGCGCGCCGTGATCCTGGAGAGGGAGATCATCCTGGCAACCAGGGTCTACGGGGATGACGAGCTCAAGCCCGAAGACCGCCCGTTCCGCGTGGTAGTGCCCGGCGAGAGGACAATGTACTGGGGAAGAGGCCTGGCGGAACTCCACCTCCACGCCGTTGAAGCGCCTCCTGTGATCACAACCCTGGTGGTGCTGGCTGACGGTGTAACGGCGCCGGGTGCGCGCCTGGACCTGGTCGCGATCCTGGGGGACGCCTCTGCAACCGTCACCATGCTTGCATCGGACGGGATGGAGAGGCGGGAGGTGCTGGATCCTGCACGCAGGTACTACATCGACCTGGATGACGACGACAGGGCGCCGTTCTTCAACTCGCCCGACCATGCCAGGGGGATGAACCTCCGCCACGTGATGGCCGTCCTGCACGAGGGCCGCGCGTATCTCCTCCTGGCCGGCTTCCCGTCATCCGGCGGCGTAATCCAGGGCAGCTGTGTCCAGGATCTGCTTGGCGGGATGCTAGCTGATCGGCTGTTGCTCGTTTCCGGCGGGGACGAGGTCGAGATCGGCGCGTCTGACCTGGCATCGGGCGCGTTCGAGGTTGTGGAGGATACCGTAGCGCTCTCTGTGTCCTGGTGAGAGAAAGACAGAAGGTGGCTCTCACAGAGGCGCAGAGGGTGGATGAAGGCATGAAGTTCGCAACGGGACAACATGGGGAGAGACGGGATTGAACAGGTTCCTCAGGCGTTTCAGCGTCTACGAGCTGGTCGTCATAACCATGATGGCCTCGCTCGGCATTGCGGTGAAGCCTGTCGTGGTGCCCCTTGCGAATGTGATAACAGGGCCATTCTACATCCCGGGAGGTGTGGCGGCGGGCGGCCTGTACATGCTCTGGGTAGTGCTGGGGCGCGGGCTGGGCAACCCGCACGGTGCGGGGGCGATGATCGGGGTTGTCCCGT
>CAZWSC010000088.1:0-29349 GCA_964636385.1 uncultured bacterium
TGCGGCGAGTCTTCGGCCCTCATGGCCTCCATGGCCGGAAGGGCGGGGGAGCCGCGGGCCAAGTATGTCCACAACGTCGAGTACGGCTTCCGCGACAGGCCGACCATCCTGAACAATGTCGAAACCTGGGCCAACGTGCCTGTGATCTTCGAGAAGGGCGCGAAGTGGTTCGCCGGTATCGGCACGGGCGACGTATCGAAGGGGCCGTGGGAGGGGAACTCGGGCACCAAGGTCTTCTCCCTGGTCGGCAAGGTCAACCGCACGGGACTCGTCGAGGTCCCGATGGGGATCACGCTTCGGGAGATTATCTTCGACATCGGGGGCGGGATCCCCGACGGACGGAAGTTCAAGGCGGTGCAGACCGGCGGGCCTTCAGGCGGCTGTCTGCCCGAGTCCTGTCTCGACATGCCGGTGGATTTCGACTCCCTCACCGAGGCGGGCTCCATGATGGGCTCGGGCGGGATGATCGTGATGGACGACCGCTCCTGCATCGTGGATGTGGCGCGCTACTTCGTCGACTTCCTCACCGACGAGTCGTGCGGCAAGTGCACACCCTGCAGGGAGGGTCTGCACGCCCTCTCGAAGACCCTGACCCGCATCTGCGACGGGGAGGGCAGCCCGGATGATCTCGTCTTCCTCGAGGAGGTGGCCGGGACTGTCAGGGCCGCCAGCCTCTGCCAGCTCGGGGCCTCCGCGCCGAACCCGGTGCTGAGCGCCCTGCGTTACTTCCGCGACGAGTTCGAGGCGCACATCACCGGGCGCCGCTGCCCGGCGGGGGTGTGCAAGAGCCTGATCAGGTACGACATAACCGATGCCTGCACCGGCTGCATGGTCTGCGCCAGGCGCTGTCCCACGAAGGCGATTACTGGCCAGAAGAAGGAGAAGCACGTCATAGACCAGGACAAGTGCATAAAGTGCGGCGTGTGCTTCGAGGTGTGCAACTTCGACGCCGTGGAGGTGAAGTGACATGGCCGACAGAATAGAGATCACCGTCAACGGCAAGCCCGTCAGCGTCGTGAAGGACGAGTACCTCCTTCCCGCGCTTCGCCGGGCCGGGGCCGAGGTTCCGACCCTCTGCAATCACAAGGATCTGAAGCCGAACGGTTCGTGCAGGCTCTGCCTCACGGAGATCGAGGTCAGAGGACGTGTCCGTCTCGTGACGGCCTGCAACTCCCCCGTGCGCGAGCCGCTCAAGGCCTCGACCACATCTCCCGCGGTGCTGCAGCACCGCAAGGTCCTGGCGGAGATGCTCCTGGGGCGCTGGCCGAATGTTCCGATCATCCAGCAGGTCGCGAAGTTCTGCGGGGTCACGGACGGCAGCCGCTTCACAAGCGAACTGACCGAGGAGGACCCGAAGGCCTGCGTCCTCTGCGGCCACTGCACGCGCGCCTGCGATGAGTTCACCCTCGAGCGGGTTCTGCACTTCGCCGGCCGCGGCATCAAGCGGCACATCACCATGCCCTTCGCCGAGCCTGACAAACACTGCATCGCCTGCACGTCGTGCGCACACGTCTGCCCCACCGGGGCGATACAGGTGACCGACGCGCTCAACAACCCGGTGGACCCGGAGATGATCCGCAACGCCGGGATGCGGGTGAACGCTGAGATGGCGACGCTCGACGCCGACCAGTGCCGGATGCGGGAGGTGGGGACCGCGAACATCGTGGCCGTGATGAACCAGTACGACCTCCTGCCGGTCCACAACTTCCGTTTCGGCTCGCACGAGGATGCGCCCAACATCGACCACACCTACCTGAAGACGCGTTTTACGCAGGGCGCGGCGGACGGCTGCTGGCTGGGGTGCTCCATGGCCTGCGCGAAGACGGTGGACGGGTTCGAACTCAGGACCGGCCCGTACAAGGGGGACAAGGTCTGCGTGGAGGGCCCCGAGTACGAGACCGCCGCAGCCTCCGCGAACATGGGTTGCTTCAACGGCGACTTCCTCTTCGAGTTCAACTTCTACTGCGACACCTACGGGCTGGACACGATCTCGGTCGGCACCACCGTCGCCTTCGTGATGGAGGCTTTCGAGGCGGGAGTGATCAACACGAAGCACACAGGCGGGCTGGAACTCAGGTTCGGCGCGACCGACGCAGTGCTCGAACTGCTCCACCAGATGGCCCGCGGAGAGGGCTTCGGGGTCGACGTCGGCCAGGGGATCCGCTGGCTCAAGAAGAAGTGGGCGGCGGAGTACGGGGCCGACGCGGGCTTCCTGCAGGACATCGGCATGGAGGTCAAGGGGCTCGAGTACTCCGAGTACGTCTCGAAGGAGTCGCTTGCACAGCAGGGAGGCTACGCCCTCGCCATCAAGGGCCCGCAGCACGACGAGGCCTGGCTCATCTTCATGGACATGGTCAACAAGCAGCTCCCGAGCTTCGAGGACAAGGCTGAGGCTTTGTACTACTTCCCCCTGTGGAGGACATGGTTCGGCCTGAATGGCCTGTGCAAGCTCGTCTGGAACGACGTGGTCCCGGCGGACAATTCGAAGAAGTACCGGCCTCAGGAGGCGGCGAAGATCCCGGATCACGTGCGCGGCTACTTCGAGTTCTTCGAGGGGATGACCGGGATTCCGCTGGACGAGGCGAAGATGCTGGACCAGTCGGCCAGGGTGTACAACTTCCAGCGGGTCATCTGCAGGATGCTGGGCTACGGCACGCGCAAGGACGACATGCCGCCGTACCGCTCGATGGGGCCGGTCACGGCAGAGGAGTACGAATCCCGCGCGGAGCGGTACGACAAGCAACTGCAGGAGATCCTGAAGGTGGATCCAGCCTCGAAGAGCACGGAGGAGAAGCTGAAGCTCCTGAGGGCCCACCGCGAGGATCAGTACAACAAGCTCGTGGATGCGGTGTACGCGCGGCGGGGCTGGACCAAGGACGGGGTGCCGAAGATTTCAAGGCTGAAGGAGCTTGGGATCGATCTGCCGGAGCTGGTTGCCATAGTGGAGCCGGATCAGGAGGGGTGAGGCCGTGGGCGGCGAGCTTTTCTCCCGCAACGTTCCCGGCACGACCGAAACGCTGGCCCGCGCGAGGATCGGCATCGCCGGCTGCGGAGGCATCGGCTCCAACGCGGCGGTGGCGCTGGCGCGGGCCGGTGTGGGCGCGCTGATACTGGTCGACCACGATGTCGTGGAGGAGAGCAATCTCAACCGCCAGTACTTCCTCCGCACTGACATCGGAGTACCTAAGGCCGAGGCCCTGGCAGCGCACCTGCGCAGCATCAACCCCGACGTCTCCCTGGATGTGCGGGTCATGCAGTTGTCGCCGGCGAACGTGGCAGAGGTGTTCGCAGATGCGGATATCCTGATAGAGGCGTTCGACCGCGCCGATGGCAAGCAGTGGCTCATCGAGCGCTGGTGCGTGGCGCACCCTGGGCGCCCCATCGTGGTCGGCAACGGACTCTCCGGACGCGGCAGGCTGGAGGACCTGGTCGTGCGTAGGTCGGGGATGATCCACTTCTGCGGCGACGGCAGGACCGATATGAGCATGGGGCTCTGCGCGCCGCGCGTGGCGATCGTGGCCAACATGCAGGCGAGCGTCGCGATCGATCTTCTGCTGGATCACAGGATGAATCTCTCACGGAGTCACGGAGACACAGAGATGCATGAGAATGAGATCGGAACTGCCATCGCGGATTGTGCAGTCAAGCTGCATCAAGATCTTGGTCCCGGGCTGCTTGAGACCGTCTATGAAGTGACACTTGCCAATAAGCTGGAAGCGAGAGGGTTTTCGGTGCAGCGACAGGTTGCCGTAGCCATTGCCTATGATGGACAGGAGTTCGATGAAGGGTTTCGTGCCGATTTGGTAATCGAGGGGAAGGTGATCGTTGAGCTGAAGTCGCTTGAGAAGGTCCATCCAGCTCACAAGAAACAGCTTCTTACGTATCTCCGTCTGACTGGGCTGAAGCTTGGGTATCTGTTGAACTTCGGTGAGGCCTTGATGAAGGATGGCATCACCCGAACCATCAATGGTCAACTCTGATGTGCTCTCCGTGTCTCTGTGCCTCCGTGAGAGGATGATCGAAAAAAGCGGTGTGCCGGACGCCTTGGGCGACGGTGACCTTTGATGCTGGATGGCGGGCAGGGGAGGATGCCGTGATACAGGTCAACGAGAACCCGGTCCCCTGGAAGGAGGGGATGACGGTGCAGGACGCCCTCGACGCCATGGGGTATGACTTCGTGCACATCACAGTCACCGTGAACGACACGCTCGTGGAGTCGCGCGACTACGATACGACCCCCGTGCCCGACAACGCCGATGTCCGGGCGATACACCTTTTTCACGGGGGGTAGGGGGAAGTGGCGGGGTGAAGCGGCTTGCGGTGATCGAAGGCTCAGGGTTATCAGCTCTCGGGGGGTAAGGATGGCCAGAGGGGCAAAGCCGAGTGCGCTTGACGCGTTCCTGGACAACATCGCTGATGCCGACCAGTTGCTGGCATATGCCGGCGCATTCCAGAACAGCCGCAAGTACGGAATGAGGCGAGAGCTGAGGATACGTGTGGGAGAAGCTCTGCGTGTGCCTGTGAAGAAGCGCGATCGAATGGGCTGTCTCGAGAGCGCGGATCTGTTCGTGATCTTCCGCGATATCGACGTTTTCGGGCCGGGTAGTTTCGAGGACCTCCGCCCCCTGCTCAGGCCGGTGCTGGTGGCCGCCTGCGCTGCGTTCGAAACCTTCCTTGCCGACCGCGTGATGGAGATGCTCGCGTCTGCACTCAAGGCAGAGACCTTGCCGCCCCGCCTGAGGAACATACCGCTGACGATTGGAGAGTGGATTGACGTGGAGTATCAGTACAAGCGGCGGGGATGGGGAATGCGGCGGCTCATAGAGAGATTCGTGCGCGAATCAGCGAGTACGGCCCCGAGCAAGGTTGGCGAGACGCTCGGTGTGGTCGGTGTGAAGGGCTGGTCCAAGTCTGTTGACGTGCGGCGAGGTGTTCCACAAGGCACGACCGTTGCCCAGTTGGATACGCTCACTGAGCGCAGGAATCGAATAGCGCATGCCGCGGATAGAATAGGGCAGGGGCGCGCGATGCTGACGGCTGAGGAAGTGGCGCAGTACGTGAAGCAGATCAAGGATATCGTCATGGCTCTTGACGCGATGCTCCAGGAGCACAAGCCGTAGACCGGACAGGCATCGGGTGCCGCAAGGCCGGAATAACCTGCGGAGGGACACATGGCTGCTGACTCCAGGGGCCGCGAGCTCTTCATTGTCGACAACAGCGTGGATGGCTGGACCGGGCTTCGGTATCTCGACGAGTGGTCGGGCATCGCCAAAGCGTTCGACATCGCGACGGGCTACTTCGAGATCGGCGCGCTGCTCGCCCTTGACGGCAGGTGGCAGAAGCTCGACAAGATCCGGATCCTGATGGGCGCGGAGACGACCCACGGCACCCGCAAGGCGATCCTCGATGCTGTCCGCGCCCGGGCGCTGCAGAGGCTGGATGAGAGCATCGAGGAGGACAAGGAGCCCAACCCCTTCCTCCAGGGCGTGCCCGCGATTCTGGACGCGCTTCGCTCCGGACAGATCGAGTGCCGCGTCTATGACAGGGACAAGTTCCACGCCAAGACCTACATCACGCACGCGAAGCTCGAGGTGGTGGGTGCGCAGGCGCTGGTTGGTTCAAGCAACTTCACGCGGCCCGGGCTTACCCGGAATGTCGAGCTGAACGTCCAGATACAGAGCGCGCGGGAGGTTGCCCAGCTCCAGGAGTGGTTCGAGGAGTACTGGAACAGGGCGACCGAGGTCACCGACGCGGTCATCGGGACGATCGCAAGGCACACGCACCTGTACACCCCGTTTGAGATCCACGCGAAGGCCCTGCAGGAGTTCTTCCGCGGCCACGAGCTCAGCGCGACCGAGTGGGACGAGACGCGATCGAGGATGTACCCCCGGATCGACCGCTACCAGAAGGAGGCCTACTGGGCGCTCATGAAGATCGCCCGCCGGCACGGCGGCGCATTCCTCTGCGACGGCGTCGGTCTCGGCAAGACCTTCGTTGGCCTGATGCTGATCGAGCGGTTGATCCTGCACGAGGGGAAGCGCGTCGTGCTCTTCGCTCCCAAGGCCGCGAAGGAGGGTGTGTGGGAGCCGCACCTGCGCGAATGGCTGCCGCACATCGGCGGCGTGGGAAGCGGGGCGGACTTCAGCAACCTGGCCGTCTTCAGCCACACAGACCTCGGACGCAAGGGCGACTTCCCGGAGCGCTTCCACCGGATCGCGGAGCTTGCAGACGTCGTGATCATCGACGAGGCGCACCACTTCCGAAACCTGGGCACGGCGGGCAGCGAGGAGAAGGGCAGGGAGCCCTCGCGCTACTACCGCATGTACGACCTGTTGGGCAGCGCGGAGCGGCCGAAGACCCTCTTCATGCTCACCGCCACACCGATAAACAACCGGCTGAGCGATTTCCGGCACATGGCCGAACTCTTCACCCGCCGGGACGAGGCCTACTTCGGCCGGACGCTGGGGGTGAACAACCTGCGCGCGCACTTCAACCAGATGGAGAAGGCGCTCCAGAGCCGCATCGGGCACGAGCTGACCGACGTTGCGGAGCACATGAGCGAGGTCCGGGAGATCCTGCTGACGGACGAGATCTTCCGCCACCTGGTCGTGCAGCGCAGCCGCGCCTACGCGCGTGAGAGCCAGATTCGCGAGACCGGAATGGCGGCGGCGTTTCCGGAGAGGCAGGACCCGCAGGTGGCGGACTATTCGATCCGCAAGACCTACGGGCGGATGCTCGAGCTGTTCGAGAAGGCCTTTGCCAGGGAGAGCCCGCTGTTCACCCTGCCGATGTACTACCCCCTCGCCTGGTACAAGGGGACGGACAAGAGCATCGATCCGATGGATGAGGGGCGGCAGAGGCAGGTGGTCGGCCTCATCCGCACCAACTTCCTGAAGCGCTTCGAGAGTTCGGTCGCCGCATTCGAGCTTTCCTGCGACCGCCTGCTCCGCAAGCTGATGGCGTTCGTCGAAGTCCACAGTGACACCGTCGCTGAGAAGGGGCGCCTCGATCGCTGGAAGAGGCAGAACGCCGAGGTCCTCGGCTATGCCGTGCAGCGCCAGCTCGAGTTCTGGGGCCAGGACGGCGAGGACGCCGACGAGGAGGACATCGTGCCCCAGGAGTTGCTCGAGGCGGTCGAGCGGCTGGACCGGGCGGAGTACAAGGTCGAGGAGATGATGTCCGAGACGTTCCTGGACTTAGACCAGATCGTCCACTTCCTGGACGAAGCGCGGAAGTTCAAGCCCGGGCACGACGACAAGCTTCAGAAGCTGATCCGCCTGCTCAAGGCCAGGACGCTCGCCGGCGAGAAGGTCCTCATCTTCACCGAGTTTGCCGACACCGCCCGCTATCTGCGGCGCGAACTCGGGAAGGCCGGCATCGACGGTATCGCCCAGGTGGACAGCGCGAGCAAGGCCAACCGGGCCGACATCATCCAGCGGTTCTCGCCCTACTACAACGGCACCTCACCGGCGAAGCTCGCCGAGGAGGGACGCACGGAGATCCGGGTCCTCATCTCGACCGACGTCCTCTCGGAAGGTCTGAACCTTCAGGACGCCTCGCGCATGATCAACTACGACATCCACTGGAACCCGGTCCGCCTGATGCAGCGCATCGGCCGTGTGGACCGGCGCATGAACCCGGAGATCGAGAAGAGGATCATCGCCGATCGCCCAGAGGCCGCCCCGTCCCGCGGCAGGGTGAGCTTCTGGAACTTCCTGCCGCCGGATGAGCTGAACCAGATCCTGACGCTGTACACAAAGGTCACGCAGAAGACGCTGCTCATATCGAAGACGCTCGGCATCGAGGGCAGGAAGCTCTTCACACCGGAGGACGACTACGAGGCGCTCAAGGAGTTCAACCACGCCTACGAGGGGACCAGGACCGCCATCGAGGAGATGCACCTGGAGTACCAGGAGCTGCTGCGGGCCGACCCGGAGCTGGAATCGCGCCTCACGCGGCTGCCGGGCGCCGTGTTCAGCGGGCGCACGCGGACGGAGAGGGGTGTGGCCGGGGTGTTCTTCTGCTACGCGCTCCCGGCCCTCGACAAGGAGACGGGCGAGTTCACGGAAGATGCGGGCACGACGCGCTGGTACCTCTACGACCTCGAACGCGACGCGATCCTGGAGGAGCCAGGCGAGATCGTAGCGAGCATCCGGTCGAAGCCCGATACCCCGCGGATGTGCAAGGCCGGGGAGAAGGCCCTCGTGGACCTGCGCGCCAAAGTCGAGAAGCACATCAAGAACACCTACCTGAAGCGGGTGGACGCACCCGTCGGGGTCAAGCCGTCGCTGCGCTGCTGGATGGAGTTGAGCTGACATGGCTGGCAACCGTCCCGTCAGGGAGGATTCGCTCTACCGCGAGATACGGGCAGTGTTGGAGGGTGCCCGCGCCTCCGCATACAGGGCGGTCAACTCCGCCATGGTCGGCGCCTACTGGCATGTTGGTCGCCTGATAGTCGAACACGAACAGCGGGGAAGCCGGCGGGCCGGCTACGGGGAAGCGCTGCTGGAGAGGCTTTCAGGGAAGCTGACAGCCGAGTTCGGTCGTGGATTCACAGGCACGAACCTGCGCTACATGCGCCAGTTCTATCTGGTGTTCCCAATTCATCACGCGCTGCGTGATGAAACGAACGCAAGCTGCGTTCAGATCGCGCCCGTCCAGGGACCAGTAGGCCCCCGCACGGCAGGTGATCGACATCATCCACCAGACCCTCGTCGCCGGGTGGAAGGCGCAGGGCCACGGACAGAAGAAGATCGACGCGCTCTGGAATGCGTACGTGCCGAAGCACCTGCTCACGCGCCTTCACGGCTACGAGCTTCTGATGGCGCCCTACGCCATCGCGCACCTCAAGATCGGCCTCAAGCTCTATGAGACGGGCTACCGCTTCGGCAGCGACGAGCGGGCGCGGGTGTATCTGACGAATGCGCTGGAGCCGGCGGGGGACTTCTCGGGGCGGTTTGAGTTCGCGATTCCGGCGCTTGCGCGGGAGGCTGAGGCGGTCAATGAGATCAAGCGACGTGGGCGGTTCACGGTCGTCGTCGGCAATCCTCCCTACGCTGGACATAGCCTCAACAACCAGGTTACATGGATTGTCGACAAGGTCTATGACTACAAGCGCGGCTACGCGGATCTGCAGAAGCCGGGCCAGGCAAAGTGGCTGCAAGACGACTACGTGAAGTTTCTGCGATTCGCCGAATGGCAGGTCGAGCGGTCCACAAGTGGTATACTCGGATTCATCACAAACCATGCATGGCTCGACAACCCAACCTTCAAGGGGATGCGTCAGCACTTCCTCGGTAGCTTCGATCAGCTATCGGTCTTGGACTTGCACGGCAACGCAAACAAGAAGGAGCGCACTGCCGAGGGCACGCCCGACAAGAATGTCTTCGACATCATGCAGGGTGTGGCGGTGTCGCTATTGCGCCTTTCCCCAGGGAGTCTTGAGGGAGCTGAGCGCCTGGTACATCGGTCCGATCTGTTTGGAAGCGAGGCGTTCAAGTACGAGACTCTTACAACCCGTACCGTCATCAGCATCACAGCGACGCAGTTTCGACCGCTTCCGCCAGAGCTTATCTTCGCGAGCCTGGACGATGATCGGAAGCGCGAGTACGACACGTACCTCTCGATTCCTCAGATCATGAATGGTAATGGTGATCCAGCCCCCGGCATTGTCACGACCCACGACGAGTTCGCAATCTCTTTCTCCAAGAAGGAGCAGATAGAGAAGGTTGAGGCGCTGCTCGCCACGCGGACCGAGACCGAGGCGCGCAAGCTATTCAGGCTCTGTTCACAGAACCAGTGGATCTACACCGAGGCCAAGCGTGGCCTTTGGTCGAAAGACTGGCGGAAGAACCTCATGCCTATCCTATATCGGCCATTCGATGAACGCTGGACGGTGTACAACCGATATGTTGCCGTTCATCGGCGTGAGCGGGTGTCCAAGCACCTGCGCGGGGGAGAAAACCGCGGGCTGATCTCTGTCAGGCAGGTTGCGGAAGGCGTGTTCAGCCACGCTCTTGTCTGCAAGGGGCTAGTGGAGAGCCGAATCACGATCAGCAATAAGGGAATTGGCTTTGTACTGCCGCTATGGCTTGAACCCGAGTGGCCGGACACGAAGTACCGGCCGAACCTATCAGCGACCGCGATCCGTCAACTGGCGGAGTCGATAGAGCTCTTGTTTGTGCAGCCACAGGAGAGCGGCATTGGAGACGGCCGGGGCGACATGAGAGTGACGTTCGGGCCGCGCGATGTGTTTGACTTCACGTATGCGATCCTTCACTCGATCGAATACCGCCGACGGTATGCAGACTTCCTGAAGAGCGACTTCGCCCGCATTCCATTCGGTCCGGAGAAGACGCTCTTCCGCGCCCTCTCCCGCCTCGGCGGCGAACTCGTCTCCCTCCACCTCCTCGAATCCCCCAAACTCGACCGCCCTATCACCGAGTTCACAGGCTCTCGGGCCCCGGTGGTCGAGAAGGTCTCGTACTCCGGCAACACCGTCTGGATCGACAAGGCGCAGACCACAGGTTTCGCGGGTGTGCCCGAGGATGTGTGGATCTTTCACATCTGCGGCTACCAGGTCTGCCAGAAGTGGCTCAAGGATCGCGGCCCAAAGAAGGGGCAGCCGGGCCGCACCCTCTCGGCCGAGGACATCGCCCACTACCAGAAGATCGTCGTCGCCCTCTCCGAGACGATCCGCCTGATGAAGGAGATCGACGAGGTCATAGAGAAGCACGGTGGCTGGCCGGGGGCGTTCCAGACCGGCGGTCAGGCGGAGGCCGGGGAGGAGCGGATCGGCAAGGCAGCCGAGCGCCGCCCGCCATACGGCCCATCGCGAAAGGGGAAGGGATGAAATACCCGATGCGTCATGTCTTCCCGTTCTTTTCTCGCCAGGGAGTACGTTGACCCGGAGCGGAGGAACTACGAAACACGCGAAAGGCGGGAAAGTGGAGAACGGGACGATCGAGCAAGAAGGGTTCGTGAATCAACCTTTTCGCGTGTTTGGCGCATTTCGTAGTTTCGGCATTCTGCAGGCCAACACCTGTGAGGCCTGCTCGCGCTGCTGATCTCATCCGAAGCCCGCCCGCCGGCGGGCAAGCAGGGCGAACTGGTCGAAGTACCGCTGCCAGATCTCGTCCGTTGAGCCGTACTCGTTGTCGAAGTAGAAGTGGTCCGCCAGCGCCTCGCGCGTCCTGCACAGTTCACGCAGGCGGGGGCCGGTCGAGACGGCGATGGTCAGGTCGATCAGCTCCAGCGCCCTGAAGAAGGCCGCCTGGCTCTTCTCGGGGTTCCCCCTCTTCCGCCAGCCGATCGTGCGGCTGATCTCGCTGCCGACATTGCCCATCTGCTCGGCGAACGAGAGCTCCGCCCAGCGGCCGGCAGCAAGCTGGGCGTGGACCGCCATCACGGCTCGACCAGGCCCGCCACGACCTCCATGAGCTGCTTCGGATCCATGTCCACCTCGACTGGTTGATGACGAACCCTGCGGATTCTGGCCCGCGTCCGCGACCTGTTGCCACACAAAAGGATACCGGCACCGTATGCGGCCGGCTGCCTGGTCGGGCAAAATGCCCCTCCGCCCGGCGGCCTTGTCCGGCAGGGGCCCGCCCGCCGCCCGGATCGAAATCCCGGCTACGGATGCGACCTGCGTGGGTCGAAGAAGTTACGGAGATGCCTGGCCCGCAGAGATGCCATCGTGATTCACCGGCCGGCAGCAGAATTGTGAACGCATTCAGTCCCGGATTCTACCTGCGGAACACAGGGAGGGTGATGTGACAGACGGTGCGAACCCGATCCTGAACAGTCCCATCATGGGCTACGCCAATCATCGGATCATCCTGGATGATGCAGGCAATCCCTGCGACTACGAGTTCCTTGAGGTTAACTCGACATTCGAGAAGCTCACTGGCCTGAAGAGAGAGAACCTGATAGGCCACACCGTGCGCCAGGCCATTCCCGGGATCGAGAACGCGGAGTTCGACTGGATCGGCTACTACGGGGAGATCGCCCTGAACGGCGGCGAAGGGGAGTTTGAGCAGTTCAGCGAGCCGCTGGGCAGGTGGTACTGGGTGGCTGCCTACTCCACGGGGAAGCATCTCTTCACCACCATGTTCGTCGATATCACCGGACGGAGACAGGCAGAGGAGGCGCTGCGGTCGAGCGAGGAGAAGCTGCGGCAGATAACCGGGAACATGGGCGAGGTCTTCTGGCTGCGCAGCCCCGACACGGCCCGCATGCTTTACATCAGCCCGGCGTACGAGCGTGTCTGGGGGCGCACTTGCCGGAGCCTGTATGACGATCCGGGATCGTTCGTCGAGTCGATACACGAAGAGGACAGACCATCCGTGTTCAGGGCGTACGAGCAGTACTCCAGGACTGCCGTCTTCGACATGGAATACCGCATCCTGCGCCCGGACGGCGAGGTCCGATGGGTTCACGCGCGGTCCTTCCCCGTGAAGAACGATGCCGGGGAGATAACCGGGCACACCGGGATGGCGACCGACATCACCGACAGGGTGCTCAGGGAGCAGGAACTGGCCCGCGAGAAGGAGCTGATGGACAAGTTCTTCAGCCAGTCCCTCCATGGCTTCTTCCTGTGCATGCTCGATGAGCCTGTCGAGTGGAACGACGACACCGACAAGGACAAGGCCCTGGAGTACGCGCTCGATCATCAGCGCATGACGCGTGTGAACCAGGCCATGCTGGATCAGTACGGCGCAACAGAGGATGACTTCGTCGGCATCACGATCAGGGAGCTCTTCCGGCACGATCTGGACCACGCCCGTGAGATATGGCGCGGGCTGTTCGACCGGGGGCAATGGCACACGGAAACCCGCGAGCAGAGGATGGACGGCACCCCCATCATCATCGATGGCGATTACATCTGCCTGTATGACAGGCAGGGGCGCATTACGGGCCACTTCGGCGTGCAGGTGGATATCACCGAACGAAGGCGCGCGGAAGACACCCTGCTAGATCAGAGGAATCTCCTGGAGGGTGTCATCAACGGGATGCAGGACATCCTGTCGATTCAGAATCCCGACCACTCCATCGTGCGCTACAACGATGCCGGGTACAGGTTCCTGGGCGTGACGCAGGAGGAAATCGGCGACAGGACATGCTATGAGCTGATAGGGCGAACGGCGGAATGCGAGCCCTGCGCCACGAGGGCTGCCATCAGGACGGGGAAACCCCAGCAGGTGGAGAAGAGCATTCCCGAGATGGGGATCTATCTCGACTGCCGCTCCACGCCGGTCTTCGACAGGAACGGAAGGCTGCTGTACGTCGTCGAGCAGATCAGGGACATTACCGCCCGGAAGAAGGCCGAAGAGGCGCTGCGCGAGAGCGAGGCATGGCTTGGTGAGACCATGAGGATTGCCCGTGTCGGGGGATGGAAGATCGACCTCCTGGGCAATACGCTGGAATGGACGGAGGAGACCTTCCGGATACACGAAATGCCTGTTGGAGACCCTCCGAATGTAGACGAAGCGATCATGTTCTACCACGCGGAGGACAGGCCCCAGGTGTCCGCAGCCGTGCAGAACGCCTTGGAGAATGGCGAAGGCTTTGATTTCGAAGCTCGGGCAATCACCGTGAAGAAGAACGTCATCTGGGTTCGTGCGATTGGGCACGCCATCTTCCGAGAGAGCCGTCTGGTCGGAATACGGGGCACGGTGCAGGACATCACCGAGCAGAAGCGGGCAGAGACGGAACTGCTGAAGGCCAACCGGCAACTCGAGGAGACCACGGCCCGCGCCAACGAGATGGCGCTTCAGGCCGGGCAGGCCAGCATTGCCAAGAGCGAGTTCCTCGCCAACATGAGCCACGAGATCCGCACGCCCATGAACGGCGTCATCGGCATGACCAGTCTGCTGCTGGATACCGATCTTAACGAAGAGCAGCGGCGCTGTGCCGAACTCGTCAGAAGCAGCGGCGAGTCGCTGCTAGGAATCATCAACGACATCCTGGACTACTCCAAGATCGAGGCCGGCAGGCTCGACCTGGAGATCCTCGACTTCGATCTCGGCGGTCTGCTGGACGACTTCGCGGCTACCATGGCTCTGAAGCTCCATGAGAAGGGGCTGGAGTTCACCTGTGCCGTTGATCCCGGCGTCCCGCTGCTGCTGCGCGGCGATCCGGGCCGCCTTCGCCAGGTCCTGACCAACCTGACCGGCAACGCCCTCAAGTTCACGGACAAGGGCGAGGTAGCGGTGAGGGTTGGGATGGTGCAGGGACCGGGGGCCGGGGTCGGTGAACCGGAGAGCGGGAAGAGTGGCTCCTTCCAGCTGCGGTTCTCGGTGCGTGACACCGGCATCGGCATAGCGGCGGAGAAGGTGGAGATCCTGTTCGACAAGTTCACGCAGGCCGACGCCTCCACCACGCGGCAGTACGGCGGCACAGGTCTGGGCCTTGCCATTTCCAGACAGCTTGTCGAGTTGATGGGCGGCGAGATAGGTGTGGAAAGCGAGCCCGGCACAGGCTCGGAGTTCTGGTTCACGTCATGCTTCGAGAGGCAGGCCGTCTCCGGGCAGGCAGATCCCCTGAAGTCTGTGGATCTGCGGGGTATCCGGGCGTTGATCGTGGACGACAGCGCAACCAACCGCGAGATCCTGATGAGCCGTCTGGGCACCTGGGGCATGCGCCCGGAGGAAGTGCCCGACGGACCTTCGGGGCTGCGGGCCCTGTACCGTGCGCTGGGCGAGGGCGACCCCTTCCTGCTGGCTGCGATCGACATGCAGATGCCGGGGATGGATGGCGAGGCGCTGGGCCGCGCCATAAGGGCGGATGCAAAGCTTGCCGACACGCGTATGGTGATGCTGACCTCGCTCGGCGCACGGGGCGACGCGAAGCACCTTGCCGAAATCGGGTTCGCGGGTTACCTGACCAAGCCGGTGCGGCACCAGGAACTCCATGGGGTCCTGACACTGGCCCTGGGTGCAGAGGCCTCTTCGTCACAGCCCATCGCCACGCGTCACGCGGCAAGGGAGGCCCTGCCCGTCTTCCACGGCTCCCGGGCCCGCATTCTGCTGGCCGAGGACAACATCACGAACCAGCAGGTGGCCCTGGGCATCCTGAAGAAGCTCGGTCTCAGGGCCGATTCCGTGGCCAACGGGATGGAGGCGCTCGAGGCGCTCCGGATCCTTCCCTACGACCTGGTGCTCATGGACGTTCAGATGCCGGAGATGGATGGCCTGGAGGCGACGAGGAAGATCAGGCAGGCAAAGAACCCAGAGTGCAGAGTGCGTGGTGCCGACTTCGCAGACCGCTCACACGCCACGCAATATACATCGTCCCGCATTCCCATCATCGCCATGACCGCACACGCAATGGAAGGTGACCGGGAGATGTGCCTGAAGGCGGGCATGGATGACTACGTCGCCAAGCCGATTTCGCCCAGGACCCTGGCCCAGGTCCTGGCCAGGTGGCTGCCGGCGACCGCCGGTGCGGGCGCGGAGGTGGATGCGGCAGAGCGGCCTTCCACGGAATCTGCTATACTACACCCTGGTCTTCGCAAGGAGGATCCGCTGTACGGCGCGGGTGGCAGGCCCCCGGACACGGGATCCGCGGGAGGAAGCAGGGCAGCCTGACCTGGCCTTGTTTCACCCGCCACGGCGCCCGGGCGAAGCCGCGTTGACACACCACTGACTCAGGGATCCGCGCCCGGCCGTGGATCAGACCGGGGAGGATCCAGCCCATGACAAACCGCACCTTCCGCCGGCGCATCGGCCTGTCCGCCCGGCTGCTGAGCTTCACGAACGCCTGGGGGGCCGCCGGGGTGGGATGCGCCGGGCTGGCTGTTCTCATCGCGCTGGCAACGCTTCCGTTCGCCGTCATGGCGGATCCGCCGCCCGGCTACTACGACACCGTCGACACGTCCAGCCAGGAGGCGCTGCGCGTCACCCTGAATGCTGTGATAAGCGGCCACATCAGGATACCCTATACCTCCTCGCAGACCGACACCTGGGATGTGCTGGAACTCGCCGACGAGGATCCCCTGGATCCGAACCTTATCCTGGATCTCTACCGCAACCGGACCCATCCGAAGTTCAACGGCGGGAACAGCTACTACAATCGCGAGCACACCTGGCCGAACAGCTACGGCTTCCCGAACAACACATCAGGCAACATGCCCTACACCGACTGCCACCACCTCTTCCTGTGCGACATCAACTACAACAACTACCGCGGCAACCGTCTGTTCGACGACTGCAGCACCGGCTGCACGGCATATCCGACAGATGTCCACGACGGTGTGAGCGGGGTCAACTACACGAAGCACATGCACCCTGTCGGCATCTGGGAGACATGGGACGATCGCAAGGGGGATGTAGCGCGCGCCATCTTCTACCTGGACATCCGGTACGAGGGACACGGCATCGAGCCTGATCTCATCGTAACCGACGATCTTGCCCTGATCACAGCCTCCGCGACCGGAAACAACGAACCTGTCGCCTACATGGGTTTCCTGACCACGCTTCTGCGCTGGCACCAGGAGGACCCGCCGGACGACAAGGAGCGCCATCGCAACGATGTGATATACACATTCCAGCAGAACCGCAACCCGTTCATCGACTATCCCGAGTGGGTGGACATTCTCTACGGTGATGATCCTGCCTCTGTGCCGGGGCTCATTGCCGGCGGATCGAATGGGATCCGACTCGCGGGCATCGCGCCCAATCCCTTCACGCCATCGACCCGGATCAGCTACACGGTGTCTGCGCCCGGCATGGTCCGACTGGACGTGTTCGGGATCGACGGCAGGATGGTTCGTGCCCTCGTTGCGGGCGAACACGCAGCCGGCGAGTACATCATCAACTGGGACGGGCTTGACGATGCGCTCGGCCGGGTGTCCGGCGGCGCATACTTCCTCCGCCTCAGCAGCGCAGCCGGGACTGACGGCGCGAAGGTTCTGCTCCTGAGGTGACCGGGCGATGCGCTCCGGTTACGGCCTCATCTGCTCAGGGCGGCCTTCCCCGTCTGCTGCACGCCGTCAGCCATGGTCAGGCGCACCATGTACACACCTGAAGCCGCCGGCCTCCCGCAGTGCCCGCGTCCGTCCCATTCCACCGCGTGAGGACCCGCCTCCGCCGTTCCGTGCAGCAGAGTCCGCACCAGCCTCCCCGAGAGATCGTAGATGCCGAGGTGGACAGGCTGCGACACGGGCAGTGTGAAAGTGACTGCCGTCCGCGGGTTGAAGGGGTTCGGGTGGATCCGCAGCGCGTCTGTCATCCGAATCCCGGGAGCGCTGCTCTGTCCGCCTCCGACGACGATCTCGAGATACGCGCCCGTCGATGGAGGGACCTCCTCCTTTGTGGCGAAGTTCTGGAAGCGGTTCGAGCCGGTCCCCTCATTCTGGACCATCATGAGGATCCCGTGCTCCCTGACCTTGTCCAGGTTGCCCTGCAGGAGCGTCGTAAGGTCGATCGACGCGATGCAGGGCGGTGAACAGGGCCACGGGGGGAAGTACCCGCCGGAGACAACGCTGTCATCGAAGTGGCCGCCGTCAAGGGTGTTCCAGGTGTCGTAGTCCTCGTCAAACCCTGCGTTGAGTGCGTAGACGTAAACGTCGATACCGCTGCCTGTACCCGTGGTGGAGTTGCGCGAAACCACCATCACGGCACTGCTGATGTCAGCTGCATCGAGATCCACCGGAATGTCGAACTGCCAGAGGCCGCGGGCTGCAAGGTAGGAGTTGTGCCAGGAGACCAGAACCCTGGTGCGGTGACCCTGGTTGTCGTCCGGGCTTCCCTGGTCGATGTACACATCGTTGACGGCATGACAGATGATGGTGTCGGCCAGGGCCGGAGCGCACAGGACGGACACGGCAGCGCAGACTGCGGCAAGAAGCCTTTTCACCTGGATCCTCCTCTTTCAATGGCCTGCCGGCATGGACGCTGTTCCGGCGCAATCGCCATGATGAAGCGCCGGCACGGACAACCCCGCACCGGCGCTCACGGCGCTGTTACCGGAACAGGGCCTTTATGCCGGACCAGCTCGTGGTCTCGACCGGAAGACCGTGCGTCTGGATCTCGAGGTAGGCCCCGGTCGACGGTGCGTCATCCTCCTTGGTGGCGAAGTTCTGGAAGCGGTTCGAGCCGGTTCCCTCGTCCTGGACCATCATCAGGATGCCATAGCTTCTTACCTTGTCCAGGTTGCCCTGGAGCAGGCCCGTCACGTCCATCGATGCCGTGCAGGGCGGATCGCAGGGCCATGAAGGGAATGTTCCGCCGGAGAAGACGCTGCTGTCGAAGTCGCCTCCGCCAAGGGAGTTCCATGTGTCGACATCCTCGTCGAATCCGGCATTAAGGGCGTAGACGTGAACATCGATGCCGCTGCCCGAGCCCGAGGTGGAGTTGCGCGAGACAACGAGCAGGGCGCTGCTGATATCGCCGCCTTCGAGCCATTCCGGAATGTCGAACTGCCACAGGCCGCGGGCTGAAAGGTTGGAGTTGTGCCAGGATACCAGAACCCTGGTGCGGAAGCCCTGGTTGGTGTCGGGGTTCCCCTGGTCGATGTACACATCGTTGGTTGTTTCACAGATGAGGGTGTCCGCAAGGGCGTGCGTGCCCAGCAGGAGAATGGCGAGGCAGAGAACCGCCGCCGCCATGTTCGTCCGCCCGAGATTCCTTAGCAGGTTCATCGTAGTATCCTCCGGATCAGTGTGATTGGTGTTCATGAAGACCAGTGCTTGACGGACCGACACACTCATGGTGGGTGCATGATCGCCTCCAATCGAGACCGGGGGTCAGGATGCGGCAGGGCCGGCCGATTCAGACTCCGCCCGGGGTGTCATCTTGTTGTAGTGCCTCGCTGTTGACGGAGTCAGGCACCCGCAATCCGGTCATCCGGGAACCGCAGGTCCCGATGGGCGCGATGCAGACTCGTTGAGACTGGGAAAAGGCGGGTAAAATCAATCGTGCCGGTCCCCCGGCGGCGACCGCTCATACAGGCTTCTCCTTTCCAAACGGGAGGCCGTGCCGTTTCCAGCAGGACCCTGTCGGTCCAGTCCCATAGGCGTGTGCCCTTAGGGAGCAGGACTCGGAGATATGTCACTATTCTGTTGTGTCAGCCGCGGAGTCTAACCGAGAAGCCCGGGCAGAGTCAAGGCAATCCGGGGAAACCGGGCGAGGTCTGGATCGGGCCGGGCTCACGCTGCAGCAGTTCGATGTCGAGTGGGATGAACGACCCACTCCGGTAGTCTCCTGCCGGATATCCTCGCAACCAGGAAGAGACCTGCGGAGGCAGCACACCGGGAAGGGTCACAGCTTCTCATTTCTTCGCCCCTTTCACTGACGGATGCGTCGATGGCCACGCTGGCCAAAAGTGCAGAGATGGATATGACAGGGGGGTCAGCCGGATGATCACCCGGGGATGACACCACGGGGTGCGATGGGGTCAAACAGGGCCTGTTGCGCCAGGCTGATCTCGAGTACAGACTGCCTGCATTAGTCAGAAGCGCCCGCATTCCCGATGGAGGTTCTGGTCAAGGTCGGATGATGAATGGTACACAGGACAGTGCAGCGGCGCAGCCGTCCGGGTCCGCGGAACAGAGCGCCGGAACAAACACGAACACGAAGCGTGCGGTAATCGGCAGGCTGGCCGCCTGGTGCGTGTGGGCGGCGGCGATCGTGATCGGCTTCATGGCACCCCTCTGGTACTGGCGGGGCGGCCTGGTTGAACTGGAGACCCTGCACTTCATCAGGAGCTATCTTGCAGATCGCAGCCTCTTGTCCATCATCTTCGATCCCGAGGTCAACGACTTCGGATGCTACCAGGCGCGCGAGCTGAGCTACCTCGTCGACTACATCGATGCCCGCGTCTTCGCTTCCCTGCTGGGCAGGGGCATCCTGCTGTTCACCCCGATGAGCGCCTGGTTGGCCACCCTTCTGACCACGGTCGTGTATCTGGTCTCGGTCAGGCGCCTGACCCGGTTGCCGGCGCTCCTGACAGGGTTTCTCCTGCTGCTCTACTTCAGCAACTTCGTTTTCATCTCTACTGCAGGCATGCACTACCGCTCCACCAAGCCGCTGCTGGCGCCGGTCCTCATGGCCGCGATCTTCTACGTCTGGCATCTCCTCAGCCGGGAGACGGGGGACACCCGCGCAGGCAGGCGCGGGCCGGCTCTTGTGTTCGCTCTCTTCCTGCTCATGGGGCTTCTGGACCGGCAGGGCTTCTTCTATGCCGCCATGGGTTGCGGGCTGCTGGTCATGAATGCGGTGATCTGGCGGGGCCGCCGCGACCTTGCCTGGAGCGCCGGCGCAGCAGTCGGCTCCCTGATGCTGTACAACCTGGTGCTGGCCCCCATGACAATAGAGCTGGCGAACGGCTACAGGCCCAGCTTCCACTACCAGCGGCTGCCTGTCGCCGAGCTCTTCTCGAATCCTCTGCGCTGGCTGCACGGGGGCAAGCTCGTGCTGGAGGCAAACTCGCTGCTCATGGGAGGCATCCCGTACCTGGCAAGCGCTGTGATACTGGCCGGCCTCCTGGTGGTGCTCTGGCGGGGCGGGCACGGGAAGACCGCCATTGTCATGCTCCTTGCGCTGGCGGGCCAGGCGGCCATGCTTGCGATGATGATCGTGCGCCACCCTTATGTTTACGAATGGGTGGATCATCGGCTCTGGTACTACCCGCTGCCGTTCCAGCTTATGCTTCTCGCAGGCGTGACCATTGTCATCAGCGTCTCCCTGGCCGGCTGGAGCCGGTGGCGTCGTGGACTGCTCTATCTCCTCCTCGCGGCAGCCATAGGCGGCAATCTTGTGCGCTGGGACACCTACCGTGACGGCATGCTGCAATCCCACTGGTTCCCGCGGATCTACATCCAGAGCGGGATCATCAAGGGTTCGCTGCGCGAGGGAAGGCCACTGCCCCGCCTCGATCCCCAGTACAGGGAGTTCTACGAGTACTGCGCTGGGCGGAGTCAGGTCAGTCAACCTGCGCGTCCTGTCGAACGACGGAGGCCTTCCTGATTGGGCTCAGTCGAGGGAAGACGTCTGCTGGAGAATGATCACCCCCCGCGCCGCAGCCCCCCCGCGGATAACTTCTTTCCGCCCCCGGGGAAGATCTTTCCCACCCCCGTCCTTCGACCCCCTTCCGACCGCTGACACCGGCACGCCAGCGACCCCCGAACCCCCTCATGCATAACGAGTTGCGAAATCGAATCCCCTGGTGCCGCCCGCTGGCACGCAGGTTGTAGGTGTCATGACGGCCCAACCGGGTCCGGGTGCCCGGGAGTGGGGGAGGCTCACTGCTCCACTCCCGGCCCTGTGGCTTACGAGACTGAGCCGGGCGCCAGGGATGCAGAGGATGTCGGCGCCTGATCCGGTGAGAAGGGAAAGAGGTTGGTCATGATCCAGAGAATCGTGTTCGGGAGCGGAACCTGGGAGCGGGCCAAGGCGTCGCTGGACGCCGGCGCTCTCCGCCAGAAGACGATCGCCTCCAACATCGCCAATGCCGCCACGCCCGGCTACAGGGCGAAGAAGGTTGTCTTCGAGGAGATGCTGAAGTCCGAATCGAACCGCCTTCCCCTTGACCGCCGCGATGAACGGCACATCGGGTCCTCCGTTGCTTCGACGCCGGGGCCCCAGGTGAGACTGCGAGGCGGCGACCCGACCGCAGGCGGCGTCAACAACGTCTCGATCGAAGCCGAGCTCACGGAGCTCACGAAGAACACGGTGCACTTCCAGTCGGTCGCGCAGCTTCTTGCCAACAGGTACAGGGGTGTCCGCGATGCGATCAGGCCCGGTTCATGAGCCTGAAGCGCCATGGCCCCGGATCTGAGGGGATGGACCGAATGGATGGACGGATGAGAGCCCGGCCCGACCGGGGCTGCTGAGGGGATTGACGGATGAAGGTCTCTTACCTGAGCGGAATGAACATCTCGGCCTCCGGTCTCGCGGCGCAGCGTGAGGCGATGAACGCGGCTGCCGAGAACCTCGCCAATGCGCAGACGACGCGCACCGCCTCGGGCGATCCGTACAGGCGAAAGGTGGTTCCCCTGACCGAGGATCCGCGCTCCTTCGAGGTGGAGAACAGGTCGGCTGCGGCGCGCATGGCGCTGGAGCGCACGAACCCGGAGCACATCCAGCCCTCGCCGCGACCAACCTCGTCGCGGGCGACCCTGGCCGGAGTCAGGGCGACTGTGGCGGAGGATATGTCCGAGTTCCCGATGGTCTACGACCCGGGCCACCCGGATGCGGATGAGGAGGGGATGGTGCGCATGCCGAACGTCGATGTCGCCAACGAGATGGTGACCCTGATGGTGGCATCGCGCGCATATGAGGCGAATGTTGCGGCGCTGCAGGCAGCACGCAAGGTGGCCGAGGCCGGCCTGAATATGGCCCGCTGATCGGGGCTGATAACGGAGGAGACGGGAGATGATCGAGGGAGTAGGTGGAAGGCAGTTTCCGATCCGCATGCCGCAGGAACTCCCGGGGCTCGATTCTGTGCAGGCCGGCCGGGCCGGCTCTCCCGGCGGCGGCTTCGTCGATGCCATGAAGGAAGTCGTCGGCGAGGCGAATCATCTCCAACTCCGCGCACAGGGACTGATGGATGCATTCGTTCGAGGCGAGGTCGCCGACCTTCACACGGTGGTGCTTGCGCAACAGGAGTCGGGGATTGCGATGAGGCTCGTGCTCGAGATGCGGGACAAGCTCCTGCAGTCCTACCAGGAGATCATGCGGATGTCGATGTAGCCGGAGGCCTGAGGCCGAACCGGTCGGGACTTTGATGATGTCGATGCAGTTGGCGGTCCGACCCGGTGAGTGACACGGGCCGGCGGGCGGACGGACAGGCACTGAGGCGGATGGAAGACTGATGCAAGGAATGGGGACCAGATGGAGTTGCTGAGCAGGATGGGCGCCGTGTGGCGGAGGCTCAATCCAAACCAGAAGCTGCTCTTCGGCACCCTGGGAGCGGCCTTTGTCGTCATGGTCGTTTCCCTGGGGCTCTGGGTCGCCAGGCCCGAGTACGGCGTCCTCTTCGCCAACCTCGATCCGGCCGACGGCTCGGGCATCATCGATGAACTCAGTTCCCAGAACATCACCTACAGGGTCGAGGGCGGCGGCCGGACCATCCTGATCCCGAAGGAGCGCGTCTACGAAACGCGCCTGTCGCTCGCGGGCCGCGGGTTGCCGGGATCGGGCAGCGGCTACGAGATCCTCGACACGAACAAGCTGGGATGGACCGACTTCGTGCAGAAGTTCCAGTACAGGCGTGCGCTGGAGGGGGAGATCGCAAGGACGATCCAGTCGATCGCGGAGATCCAGGCCGCGCGAGTGCATCTCGCAACCCCAGAGCCGAGCCTCTTCATCAACGAGGAGAAGCCCGCCACCGCCTCCGTAATGGTGCGCCTGCGGCCCGGAGGACGGCTCAGCGGCGCCAATGTCCAGGGGATCGTGCATCTCGTCTCATCGGCGGTGGAGAACCTCTCTCCCGAGAACGTCACGGTCATCGACATGCGCGGCAATCTCCTCAGCCAGCCGAAGGGGGATCAGCTCCTCGGCGCCACGGCGGACCAGATCTCGATCGTGCGCGGTCTCGAGGAGCAGCTCGGCGAGAAGGTGCAGACACTCCTCGAGACGGTTCTCGGACCCGGCAAGTCTGTCGTACGGATCGCGGCGGAGATGGACTTCCAGAAGGCGGAGCGGACGGTTGAGAGCTACGACGCCGACAGCCCTGTCGTCCGCAGCGAGGAGCGCTCGGAGGGCAGCGACACGGAGGGTGGGAGGAGCGAGACCTCCACGACCAACTACGAGATCTCCCGAACGGTCGAGCGCATCGTGTCGCCCAGCGGAAACGTGCGAAGGATAACCGCGTCGGTGTTCGTCGACGGAACCTACCGCGACCTCGCCGACGGATCCACGGAGTACGTGCCCCGCGAAGCAGGGGAGATGCAGAAGTTCGAGGGGATCATCCGCAACGCCATCGGATTCGATGCCGCACGCGGCGACCAGCTGACCGTCGAGAACATAGCCTTCGACACTTCCTATCTGGACCGGGAACGGATGGAGATGGAGAAGACCCAGCGGATGCAGATGATCACGGATGTCGGCGGGCGGGTCGTGACCATCGTTGTGATCCTCGTTCTGCTCCTCTTCCTGGCACGCTCGCTGAAGCGCATGCGCCTGGCCCCAGGCCCTGCCACGAAGGCGGAGGTGGGCAGGAGGGTTGATGTCCGCAGCGCAGAGGTAATGGATGAGTTCCCCGAGCTGCCGATGGACAACCCCCGCGCGGTGCAGATCCAGACGAAGGTCAAGACCCTTGCGCAGGAGAGCCCGGACTCCCTGGCCCGCCTGATCCGCATGTGGGTCAAGGACGCGGCATAGGAGGGGACCGAGCCATGAACCGTAGACAGGGCATCACGGTGAACGACTTCTCCGGCCCCCAGAAGGCCGCCCTCATGCTCGTGACCATGGGTCCCGAGGCTGCGGCAGCCGTCTTCCGTTCCCTGGAGCCTGATGATGTCGACCTGCTCACTCGTGAAGTCGCCGGCCTCGGTGATGTGCCCTCCGAGGTGCGGGACCAGATCCTGGAAGAATTCGACGAGATGATGCTCGCCCACAGCTACCTGACCGAGGGCGGCATGCAGGTGGCGAGGGAGATCCTCACCAAGGCCATGGGAGCGGAACGTGCGGCTGAGATCCTCGAGAGGGTTCGCAACGCCGACGAGACGGGCGTCTTCCACAAGCTGAACCAGGTGGATCAGAAGCAGCTCGTGGCCTTCCTCCAGAATGAGCACCCCCAGACGGTGGCCCTCATCATGGTCAAGCTGAAGCCCCAGGCGGCGGCAGTGGCGCTCGCCTCGCTTCCCCCCGAAGTGCAGCCTGATGTCGTGAAGCGCATGGCCACCATGGAGCAGATCTCCCCGTCGATGCTCAGCGAGATCCAGTCGGTGCTGCAGAAGCACCTCAAGACCATGACCCGCGCATCCAGCAACGTGGTGGGCGGTGTGCATACGGCGGCGGAGATTCTCAACCTGGTCGACCGCGCGACGGAGAAGAACATCCTGGGCGTGATGGACCGTGAGAACCCGGAGCTGGCGGTTGCGATCAAGAACCTGATGTTCATCTTCGAGGACATCCTTCTGCTGGGCGACAGGGAGATCCAGCGGATCCTCAAGGATGTCGATTCCCGCGACCTTGCCGTGGCGCTGAAGCTCGCCTCGGACGAGGTCAAGGAGAAGATCTTCGGCAACCTGTCCCAGAGGGCATCCGACATGCTCAAGGATGAGCTGGAGTTCCTGGGGCCGGTGCGCGTCAAGAGCGTGGAAGAGGCGCAGCGCAAGATCGTGGACGTCGTGCGGCGCCTGGATGAATCCGGCGAGATACAGATCAGCCGGGGCGGCGCCGGGGAGGAACTCGTTGCCTAGCGTGCTTCACAAGCCCGCCCTGAAGGGCGGCTATTACCTGCGCCCGCCCGACCTGTCGGCCGAGATGCGGATCGCCCCGGCCGAACGTGTCGTGCTCAGCATGCCCGACCTGGAGCAAATGCGAATCGAGGCGTTGGATGAAGGCAGGATGCAGGCGGCGGAGGAACTGGCCGAGGCGCAGGCGCAGGCGCATGCTGCCGCACGCAGTCTGATAGCCCTCGCCGGGTCGCTGCAGCAGGAGCGCCGCCGTGTCCTCGAGGATGCGGGGGAGGTGATCGTTTCGATCGCCTACCGGATCGCCGGAAAGATCCTGCGCAGGTCGGTGGAGCAGGATCCCCTGGCGGTGATTCCGCTTGTTCGCGAACTCCTGCAGCGCTCGGCGATGCACGGCAGCCTGACTGTGCGTCTCTCGCCCCCTGACTACGCCTGCCTGAAGGCGAATCTCGATCAGGTCCCCGAGGCGGCGGCGATGGAGGGGTTGCGCCTGCGGCCTGACCCGGCTGTCAGCCCGGGAGGGTGCGCTGTCGAGACCGAAGCCGGCAGGCTCGACGGGCTGCTGGAGACCCAGCTGGAGAGGGTCGCCGAGGTCCTCCTCCCCAACGGCGAGGCGGCGGCATGAGCGCCAATCTGCGACATGCAGGTGCAGGCGGCGGGGCGTTGGAGCAACTCCTCGCGGATCGCCTCGAAGCTCTGATGAACCTCGACACCGTCCGGGAAACCGGCACCGTTGCGAAGGTGGCCGGGCCGCTCGTCGAGTCCACAGGACCCCGTGCAGCGGTGGGCGAGATCTGCCTCATCCTGTCGGGAGACTCCGCCAGGCCGATCACAGCGGAGGTCGTCGGCTTCCGTGACCACAGGCTCCTGCTCATGGCCTACGGATCGATGGATGGGTTGCGGGCCGGAGCGGAGGTCCGGGCAACGGGGCATCCGCTTGCCGCCCCCGTGGGAGACGGTCTTCTCGGGCGTGTTCTGAACGGATTGGGCGAGCCGATCGACGGAAAGGGTCAGCTCATGCGGGCGCGCAGGGTTGCCGTGTCCGTCAATCCGCCGCATCCGCTGGAGCGGCAGAGGATCAGCGAGCCGCTGGGGACCGGGATCCGCTCGATCGACGGGCTCATCACGATTGGCCGTGGCCAGCGGATGGGGATCTTCGCCGGAAGCGGCGTCGGCAAGTCGGTTCTCCTCGGTACGATCGCGCGCCGCACCGATGCCGAGGTCGCGGTGGTTGCCCTGGTCGGCGAGCGTGGACGCGAGGTAAAGGAGTTCCTCGAGAGGGACCTGACCGACGAGGGGCTGAGGCGTTCGGTCGTCATCGTCGCCACTTCGGAGCAGCCGCCCCTGGCGCGGGTGAAGGCTGCGCTGCTGGCCACGCGGGTTGCCGAGTACTTCCGCGATCAGGGGAAGGATGTCCTCCTGATGATGGATTCCCTGACCCGTTTCGCAATGGCCCAGCGGGAGGTCGGGCTTCTGGCGGGAGAACCCCCGACGACGAAGGGTTATACACCCTCGGTCTTCGCGGCGCTGCCGCAGCTTCTGGAGCGGGCCGGGACTTCCAGCAAGGGGTCCGTCACCGGCCTTTACACGGTACTGGTTGAAGGCGACGACCTGAACGATCCGGTTGCGGATGCCGCCCGTTCGGTCCTGGACGGGCACATCGTGCTCAGCAGGAAGCTCGCCACACACAACCACTACCCGGCAGTCGATGTTCTGGAGAGCGTGTCGAGGGTCATGCCGGCTGTAGCCCTGCCCGGGCAGATGGAGGCGCAGGCCCGCGTTCGCGAATGGCTGGCCGCCTGGCGCGAGTCCGAGGATCTTATTCAGCTCGGAGCCTACGTGAGCGGCACCAACCCGACTGTGGACGAGTCGATCGCGCGGATGCCGGTGATAACCGGGTTTCTCAGACAGGCAGGCGGGGAGGGGACGCCGCTGGGCGAGACGGTTGAGCGCCTGATCGAACTGGCGACATCGGATCCGGCTGAACCGGCCGGCGCCGGTGATGAGGCCCGGGATCCGGCATCCAGCGGGATCCGGGGGAGGAACGCGGCATGAGGAAGTTCAGCTTTGCGCTCGAGGGTGCCGCAAGGGTGCGGGAACTGCGTGTCAGGGCATGCCAGGCCGAACTGGCCAGGACAGAGCTCGAACTGCAGGCGGCAGAGGAGGAGAGCAGGCAGGCCGGGGAGGCTGTGCGCCGGTCGATGCAGTCGGCGCCTCAGGGGATGATGGTGCAGGTGCACCACCTGCTTGAGAGGGACGATCGTCTGCGCCGGCTGAAGGCCGACGCCCGGGTAAAGGAGGAGAACTTGAAGCGCAACCTTACCGAGGTCGAAGAGGGCCGCGCCCGGCTGGTGGAGGCCCGCCGCGGAGCGAAGGCTGTGGAGAAGATCCGTGAGCGCCGCTATATCGAGTTCCTGCGGGCGGTGCTTAGCGATGAACAGAAGACGACCGACGAGGCGGCCTCGCGCATTCACAGGAGCAGGGAGGCCGCGTGATCCACAGCGGGGTCACAGTCCGGCGCAGCGGCAGCGAGGGGGCGGGCGCCGCGGGTTCCTTCTTCCTCCTGGTTATCGGAGGAGGGCTGACCATGGTTGTGATCGGGCTGTTCCTCACCGGCCTCGCGCAGGAGCAGATCATCCCCTACTTCCGCAATCGCGCGCAGACGGCAATGGAAGGAGCGAAGAGGAAGATGGAGGAGAAGATCTCGCCCAGGGCGGAGACGGAGCCCGGGGCCCCGGTCCCGGTGGAGAAGGAGATAGACGCCCTCGCAGCATTCCTTACACAGGCCGAGACACACAAGAGGATGCTGGAGGAGGAGAGGAGAGAGCTCGAAGTGGTGCGCGCCAGGATCGACAGCCTCAGGGCCGTGAGCGTGGCGGACCAGAATGAGGAGCTGACAAGGCAGGCGAAGCTGCTGGCCGGCATGCGTCCGGACGAGGCTGCGCGCGTTCTATCCATGATGGATGACGGGTCGGTGCGCGGGATCATCACGGCGATGAACTCCCGCGATGCGGCAAAGGTTGTCGCGCAGATGGATGCGAGGCGCGTGGCGCGGCTCTCCATGACCGCTCTGCGGCAGGCGGAGGCGAGCGTCCAGGTGCGTCCCTGAACCCCGCGAGGTTCGGACACGCAGCCGGCGGAGAAGGCGGACAGAGCGGGGACTCCACGGAATGCACGGAGCCCCGGGTCCGGGAAGGGCAGAGAGATGACGTCGATAGACCCTGGAGCGGCATTGCTCAAGAGCGTTCAGGCCACAGCCCAGGCGGAACCTGCGCTGAAGCGCGCGGAGCCCCGTCCGATTGACAGGGAAAGACCGGGCCGGGACGACAGGCAGAACGATTTCGGCTTTGCCCTCAACTCGGCGGCCGGAGTCTCCGGCCCGGCCGATCGCATGCCTGAGACGACGCGCAGGGATGACAGGCGGCCTGGGGCGCAGGATCGCGGTGCAGGGCAGGGCGCACGCCAGCCCGAGCGGGCATGTTCCGTTTGCGCTGCACCATGCAACCTCCGCAGACCAGTGCACCACGGATCGGCGCCGACCGCACGTGTATTCCTCTCGTGTTCAATGGGGGCGTGGGGCAGACCTTCTACGATGCGATCGGCGGTGCCGAGACCTTCCGCACGATCGTGGCCCGTTTCTATGAACTCGTCCGCGACGACGAAATACTGCGGCCGCTGTATCCGGAGGATGACTTCGAGGGCGCTGAGGACCGGCTGCGGATGTTCCTGGAGCAGTACTGGGGCGGTCCGCGGACGTACTCCGAACAGCGCGGCCACCGCGATGACGATCCCGCCCGCGAGACCCCAGATGAGGCCGCCCGTGTAGCCGCTCAGCACGCCGCTCACCGGTCCACCTCCCCGAAGACCGGGTCCAGCGAACCCAGCACGACCACGAGGTCGGACATCAGATGGCCTTCGGCAAGCATGGGTAGCAGCGCGAGGTTGCAAAACGCCGGTGAGCGGAACTTCACGCGGTATGGCCGAGGAGA
>CAZWSC010000089.1:0-18854 GCA_964636385.1 uncultured bacterium
AAGTCGCCAGGGCGCTGACCGTGGATGAATGCGCGCTGGGCATTCCGCCAAGGCTGGTCAGGTAGTGAAAGTCGATCCGCCTCGTGCTGCGCCAGTTGACCAGGATCTTGAGGATCGACGCGACCATCCAGCCCATGATGCCCGACCAGAAGGTAGGGGATTCGAAGGGCGTGCCCGCGAATCCGCAGAGGAAGACCTCTTGCCTGGTGATTCCAACCGAGGGGAACAGGAAGAGGACCGTCCACGCGCACGTGGCCGTGTTGAACAAGCGCTGAGGGGCGTGCCGAGGTTGTCGCACGTCGATGAGTCTCCTCTACTCCCGCCGGCCCGCCCGCGCGAGATCCGACTGGTACTGGGCCATGACGGCGTCTCGATCCAGGCCGGGCGCCGGAACGGTCACGGGCTCCACGGGCACGAGCACGGTCACCGCGCCCGGCAGGAGCTCCACTTCGACCGGGGTCGTCCGAATGATGTCCCCGTCGGCCTGCACCGGCAGGGGGATGGTGCTGCGGATCATGATGGTCTCCTTCGCCTCGATGAAGCGGGATAGGAGATCCACCGGCCGGCCCGCCATGAGTCCGCGAATGTACCGGGGATAGTCTCGAATGGTCTTCAGGCCCAGGATCCAGACGTCCAGATGTCCGTCATCGATGCTGATCTCGGGACCTTTCGGATGGAGCATGTGAGCGAGCATCCCGCAGTTCATGATCGCGACCTCGACCGCGCGGTACCCATGCGCTTTGCCGTCGACCGCGACCACGAGGTAGCGAGGCTTGAGGGTGAACATCTTGAGGATCGTGGTCACGAAATATGCGAGCCGCCCGAATCGGTTCTTGCTCTTCCGGCTCGTGCCGCCGATGACCGAAGCGCTGATCCCGACACTGACATTGAGAGCGAACACCCGCCCGTCGATCTTCATCGCGTCGATCTTCCGCGAGTGGGGGGCGCTCGCGACGATCGAGACCGCCTCGTCGATGTCTTCGGGAATGCCAAGCTCGCGCGCGATCAGGTTCCCGGTGCCGATCGGGATGATCCCGAGTGGGGCCGGACTCCCCACCAGGCCGTCGATGACATCCGAGACCGTTCCGTCCCCGCCTGCCGCCACCACGAGATCGAAGCCGTCGCGCAGGCGCGCCCGTACAACCTCGCCGGGCTTCTCAGCCTTGCGGGTCTCGTAGATCTCGTACTCGATGCGGGAGGCTGCGAAACAGCGGGTGAGCGCCTCCCGCACGGACTCGTGGTCGCGTTTCCCTGCCGCGGGGTTCAAGATGACCAGTACCTTCACGACATCCCCCGTACTCCGCGAGAACGCGTTCGTGGGTTCGCAACCGTAGCGCGGCGAGCGATCCGGCAGTGCGCCGCCACGCTACGGCCGCGAGTTTCGTCTGCTCGAACTCGCGCGTCAAGCGTCTGGCCTCGATCTGCTCGCGGGTGTGCAGTACCCGGACATCCGCTTTGACCTGCAGACTGCGCAGCGCCTATAGTCGGCCCGCCAATCCCGGAGTGAAGAGTCGCCCATTGGAGCCATGCATCGATGTCGGATGACAGGAGTTGGAGTTCATCCCCGCCTGCCGGATTCCGGCGGGGCTCATCCTCCGGACCGGGAGCCTTCCTGGTGACAGGGGATGGCGAGATCGGGGCAAAAGCGCAGGGTCTTGCGCGCGTCACGGATCTGATCCGTGGAGAGGCGGCCACGTTTCTGGAGAAGGGGATCCGGGTCTCCATCCCGCCTTTCGCAGTCATCGCCTCAGGCCACTTCGATCGCTTCGTCTCGGAGAACGGCCTCACCGGGGCGGCAGTCGAAGGCCTGCCGGACGAGGAGATCGCCCGGGCATTCGCGAATGCTGTTCTGCCGGCAGGGCTCATGGATGATCTGGAGGCTTTCACGGCGCGTGTCCGGGTTCCCCTGGCCGTGCGTTCCTCCAGCCTTCTCGAAGACTCCATGCCGATGCCGTTTGCCGGTGTGTACGGGACGAAGCTCATTGCGAACAGCCACCCTGATACCGGGGTGCGGCTGGCAAGGCTCGCAGGGGCTGTGAAGCAGGTCTACGCCTCCGCTTTCCGGTCCCGGGCGCGGGAGTATCTCACAGCCGCCGGTCGCAGCGGCGCCGACGAGAAGATGGCGGTGATCATCCAGGAAGCGGTTGGAACGGCGCACGGAGACCGGTTCTATCCCCACATCTCCGGCGTGGCCCGGTCGTACAACTTCTACCCGCTCGGCCTGGCCCGGCCCGGCGATGGACTGGGGGCTCTGGCGCTTGGCCTGGGCAGGAGCATTTCACAGGATGGGGTTGCGTGGAGCTACTCGCTTGCTTATCCGCATGCGAATCCTCCCTACAACACGCCGCAGGATCTGCTGAGGAACAGCCAGAAGGAGTTCTGGGCGATCGACCTGGCGGAAGGCAGAGGCGTCTGTGCAATCGGAACGGCGGATGACCTGCGCAGATGGTCGCTGGAGGAGGCCGAACACGACGGGGTCCTCGACTACATCGCTTCCACATACGACGCCGACAACGACCGCTTCATCTCAGGAACGCACCATAGCGGCCCGAGGCTCGTCGACTTCGCCCCGATTCTGAAGTCGGGTGCTCTCCCCCTCACTGATCTTCTCAGGCTGATACTGGCCCGGTGCGAGGAGATCCTGGGGACCGCGGCCGAGGTGGAGTTCGCGGTGAACCTTCCCTCCGCCGACCGGCTGGCGGCGGACTTCGGCCTGCTGCAGGTGCGGCCGATGGCGGTTTCGCAGGCGAGGGTGGAGATCGATCTCGGGAACCTCATCATGGAGGACGCGCTCGTTGCGTCTGAGTCTGTCCTGGGCAATGGCGAAGTCGACACGATCCGTGACGTCGTCTATCTGAGGCCGGAGCGCTTCTCGACTGCCCACACCCGGGCGATCAGGCAGGACCTGGAGGAGATCAACAGGGCGCTCGTTGCGAACCGGATCCCGTACCTCCTGATCGGATTCGGGCGATGGGGAAGCTCCGATCCTTCAGCAGGGATTCCGGTGGCATTCGGGCAGATCTCCGGTGCAAGTGTGATAGTCGAGGCAACCTGGCATGATCTTCCCTTCATGCTGAGCCAGGGGACACACTTCTTTCACAACATCACAGGATTCGGCGTGATCTACTTCTCGGTCGACCAGGATGGCCGGTACAGGATCGACTGGGACTGGCTGGCATCCCAGGCCGTGGTCACAGAGACGGCGCAGGTGCGGCACGTCCGGCTGCCGCGGCCCTTGCGTGTGATGGTGGATGGCCGTACAAGCTGCGGGGTCATACTCAAGTGACCTGATCCAGCCCCGTGGCATCGGCGATGAACCTCCTCAGGGTGATGAGGCTCCCCGGGTCGCCCTTGGGAAGGATGAAGCCCAGTTCCTTCAGGCTCGAGTGCCTGTCCGCCTTGGAAGCGATGACAACCGGTGTACCGGGGTAGCGCTTCCTGAAGAGCCTGATCAGGTCAACCCCGGCCTCAGGGTCGGTCTTCCCTCTGCGGGGGAAGGTGAGGTCGGCTATCAGGCAGGCGACCTCTCCGCCACCAGGTCCGAAGAGGAAGGCGTGGGCCTCCTCGAAAGTGTTTGCGATCTTCACAAGCGCCCTGCTGCCGATGATCCCGTACAGGACCGGCAGGAACTGCGAGAACCAGCGCGGCTCGTCATCCACGATCAGGAAGATCCTGTGGCTTGCTTCGGCACGGCGTTCGATGGCGAGATGATCCTCTGCGGCCCTCACTGCCGGCGCGATGATTCGGTCCGGATGGAGCTCGTCCCGGTTCACGGCGAATGCGAGGTCGACTCCGGACAGTGCCGGGAACTCCCTCCTGGACATGGAGAGCGGTGAGCACTGGATGACCCTGTTGAAAGTCAGCAGAACCGTCACCAGCGAAGGATTGCCGCCGCGCATAGTGGCCAGGTCGGCAAGGTTGGCGCCCATGTCGTCCAGGATCGCCACGACAGGCCTGTCGGTGCGGATCTGTGAGAACGACAGCGGATCGGTGCATATCCCGACCTCAAGGCCGGGGAGCTGATCGCCCAGCCTGCCTGCGGCGCTGCGGATCATCTCCTCCGCGGCGAAGACGGCAGCCTGCTCGAGTCTGAGCCCGCGGGACGCAGACCCGGGCAGGGCGGATCCCTCATCCGCCGGCCCGCCTGAAGGGCTTTCTTCACGGCCGCACATCAGGCGCCCGCATCCGGGGTTACACAGCAGCGCTGGCCTACCGAGTCGGCGTATATGGCGACGGGCTTCTCGAAGGGAAGCACATAGACCGGCCCGGCGCCGGGGGGCGGGGAGAAGAACCACGGGTCGAGCGTGTCGACTCCCGGGTTGAGGTAACCGTAGATTACATTGTTCGTCATGAGGTTCGTCAGGAAGTGGGTGCCCTGCGTTCCGTACATCCTTGCCTGCCGGCGCCTCTGGTCCTCATCGTAACCCCCTCCGATCATGTAGAGGAAGTGGCTGCCGTAGATCCCGCCCGTCATGCTCCCTTCCTCGGGCAGCGGTTCGATGCGTCCTGCGATGTCCACCCCATATTCGAAGATTGCCGCGGCTCCGTCCACATCCCCGTACTCCGCGCAGATCCCCCACTCGCGGTTGCGGGTGCCCAGCCTGCCCGGAACGATGGCGATGTACGGCTCGCCTGCCTCCCGCATGCGGCTGTTGATCGAGCCCAGTTCCTCGAGCACCTCGTCGTGCATCTCCCCGGAGTAGAGGAAGGGGGATACAACCACGACGTGTCTGACACCCCGGCGGACTCCGTGTCCCTGGAGGCTCCCGCTGGTGAGATGGCGGTGGCGGTCATCCCCCGGCATCGGGATCGTCTCGAAGGCGATCTGGGGAAGGCGCGTCAACTGGACTATGTGGAACACCCCGTCCCTGTACGGCTTCTCCCTGAAGTCTATGTTGAAGACGAACTCGATCTGGAAGTGGGGCGTGATGCGGGCCGACACTGCTTCCATTATCCCTTCGAGGCCGCGTCGGAAACCCAGGTGGCCCTTCTGGACGAGCTCTTCGATGGTGATCACATTCCTGCGGATTCCAAGCAGCCTGATCTTGTGAAAGCTGGCGAATCGGACATGGAGCTTCTTCATGGTCTCCAGTTCGTTGCCCTCAAGCTCCCGGTTCCTTGTCATGTCCAGGGCGTAGAAGTACTGCTGGCCGTCCCCGGGCCGCAGGAGATCGACAGGGAGCGGGTTTCGGATTGTCGCCATGGAGATCACCGGGAAGTCATCCAGCACCGTCGCGTAGCCGTGGCCGAAGGCGATCCGCGCAAACCCCTCGGACGGATCCTGCGCCTTCAGGGCATAGGGGAAGTAGGAGTTCGCCACCCCGGAGATGTAGGGGTAGAAGAATGGCCCGGCCAGCGTGTCGTCGAAGATCCCGGGAACCGGGTTCAGGACCACCGCCATCTTCGCGACCCGGTCCCCGTTCTTCTGCTTCGCAAGGAAGTTGTCGTACACGGCCCGGACGGCGAGGCGAAGCTGACTGAGGCGGACGTTGCGGTCCTCATGGTTGTTGGGCAGCATGAAGGATACGTTCTCGCCCGCACGGATCGACCAGCCGCCGCCAGCCTGCACACCGCCCTCGTCTGTTGCCGACGAGCGGACACCGATAGGGCCGTTGCCGAGTGAGTGGAGGATGGCGTCGAGGAGGAGGTCTTCTTCCTCCCCGAGCGCGCGGGAGCGTTCGAGGTAGCGGTCGTAGAAGCCTGTCGCCAGAATGTGCGTCGGGAGCTTCGCCACCGATGGGATGTCGGACTCGTTTATGGCGACAAGCCCCTCGCCCTTTCCTCCGATCCGGCCTTCTCCGTAGATACGGCCTTCCCGGAACTGCCGAACCTTGCGGAGCTCCATCTGGTGGCCCTCCGATCCGACCCGCAGTGTTCGTGAAGCTCGTGACGGGGCGCCGCGAGAGCGGTCTAACTATGCGGCTTCTCCGGCGGCCTAAGCTTCTGCCTCAGTGTCTTGCGGTTGATCCCGAGAATCTCCGCCGCACGCGTCTTGTTGTGCCCGGCGATCTCGAGAACCGCGCGGATGTGTTCGGCTTCCACCTCGGCCAGCGACCGGTTCGCGCCGGTGCCTTCGTGAGCGCAGAGGCGGATGGGTGCAGGCAGGCGGTCGAGATCTACGGCGCCAGGTTCCCGGGAGGCGTTGAGCATCCGGACAAGCCTCCGCACCTCGCCGGTATTGCCTGGCCACGAGTACCTGTGCATCGCTTCCATGGCCCTGTCGGTAAAGACCAGAGGGGAGGTTGCCTCGTCCCTGCGCAGCTGTGCGGCGAAGTGCTGAAGGAGGTAGGGCAGATCCTCCTTCCGCTCGCGCAGGGGCGGCACGTGGATCGAGTTCTGACGGAGCCGCCGGTAGAGCCCTTCATCGAAGCGCCCGCGGGCGCACAGCTCCGCGAGGTCCATGACTGTGGAGGCCATCACGCGCGGCCCGGAGGCGGCCGACACGCCGGATCCCGCGCGCTCCTGCCTGCGTGCGGACAGGATCTGCCGAAGTCGTGCCTGAATCCATGAAGGGGCTTCGGCGATCTCCCGGAAGAAGACGGTGCCGCTTCCCGCAAGGTCGAACATGCCGGGCCGCGGGCCTGCCGCCGATGCGGGATCATCCTGACCGCCGCCGAACAACTCCTCCTCCAGCCGGCCTTCCGGAACCGCCCCGCAGCGGACAAGCAGGAAGGGCCATGCCGCGCCGGGGCCCTGGTAGTGCACCGTCCTGGCGACAAGCTCCCTGCCTGTGCCCTCTTCGCCGGTGACCAGCAGCGGGGTTTCAGCTGCCGCCGCACGGGATGCTGCCGTCATCACCTCCTGCATGGCCGGGGATGCCGCCGTCAGGGAGAGCGGGTTTTCGCCCCGGGCTGTGGCGTAACTCCGGCCGCGTCCATACGCACCTGATCCGCCCATCGCCTGCTCGATCGTCGCGAACAGCTCTTCCCGTGTGAAAGGCTTCGCCAGGAACCCCTCGGCACCCAGCTTGAGAACCTCGGCGGCGCCCTCAATGCTGGGATAGCCGGTTACCATCACCACCTTCACATCGCCGAGCTTCTCTTTCACAAACCGCACCAGATCCATGCCTGAGGCGCCAGGCATCTTCAGGTCGGTTACCACGAGATCCACCCGTTCCGAACCGAGGATCCCGATCGCTTCCCCCACACCGGCAGCAGTCAGAACCTCGTATCCACGGCCTGCGAGATTCCTCGTCAGAAGATCCCGGGTGTCGGCGGAGTCATCCACCACCAGCAGTCTTCTCAGCTGATCTCCCACGATTCGGTCAACCTCCAGACGAGAGGGAGTCCCCGGTCTCAAGGGGGAAGGAGATCTCGAAGGACGAACCCTCTCCGGGCTCGCTCCTGACCTCGATCGTTCCGCCGTGAGCGGTGACGATCCCGTGCACCACGGGAAGGCCCAGGCCGGTGCCCTGGCCGACATCCTTGCTTGTGAAGAACGGTATGAAGAGCTGCTGCTGCGTCTCACGGCTCATGCCGATCCCTGTGTCCTCCACGTGAAGGAACACCCTGCCGGGGGCCGAGCGGGTCCTGATCGTCACAGTCCCTCCGTCCGGCATGGCCTGAATGGCGTTGACGACCAGGTTCACCAGCACCTGCTGAACCTGCGAGGGATCGGCCGAGATACCGGGGAGTCCGGCCTCCAGGCGTCGCTCCAGGGTGATTCCCTCCTTTGCGCATCTGGACTCGAGAAGGTACAGGCCGTCCGCGATGACCCGGTTCAGGTCGCACGGAGCCTTCCGGGTGGGCATCTGCCTCGTGAAGATCATCAGCTTGCGGATAATCTCCCTGGCGTGCAGCGAGGCGTTGATGATCCTGTCGATGTCCTGCGAGACCGGGGCGTCCGGACCCAGCGACTCCTTCGCAAGCTGTGCGAAGCCAAGGATGGCACCAAGCGGTTCGTTCAGTTCGTGGGCCACGCCCGCAGACAGCTGGCCGACGGTTGCGAGCCTGTCCGCGTGGCGGAGCTGCTCCTGAAGGCGGCTCGTCTCTCCTTCGCTTTCCCAGTGTTCGATGATGAGCCCGATCTGGCGGGCGACCTCGTCTATGAGGCTTCGCTCCTCGTTCAGGAACGGCCCCTCGTCCGCGTCAGGCAGCTCCCTCGTGTATACGACCTCGACCTCACCGCGCCTGATCCCCCGGATCAGGATGCCAGACCGCTGCCGGTACGGGCTCTCGAGGAAGGCCGACGTCGTGAATGACCTGCCATCGAGTGTGATCCGCGCCTGTGTAAGGCCGGGATGCTGCCAGCCGGGAGGAAGGAGTTCCACTATCTCCCCGAGGAACCGCTCCGTGCTCATCCCCGGGCGGCTGGCCACCTTCGCGATCCCGTAGAGGCAGGTCAACTCCTTGATCCTCTCGCGAAGCGCCCACTGGGCCCCCTGGTGCGCCAGAGCCACACCAAGCGTGTCGGTTACGGCCTCCAGCATCAGGATGTCGTCCCTGGTGAAGAAGTCCTGCCTGCGGCTGGCCAGGAACAGGAGTCCGCGGAGCCGCTCGTTCACCGGCACGGGGATGAGCGCCAGCGATGCGAACTGGCCGCCGATGATCACGCTGCGGCCGGACGCGGCCTCGCCGCCCGTCGGGCGCAGGAGGATCGGGTGCGTGGTATCTCCGATCCAGAAGCTGCCGCTCCTGGTGAACGCCTCCGCAGGGGCCACGAAGCTGCCGCTTAGTATGGCCTGCAGGACAGGCTCCGGGATCAGCCCCGTTCCTTCCCACGCATCGGAACCTGAGCCGCCACACTTCCGGGGGCTGGCGGGGGAACAGATCGTCTCGAACTCCTCCGTCCCCTCGGCCGAAAGCACGGTCCGGCACCTGGTGGCGACACCGTTCTCCTCGATCTGCATGACCAGGGCGTCGCAGCCGGAAAAGCGCATGAGGATCGAGCATATCCGGTGGAGGATCTCCGAGCGCGAATCCTCCCGGTTCGCGCTCGAGAGAAGCTCATGCAGCAGCTCCCTGATCTGCAGCGGCATCTTGTTGCGGATGCCCTTCGTTTCACACCTCCCCGGAGCGGTCTGCCGCTCCAGTACCCGGACACCTGCCGCCTGCGCCTCCCTGATCCAGTGCCTGGACCAGGCTACCTCAGACCAGCCCCTGGTCGATCATGGAGTTCGCGACCTTCACGAAGCCCGAGATGTTGGCGCCCAGGACATAGTTGCCGGGATCGCCGAACTCCTCCGCGGTCTCCTGGCACGCCCTGTGGATCGCAGTCATGATCTGGTGCAGGCGGCCGTCCACCTCCTCGCGCGGCCAGGAGATCCGCATGCTGTTCTGGGCCATCTCCAGGCCGGATGTGGCAACACCTCCGGCATTGGCTGCCTTGCCGGGTCCGTAGAGGACCTTGTTCTTCAGGAAGACATCGACTCCCTCGGGGGTCGTCGGCATGTTCGCACCTTCGGCCACGCAGATACAGCCGTTATTGACCAGGTTCTGCGCCTCCTCGCCTGTCAGCTCGTTCTCCGTGGCGCACGGAAGCGCGATGTCGCACGGGACGAACCAGGGGCGGCGGCCCTCATGGTACTCGCACTTGAACTCGTCGGCGTACTCCTTGACCCTTCCACGCCTCACGTTCTTCAGGTTCATGAGGTATTCCCACTTCGTGGGGTCTATCCCATCCTTGTCCCACACTGTTCCGTTCGAGTCGGAGATGGTCACGACCTTGCCGCCGAGCTGGTTGATCTTCTCGATCGCATACTGCGAGACGTTTCCGGAGCCGGACACGGCGACGGTCTTCCCGTCGAAGGACTGACCACGGGTCTTCAGCATCTCCTCGGCGAAGTATACCGTGCCGTATCCGGTGGCCTCGGGGCGAATCAGGGAGCCGCCCCAGTTGAGCCCCTTGCCGGTGAAGACTCCCTCGAAGGAGCGTGTCAGGCGCTTGAACTGGCCGAACATGTACCCGATCTCGCGTCCGCCCACTCCGATGTCGCCGGCGGGAACATCGATGTTGGCCCCGATGTGGCGGTGAAGCTCGTTCATGAAGCTCTGGCAAAACCGCATGACCTCGGCGTCCGACTTCCCCTTCGGGTCGAAATCGCTGCCGCCCTTTCCGCCGCCCATGGGGAGGGTTGTCAAACTGTTCTTCAGGATCTGTTCGAAGGCCAGGAACTTCAGGATGCCGAGGGTGACGCTGGGGTGGAAGCGCAGTCCCCCCTTGTATGGGCCTATGGCGTTGCTGAACTCGATACGGTAGCCGCGGTTGACCCTGACCTCGCCCGAGTCATCCTGCCAGGCGACCCGGAACATGATGATGCGATCCGGCTCTGTGAGCCTCTCGAGGATCCTCGCCTCGATGTACTCAGGGCGCTTCACGAGGCACGGAGAGAGGGTCTCGAGCACCTCCCTGACAGCCTGGTGGAACTCGGGCTGGGCAGGATTCCTGGCGATCACGCCTTGCAGCGTCTTTTCGAGGTACCCCTCGATGTTTCCATGTGCGACCGACCGACCTGATGTGGCCATATGAACCTCCCAGCGGAATATTGACACCCCAATGACACCTTTTGTACCACTACGGTGGTACAATCTACGCCGGACGGTTCGGGCTGTCAACCCAAAATCGGGAATAGTTGCCCCATTATCTACTAATTGTGTATCTGGATGCCAAGAGATCGGGAGAAAAGGTCCCACCATGATCAGTCTTCTATGTGGCAGATCCGTCTGGCATGCTAGTATGCCGGGGCAGTTTACGGACCAGGGGAGGAAGACTGAAGTGCGAGATCGGATTCTCAGCGGGATCATCGGGAAGCCCGGGCGGGACCGGGTGGCGTACGACGCCCTGATGCCGAGGCGGGTGAGCAGCGTTCTCCTCGTCAGCAGTCTCTACGACTGCTACACGATCATCGAGGACGGCAAGTTCTCCGAGATGCTCTTCTCCGAGTATCTGGATCATGATCTCCGGTTCACACCTTCCATAGAGCGGGTATCCACGGCCGAGGAGGCGGTGCAGAGCCTCAGGATCAAACCCTTCGATCTGGTGATATCCATGGCCCGCGTTGGCGAGATGAACGTGCTCGAATTCGGTGACGCCGTGCAGGCGATCGCCCCGGGCCTGCCGGTGATCTTTCTGGCCTGCAGCCCGCGCGAGCTGAGCCTGCTGCCCCCGCCCGAGAGTCTTACGAGCATTGACACCGTCTTCGTCTGGCTCGGGGACGTGAGGCTGCTGCTGGCGATCGTCAAGATTGTCGAGGACCGCCACAATGCGCTTCACGATGCGGAGGAGGCAGGCGTCCGGAGCATCGTCCTCGTTGAGGACTCGGCCCAGTTCTACTCATCGTACCTGCCGCTTCTCTACTCCGAGATCTGGAGCCTGAGCCATGCGATCAGCAGCGAAGGCGCCAGCAGGGCGCAGAAGATCCTCAGCATGAGGGCCCGCCCGAAGGTGCTTCTGGCCAGGACCTACGAGGAGGCGGTGGGGCTCTTCGAGCGATACGGCGACAGCCTGCTGGGCCTCATCACCGATGCGGGTTTCCCGAGGGAAGGCAGGCTCGACCCGGATGCCGGCTTCCGCCTGGCCCGGTTGATGAAGGAGCGGCAGGCCGATCTGCCTGTGCTGATGCAGTCGAGTGAGCAGACCGCAGAGGCCGCAGCGGGCCTGGGCCTCGACTTCGCCGACAAGAACTCGCCCTCCCTCCACAACTCGCTGCGGGAGTTCCTGAAGAAGAGGCTAGGTTTCGGGGAGTTCGTTCTCACCGATCCGGACGGAGCCACCCTCAGCAAGGCTCCCGATCTCCGCACACTCGAGTGGGCCATCCAGGCGGTCCCTGCTGAGCACCTGCCAGGCAATGCCAGGCGCAGCGATCTGACGGCATGGCTCATGGCCCGGACGGAGTTCGAGCTCGCGGATGACATCAGGAAGATAGTCTCGGAGGAGGAGACGGAGCCGGAGGATCTGCGGACGAAGCTGGTCGCCGCCATCCGCTCTTCACGGGAGCGCTCGATGGCGGGTGTGGTCCTGGAGTACTCGAGCAGCAGGTTCGAGGGGGGGACCGGCTTCGTCAAGGTCGGCAAGGGGTCGCTGGGTGGCAAGGGCCGGGGGCTGGCGTTCATCAACTCCCTGATCAACACCTACTCGCTCGAGGACCGCTTCCCGGGTGTCCGGATCTTCGTGCCTCCGACAATGGTCCTGACAACGAAGGTGTTCGAGCGGTTCATGGATGCTGCCGGACTGTGGTCCTTCGCCATGGAGGAGACCGATGACGACAGGATCACCGCCGCCTTCCTGGAGGCCCAGCTTCCGGGGGATGTCGTCGAGAACCTCTGGAATCTACTCCACTGGGTGCACTCTCCGCTGGCCATACGCTCTTCGAGCCTCCTGGAGGACGCCTCCTATCAGCCATTCGCCGGGATCTACAAGACATTCATGATCCCCAACAATAACCAGAGCATGGACGTGAGGCTTCAGGAACTCTGCAACGCCGTCAAGATGGTCTACGCCTCGACCTATCACGCCGACCCGAAGGCATACATGGACTCCCTCCCGAACAGGCTCGAAGAGGAGAGGATGGCTGTAGTTATACAGCAGGTCGTCGGCAGGCGTCATGGGAACCGTCTCTATCCCGACTTCGCGGGTGTGGCCCGTTCGATGAACTTCTACCCGATGCCGGGTATGACGGCGGAGGACGGGGTTGTCTCAGTTGCACTGGGCCTGGGGAAGACTGTTGTGGACGGCGGCAGGTGCGTGAGGTTCTGCCCCAGGCACCCACGCAAGCCGATCCAGTTTCTTACGACGAAGGACTATCTCGACAACACGCAGAAGAGCTTTCTCGCCCTGGAGCTGCCGCCGCCGGACAGGGTCCCCGAGGCGGGCGGGATTCCCCGGCTGGAACTCGTATCCCTGCAGCTGGATGCCGCGGAGGAGGACGGCACGCTTGCGCCGGTTGCGTCGGTCTACTCTCCCGACAATGACGCGATATCCGACGGGATCTACAGGGACGGGATCCGCCTGGTGACGATGGCGGGGATTCTGAAGGGGAGGATCTTCCCGCTTGCCGAACTCACGTCGTTTCTCCTCAAGGTCGGGGTCGCCGCGTCATCCTGTCCCGTGGAGATCGAGTTCGCGGTCAACCTCGCGGAGAATCCCGACGAGCAGCACGAGTTCGCATTCCTGCAGATCCGGCCTGTGATGATGGGGTCCGAGGTTCAGGACATCCGGATCGACCAGATCGAGAGGCACGACGCACTGTGCGTCTCGAACCACGCCCTCGGCAACGGCGCCATCGACGGTGTGCGCGATCTAGTCTATGTGCGCGCCGACACGTTCGACAGGGCCAGGACCCCGCAGATCGCCGGCGAAATCGAGGCTGTCAACGCCCGGCTGAAGGAGAAGCGCCGCCCCTACGTGCTGATCGGCCCAGGCAGGTGGGGCAGCTCTGATCCGTGGCTCGGGATCCCTGTGAGGTGGGCCCAGATTTCCGGGGCTATCTGTATCGTGGAGACAGGTCTCGAGGAGATACAGATCGATCCCTCGCAAGGCTCCCACTTCTTCCAGAACATCGTCTCCTGTGGTGTCGGGTACTTCACGATCGACCAGAAGAAGCGCGGGGATCTGCTGGATCTCCCCTGGCTGGACAGCCGGCCGGCGGAGGGCGGGCACAGGTACATCCGCCACCTTGCATTCCCGCGCCCCCTGCACATCGCCATGAGCGCCGGTAGGAACATCGGGATCATCCGCAAGCCGGAGGAATAGGGCCGGCCATCAGGCGCTCCCGGTCGGCGAACTGGATTGACGGATTGGGGGTTGCGGAGCCTGTGCACGCTCCCCGGCCGCCGGCTTCCCCCCGGCTCCCGCCGGATCCGGGGGTTTCTTGGCGAGACAGGCCGCTTCAGGTATAATCGCGCTGGTTCACTCCTGTCCCCTTGAGCCGCGAAGACGGGCTGGCGACAGGCCCGGTTCGCCGACTTGACTCCCTGGCATGGGTACCGGGATCGGAAGTAGTCTGAACGGCCTGCAGCAGCCGTGGGGGTTTCGTGTTCATCCTGCTCCTACTGCTTGGCATAGTTCTCACGATGTGGTCGATCGAGACGATCCGCCACCGCATGGCCCTGCGCAGGATTCCGGTCCGGATCCACGTGAACGGCAGCCGCGGCAAGTCGTCTGTTACACGGCTTCTCGCCGCGGCGCTGCGCGAGGGGGGGAAGCGCACCTTTGCGAAGGTGACCGGGTCGAGGGCGCGGATGATCCTGACTGACGGAACCGACGAGCCTGTGATCCGCCTGGGCACGCCGAACATCTGCGAGCAGCTCGGCGTGTTGAACAGGGCTGCGAAGGAGCAGGCCGGGATCATGGTCATGGAGTGCATGGCGGTCCGCCCCGACCTCCAGAAGACGACCGAGGAGATGATCATGCACTCCACGATCGGCGTGATCACCAACGTGCGGCCGGATCACCTGGATGTCATGGGGCCCACGATGGAGGATGTTGCCCTGGCGCTCTCCTCCACCGTTCCGCGCAACGGCATCGTTGTCCTTGGCGATCCCAGGTACTCGCGCGTGATCCGCAGGGCCGCGCACGATCGGGGGAGCAGGCTGATTGTGGCCCATCCGGAGAGCATACCGCCGGACGCCATGAAGGGGTTTGCCTACCTGGAGCACGAGGAGAACGTCGCCACGGTGCTTGCTGTCACGCGGCTCTTCGAGATCCCGGACGAGGTCGCCCTGCGGGGCATGTACGGCGCAGAGCCCGACGTGGGGGTCTGTTCGCGCTGGGAGTTCCAGGTGAGCGGATGCCGGGTGGAGTTTCACAATGTCTTCGCGGCTAACGACATGGAATCAACCCTGAAGATCTGGGAGAAGCTCGGTATGGACTGGACCTCGGATGACGCCGAGGGGGCGACGGTGGCGCTGCTGAACCTGCGGGCGGACCGGATCGACCGATCTCTGGCTTTCGCGGAGGCGGTGGAGAGGGTACTGCGCGCGGATCACTACCTGCTGGTGGGCAGGATAAATGACGGGGTGATGCGGCGGTTCCAGCAGCAGGTCCCCCCCGGCCGGCTGCTGGCGATGGGTGAAGCCGATCCTGTGGCGGTGTTCGAGCGCCTCTCCAGCCTGGGGCACCGCAGGGTCCGCGTCGGCGGGGTCGGCAATATTGGGGGTGCGGGACACGAGATTCTGCAGTATGTTTCGTCAGCCGCAACGGGAGCCCTGACGCCCGCTGCCGCGGAAGTCGCGCCGTCATGAGCCGCTCACGGGAAACAGAGGGATTCGGGAGGACAGCGGATGCTTATACCTGAGGCGATCGGGCTGGGGCTTGTTGTGAGCCTTCTGTTCACCGAGGCGGTTGGATTCGCCGCCGGGGGGTTCGTGGTCCCCGGGTACATCGCCCTCTACCTGGACCGGCCGATGCACCTCCTGGGGACAGTGCTGGCTGCTTTCTTCACATATGGCTGCCTGAGGCTGGCGGGCCGATACTTCCTCCTGTACGGGAGGAGAACGCTGGTCCTGGCCGTCCTCATGGGCTTCCTCTTCGGCATGTTCACCGAGCGGATCCCGCAGGCCGGGATCGCAACGTATGCCGGCGGGCTTGCGGCCATCGGGTACATAATCCCCGGGCTCCTGGCGTACTGGATGTTCCGGCAGGGGATCATGCAGACACTGGCGGCCACCGGGGTTGCCTCTGTACTGGTCCGTCTGACCCTGGTGGTCCTTCATGGAGGTGCGGTCCTTGATACGAGTCTTCTCTAGGGGGGCGAGCCTGGCCCGCCTGGCCAGGCCCAGGGCTGCGTGGACCAAGCGTGCCGACCTGTTCCTGGTCGGTCTTGCGCTGCTCGGGATCGTCCTGCATCTGTTGGTTGAGGCGTCGCGCATGATGAGCCCCCAGCCGCACATGGACCAGAAGATTGCCGCCGCCACCCGGACGGTACGCTGTTTCGAGGCGATCCGGCTGGCACGCCTGGGTATGCCGGAGGGGCACGACCTGGAGAATGATCCGGCCTCTTCAGGGCTGATCGGGCAGGAGAACACGCTGATTACCACCGACCGCGGTGTGCTGGAGTCGAAACTGACGTCGGTGAACCCGAACTTCGCGGCGGTCATGGTCGACTACTTTCACAGGATCGGTCTGAAACCGGGTGACGTCATAGCGGCCGCCCTGACAGGCTCCTTCCCGGCACTGAACATTGCGACCCTTGCCGCGGCGGAGGAGATGGGCCTGAGGCCGGTTGTCATAACCTCTGTTGGTGCGTCCATGTGGGGTGCCAATGATCCTGACTTCACGTGGCTCGACATGGAGACTTTCCTGGTGGAGAGGAGGCTTCTGAAGACGCGGAGCATAGCGGCCTCCCTGGGGGGCAGCAATGACCGCGGACGGGGCCTCAGCCCGAGGGGACGTCTCCTGCTTCGGGAAGCTGTCGAACGTAACGGTGTTGACCTGATCTCGGTGCCCACCCTTGAAGAGTCGGTGACCCGCCGCGTTGAGGCCTATATCCGGGAGGCAGGATCCGACAACATCCGCGCGTTCATCAACGTCGGCGGCGGGGCCGCCGCCATCGGGAACCGCCAGAGCGCACGACTGATCAGGGCAGGGGTCAACCGGACCATCCCCAGATACAACTGGTCCCGCTGGGGAGTGGCACATCACATGTCGGTGCTTGGTGTGCCGGTCATACATGTGCTGAACGTCGAGGCCATCGCCCGCAGGCACGGAATGCCGGTTGCCCCGGAGGCCGTTCCCCCGGTCGGGGAAGGGACGATTTTCCACCGCGAGGCCTATGACCTGAAGGTCGCGATTCCCGCCCTCCTGCTCTATCTTGTTCTCTGCTTCCGCGTGCTTCGCGCCCGGCAACGCGCCGTCCGCGCAGCGCGGGAGACGGTTGCACCGACGGTCCCGGGGATGGTCCCGGAGCCCGCGGGGGAAAGGGGTAGAGGATGACGGTCGGCCGGACTCGGATGATCTGTACAGTGGTTAATCTTGTTGTGCCTGTGATTGCCCTGTGGCTCCTTGCCGTTCCTGCTGCGGCACAACTGGTCCGAATCGACCCTGAGAAGCATGCCGGCCGCCGGGGGATCCTGATTGGAGAAAGCACCAAGGCGATGGTCTACCACAGGGCCTCGCAGGATCAGCCGGCCGAGTTTTCGGTGCAGGGTCCCGTCCCGCTGCGGGTGATCGCACGCCACTACAGCCCGGATCGCGGCCTCGTTACCATGCGCCTGCGCATAGAGATCGAGGAGGATGGCCAGGATGAGGTCGAGACTGTGGTGATCCACCTCGATCCCCGCCCCAGCAACACGGCACGTCGCAGAGACGGAACAAGTGTCGGTGTCCTTCGCCGGGGAGAGATGAAGATCCCGATGGGTCTTCACAGGATCAGGATCTACCCCGAGAACACGACCCGCAGCGCGATCATCCGCGTCTTCAAGGGTACACCTGCCAGGAGTGCGGCCTCGTGGGTCCCGTTTGCCCCGCACCGCTTCGAACAGGCTGTAATTCTGCACGGGCCCGACAGCGAGACGACGTATTACCGATTCACCAAGGAGACTCCCGTCGGACTGGAGGTGCTCGGCCCCCTGCGCCTCAGGGTCACCACACGGCTCGACTTCGACGAGGTTGCGGGGTCGACACAGTCCTATGTCGTGCGGGTCCTCCTGGATGGAGAACCGTGGCAGGTCTTTCCGTTGAGTTCCCGGACAAGCCCGAACGTCTTCTACCCGGATCTTCCCGAGATCGCCCCCGGCGTTGCCCGGGAGTTCACTGTGAGCACTCCCGAGGGGATGCACGACGTGGAGATCTACCTCGCTTCAACAACGGCGGCCGGGGCCTCGGCCAGGATCAGGGTTCCGGCGAGGGAGCTGCGCGCGGGCGAACCGAGGCAATAGCCCGGATCGGCTGCGAACTGCGGCGATAGCCCGGCCCGGCTGCGAGCCGGGGCTCGTGCGCCCGCGCCCGGGGAGGTCGGACATGCCGGTACAGACCATCAATCCCGCCACAGGCAATCCCCTGCAGAGATACGAGACGATGCCGGATGAGGAGATCCTGAAGATCCTGGAGCGGTCCCGGGATGCCTTCCTGAAGTGGCGTGATCTCACTGTTGCGGATCGCGCAGCGCTCCTGCCCGGCCTTGCCCGTGTTCTCCGGGACAGGGGGGACGACTACGCGCTCCAGATCACCCGCGAGATGGGCAAGACGATCACCGAGTCCAGAGCGGAGATCGGGAAGTGCGCCTGGCTTTGCGAGGTGTACGCGGAGCACGCCGGGGAGTGGCTGCGCGATGAGGTTGTACTGGCCGACGGTCTCGAACACAGGATCGTTCATGAGCCACTGGGGGTGATCCTTGCGGTCATGCCCTGGAACTTCCCCTTCTGGCAGGTCATCCGCTTCGCGGTGCCTACACTGACCGCCGGCAACACCTGCCTCCTGAAGCACGCGCGGAACGTCCCTGCCTGCGCGATGGCGATCGAGGAATCCTTCAGGCTGGCCGGCTTTCCGGCCGGCGCCTTCCGGACGCTTCTGACGGGACACGACGGTGTGCAGAGGCTGATCGCGGATGACCGGGTGCGGGGGGTATCGCTCACCGGCAGCACCGAAGCCGGTGTCCGGATCGCGCAGGCTGCGGGAGAGGCGCTCAAGCCGGTGGTTCTGGAGCTGGGCGGGTCCGATCCCTTCGTGGTCCTGGAAGACGCCGATCCCGAGTTCACCGCCCTCAATGCGGTCCGCGGGCGCATGGTGGCCACAGGGCAGAGCTGTATCGCGGCGAAGCGGTTCATCGTTGTGAAACGGGCGGCCGGGCCTTTCCCCGCCGCCTTCGTCCGCCACATGCGGGCCCTTGTTGCGGGCGACCCCGAGGATGAGCGGACCGATGTGGGGGCGATCGTGGACGAGCGGTCCCTCCACGAGCTGCTGGATCAGATCGACGACGC
>CAZWSC010000090.1:0-60750 GCA_964636385.1 uncultured bacterium
GTTCGAGTTTGATGCGGGGCTGGACGAAGCGGTGCTGGGCCGCTTCCTGGACATGTACCCGGCAATCGGCGAGGAGCTCGGAGAGAGAGGGGAACTCGAGCAGAAGGAGGATCAGCCGGAGTTCCGCCGGCTTCTGAGCCCGGTTGAGCTGGTGGATGGGATCCGCGCCCTCCCGTTCAGGGCTGAACTCCATGGAGAGATTGCGCCGGAGGAGGATCGCCGTGCCCACGCCCGCCGGGTCTTCTTCCGGGCCCTTGCAGGTGCCCGGGTGGTTGTGCGACAGCTGGCCGTCCATCGAATACCCGAATTGCGCAAGGCCCGTGCCGTAGTCCACGAGATGGTCGACTGCATCCTGGAAGAGGAGTTCTCCCTGCTTGGATTGAGTGCTATCCAGGATTTCGACACGTACACCTTTCAGCACAGTGTTCATGTGAGTGTCCTGTCCATGGCACTGGGGCAGGGCCTGGGGCTTTCCAGGCAGGATCTGTCCGATCTTGGTGTCGCCGCAATGTTTCACGACATCGGGAAGATCCAGGTCCCCAGACAGGTGGTCCAGAAGCCCGGGCGTTTCGACAAGAGCGACTGGGCAGCCATGCAGCTCCATCCACTGGCCGGGGCCCGTGAGCTCGTCCGCCTTGGCGCCGGGAGCGATCTGGCAGTGAAGGTGATGCTGGTGAGCGTGGAGCACCACATGCGATTCGATGCATCAGGATATCCTCGCCTGGGACGGGACTGGCAGCAGGGGCTCTACAGCCGGCTCGTCGCCCTTGCCGACTGCTACGACGCCATGACCGCCAGCAGGGCGTACATGAAGCGTCCCTTCACACCCGACGCCGTGGTCCGCTATATGATCGAGAACGCAGGACGAATGTTCGATCCAGATCTGCTCCGGCTGTTCGTCGGGAAGATCGGGCTCTTCCCGGTTGGTTCCCTCGTGATCCTGGAGAGCGGGGAGATGGGTCTTGTTCTGGAACCTCCCTCTTCCGGTCGCGAAGTGGAACATCCCCTGGTCAGGGTTCTGGGAAAGGATGAGGGCGCCTGGAAGCCGGTGGAGGATCGCCGCCTCTCCAGGGGAGCCCCTGCCGACCCTCGCTGCAGAATCCGGGCCGGATCCCACCCGCTTGATTACGGTGTGGACGTGGACGGGCTCCTTTCCGGCATCTACCTGGGGACAGCTGCCTGAACACCAGCCAACGCTTGACGCTATTCGGTTCCTTTCCTATAGTGGCGCTACTTGACGTCATGTGCAGCCTGCCGGGTCGGGGTTCTCGGTTCTGGCGGAGGACAGGGTTGTGGGGACCACATGGTGCCGGGAGAACTGCGTCGCGCGTCCATATCCGCGGATTCCACGATGTCTTCCCTGCACAGCTGGAGTGATCTTATGAGAAACGGCTTGCGTATCGTCCTGCCCGGGATCGGCCTGTGCTGCCTGATCGCGGTCATGTCCGGTTGCTCGAAGCGCGTCCCGCTGGAGGACGGCGTGTTCCAGGCCCAGCAGAAGGTTCTGGTAACATTTGACGACGGGAGGACGCTTGAAGGGCGTATTGCCCCGGGCAACACAGTCACATTCACTGAGAACCGGTCTGTCTACCGGGCCAGGGTCTCAACGGTGACGGAGTCGGCAATCGAACTGGAGGAAGTCAACCTCGTGGACGAGGCTGATTCCTACGAGCTGGTCAGGGCTCGTCTGGCTGATGCCAGGCGCTGGATTGTGCCCGCCGAGGGACACATCACATTGTCCAGGGAGAACATTGAAAGCGTCGACCTGCTGACATTTGACCCGGCGCGCTTCGCCCGTGTGGCAACGTTCTGGGGATATGGAGCCGCCGTGGCGATTCTGCTCAATGGTGAGCGGTCCTAGGGAGACGGGAGGATCTGATGCTGCGCATGCAGAGATGCTCGGTGTGTGGTCGGCGAACGGGTCGTAACCTGTGGTGCGTGGCCGTTCTGTTCCTTCTTGGCTCTCTGGTGAGCGGAGACGCCGGTGCACAGAGCGCCCCGGAGGTTGTGTATCAGGACATGGGCGTTATCGGGCTCGGCACCATGGCCGTCACCTTTCCGTCCATTGTCTATCGACCCATCGAGAGCATGTCGGTGCGACCGGGTGGAGATGCCGCGGGGATGGGCGGCGCCTACCTGGCCGTGGCCGAGGGGGTCGGTGCCGTAGGCTGGTCGCCGTCCGGTCTGGCGAGCCTGACCCACAGCGAGATCCTGTTCGACGGGTACGTCCGAAGCGCCGGGGGCAGCGCCTCCGGTTATCCGGACTCCGTGGATGTTCCACAGCAGCCGCCGCTTCTGATTACCCAGTACTCAATGAACGTCAAGAACTCAATGCAGGCCGGGTTCGTAGGGGCCGCCACTCCGCTCTTCAGTACCGGCTCAATCAACGTTGTGGGCGCAGTAAGCTGGCGCAGGTTCGGTGAGACAGCCAGGCCCGAGGAGGCGATCACCGATCTCGCCTTTGGAAGGGAGCGCAGCTTCCCCGTGGTGTTCACAGTCGACATCAGGGAGACTGGCGTCATCGAGTCTTTTTCGCCGACCGTTGCTGTTCAGTTCGGCAGCCTGCTCTCACTGGGCGCGAATCTCAACATCCTGAGAGGGCGCCTGATTTCGAGTTATGAAGAGAGGCTGTCGAGTGGGGGCATGCCCATGACGGGCCATGGGGAGGTTTCCCTCAAGTACTCCGGTCTTGTTCCGGATCTTGGGGTTGGCATGAGCCTGATGAGAGGGCGCCTGAGGACGGCTGCCAGGTTTACCCCCTCCTACACACTCGAGGTCCGTGGGGGGCAGTTCTTCACCCGCAGCATCAATGCCCCGAATTTCCCGATCTACCACACGCACGGGAAGCTGTCCGGGTATGATCTTGATGTCCCCTCCGCCATCGGCGTGGGGATTGCCGTCAGGCCCTTCCACAGGCTGCTTCTGGCTGCTGACTACAATGTCCAGAACTGGAGCGAATCCGAACTGACATATACGGACGCGCTCACTGAGAATCCGGTGGTCGCCGGGATGAACCCGGATGAGGAGGCACCCTTCTCAGATCTGTCTGCTCTCCCGCTGGACGACGTGACGACTCTGCATATCGGGGCGGAGTTTCTCCTGTTCGACTGGAGCTGGGCCCAGGTTCCTGTGAGGATGGGTTTCCAGCAGGTGCCGCTCAACTTCCGGTCTCCCAGCAACGACGACATCCTGCTTGTGGAGACGGAAGGCCCCGGCGGCGCACTGGTCAGACAGCCACTTCACTCCGGTTCCTTCAACGGGGATCCTGTGAAGGCCGACGCGCTCAGCTTCGGGGTCTCGCTCAACACGGGTTCCTTCTCTTACAACCTTGGGGTGGAGAGCTACTCGTATACGGAGAAGAAGTGGTTCTTCGACTCGGTCTATGATCCTGTCATGAATCCGAGGAGCCGTCTTGTCGAGCACAAGAGGCAGATAACCAGGATGAGGCTGTCCTCGACGGTGCGCTTCTAGCCCCTGGCCCCGTCCCCGGAAGCCCGACAGGGTCTGTGAACGCGCCGCCTGCAGACATGATCCCCTTCAGGCTGGATACCAGGTACCCACAGCTATTCTGCTGCTGGATTGTCGGTTAGGGATCCGACAGCCCATCGTGGGTATCCAGACGCCACGGTGGTGCGTCACTGGCTGCGTCACCTCCAGCCCCGCCGTTCTGGACGAGTCACAATCCATTGGCGTTGTGAAAGTTGCAGAGCCGGCCGTCAGTTCCCCCGTTTGGCACGGAAGATGACAGCTGCAGTGCAGAGCCTGGAAGCACTGCCGGTCGCAGTCTGTTATCCCAACCCCGGCAGAGAAGCAATCCGGACTTGGCGGGTGTCAGGTCAACTGGTTGCCACTGCGGTCGGCAGGCTTCCGAGCCCGACAGTGTGGAGGCTGCCAGCCAACAGCTTCTCCTGGAACCGGGTCACACCGTCAGCTCTGACAGGGCAGGGTTGGCCAGGGTGATAGGAACTGGGGCACGCGGCCCTTCCCTTTGAGCCCGCTCCCCCCGGTCGCCATGTAAAGGCCGGGGGGATTCTTCTGCTCCGGAGATCGTTCCCGGCTTCCGGCCTTCCTCCCGCCTTCTCCTCCACTCCGCGGGGAGGTCCCGCACACGCCCCGGACCACATCCCGGGGCCGGCTCCGGGCGGGCGGGTGTTGGGGCAAAAAGAGATCAAGCCCCGGTTTCCCGGGGCCCATCCCGCAGCGAGAGGTCGATTCCTGATGGTGTTCGAATCGCCGTCCAAGACAGTTGTACGGTTCTGCCCAAGCAAAGTTCCCGGCTGTGCTCGAGACCCCGGGCACGGGGACGGCCTTCCCCCCGGGCGCCGGGAGCCGCCGCGGCGTCCCGCCTCAGACGATGTCCAGGTATGGCGAAGAGGACGCCTGGGCCTCGTAGGCCGCATCGAGCGCGGCGGCGGCCTCCCTGGTAATCCGCCTGCCCTCGACCGCTTCCTTGAGACGCGAACGAAACCGTTCCAGCAGCTCGCCATGCGCGTAGCCTGCCACCCTCGACATCTCGCTCAGCGAGCTCCCCCTGATCAGCTTCTGCACCATCGGGCGGTTGTCCTCATTCACGATCACGTGCGCCTCATTGACGGGGCCGAAGAGGTTGTGGAAGTCGCCCATGACATCCTGGTATGCGCCGAGGAGGCAGATCGCGATGTAGTAGGGGGCTCCGTTTGAGGTGCGATGCAGTTCCAGAACCTCCTTGATATCCTTTACGTCAACGAAGCTGTCGATCTGACCGTCGGAATCGCAGGTCAGGTCGACCAGGATCCCGTACTCGGTAGGGTACTCGTTCAGGCGGTGAATCGGCAGCACGGGAAAGAGCTGCCTGATCGACCAGGAGTCGGGCGCCGTCTGGAAGACCGAGAAGTTCGTCACGTACTTTCGACGCAGGGACTTCTCCAGGATCTCGAACTCATCGGAGACGTAATTCGACTGCTTGGCGAAGCGCAGCGCCTTCTCACAGATCTCATGGAAGAGAACCTCGCCGTGGGCCCGCTCCTCCAGGCCGAGGTAGCCCAGATCGAACAGTGTGAGGAGCTCCTCCCTCTGCTGCAGGGCATCGTGGAAGTATTCACGGAAGTTCTTCACGGTGATCCCTTTGGCGATGTCGATCATCTCGCTCAGGGCGGATGACATGGAGGGAAGGTCAACCTCGTAGGACTCGGGGCGCGGGCCAGGATCGGTGCGGTTACCCGCAGTGGTCACCATTATGGCGTGGTAGACGGTCAGGGCACGGCCGCTCTCCGAGACCAGTATCGGATGGGGCACATCCTCGTTCTCGCACATCTCGGAGACGGTGTAGACTACGTCGTTGGCGAACTCCTGCATCGTGTAATTCGCACTCGAGTCGGATGAGGTCTTGCTGCCGTCGTAGTCGATTCCGAGACCACCCCCCACATTGAGAAAGTCCACCGGCGCCTTCTTGTGCCTGAACTTCGCGTAGACGCGGGATGCCTCCTTTACGGCCGACTTGATCTTGCGGATGTCGGTTATCTGGGAACCGATGTGGAAGTGGAGCATGCGCAGGCGGTCGAGGAGGCCCTTCTCGTTCAGGATGCGGTAGCAGTCCAGCATCTCCACGGTGGTCAGTCCGAACTTCGATGTCTCGCCGCCGGATTCCTCCCACTTGCCGCTGCCCTTGGTGTACAACCGGCCCCTCAGGCCAAGCATGGGACGAAGCCCGGTCTCCTCCACCATTCGGATGTAGGAGTCGATCTCACGCATCTGCTCCAGGACAACGACCACCCGCTTGCCGAGAGACTCCGCCCAGAACGCCATCCGCACGAACTCGTCATCCTTGAATCCGTTGCAGATGAAAAGGCTCTCCGGAGACTGCTCGAGCGACATTCCGAGGTACAGTTCCGCCTTGCTGCCGACCTCGAGGCCCATCCTGTACTTGCTGCCGTGGCGCAGAAGCTCCTCCAGTACCTCGCGGCGGTGGTTCACCTTCATCGGGAAGACGCCCTGGTAGGTGGCTCCGTAGTGGAACTCGGTGATGGCGTTCTGGAACGCCTCGTTGAGGCTGCGGACCTGGCTCTCGATGATCTGTGGGAATCGGAGAAGGAGCGGTGTCTGGTACCTTCGACGCCGCAGGTCGTCCACGAGCTCGTACAGATCAACACCGTTACCTGTCCGGAACGGCTTGACCACCAGGTGCCCCGCGGCATTCACGTCGAAGTAGCCGTTGCCCCAGTTCTGAATCCCGTAGATCTTCGGGATGGGTGTCCGGAAGGGACTCTCCATCGAATCGATCCTCCTGCAGCCGGTTGGCCGGCCTAGAGTCCCAGGGATGCGCTCCAGCGGTGTGTGTCACCCAGATCGTGGCCGCTCTCTCTCCATGCGTAGTCGATCGCAAGGCCGGAGACGATCACGCCGATTCCGGCGCTGAACTCCCGGCGTTCGCCGACGGCGTCCAGCCGGCTGCGCCACCCGGCCCTCAGTGTAAGCGGATCGAGGGGGCGCAGCTCCAGGCCGGTAGCGTACTGGACCCTGCTGAAGCTGCCGCGCATCCAGTCGCCGCTGACGGCCAGGGTGGCCAGATCCCCCCGGGGAGACCAGGCCAGACCCGAGCTCCATCGTGGAGGCAGGGGGTCATCGGCATCCAGGCCGGCAGGTGCGTCGGACGGCTCCTTCCAGTCCATCGTGGATGCCAGGTTGCGGGCTGTGATGCCGGCCCTGAATCCCCGCCATCCTCTTTGAACGCCGACATCGACGGCCATCCCCGATCCTTCCGGGCCCGTATGGCCGGTCTGCGTGGTCTGGAATCGAGCTGTCGCTCCTGCATGGATCCCGGCCCGTACCGCCCAGGCCAGGCCCAGGCCGAACTGCATCTCGCGATAGGAGCCTTCATCCAGCTCGCATCTCAGGGAGGAGACAAACATGCCCAGGGCCCTCGATGCGGGAGGGGGAAGCGCCTCCCTGCGGATCTCGCCATCCTCCCACCGTATGGTGTGGCGCCGGAAGGGCCATGCGAAATGGACCACGGTGTGCTGCACTAGGTCCAGCCCGAAGAGATCGGACCAGGTGAAGGAGACCTCCCTCTGCTCAAGCGAGAGCATGCCGGCAGGATTCCAGGACAAAGCCTCGCTCCCCTCGGCGATGGCAGTGAGGTTGCCGCCCAGAGCCATCCCCCTGGCTCCGTCGTCGAGCGCGGGGAATGCGGCGCTCCATTCGGCAGAAACAGGGGGTGTCGCACACAGAATGCCAAGCAGGACTGCCAGGAGCACGACGGCTGGTGTCCCCGTAAGGATCCCCGACCGCGGCGTGCGGAGCAGCGCCTGATCCTGTCCGGATGGTGAGGCTGATGTCCCGCACCGCGTCATCCTGTTCACCGGCTGTATTCGCATGAAATCTGTCTGCACGGTTCAGTCCTTCAACAGCAGGCCCTTGACGGCCTGCTTCCTGCGCCCGTGGACATCGGTCCACTCCGCCCGGACAATGTAGTACCCCCTGGAGGCCTGGCGGCCGTCGCTTCCGCGGCCGTCCCAGTGCCAGGCGTATCTCTGGCCCGGACTCGAGGCAGTCGACTCCGCCACACAGTCGCCCTCGAGCGTGAACACACCGATCCGGGCGATGGAGATGCCTGCCGGATCGAGCAGGATCACATCGTCCTCGGACGAGCCGGGCGTGTTGTGCCGGCTGTAGGGGACGGGTACGGAGAGCGCCGCCTCCTCCACCCTGTAGATCGTCAATGCCGACGTCAGGGGCGTGCTGTTCCCGGCCTCGTCCACAGACCTGGCCTGTATGCTGTTTCGTCCGACTGCGAGGGCAATCCTCCCCTCGAACCGCCAGTCGTTCTCCGGGTCGGGCACCAGCTCCGCCCGCACGGTTCTGTCCCTCAGGATGAAGGCGAACGCAGCCTCCGGGGCCCTTCCGGAGACGGGGATGGAGTCCTGATCCGTGACCTCGTAAAGGAACGGGTCCAGGTAGAGGCCATCGGAGGGGGGGGGCTGGGTGTCCTGGTCGATTGCCAGGGACCGGTCGACAGTGAGACCGCACCCGGAATCCGTGCACTCGAGCGGGATCACCTTGTTCATCCCGTCCTCATGGAGATTGTCCCCGCTCAGTGGGAGCCGCAGGCGAAGGAAGAAGGTGCTGTCACCAGCCTGTGTGATCCTTGGTGTGACGGCTCCGGGATCAACAAGGATGTTCGACAGATCGGCGCGAATGTTCATCGGCATCCCATCCTCGCTGTGCCACCTGGTCATTATCCGGATGGAGTCGCCCATTCTGTAGGGCGTGGGCTTTGGATCCAGAATCCGGGTCTCCAGGTGCAGCGGAGGGCGGTTTGAGAGGCAGAACCGCACGTGCATGTCGTTCGTGAACCCATCGGGCCCCCACGCCGTGATGGGAATCCTCTTCCCGGGGCCATCCGGCAGCACGATGCTGTCGCCCATCTGGTGCACGATGAGATAGGCGCCCGACCCTCCTCCCAGGGAGCTCACATCCGTCACTCCAAGACCTCCGTCCAGTTCGCTGAAGTCGGCTGCAACTTCAAGGCTGTCCGCGACGGAGGCGTTGGTGTCGGGAACCGCCCACCATGTTGTGAGCCGGATCGTATCACCCCTCCGAACCGGAGCAGGAGTCCCATCGTTCAGCGAATCCTGCACCGCCACGCGAAGCAGGACCGGCCGCCTGCCGGACCCGTCCTGCCGGCCCACCCGGAGGGAGTCCGGTGGCGTGCTGAGGCTGTCCAGAGAGTCGGCAGCCTGGGCGATGATGAGGTTCAGGCCCATCGTGAGCCCGACCCTGGCTCTGAAAGGGGACGGTTCGGGCGAGTGCGGAGTCCCGACCTCCGCAACCGTCACAGGGCCCCCGTTGACCCGGATTTGGACGATCTCTGCGTTGGATGCGGCACCGGACACGTCGATGCTGTCCCTGTAGGTCACCAGGGGCAGTTCGTCGAGCCGGAGTTCCGGATAGGGATAGTCTTCCAGGATCCCAGGCGCTGCGCTGGTGACTGCATCCCGGGCGGACCCCGCCGGCGGGGAAAGGATCGCACAGGCCGTTGCAGTGACGGCCATCAGGATACCGCGGGAAGTTTGTGGCAGTCGTGTGAACCTGGTCATCCGGGCCCTGCTTTCCTGGGACTTGAGTCAGCTCGCCGGTGAACTATACGGAGCGGTGCGGCCGAGTGTCAACGACGCTGGTCCGGGGATGCAGTCGCCGGGGGACTGCGAAGTGTCATTGCCATGCCGCGGGGCTACAGGCGCCCGGTTGCGGCGCACCGGTGTACTGCGTAGAGTCCCCTGCTATGGCTGCAGGGAACCCCGGGACACGTCCGCTTCGCATAGCCCAGCTGGTCGACATCCGCTGGTGGAATGCCTCGGCATGGTACGCCATAGCCCTTGCGGAGGCCCTTGCGAAGCGCGGGGACGAATCGTACGTGATTGCTCCCCCTGACACCCCCGCCGGAAGGGAGGCGGTCCGGCGCGGTCTGCAGCTGCCGGCCCTGAGCAACCTGGCGTCGACGAGTCCGCCGGTCTGGATGCGGGCTGGCGGCGAGTTCCGGCGGTTCCTGAGGGAAGCGTCGGTGGACCTCGTCAACGTGCACAGCAGCCCGGCTCATCTGCGTGCAGCTTTGATCTGCGGAAGCGAGGGGGTGGCCGTGGTAAGGACACGAAGCGACATCCGGCCCCCGCGGGGCGGTCCGTTCCAGAGACTGACCTACGGCCGGGGAACGACGCATCACCTCGCAGCCGCCGAGTTCATCCGACGGGATTACTACCGAGGGCTGGGCATTCCGCCTGAGCGGATCTCGGTGCTGCGGGGCGGCATCGACACGGAGATGCTCGACCGGATCGACCGGTGCGAGTCGCGGCTGCAGGTACGCGCCCGCCTGGGTCTCCCCGACGACGCGCTTCTTGTGGGCATGCTGGCCAGGCTGAGTCCGATCAAGGGGCACAAGGATGTGGTGAACGCCATGGCCCGGGTGTGCGCTACGGGGATCGATGCGCACCTTGTCCTTGCCGGCGCCGACTCCCAGCTGAGGAGGGAGGAGATCCAGGAGTGGGGCCGTGCCCAGGGGCTCGGATCGCGAGTTCACATGACCGGCAGGGTCGAGGATCCTCTCGCCTGGGCTGCGGCCCTGGATGTCGCCGTGATTGCGTCGATCGGGTCCGAGGCGATCTGTCGCAGCGCCTTCGAGTACCTGGGGCTGGGAATCCCCCTGGTGGCGACCCGTGTGCATGCGATACCCGAGGTCGTTGCCGATGGTGTCGGGATTCTTGTCCCCCCGGGGCGGCCCGATGCGCTGGCCAGGTCGATAACAGCCCTGCTTGGCTCCAGCGAACTCAGGGCTGCATACTCCGGGGCGGGACGGGAGCATGTCCGGAAGCACTACCGCCTCGAGAGGTTCGGCGAGGAGGCGGCTGCGGTGTTCCGCAGGGCCTGCCTGGATCTGCGGGGTCGGGGCGGGCGGCGGTAGTTGCATGGCTCTGCGGATGCTTGTCGGGGTACGCCCTGTCGGGGAGGAGGGAGCATGAACGACATCACAGTCCTGACCCTTGTGCCCAATGCAGGCGACCGGCTGGTTCGTTGCCTAGAAAGCGTTCGCTGGGCGGATGACATCTTCTGCGTGGTGGACTCCAGGACCGATGACGGGTCGCTCGAGACTGCCCGCCGGTTCACCGATCACGTGCAGGTGCGGGAGTACGTGAATGCCGCGGATCAGCGTAACTGGGCGCTGCCGCAGATCCGGACCGAATGGACGCTGGTCCTTGACGCTGACGAGTGGATCTCGGACGAGCTTGCTCGGAGGATCCGGGAGGTCATCCGGGATCCGGGCAGCCGTGACGGTTACGACATCAAGCGGATGTCATGGTTCATGGGCAGGCTGATCAGGCACTGCGGCTGGCACCGGGACTACAACCTGAGGCTCTTCCGGACGCGGAAGGGATGGTATGCGGACAGGCGGGTGCACTCGAGGGTCATGGTGGATGGCTCGGTGGGTCGGATCGATGAAGTCATGTACCACTACACCTACAGGAGTTTCGAGGAGTACTTCTCCACCTTCCAGCGTTTCACAACCTGGGGCGCCCGGGATGCCTACGAAGGGGGGAAGCGTGCAGGTCTGCGGGACATCACCATCCGTCCTGCTCTGCGCTTTGTGAGGATGTATGTTCTCCGACGAGGGTTTCTGGACGGCTACCACGGCGCAGTGTTGTGCGGGCTGGGGGCCTTCTCGGTCTTCGTGAAGTACGCGAAGCTTTGGAACATGGAGCGCATGGAACGGGAGCGGGAGGGGTCCTCCGGGGCTCCCTGACGAAACGGGAGGTAACAGGATGAACGCGACACCGGATGAGGGACGGAAGCCGCCTCACGGGCCGCATGAACCGGAACGGAAGCCGGGGCCCGGCCTGCTCGGCATCGGGGAGTTTGCCAGGCTGGAGCTGCGCGCCGCGAAGGTCCTGGAGGCCGGCCCACACCCGAATGCGGACAGGCTGCTGAAACTCCAGATCGATCTCGGATCGGAGCAGCGGCAGCTTGTGGCCGGGATAGCTGCAAGCTACAGGCCGGAAGAGCTTGTGGGCAGGACCATCGTGGTTGTCGCGAATCTCAAACCGGCAAGGCTGCGCGGCGAGCTGTCACAGGGGATGCTTCTCGCCGCATCCGACGGGGACGTGGTGTCGCTTCTCGTGCCGGACAGGCCGGTGGCGCCGGGTTCGGTTGTAGGTTAGCCGCGCTGCCACCGGGTTCCGGTTGCGGCATCAGGCTCGGGGCTCTTCGCAATCGACGACTTCGTCCCCCGCATCCAGAGCGAACCTTGGTATCTGCCGCCCAAGGCGGCTCACGACCTCGTATGCGATCGTCTGTGCGGAAGCGGCTAGATCGGCTGCCCGGATCTCCTCCGTGTCCTGCCGCCCGATGAGTACGACCTCGTCCTCCAGCCTTGCACCGGGAATGTCGGTGACATCCGTCATCAGGAGGTTCATGCAGACGCGCCCGAGGACCGGAGCCCGGCGGCCGCGCACAAGGACATGCCCCAGGCCGGAAAGGCCCCGGTCGTAGCCGTCCGAGTACCCCACAGGCAGCACCGCAAGGCGGGTGCGCCTGCCGGTCCTGTGGCTGCATCCGTATCCCACAAAAGCGCCGGCCTTGACCCACTTGATCTGGGCGATGCGGGTCTTCCATGTCAGGGCCGGCCGCAGTCGTACACGCCCGCCATGCCGTTCCCTCGCGGACACCAGTGTCTCCCTGGATGGCCAGAGCCCGTACGCCGCAATTCCTGCCCTTGCCATGTCGAAGGCCGTTTCAGGCAGCGTCAGGACTGCTGCCGAGCAGGCTGTGTGGAACAGGGTGTCGGCGTATCCCGCGGCCCGGACGATCCTGCCACACTCTCCGAAGAGGCGCAGCTGCTCCTTCGCGTAGCCGTGGTCCGTGGTGTCCTCGATGTTCGCGAAGTGCGTGGACAACCCGGCCAGACGAAGGCCGCGCTCGCCCGCGAAGCGCTCCAGGTAGCGGGGAAGGTCTTCGGGGGCGATGCCGTGCCGCTGGGTGCCGGTCTCCAGTTTCAGATGACACTCTGCGGGACGCCCGATGCGTCTTCCCAGCCGGGCCAGCCGGGCGAGAGTCTCCTGGTCGAACACTGTCATCTCTGCGCCGATCTCCATTGCGTCCGCCAGGCGAGAGTGAGCGACATGTCCCATGATCAGGAGTGGGCCGGACCATCCGGCCGCGCGGACATCGACGGCTTCCTGCAGGCTGTGCACACCGATCTGGTCCACGCACGAACGCCCCGCGAATCTCGTCACCAGGCCGAGTCCGTGGCCGTATGCGTTGGCCTTGACGACGAGGAGCAGTCTTGTGTTGTCCGGGAGGAGCGTGCGGAGAAGCCCGAGGTTGTCCTCCATGGCCGGAAGGTCCACCTCGATCCAGGTGAGAAGTCGGTTGCGTATGTCCTGCATGGAGGGGGACTCTAGCACAGGTCGCTGCCGGGTACGATCACGCGGAGCTCCGGCGCAGAAGCGGTCCGTATACCACAGGGAGGAAGCAGACATGGCTGACAGGCCCGACCCGTCCAGATCCGTGATCGTCCTGGGCGCCAGCCCGGACCGGTCCAGGTTTTCCAACAAGGCTGTCCGATCGTATGCGGAGCTGGGCTACACAGTCTATCCGGTGCACCCGAAGGAGTCCCGGATCGAGGGATGGAGGGCCTTTCCCTCCGTGGAAGCCGTGGAGGGGGAAGCCAGGACCCTGCTCATGTACGTACGGCCTGAGGTCGGCCTCGCCGTGATCGACGAGGCTCCGGCCAGGGGTGTCAGCGATGTCTTCGTCAACCCCGGATCTGGCAGTCCCGAGCTGGTCGCGAGGATTCTGGAGCTTGGGATGAACCCCATCGAGGCATGCTCGATCGTCGCGGTCGGCAGGTCGCCTGCGGATTACGGGGATTAGCCTGCCGTGGCGGGAATGGCTGCCAGTTCAGCCCGGCGGGCGCTCCATGCCGCCATCCTTCCGGTGATCGCCGTCTGGCTGTCTGTACTCGCCCCGGGATGCGGCCCCCGCCCGCCTGCCCTCCCCCCTGTCACGCCGGATCAGCTTCCGTCGGTATGGCTGGATTCCCTCTCCGTCCGATCGTGTCCGGACCCGCTCAGGGCGAGGCTTGTTCTGCGGGTGGAGCCCCGGGACCAAAGTGCCGTGACCCTGGACGGAACGCTGAATGCTGTACTCCCTGACACGATGCAGCTTGGTGTCAGGCTGGGGGCTTTCCGGCCGCTCTTCGCGCTCCGGGCCGATGCAGATTCCTGCCAGATCCTGGTTCATGGTGAGTCGGCGTACTGGACCACCTCCCGCAATGCGCCCCACTGGGGTGTAATGAACCCATCCGCCTGGGTCACGGCCCTGGGCTGGGCTCTCTGCCCGCGCGACCTCTACATGAGCCTGGAACCGGATGGCCCGGGCCGTATCGAGAGGGGCCGCTGGCATCTCAGGGGGCGGCTGGCTGGAACGCCGTTCGAGGCGAGGCTGGAGGTGGATGTGTCGAACGGCAGCCTGGTCTCTCTTCAGGTGTTCGAGGGCGACCGGACGCTGCTCGAGGCCGGCATTACACGATATCTCAACTCTGCATCAGGCTGGGTCCCGACCAGGATCGACCTGGACGCCCCGGTCGAGGGGATCCGCGTCCGGATCCATGCCGAGAGCCTGGGACGGTGGAGTGCCGGGCGCCTCGAGCAGGATCTGATACTCAGGCCGCCCGGGTGGCAGCGCGTGAGTGGTCGTCTGTCTCTTCCCGCTCCGGGGCCGCCCTGAGGCTCGTCCCGGGGGCTGAGCTGGCGCCTTCGGGCGCCGGTCGGGTCTTGATCCTGCGTGCGGGGTCTGATAGGGTACCGTCCGTTCGAGCCGCCGCCGGCCCGCCGATCGGGGGGCCGGGCAGGGGTCTTTGTGTGCTTTTTGGCCTTTCGACCGGGGGATCGTTTCTTGATCATCGCCATACTGGTCAAGCAGGTGCCGAGTTCCGAGGCCCGCATCCGCATTGCGGAGAGCGGGTTTTCCATCGATCCGGCGGAGATGGAGTTCGTCATCAATCCGTATGACGAGTACGCGCTTGAAGCCGGGATGCAGCTCAGGGAGAAGTTCGGGGGAGAGACCGTTGCTGTCGCCCTCGGGCCGGAGGATGCTGACAGGGCGCTCCGCGAGTGCCTTGCGCTCGGCATCGACCGGGCAGTGCGGATCTGGGATCCGGGCTTCGCCGGGTATTGCGCGACCGCAAGGGCCCGCGCGCTGGCCGCCGGCTGCGCCAGGTTGAATGCGGACCTGGTGCTGTGCGGCAAGCTCTCCATCGACGAGGAGAACTCCGCGGTCGGCGTTCAGGTCGCCGAGGTCCTCGAGTGGCCCCACGTCTCCGTGGTCTCCAGCCTGGAGCCGGAGAGCGAGGCGCGCTTCCGGGCGCACCGCGAAATCGAGGGCGGGACAGAGGTGTGGGAGGTCGACCTCCCGGCCGTGATAACGGCCAACAAGGGGATGAATGAGCCCCGGCGCAAGACTATGAAGGGGATCATGGCGGCGAAGAAGAAGCCGATCGAGCTTCTGGGCCCGGCTGAGCTTGAGCTGGACGGCTCGCCGGCCGGGGCCTGCGCGACCCTTGCGTCGCTTGAGTATCCGCCTCCGCGCAAGGCGGGCCAGATCCTGCAGGGGACACCGGAAGAGACGGTCGCGCAGCTTGTACAGAAGCTGCGTGACGAGGCCAAGATTCTGTAGCCGGGATGGGACAGGATGCGAGTTTCGGTATCAATCCGGGCTGAGGGGGTGTGATGGCGGGGAAGATCCTGGTCTTTGCGGAACAGCGGGGCGGACAGATCAAGCGATCGGTCTTCGAGATCCTGGGGATGGCAAGGGATCTTGCCGACGGCGGCGAGGTGCATGCCCTGGTTCTTGGCGCCGGAATCGACGCGGTGGCGGCCGAGGTGGGGACCCGCGGTGCGGACAAGGTCTGGACGACCGATGCGCCCGAGCTGGCCGAACCGGGGGATCTGTATGCCAGCCAGCTCAAGGCCGCGGTCGAGCAGGTCGGACCAGATCTGATCCTGATCCCGGCCAGCGCGATGGGGAGGGATCTTGCACCCCGTCTTGCCGCACGCCTGGGCCGGCCGCTCCTGACGGAGTGCCTGGATCTCCGCCGCGAGGGGGATGGATTCGCGGGCCGCAAGTCGATGTACGGCGGCAAGGTCATCGGGACATGGACAACCGGAGGGCAGACAGTGGCGACGGTGCGCCCCGGCGCTCACGAGGCTTCCCCCGAAGGCGGCACGGCCGCCGGGAGGGCTGACCTGCCACTGGCGGATGGTCCGCCACCCAAGGCGAGGATCGTGGAAGTCAGGCGTGCCGAGGGAGAGATCGTGGATCCGCAGGAGGCGGATATCATAGTCTCTGGTGGCCTGGGTGTCGGATCCCCTGAGAAGTTCGATGTGATCCGCGAACTGGCCGGGGTCCTGGGTGGAGCAGTGGGCGCCTCCCGGCCCGTGGTGGACCGGGGCTGGATGCAGCATCACCACCAGGTCGGGCAGACCGGAGTCACGGTCAGCCCGAAGCTTTACGTTGCATGCGGCATAAGCGGGATGATCCAGCATCTCGCAGGCATGCGCAGCTCAGGCTGCATAGTGGCAGTCAACAAGGATCCTGACGCCCCGATCTTCAAGGTGGCCGACTACGGAATAGTCGGCGACCTGTTCGAGATCGTGCCGTTGCTGACCCGGGAGATCAAGAAGGCATCCGGAGCATGAATCGCGCTTCCGGAGTGTCGGGATATGGAGGTCGGAGTTGAAGTTTCGCATGGCAAGAAGCGAACCCTTGCGGACGCTGAAGGAGAACCTCGCCTTCTACAGGGATAGCCGTTTCAACGTGGACGTGCACCTGACCGATGCGGAGTTCAACCGGCAGATAGCCGTCAGGGATCTCGAGGAGCTTGAGCGGGATCTCCGGGAGCTGAAGATCAGCTCGCTCTGCCACCTTCCGCACCACGGTCTGCACCTGTCGTGCCCGGATCCCCGTGTCATGGAGTACTCGCGCGAGATGATCACCGAGGGCCTGGAGATCGGGACGATCCTGGGCTGCAAGATAGCCATTCTCCGCAGCGGGTTCTCGAATCACGTGAGGCCGAAGGACATTCCGGACTGGAAGGCCCGCCTCATCGACAGCATGCAGGAACTCGTCGCGCAGGCGGAGGACGAGGAGATCGTCCTTGCCCTCGAGAACGCGTATGAACCGGACGGCGAGGTCCTTCTCGAGGTTATGCAGACTGTGAACAGCCCATGGCTGAGGTTCTGCGTGGACCTCGGCAAGGCCGCCTGCTTCTCCAGGATGGCTCCCGAGGAGTGGATCCACACGTTCAAGGACTGGATCATCGCGCTGAACTTCCACGACAACGAGGGGCTCGAAGACGAACACCTGGCCTGTGGGCGCGGCGTCGTCGGCTATGACGAGGTTTACTCGGCCCTGACCGAAGAGAGGATCTCGTGCAATGTTTCAGTGGATGTGGCGCCCGAGGATGTAGAGCCGTCCCTGGAGCACCTCCGCGAGATCGGTTTCGAGCTGGTCACCGAGGAGATCCCGGATGTCGAGATCTTCCCCGGTGTGGCGGAGGCCGAGGCCAGGCTGGAGGCCCAGGCCCTGGAGGCGCAGTCCAGGGCGCAGGAGTCGAACGCACCGGCGCAGACCCCGCCGGATGGCGGGGGGGAGAGCGAGGGCGCTGAGACGAGGGCGGCCGCGGAGTAGCGGAAGCCGGGCCGAAGAGCGCCCGGCGGAATCCGGGCCGGGCGACCAGGGATCCGGGGGGGGCGGCTAGCGCCCCCTCAGCCTCTCCAGCACGCGCCCGTACACCCCGGGCCCGGGAGCCACATCGAAGAGCGAGAGGATCGTGGGATGCATGTCCAGCATCTCCGGCTCCTCGCTCAGATCGAAGGGGACGTTGCTCAGGAAGATCCCCTTGACCACCTCCGGATCCAGGCTGCAGTGGTCGCCGCTCCACTTCGATGCGTGCTCCTCGAAGTAGTCCGGTGGAATCCCGCCGAGCGCGGTCTGCCAGCTCACGCGGTAGTTCAGGCTGTTCCCCGCCCGGAGATCCGGGATGTCATCGTCGTACTCCCTGTACATTTCGTCCCGGCGATACACCCTGTGGACGGGGCGCTCTCCGGTCTCCCTGTCGACGAAGGCCTCGAGCTTCTCCTTGATCTCAGCGCAGAGAAGGTCGTACTCCTCTCCGGGGTGTACAATCCCCTCCCGCTCGCGGCCGAGCACGTTGATGTATATCGCGCCAAGGCCCAGGGAGTACGCCCTCGTCCGGGTCCAGTCCACGTTGGGCCAGAAGACGCCGTCCACGAACAGGTCGTCAAGGGTCATCAGGCTGGATTCGGTCTGTCCCTCCAGCGTCAGGTACCCGTTGCGCATCAGCCAGGTGTTGATGTTGAAGGAGCGCCTCCAGGTGGAGAACCCATGGTCGGAGAGGATGATCAGCACGCCGTCCGGCGGGAGCATCGCCATCGCCTTGCCCACAATCGTGTCCATGTGGCGGTAGCTCCGCTCGATGTGGCCCCCCCACTCCTCCGACAGTCCGGGATCGTAGGCGGGGTTCTCCGCATCCAGGAAACGCCAGAACATGTGCCCGTCGCGATCGGTGAAGTAGTAGATCTGCACGTAGAGCCTGTCATCGGGATCGCCCAGGAACTCGTCCATGATCTGCTCGAACCTGGCGACAACCCTGTCCGTGTCCTCCATGTATAACTGCTCGGTGGTCACTTCCTCGTCCAAGGCCCATGTATCCAGCGCCCATCCGAGTGTCTTCCAGAACCCGATCTTCCGGAAGATCTCTCCGGCGAATCCCTTCGGATAGGTGATCGGCACTATCGGGTCGGTGGGATCCAGGTTGATCGCCTGCATGTACAGGCGCACCTCCGGCCCGAGTTCCATCAGGTGGAACCGCGTGATACCGCTTATGCGCACCAGCCTGCGGATCGGGAACTCCAGGCGAACCACGTCGCTCCACTCCCCTTCCTTCAGGCGGATCTCCTGGCCGCCGAAGCGTAGTGTCACGGCCCGGGAGCCCCAGTCCATGTCTATGGTCATGGGGAGCAGAATCTCCGGCTGTTCCGGATCGTCAAAGACTTTGTTAAAGGGGCCGTAGATCACGGTCTCTACCGACGGGTCGCCCTGCCTGACGTCGAGCAGGGCGATCTTGCCCCCCTTCTCGGAGTCGCCCGAGAAGCTGAACGGCGCTGACGTGTAGTAGGTGTATGTCCCGAAGGTGCCGCGGATGTCGGGCACCCCGAGTCCGGACAGAAGCCTGAGGTTCTCGGCATCCTCGGGAGGGGGGAATGTCACGGGCACCCGGATGATGGTTGACGTGATGCCGTGTTCTCCCAGGACCTGCCAGAACGGCGTACCCCTCTGGTTGTTGATGGCCATGGGCTGCTTCTGGGGCACATTGCGCTCGACGAAGCTCCTGGCCCAGAGGAATGCAGGCCCTGCGAGCACAAGCCCGGCGATCAGGCCGATGACTGCTCGCCTGCTGATCAGCCCGACGATCAGCCACAGTATCAGGAAGGCCGCGCCGGCCAGGATCAGCCCCAGATTTCGAGGGTTGTCAGGACCGAACAGGAATGGTTTCGTCGACTCCGACATCATCGCGAACTCGGGCGTGTAGGTGTCGGGATCCCTCTTGAGGAAGTCGAAGATCTTGTGCTGGCCCGGGTCCCATCCGGTCGAGAATGTGGACCAGGAGACCGGGGTCTGGGGGGGATTGGTCGGCAGAAGCGGCGAATAGCATCCGCGGCTGCGAAGGAGATCCAGGTTGGGAAGCTTGCCGCCATCCATCCATTCCTCGACGAGACGGGCGTCAGCTCCGTCGAAGCCAAGGATAACAACCTTCGATGGCTGGGCGCCACGAGCGGGAGCGCACTGCGCCGGCATCGCCGGGAGCAGCAGGAGCGGTGCCATCAGCAATGCCAGTGAGGACTGGATGAGGAAGAGCTTCTTCCGTGAATCGATGCGCATCATCTCTCCTTCCGATCGGCACGACCCGGGTACTGCCCGGTGGCGCCCTTGTCTCCAGTGCCGGAGTATACCATGAGATCCACTCGCCGCCAGGCAGGACAACCGGCTTCCGGGCCGGTTGCGGGACTCGCAGCAGCAGCCGCGCTGCCGCCGGTCCGAAGGACTCGCCACCTCGCCCTTCTTACCGCCCTGCTCTTTCTCCTGGTTCTCGCAGGGGCCACCGGGAGCCTGTTCCTTTACGGCTCTGTCCGGAACGAGCTGGACCGGCAGCTTGGCAGGCGGCTTATGTCGATTGCGGAGACTGCGGCCAGGGGGATCGGATCCGGGCGACTGCTCGATCTGATGGAGGGATCCCCCGGGTCTCCCGGGTACGAGCGCCTGCGGTCCGAGCTCGAAGAGATGGCCCGGGTCAATGATCTGGACAATCTCACCATTCTTGATTCGGAGCGTGCCGTGATCCTGGACTTGTACGGATCATCCGGGGATGGAGTCAGGGATCCCTTCATCGACCTTCAGCCCGAGCTGCTCACCACCATTCTCTCGGGTGAGCCGATGACCACACGCCTCGTGGAGGTGGAGGGCCTGCCCGGCGAGTATCTCAAGACCGGCTACGCAGCCTTCGAGGACTCCGCCGGGCGCATTCTCGGCGCCATGGCGGTCGAGGGCGGGAGCGATTTCTTCTCGGTTCTGCCGGGACTGCGGCGGACCTTGCGCTGGGCAGTCATCGTGGGTGTGGGGTCGGCCATGGTCATAGTGTTACTGATCTACGGTGTACTCAGATCCCTTGTCCGCTACGAGGAGTCGCTCCGCCGTGCCGCGGCGCTTGCCGCAATAGGGCAGATCTCCGCAATCGTGGCTCATGAGGTCAGGAACCCCCTGGCGATCATCCGCTCCCGGGCCGAACGGGTGCGCGTGAAGATCGAGGCGGGCAAGCCGACCGGGGAGATCCTCGAATGGTTCGAGGCAATTCCGGCGGAGGTTGACCGGCTGAACGGGATCCTGACGACCTACCTTTCGCTCGCCCGTCCCGATGCGCCCGGTGAGTCATCGTCCAACCCTGCCCGGGTGGTACGGGAGACACTCGCTCTTCTCGAACCGGACATGGGGAAACAGGGGATCGGGGTGAATCTGGATTTCGAGATGGATGATGCCGAGGCCGCCATCGGTGCGCGATCATGCAGGCAGATACTGCTGAACCTGATCCTGAACGCCACGCAGGCAATGCCTGCCGGCGGAACGTTGGCGATCCGGTTGAAAAGGCGCAGGGGGCTGGTCGTCCTCGAGGTGGAGGACAATGGATCCGGGATGACCGAGGCCGAGGCGCGAAGGGCGGCAGAGCCTTTCTTCACAACCAGGGAGTCGGGTTCCGGTCTAGGGCTGACACTGGTGCAGTCTCTCGTTCACGCCCGGGGCGGTACACTGGAGATCCGTTCACAGCCCGGCAGGGGAACACGCGTGTCGGTCCTGCTGCCGGCCGCAGGACGGCGGAGCGGGGAGGCTGCGGCCGGAGAAGCTGCGCCGGACGATGCGAAAGGGAGCCGGCCATGAGTGCCTTGCGGGACCGCTTCAGGGTTCTCGTGATCGACGACGAGCCCGAGATCGTCCGCGACCTGGTGGACCTACTGAAGGACGAGGGTTACAGCGCGGAGGGGGTGGCATCGGGAAGCGAAGGGCGTGAACGCCTTGAGCGGGAGCCGTACAACCTTGTCATCTGCGATCTCAGGATGCCGGCTCCCGACGGGATGGAGATCCTGCGGTGGGTACGGGAGGCGAGACCGGACACAGCCTTCATAATGCTCACCGCGCACGCAGAGCCCGACCTGGCGAGGAGGGCCGTTCAGGCAGGATGCCTCGACTACGTCACGAAGCCGTGGAACACATTCGAGCTGCTCATGCGGGTGCACCGCGTGGCCGAGCGCTGGGACCTGATCGCGCAACGGGAACGGCTGCTCCGGTGGATCCGCCACGTGCAGGGCGAAGATGACGCGCTCGACACCGATCTCGTGGGCCGAAGCCACAGCCTGCGCGAAGTCTTCGATCTGGCCAGGCGGGTTGCCCCCACCGAAGCGACAGTTCTGCTCCGCGGCGAGAGCGGCACCGGGAAGAGCGTGCTGGCGGCCGCGATCCACCGGATGAGCCCGCGCAGCGGCGCGCCCCTTCTGAAGGTGAACTGCGGAGCCATACCCGAGCATCTCCTGGAGAGCGAGCTCTTCGGCCACGAGAAGGGCGCGTTCACGGGCGCAGTGCGTGAGAAGCCCGGGCTCTTCGAGGTGGCCGAGGGAGGTTCGCTCCTCCTTGACGAGGTGGGCGACACTTCACCGGCCGTACAGGTCAAGCTGCTGCAGGCGATCGAGGAGCGATCGTTCATGAGAGTGGGGGGTACGCGGCCGATACAGGCCGATGTCCGCCTGCTTGCCGCGACACACCAGGATCTGGAGGAAGCGATCCGCAGGGGGGATTTCCGCGAGGATCTCTACTATCGGCTGAATGTCTTCCCGATCGTGGTCCCTCCTCTGAGGGAGCGGAGGGAGGACATCCCCGGACTTGTGGAACACTTCTTGAAGCGTAGAGGGCTGGACCTCGGGAAGGTCGCGTCGGATGTGCTGGATCTGCTGTCCGGGTACTCTTTCCCCGGGAATGTGCGGGAGCTTGAGAACCTGGTCGAGAGGGCCCTGATCCTGGCCGGGGACGGCAGGCTGGAACGGGCCCACTTCCCGTCGATCGCGGCTGTCCCGCCGGCTTATCCCGTTGCCCTTCCCGTGGTTCCCGATCATGGGATATCGCTGGAGGAGGTGGAGAAGTCATACATACTTGCCGCCCTCGTGAAGACAGGCGGAAACAAGAGCCGGGCGGCTGAACTGCTGGGGATGACCCGGCGGACTCTCTACTCACGCATGGAGCGCCATGGAATCCCGCTCCAGACGTGACCCGGGGTGTACCGTCAGGGACAGTCGGCCCTGCGGGGTGATCCCGGCCAGGACACTTGTCAGGCAGGTGAAGAGATGAAAGCCCGCATGAAGAGGCCTACGATCGCCGTGCTCCTGCTGACGGCTGCATTGACTGCGGCTGTCCCGGCAGGTGCACACGCGCAGGTCCATACTGGCGCGGGGTGCCTTACGCAGGCAGATGCCGAGCGGGTCCGGGCGGAGCTGGAGCGGACCGACCAGGTCCTGGTCCGGGCCGCCGGGCACCTGAGTGATTGCGAGAGCGTCCGCGGACGGAGCCTGCTGCGCGAGGGCAGGAAGATCCAGGCAGACGCCTGGGCGCGATTTCGCGACCGCGGGGAGTCACCGGAAGAGCACAGGAGCAACCAGGCTCGGGCCGTCAGGCTGACCCGCAGGGCCAGGGATCTTGCAGTAAAGGCGATCGAGGCCTGCCAGGTCGACTTCAGGGCGCACCAGTCGGTGACCTCCATGCTCCATTCAACGCGGGAGCTGGCGGCGGAGGCGGAAGAGACTGTCCGTCTGTCAGGGAGCCCGGATGCAAGGCGCCTGCTGGATGCCGGTGTCAGGCAGCTCGAGCACGCGATGGATGCCCATCGCAGCAGGGAGCCGCGAAGGGCGATCACCCTCGGGGCGGCTGCGCGCAGGTTGATCCAGAGGGCGGCACAGCGGGCGCAGATGGATGCCGGCTCCTGGGGGGCGGAGCGGGCAGAGAGGGCGCTCGATCGCACCGACCAGATCATCCAGGAGATGGAAGGTCGGATCGGCAGGGGGGACCGCAGGATCGAGGCGTTCATGAACCGGGCAAGGGCGGAGCAGGAGCAGGCGCGCTCCCTCTATCGCGAAGGGCGCTACGAACCGGCCGTTCGCCTGACCAACAGTGCCCGTCGAAGTGTGCTGGATGCAATCTGGGAAGTGCAGCGGACACCCGATGCCGACCGGGTTGCTCGTGCGCTCGAGGTCTTGGAGCGGGTCCTTCAGGAAACCGGGCCCGAGATCCTCCGCTCCGGTCTCCCCGAGGCGTTGAAGCTTCTGGAGGCGGCGGAAGGCCATATGGAATCGGCCCATGCCTTCCTCGCGCAGGATGATGTCGTCAAGGCGGCTCAGGCCGCGAGGACGGCTGATTCCCTCCTGCGCCGCGCTGCCGAGAGCGCGGGGAGGTAGCAATCAGAGGGAAGCCCACGGCAGACCTGGCCTCCGCGCGATGGCTTCCGGCCCCGCTCCGGCGGCACCCGTTTCCCCGGGAAATCACTCCGCCCCGATCCTGGTTCCTGGGCAGCATGGTCGTGCTCACGACAACCCTCGCCGCACCGATCTCCCCCTCCGGCGCATCCGACTCGACCGGGTGGATCTTCTCGGGACGTTACGGGGTCGAGTTCGACGGCCTCGTTGAGAGGTTCGGCTCGGACAGTGTGATTGACGGCCGCCTCGATCCGGCTTCGCCGGGCCACGCACCCGGAACCGTGGAGGATGCGGCGCTCTCCACCCGTTACCGGAGCGGTTCGGCCAGTGCGGCGGGGTTGGCTGAGGTGGGTGTCGAGCGAAGGGGTGGATGGTGGATCTCCGGCCGTGGTCTGTTGCGGACCAGACGCTCAAGAACCCGGGGGAGCCTGGACATCACCGCAGGAGGCCTGACCCCTGTCGGTGAGCTGCTGGCGGAGAACAGGCTCTACGCACAGGGTGGACCTGAAGGATCCGGAGCGGGCCTTCAGGATCTCGTGACGGTTTCGATGCGCAGGATCAGCCTCCCCGGCGGGCTAACCCTCGGGCTCCGAGGCCATGGTGAGCGATCCTGGGCGGGGGATGATTCGCTTCGCGCTCTCTATGACTACAGGGTCTTCCGTCCGTCAATGGACCTCAGCTTCCGCCTGGGTTCTTCAGGCGATCTTGCCGTGCGTGCCGGATTGGACCGCAAGTGGACATGGCGCGCGGCTCGCGGCGCCCACAAGGGTACCTGGGTCGAGACGGAGTGGATGCGGTGGATCGGCTTCGCCAACCATGCCGGCCTCCTTGCACGGCACGAGTCACGGAGCTACGCCAGGTCGGACTCCATCACACCCTCGTACGGCGAAACCCGCATCGATGGGCGTCTGGAGGTGTCCGCGCCATGGAGACTGCGCACCACTCTGGTTCCGGTATGGAGCCGCACGCAGTATGAGTTCGACTCGGAGATCTTCGGTGACAACTGGGCAGGTGAGGTGCTCCTCAGGACGGAAGTGTCATTGCGGGAGATCGGGGGCCACGATGACATCCTGTCCGACCCGCATCCGGACTGGAACATCAGCCTGGGTTCGAGGCTCGCCCTGCGCCGAAGCGATGCCCGTCGGGACTCCGACTACAGATCCGCAGGCGGGCTCTTCGGGCTGTCGAGGGATGCCGGCGGAAGGTTCTGGATCGACCTCACGGGCGAGGTGGGAAGGCGCGTCTACCGAGTATCGGGAGGCAGTCAGAGCCTGGTCTTCGAAGGTCTGAACATCTCGCTCTCGGGCACGGATTGTACATACCTCAACGCAACCCTCCTTGCCGAGACGGGGCTCTGGGCGGGCTTCAGATGCGACCTCTTCGGAATGTATGATCAGGAGTTCCACGTTGAGCCGAAGGACGACTTCACCCTCTGGTCATTCAGCGTGTCGCTAACCCGCCTGTTCTGAACCCCACGTCTCCTGCATCCCCTGTGATCGCGTTGACCGGGCATCTGCCGCCCCGTATACTGCCGGCTGTTGCAGACTGGCGCTGCCCTGTTCGCCTGTTCTGCGCAAGTGCGGCAGGGATGCTGTGCCGGGGGAGACGGATGCTCAGGCGACTCCGAAAGACCTTGTTCCACAACATCGGGATGAAGGCGATAGCCCTGGTGCTGGCGCTTGCAGTGTACGTCCATGTCTACTCCCGCCAGGACCAGGTCGTGGTCATGCAGATTCCCCTCCGAATCGAGGGGCTCTCCAGGGAGCTGACCTATCGCGATCCCGTGCCCGAGTCGATCAGGGTCCGATTCCGGGCCAGGGGCAGGGAGATCCTCCGTCTGCGAACCCAGCCTCCGGGCGCAGTCGTCCGGTTGAACCGGGCGCAGGTCGGTCTGCTGCAGCGGCCCGTCACGATCAGTGACGTAGAACTCGCGCCTGAGTCGGATGTGCAGGTCGAGGCGGTCGTGGATCCCGTGGTTCTTGTGCTCAACATCGAACCTGTCGCCAGTGCATCGCTGCCGGTCGCGATCGTGGAGGAGGGGGTTCCGAACGAGAGGATGGTGCGTTTCGGCAGGGCACGGGTCTGGCCGGATAGTGTCGTGGTACTCGGTCCGGCAGGTGTGATCGAAGGGCTCGACTCGATCCGCACGCAGCCTGTTTCGGTCGAGGGACGCACGCAGACCGTGGGCGAGGTGGTGGAACTCGTGCTGCCGGAGGGGGTGAGGACGCACATCGATCGGGTGACGGTACGTATCCCGCTCGTTCCTGTTCTGCGGCGGCTCTTCAACCCCATGAAGGTGGAACTGCCGCATGAGTACCGCTCCGGATGGCGTATTGAGCCCGATAGTGTAAGGGCCGAGTTGTCCGGCCCCCGTAACCTGGTGGAGACGGTCCTGCCTTCGCAGCTCAGTCTGCGGGCGATTCCGTCCTATCCGCCGGTCGATGACGAGATCGTTCCCGTCCAGGTCACACTGCCCGGCGATATCCGGCCGCACCTGCGTGTCGAGTCTGTCGATCCGCCGGAAGTGCGTTTGCGCCGAAGGCAATAGGGTATCGGTGTCCACAGGCCATGGGAAGCCGGCGATGTGACCGGCTCAGGTGGGGGGTGTATGACGGATCAGAAGAATCATCCGTATTGTCCGATCGCGCGCCAGAAGTGCCGGGACGGCAAGGTTTGGGCCGATCCGCAGGCCGGCGAAGACCTGACCTTCTGTTACTTCTGGCACCAGAAGGAACTCCGCTGCGTCTTCCGCATGGTGGAGTTCGATCTGTTCAACATTGCGCGCTGCCTTGACGAGGCGAGGAACCGGTGAGACGGACAGGGTAGGGGATTTCTGCGGTCTTCCCAGAACTGCTTTGAGTCCAGAGGGTTGTCCCTCTGCGCGCTTGGATTTTGGGTTGACACACCCGGAAACCCGGTGATAGCGTGCCAATGCCCTAAATGTCCGGAGCAGATACAGTTCCAAAGAGATGAGCGCTGGACTGCGGGCGATTGGCGAATGGCGGGACCCAACAGGACTCCGCGCCAGGCGGACAAGGAGGTGACGCATGACCAAGGCTGATCTTGTGGATGAGATCGCCGCGGTGACAGGCTTGACCAAGAAGGATGTGGCAGAGACGGTGGACGAGTTCCTGAACGGCGTCAGCAGGGCGCTGATCGCAGGAAAGCACATCGAGATCCGGGGATTTGGAACATTCAAGGTCAAGGATCGGAAGCCCAGGATCGCCAGGAATCCAAGGACGGGGGAGCAGGTTCCGGTTCCCCAGAGACGTGTTCCCGTCTTCAAGGTCTCAAAGGAGCTGAAGGACAAGGTCGCCGATTCCGCCTCGGAGGCGGTGTCCTGAGTCCACTCTGAAACTGGAGCGGGGCTGCCCTGCTCCGTTCCACGTGTAAGTGCGGGGAGGCCGTCGTGCCGCAGCTCAGACCGGGGAAGGGCGACACCGACTCGGGAGCTGCGGGGCCGGGGGTCCTGTATCTCGTACCTACGCCGCTGGGGAACCTCGAGGATATCACGTTGCGGGCCCTGCGGGTGCTGCGCTGTGTCGACTGGGTCGCGGCGGAGGACACCCGGAGGGCCCGTGTTCTCTTCGCAGCCCACGGGATCCGCAATACCCTGGTCTCCCATCATGCCCACAACGAACACAGGGAGGTCCCGAGACTCCTGGCGCGTCTCCACAGTGGCCAGTCCGGGGCTTTGATCACCGATGCGGGGATGCCCGGGATCAGCGATCCTGGCTTCCTGCTGGCGAGAGAGGCAAGATCCGGCGGAATCAGGGTGGACGTCCTTCCCGGCCCATCGGCTGTGACCACAGCCCTTGTGGGGTCGGGATTCCCGCCCGAGCCTTTCTGCTTCATGGGATTCGTTCCCCACACGACTGGTCGCCGCCGGTCGTTCCTGGAGCAGGTCAGGGCCGAACCGCGGACGGCTGTCTGTTTCGAGACTCCCCACCGCGTCAGAAGGACCCTGGCCCTGGCCGACGAGATCATCCCCGACAGACAGCTTGCGCTTCTTCGCGAAATGACGAAGCTTTACGAGGAGGTGCTGCGAGGCACGCCCACAGAGGTCTCCGCCGGGCTGAAAAACCCGGTGCGCGGTGAGATCGTCCTGGTCTGGGCCCCGATTTCGAGGAGGGACAGGTGAAAGGCCGGCTGAAGCGCTGGGTCCGGGGAGCTGCAGGGCCGATCGGCGGGTTCCTTGCCGCGCTTGGCGTGACGGCGGACGGTGTCACTGTGGCAGGTGTGTTAGCCGCGATGGTGTCTGCGTACGGGTTCCTGGAGGGCAGCCGCACTCTTGCATTCGGCGGGCTTCTCGCCAGCGCGCTGTGCGATCTGTTCGACGGCGCCGTCGCCCGGGCCGGAGGCAGGAGCGGTACCCGTTTCGGGGCTGCGCTGGATTCCTCCCTGGACCGATATGGCGAAGGCCTGGTGTTCGGGGCCATCCTCGCCTATCTGGCGACAGCCGGACTCGGCCTGATCCTGATCGCCCTTGCGCTTCTGGCCGGGGTCGGGTCCTTCATGGTCTCGTATGTGAGGGCGCGCAGCGAGGGGCTCGGAATCCCGTGCGAGGTCGGGATCCTGGAGCGGCCTGAGAGGCTGCTGCTTCTGCTGGTTCTCTCGCTCTGGGGCGATGGGGGCATGATCTGGATCCTGGGCGCGATCGCATTGCTCAGCCATGTCACATTCGTCCACAGGCTGGTGCACGTCCGCAGGAAGGCGGCATATCCGGGACAGCCCGACATGGAGCGGGCGCGGTGAGCAGGTCCGGGGTCTTCATATCGTTCGAGGGGATCGAGGGATCCGGCAAGAGCACACAGATGGGCCTGCTCGAGGAGCGGCTCAGAAGTGATGGACACGAGGTCCTGAGTGTCAGAGAGCCGGGAGGCACCAGGTTCTCGGAGCTGGTGCGCGGTCTGGTGCTTGGATACGAGGGCCTGCCACTGGAACCCTGGGCTGAGCTTTGCCTCTACACCGCTGCGAGGGCGCAGCTTGTGCGGGAGAGGATACTGCCTGCGCTTGACGCCGGGGCCGTGGTCCTGGCCGACCGCTTCGGCGAGGCGTCAGTGGCCTACCAGGGGGGTGGCAGGCGGCTGGGTGCGGCCAGGGTGCGCTCTCTGAACTCCTGGGTGACCGGCGGGGTGCGGCCGGACAGGATCCTTCTGCTGGATCTCGATCCCGCCCTGGGCCTGGACCGAATTCTCCGAGGCCGGGGGGAGGGATCAATGGACCGGCTGGAGCGGGAGCCGATCGACTTCCACAGGAGAGGGCGGACTGCCTATCTCAGGATGGCGAATCGGGAGCCCGGGCGCTTCGTGATTCTGGACGCCTCCCTTCCTGCGGGGGTTCTTCAGACGCGGATTCTTGATGTCGTCCTGCCTCTGGTGGTGTCCTGAACTGCCTGCGTGCCACCCTCCCGGCCGAAGCAGCGGTTCTTCTCCCAGTACAACCAGTTGCTTGACTTCCGGGAAGCTATCAGATAGAATACCAGCCAGAACCGGACGGGGGTTGGGTGGGAGAGCACCTTTGCATACACCAACGATCAGCATCGGATAGGGTTTCTTCGACGGCGCATCCGTCGGGGAGACCCATTTTGCGTTGCCGTTGGGTTGCCGTGTCTTCTCCTGATCTCCGTGCCACTACGTCCGATCGATCCGCGAGCGGGTTCCCGCCCTCAGTGGGTCGGAAGCCGGCGGGTCTCGTGAGGAGGTGATGCGCTTTCTAGGTTCGTAAGGGGTTGGAACCATCCCGACATGTGAAAGCAGGCATGCCTGTTACGCATGGGAGGGATATCGGAATGAGGACACACGAGCCGCAGCGCCTGTCCCGCAGCGAGAGGCCGAAGGCTCACAGAGGACTCAGCAAGAGCGGAGGCAAGACATGAGGGAATTCTTTGCGTTGGTGTTCGCAGTCCTGCTCGCCGTCACCGCATCTGACGCACTCGCGAAGTCGATGGGTCAGATCGAGCACGCCACACGGGCGCCGATGGCGGGCGAATGGGACAAGGACATTCCAGCTCGTGCTCCTGACACCTTTGCCAGGCAGGACACGATCGACTTTGGTAACTATCAGATCATCGGCGGCGAGTACTACGCCGTTGTGGACGGCGTCTGGGACTTCGAGGACGGCGCCGATGGTCCGGGGATGGGCGGACCCAGTCTCCAGGGCTGGTACTCCATCGACCTGACGGCCAATCCCGGTGCCTACTGGCGCCACATCACCGATGCCATCTGGTCGGCTGATCCCTTCAATCCTTCCTATGTGCCGCTGATCAACGGTCCCGGATGCGCCTGGGTCGGTCTGTTCGCCGGCGAGGCCCGCGACCTCTGCTGGGATACGGAAGGACCTGGTTACGGGAACAGCTGGTGCCAGAGGCTCACAAGCCCCACCTTCAGCTATACAGGTTCCGGCTCTGTCAACCTGAGCATGAAGTACTGGAACGACACCGAACCCGGCTTTGACTACAGTACGGTTGTGCTTCAGGCCGGTCCCAACAGGACTGTCCTGAATGACCCGGGCTTCGACGGCCAGATCGGGTTCGACGGCGGGCTTGAGTTCCCCGGCGGTGCGAATGCCGAAACCTACACCAGGGCCATCAACAACAATGAGTTCGGTGGTGCGGCGATCGACTTCCAGATCATCTTCGAGTTCACCTCTGACGCCGGCTGGTCGGACGAGGACGGCCTGTACGTCTCCGATTACGGTCCCTTCGCCGCGGATGATGTTGTTCTCACGGGCAGCATAGACGAGGCACAGAGCTTCAACTTCGACGATGGCCTCCAGAACTGGACGGCCACGGCCTGCCCGGGCGAAGGCTCGTTCTTCAACATCGCTCCCCTGAGCCAGTACGTCATCCTGGATCCGTGCGTATGCGGTCTCGAGGGAACGCTGGTCCACTTCCACAATCCCAACTTCGAGCACGATTACGGCCAGCGCGAGATGGCATGGTCCCCGATCGTGGATCGTACCCCGATCCCGAACTATACGGACTTCAACCGGATCTTCGCCGACTGGGATCAGTACTGCGAGATGCCGATGGAGAACGGCGTGTTCTACCGCGCGGGATGGTCCTACTACCCGTTCGTCTGCGACGCCACGGGAGAGGTCGGCTGGTCTCCCAGGATCGGGATCAACACCTTCTTCTACGCGGGTGAGGATCCGATCTGCTTCCTCAGCCGCAACATCGGGACCGACTGGGGTCTTCCCCCGGACGTCGAGCAGGTCAGATTCGGCATGGAGCTCTACGCGAGCTGCGATGCCTTCGGCATCGGCGATGAGTGCTCATTTGTGACCAACCCGACACCGCTCTATGACAACTTCAAGGTGCGGATGACCGGTGTGGTCAACGCTCCTTCGCTTCTCTTCGCCACCGGCTGCCAGCTGCACGATGCGTTCGGCGCCGCCGGTCCGACCCTCAACATCAACGACGCGGCGAACGTCAACGTCACCTACAACCGCCGCATGGGCAGCTTTCCCGACCAGCCGCCGCTGCTTGGTGACTCGCTGGTTGTGAACGGTCCCGCCGTCGTGGCCGGTCAGGGCAAGTGGGAGTCGAAGATTTGGTTCCGCCTCGCCCGCACGGGCCCGGGCCAGTCCGGCAACGCACTGTACAACACCTGGAGGAACCACCCGGGCGTCAACAAGGGATTCGCGATCGAGGATGGCGAATTCAGCTACGGCCTGATGGACTCCGCCTACAACTTCCAGGGCTTCCCGCAGAGGAACCAGTTCACCAGCTACTTCAACGAGACCGACCCGGGTTTCAACTGGGGTAACGGCGACGGCGACACCGCCAACGAGAATGCGATCTTCCCGAACCTGGCCTTCACGCCGGGTACGAAGATCGAATACTTCATCACGGGTGACTACACCGAGGACACACCGGCCGGCACCTACTCGTATCTGCCTGATACGACAGGCGCCTTCTTCCTGGAGTTCGAGGTGCTTCCCAGCTACCGCATGGATGGCGACGTTGCAAAGTTCCCCTGCGTGCTGTACATCGACTCCTTCAATCGCGGTGCCGAGAATTTCATCGCTCCGGCGTTGAACGTCGTGCTTGCCGGTGCGGACTGGGAAGATCCGATTCCCGACCCTGCTCCATGGGACAAGTACGACTACTTCGACGCTTCCTCCAACTGGAAGGCGCCGATGTACCGCGCAATCGGCGGCAACAACGGTGCCTGGCTGACCCAGATGATCGGCTACCGGGGCATCATCCTGAACACCGGTACTTTCGGCGGCGGCTGCATGTGGCCTGCCGACTGGCAGTTGTTCACCGACTGGCTTGTTTACCCCGGCTGCGACGGCAACGAACAGCTGAAGGGCTTCATCGCCAACGGTACGAACATCAGCTTCATCATGAACATGGATGCCCCGGGCTTCATGACGAGCTACGCGGGTGTCTCCTACATCTGCAACACCTACAACGCCGACGGCTGTCCTCCGGGCCAGGCGACCGACGAGAACTACTGTGTGCAGCTCGAGGCCACGCCGGGCGCGGTGTGGGAGCCCGATCCGTTTGCTCCCATTGACGTGTTCGGCAACTGGTGTCCGCCTATGATCAACTATGACGTTCTCGGCACGACCGGCGGCGGCATGGGGAACAAGGTGTACCAGAATGTGGTCACCGGCCTGCCGGCCAACTACGCCCAGGTAGTAAAGGATGCCAGTGCGGATCCCAGCAACTACCGCGTTGTGGTTGACGCATTCAGCTATCACACCATGACCATGCGCGATCTGGACGTGTGGCCGGATCCTGAGCTCCAGTGCCCGGTCGAAGAAGAGCCCAGAGTCGAGGCTGCGTACAACGAGATCCGCGAGCAGCTCAAGTGGGTCTTGAACATGAGCGAGCCCCAGAATCTTGGTCTCTGCCTCGACCCGTGCGGTGGCGATGACTCCAGCGTTCCCGGCGGACCTGGTCAGCAGGCCTTCGTGAACAGGTTGGAGCAGAACCACCCCAACCCGTTCAACCCGCGCACCACGATCAGTTTCTCCCTGGCCCAGGCCGGGCCGACCCAGCTGGTCATCTACGATGTCAGCGGTCGCAAGGTGAGGACGCTGGTCGACGGTCACAAGGATGCGGGCCCTCACACCCTGGTGTGGGATGGTCTGGATGACTCCGGACGTCCGGTTGCTTCCGGCGTGTTCTGGAGCCAGCTGGCGGTTGACGGCTTCAGCTCCAACAAGAAGATGGTCGTCCTGAAGTAGTCATCCTTCGGGATCTTCCGTCCGACGTACGGGGATCAGGCTTCGGTCTGGTCCCCGTTCCCTTTCGTGGCTTCCTGATCACCCGCGTGATGACGCTGATCCTTCATGCGCGGATCCGGAAAGGAGCCCCCGGAACTCCTCAGCCTCCGATCGATCGCCTTCGGAAGGAAAGGGGAATTGACACAGTTTCGCGCAGGGTGATAGCCTGCAGCCAGGTGTCGGGTTGGGATCAGCGCGTTGGGGGGTAACAGGATGAGTCTTCAGCTGCCTCGGTTGGGTGCTGCCGGTGCGGTCTTCTCCATCAGTTCCGTTCTTCTTCTGGGAGTTGTCCTGGTCCTGTGCCTGGCCGGCCCGGGTTGCAGGGAGCAGATCAGTGCACCCGTCGATCGGAATCTCCCTCCTCAGACCGTGCTGGTCGGGGTTCCCGGTGACAGTACAACGACGTTCTACCGGGTGAGCATGTACTGGTACGGTAACGATCCGGATGGCGAGGTCGATGGATACGAGTGGGCGATAACCGACTCCCTTCCTCCAGGTGGGGAGGATGCGATCGAGTACAACTGGACCACGCGGACCGACTCCACTTTCATCTTCGAGGTTGAGGAAGGCCGGGAAGTCGTCGGACGCCGCTTCTACGTCCGTGCGGTGGACAACGAGGGGAAGCACGATCCGACACCTGCATGGGCCTTCTTCGCTGTCCGCAACAGTGGTATTCCGGTTGCCTGGTTCACCAGATCGGAGGCACTCGGACCCGGGGGGGATGTCAAGCAGATCACCTCCACCGATCGCCGTACACCCACCGACACGATCCCGTTCGGCTGGGATGTCCGGTTCGGATGGACCGGGGAGGACAGTGATCTTGCCCTGAACACGGACGGCACCGTGGACACTGTCGGACACATCACGGGATACACGTATCACCTGGTTCCGCTGGAGATGAACTACATCGGCGGCGAGTTCTCCGATTCGGTTGCGTATTACGGGGCGGATCGGCTGTCGTCCGGAAACCACACCATGTTCGTGCGGGCCCGTGACGATGCCGGGCTTTCCAGCCTGGATCCCGCGGTGAGGACATTCGTCTACAACATGGATCCGGTGACCTACTTCACACGGGAAGCGGTGGAGGAGGGCTCCGCGGATTCATTCAAGGCTTTCTACGCGAATGTCGTTTCACCCGATCCCGAAGACTATGCTCCGTATGCTCAGGGCGACACACTCCCGCTCACTGCGCAGGGAGTCAGGACCTATGCCAATATCCGCGCTTATGATCCGGATCATCCCCACGAGATCCTCCGCTACCAGGCTCGTCAGATCCGTGACGCCGGTTTCTGGGTGGACCTCGGTTCGGATCAGGTGTTCCGCCAGACCAGGTCGCAGTACACAGGGACGTACCGCCTGATGTGCCGTTCCATGGATTTCCATGGACGATGGGACGGAACACCGGACACGATTGTCTTCCATGTGAACCGTCCACCCAGGTTCACCCAGGTATGGGAGGATCGGAACGGATCGCAGGAGCAGAGGCCCCTGCCCGGGGCCACCTATAGCCGCGCTGACGGCGATTTCTTCCCCGCAGACACAGTCATGGTGGCCAGGGTTGCGGCCTATGATCCGGATCCGTTTCCGGGGCTGGGTGTCGAGTTCAGATATCGGTTTTCGACCTATCCTCTGGAGGGGGGCGGGCAGGGCAGTGAAACGCGCTACCTCTCGAGCTGGATGCGTGGCAGGCCCACCGTTTTTGGGAGCAGCATCTACCAGCTGCTGGACCTGGCATGCAAGAAGCAGAACCGCCGGCCGTTCCATCCGGGCAGATATGTTCTGGCAATCCAGGCGAGGGATTACTACGCCGATGACACGGCCCGGCAGTCGTTCGGGGCCAGGACAACGGAGCGATTCGTGGAGTTCCACGTAAATTAGCCCGGGCAGGGCGCCTATCCGCTGCGTGGCGACAGGCATTGAAGGGAGTAGTACGATGAACACGCGTGAACACGTGCTTAGGGTACTGCCGCTGGCCGGGGTTCTGGCGGTCCTTATGCAGGCAAACTGCCTCCTCATCCCTGAGGATGTGGATGTCACTGACAGGGTGTCAAACCAGAGACCGGTCGTCCGCATAACTGCCGGGGCGACGAGGCCGGATACCACCGGAATTGACTACAAGGTCAGGTTCCACTGGCACGGCTACGACAGCGATGGAGTGGTGACACATTTCCAATGGGCCGTTAACGATACCGTCAGCGAAGGCGCCTGGCAGGATACGACTGCGTTCACTGCCCGGTTCAACTTCTCGGCCACCACCCCCGATCCCGAGAAGCCGGGTGAAGCCACCGATTGGCACACATTCTACGTTAGGGCCATCGACAATGATTTCGCCGTATCCCGGCCCGATAAACGATTCTTTAACGCCAGGACTATCGCGCCAACTTCGGAGATATCATTCCCGACCACTCAGACACTCACACCAATGTTCCAGCGTACCGTCGTGGTCCGGTGGGAGGGCGAGGACCTCGACAGCTCGCAGCCGGACAGAAAGCCGATTGCATACGACATCAAGCTGGTTCGGATTCCCAGAACCACCGATCCGGAGGCCGTCATCCGGGACTCGGTCTACAACGCCGATAACGTTCTCATGGATACCCTGCGTGTCGGCTCGAAGAAGCAGTGGGTACGGTTCCCGGAGTCGACTCGCGAGTACACGCTCACCGAGCTCCCGCCTTCCGGGATGTCGTATGCATTCGCCGTCCGGGCGGTTGACGAGGCCGGGGCAATCGAGCCGCTGCTCGAACGGGGGCGCAACCTGCTGGCTTTCTCCGTCACTGCGGAAGTGTCGGCTCCCTTCGTCACGGTGAGGGAACCGAGCATGGGCGTTCATTCATTCCCGACGGACGGGGATGTATGGGATGTTGACGTTCCGGCCAACAGGCCGATCTACCTCCGGTGGACCGGGTCCGCCGCCCACTACGGATCAATGGCGGGAAGCTCCAACTACGGGCTCAACATACCAGACCCCGAGGATGAGTCGTTGAGGGATCCCCTGGGACTCGGAGGTTGGGTCGGCTGGGGAAACTGGGACGGGAACCGTATGCCGCTCCTCTTCGGAAATGAGGACGGCGGAACGGTACAGACATTCTACCTGTACATGCGGGACATCAGTGATGCTGCTGCATCGACGCGGAGATGTACGATCCGAATGCGGGTTATCGCTTTTACATTCGAGAGGTTTGCACTGGCGGTGGATGATGCCCGGTTTTCGGTTGGAGTGCCGGACAACCTTCACGACGCCTTCCTTGAAGAGACCACATACAAGCGTCTGCGGGATTTCGGGGATGTAGATGAGTTCAGTGTGTACTCTGGCGTCACCGAAAGGGGTGATCCGCAGCCGGTCACGCTGTTTCACATCTCCCAGTACAGGCATGTCGTCTGGAATCACGAAACCTACAGCGCCAACTCGAGTCTGAGGCAGACCGAATCGGTCCGGAGGACCCTCAGCGCCTATCTTGCCGCTGGAGGACGCCTGTTCGTCTTCGGCGGTCAGCAGTCTTCGGCGTTTCTCGGGAACTATCAGTATCCCAAACTGCCCCCGGCCGAGGATGATGCGATCGGATTGGACCGTTTCTTCTACAAGTTCCTGTACTTCCGGAATCATGTGGTATCGCGCAACATGAACGGTGCATGCATCGCGGAGGCCGGAGGTCTGTACGTGGCTCGTTCGCGCAATCCCTCCTATCCTGATCTCCATATCGACCTGAACAAGCGTGACCCGTGGGAGGTGCTGGACATGGGCTACGGGGCCTACAGGGGCGGGATTCCGAAATGGGAGGGGAACAAGGCCAGAATCGGCGGGCAGCCGGCGACTCCCGATCTGCGTCTGGAGGGGCTGGATACGCTGTATGTTGCGGATACCTGGGACCGGAATTACAGCGAACTCTGCGGCGAAGTGCAGTCGCCTTCGCGCGGGGCAGTGTGCGCCCAGAGGTATGAGTCGACACGTGCCGACTCTCTCGCCGGCACCCAGCATGGGAGGGTGGTGACCTTCAACTTCGTGACGTGGGATCTGCAGCCTGACCGGCTGCTCGATGCCAACTCAGCCGCGATAAACTGGCTTGTGACCGGTAGGGACCAGTAGCAGGGGAAGCACGATCCACGGGCCCGGGGACCGGCCCGGGCTACAGGAAAGGAACAATCTTGTTGTCATTCGCCATGTTGGTGGGGAGTAGAAGACCTGTGAGTTCATCTTCCGGGTTGCTGCGTATGACTGTTTTCATGCTTGTAGCCGGTATCTTCCCTCATCTTCCTGCCGGACCAGCATCATCGGCCTTCTTCAAGAGCCCGCCGGACAGCATTGGGGACCGGCACGTGGAGCTGTCCTGGGATGCGGATCCTGATGATCCACTCTACACAGGCAACACGATCCTGCGTCTTGAAGGGCGGATTGAGACAATCCACGGCCCGGGCAGAGCGGTGCTGGCTTCAGTGGGCGACCTGCAGGGGACGCTTCTTTACTCGTATGCTGAAGGCGAGACCACTGTGAGGCGCTATGACCTGGTCAACAGCCACAGCCTGACAGATCTGCCATTGGGGGACCGCCGTGTCACAGGTCTGACACTCCACGCATCCAACCGTTGGCTGCTCGGGGTGCTGGATACCGGCGGGGTTGCCGTGTGGGATCTCGACCAGACTCCCGCCTCTGAACCCGCCTTATACCCGGCAGGCGGTGCGGATGTGCTTGGAGCCACATTCTATCCGAATCTTCTGGATCCACAGCGGCCGTCGTTCGCAACCGTATCCGCTGATGACAGCGTCAGAGTGTGGGCCGCACCCGGGACGATCATGGGGCCAGGCTACACGATGGCGGTGCCGGGCGGTTCACCGGGCGGCATCGCCATGAGCGATGATCGGGTGGATCTGGCTGTCGGTACGAACGCGGGCGAGGTGCGGATCTGGGACATCAGAACCCAGCCCAGGACCCCGCGGCTCATACTCAGGGGGGGGCACGACGCGCCCGTCCGCCGGGTGGTGTTCTCGCGTGACAGGCTGAAGCTCGCGTCCATCGACACACAGGGCCAAACCGCGATCTGGCGCACTTCGGACGGCCGCCTCATTGCCCAGTTCGAAACCACCCCTCCAGACTCGGGGGACGATACCTTCTGGATCAACTTCTCGCCTCCAATGGGCCGCCTCATATACGTCTGGATGTCGAACGGGATGGTCGAGCTTCGTGACGGCGACACCGGCCACCTCTACCGTACAGACGGTCTGATTGGCGAGAGGGTGACGGCCAGGTACCCCTCACATGACGGTCTCCTGACATACGTCGGCGACGCTGACGGTCGCTACTCCATCATACGTGCGGGCCTGTGCAGGCCCAGCCGCGACCAGCGCGAGTGTTTCGGTGGTTACATGATCTGGCGCAGTTCGTCGGATGATCCCGATGACAAGGTTCTGCTCCGGGTGTACAACCATGCCGACTCGACATGGACCTTCGATGGTGCGCGCCGGGCGTTTTCCGATCCCGACTCGATAATCGTGAGGCGCAGGCCTCCCTACAGGGTCGGAGAACGCCAGCAGGAGCCCAGGGAGGTCTACGGTCCGCACAACGGCATTCCTTACTACTACAGCGTCGTTCGCTTCAACAGCGTGTATCTGGAGGGCGCCGTATTCCCAAGGTACCTGAACACCGTTCACGAAGGTTTCTACCGGGACGATCCGGATGGTCCGCCGACTCCCATCAGGGCGCAGGCACCGGCATTCGACAGCCGCCAGGGGTATTCCGACAAGACCCCGAGGCTGAGGGATGTCACTGTGGTTCCGAACCCGTTCGAGTCCGGCAGGCGCTCCTCCACACCCCTCGGCAATGACCTGGTTCAGTTCCGCCACCTTCCCGATCAGGCAACGATCCGGATTTTCAGCATGGCCGGGGATCTCGTGCGGGTGATCGAACATGGCCGTGGGGAGTACGGGCAGAGCCAGGATACCGCTGTCTGGGATCTGCGGAATGGCTCGGGGAAGAGGATAGCAACCGGTATCTACCTCTACAGGGTCGAAACCGAGGGTCGCCCCGGCCTTCCGGCAGAAGTGCATGAAGGACGCATCGCAGTCATCCGCTGATGTGAAGCAGCCTTCCCGGGGCTGATCGAAATGCAGGTAACGGGAAGAGGGCAGGACCGATTCTTGCGGATCCTGCCCGTTCTCATTCTGGCAGTCGCGGCTGTCCTCCGGGGAATCTACCTGCTGCTCTACGCAGGCGGGATCCCCCTCTACTCAGTCCCGCTCGTGGACGCGATGATCTACGATGCGTGGGCCGGCAGGATTGCGGCCGGCGACTGGCAGGGTGCCGCCGAGGGAGTCTTCTACCGCGCCCCGCTCTATCCCTACCTCCTGGCCGGGATCCGGCTTCTCTTCGGCCAGAGCATCCCCTGGGCCTACCTGGTTCAGATGCTCATGGGGCTCGGTGTGCTGTTCCTCGCATGTCGCCTGGCCTGCCGCCTTGTCGGTCGGGTCGGGGGACTGGCTGCGCTTGCCCTGCTGGCGCTTTACGGCCCGCTCATGGCTTCCGAGTCGAAGCTTCTGACCACGACCCCCGGAATCTTCCTCCATCTCCTCGTTCTCTGGTCCGCGATTCGCTTCTCCGAATCCGGGTTGCGCCGTCATGCACTTTCCGCCGGCATCTGCCTCGGACTGTCGGCCCTGGTTCGTCCGCAGTGGCTCATCCTGGCCGCCCTCCTGCCGGTGCTGGCGGAGGGCGGATCCCGGCGGATGCTGCGCTGGTGGCCATTCGCGATCGGAGTGATCCTGATGATTGCCCCCGTGACGTTGCGCAACAGGATCGTGGGCGATGACTGGGTGCTGATCTCCTCCAATGGGGGGATCACCTTCTTCCAGGGGAACAACGAGGAGAACAGGTCCGGGCTGCTGACGATTTCCACCCGCTTCGAACTGCTCGGCAGCGCAGTCAACCAGCAGGAGATGGAACGCCGGGTGGCCGAGAGGGAGACAGGGCGTCGGATGAAGCCATCCGAGATAAGCTCGTTCTGGGCTCGCCAGGGAGTCGATTTCATCCTGAGCAGTCCCGGGGAGTGGCTGGTCCTGCAGGGACGAAAGCTCTACCGGATCGTCACGAGCTACGAGTACGCCGACAACTACTCCTACTACCTGGAGGCCGAACGTCTCTGGCCGCTGCGCGTCGCGTTCATACCCTTCGGTGCCGTGCTGGCTCTCGGGGTGCTCGGCGCCTTCTGGTGCAGGCCCGGGCGCTTTCCGGATCGTGTCGTTCTGGCAAGCGCAGCGATCGCGCTGCTCTCCTGCCTGGTCTTCTTCGTCAACTCCAGGTACCGGATGGAAGCGGTCCCCGCGCTCGCGGTTCTCGGTGGGGTCGCCCTGGCCCGGCTTGTGGAGGCAGGCGGCATAAGGGGACGGCGGCGGTGGATCGGTCCCGCCGTATCGGGGCTTCTGTTCTCGGCTTCCTTCCTGCCGGCCGGTCTCCCTGCCCGCAGTCAGGAGTCGATATCCTACCTTCAGGTCGGAAGCGCCATGGAGATCCAGGGCAGGCTGCGCGATGCCGAACGCGCGTACCGGCAGGCGATCGAGCTTCTGCCCGTAAACCTGTTTGCCTGGAACAGGCTGGCCATGCTTACGGAGAGGCTGGAAGGAGCGGATGAGGCGATCTCCCTGCTCTCGGGCGCGCCGGCAGAGCCCGTGCAGAACCATCCCCTGACTGAGCAGCAGATGGGGATCCTCCATCTGAAGCTCGGAATGGACGAGGAGGCGGCCTACTGGCTCGATCGCGCCGTGCAGGGAAACCCCCATATGCGTGAAGGGCACGAGCTCCTTGCATCCATCTACGGCAGACTAGGCAGGTACAGGGAGGTGGAGGCTTCCCTCCGTGAGGCGGTGTCCCTCGGGCCGGACAGGGCAGATCTCTGGTCGCGCCTGGGATACGCTCGTATCCAACTCCGCGAGTATGAGACGGCCCGTCAGGCATACAGGATGCTCCTCTCGCTGAGGCCGGGTGATGCCGGGGCTCTCCTCAACCTGGCGATCTGCGCATTCCACCTGGGCGAGCTCCGTGAGGCATCTGAGCGCCTTGAGGAACTGGGCGACGGGGTGAGCGACGATCCCCTGGTCCTCTACTACCGGGGGCTTCTGGCATGGCGTGAATCCGGGCGGGAACCAGTTGCCGCCCGCGACGCCGTGTCGGACCTGGACCGGGTCCTCAGGATGGAGCCGGGCAGTTTCAGGGCTCTCTACTACGGCACACTCGCCCGGTTCAGAGCGGGGGACACGGATGGCATTTCCCCGGCCTGGATTGCCTCCTGGGGGCCGGAGATCCGCGAAATCCTGCCAAAACTCATGGGATGGCTTCAGGCGCGATCGGGCAGGGCCTGGGGTGAGCCGCTGAGCGACGCGGAGGATCACGAACTGAGGCGGCTTGAGGGATACCCACTCGGCGATGTGGTGATCGCGCGTATCCGCAGAGCGATAGCTGAGGAGTAGCCTGACCCGGGTGCCGAATACTCAATCTGTGTCCCCGGAGCCTTATCGAGACTGTTTCTCGACGGCCTCGGGGTCTCCTTGACCCGGCTGGTCCGGAGCGTATACTCCGCGATTGTGCCCGCAGAAGCAGGCGACCCTGGTAAACGAACACTTGAGGTGAAGGATGAAGACCAGCACCAAGTATGTGTACTTCTTCGGAGGCGACGGTACGGATGGGGACGGAACGATGAAGGACCTGCTCGGCGGCAAGGGCGCCGGGCTGGCCGAGATGACGAACGCCGGCGTTCCGGTTCCGCCCGGCTTCACCATTACCACCGAGGCATGCAACCACTATTACGCCAACAGCGGGAAGGTGCCCGGGGACCTGGCCATGCAACAGGCCGAAGCCGTCGGGAAGCTGGAGAAGATACAGGGGAGGCGTCTGGGCGATGCGAAGGACCCGCTCCTGGTGTCGGTGCGCTCCGGCTCGAAGTTCTCGATGCCCGGCATGATGGACACCATCCTGAATCTCGGCCTGAATGACGAGTCGGTAAAGGGGCTTGCGGCGTCCACGGGCAACCCGCGCTTCGCATTCGACTCCTACCGCCGCTTCCTGGCGATGTTCGGGAATGTCGTCATGGGGATCGGGAAGGATCTCTTCGAGCACGAGATCCGCGAGCTGAAGAGGGGGAAGGGGATCGAGTTCGACGTCGACCTTACCGAGGCCGACCTGCAGTCGCTTGCCGGGCGCTTCAAGGAGATCATCAGGCGCGAGACAGGGTCCGGTTTCCCCCAGGATCCCTTGGCACAGCTGGACATGGCCCGGGATGCGGTCTTCCGCTCCTGGAAGAACGACCGGGCGGTCTACTACCGAAAGCAGCACGGGATCTCCGACAAGCTGGGGACCGCGGTGAACATCCAGGCGATGGTTTTCGGGAACAAGGGGCCGACTTCCGGGACAGGGGTCGGGTTCACGCGCAATCCCGCCACAGGCACCAACGAGTTCTACGGAGAGTACCTTCTCAACGCCCAGGGTGAGGATGTGGTGGCCGGCACCCGCACTCCAAAGCCGATCGCCGAACTGGAAGATGAGATGCCGGAGGTTTACGGGAAGCTCCGCGAGATAACCGCCCGGCTCGAGAAGCACTACAGGGACGTTCAGGACTTCGAGTTCACCATCGAGGACGGCACCCTCTACATGCTTCAAACCAGGACCGGGAAGCGCACCACGCAGGCCGCGATCAGGATCGCGGTGGAGATGGTCAACGAGGGGATCCTCTCCAAGGAGGAGGCCCTGATGCGGGTCGAGGCGGAGTCACTTGACCAGATGCTCCATCCCAGGATCGACCCCAAGGCCAGCGCGGATGTTCTTGCCAGGGGCCTCGCCGCCTCGCCGGGTGCGGCGGTCGGGGAGATCGTCTTCGAACCGGACGAGGTTGTCGCGCTTGCCGCGAAGGACCGCAGCGTGATCCTTGTCCGCAGCGAAACCAACCCCGACGACATCCACGGGATGGATGCCGCACAGGGGATCCTGACGGCGACAGGGGGGATGACATCCCACGCCGCGGTTGTCGCGCGGGGCATGGGGAAGTGCTGTGTGGCAGGCTGCTCCGCCCTCAGCATCAACGAGCACGAGGGTACCCTCAGGATAGGCAAGCGTGAGCTGAAGAAGGGGGATGTGATCACCCTCAACGGTTCGACAGGAGAGGTGCTGGACGGCGAGGTGGCGACGCTTGAGCCCGAGGAGTCCGGCGAGTTCCGGACCTTCATGCAGTGGGCTGATGAGGTCCGGGGGCTCAGGGTGCGCGCCAACGCCGACATTCCCCGGGATGCAAGGCAGGCGCGGGTCTTTGGCGCCCAGGGGATCGGGCTCTGCCGTACGGAACACATGTTCTTCGCGGAGGATCGCCTCCCGTGGGTGCAGCAGATGATCCTGTACGCATCCACGGTGAAGCGCCTGCGCGCGAGGGTTGAGAAGCTCGAACGCGAGATGCCCGATGCCACCGGCGAGAGGAAGTCTCGTATCGAGAAGGAACTCAACGCGGCCCGTGAAGATCTGGCTGAACCCAAGGCGAGGATGGACGAGGCTCTCGATAAGATCCTGCCGTTCCAGAGGGAGGATTTCCACGGGCTCCTCCAGGCGATGGAAGGGCTGCCGGTCACAATACGCACACTGGATCCGCCCCTGCACGAGTTCCTCCCGAAGAGGGAGGAACTGATGGTGGAGATCGCACTCCTGAAGGAGCGCAAGGGTGATCCCGGGCTCCTTGCCGAGAAGCAGACCCTGCTCAGCCGCGTCGAGGAGTTGCACGAGTTCAACCCGATGCTGGGCCACCGTGGGTGCCGGCTGGGCATCACCTACCCGGAGATCACGGCCATGCAGGCTCGAGCCATCCTCGAAGCAGCGGCACAGCTGATCAAGGAAGGGGTCCGCGTCTTTCCGGAGATCATGATACCGCTCGTGGGAGACGTGGCCGAGTTCCGCCACCAGCGTGCCGTGGTCGACGGCGTTGCCCGCGATGTAATGCGTGAAACCGGGACGGAAGTCCCATACCTTGTCGGGACGATGATCGAAGTGCCGCGGGCTGCGCTGACGGCGGACGAGGTCGCGGCGGAGGCGCAGTTCTTCTCGTTCGGAACGAACGACCTGACCCAGATGGCGTACGGCTATTCCAGGGATGATGCGGGCAGGTTCCTGGGTGAGTACCTGGAGCACGGAATCCTCGAGCACGACCCGTTCGTTTCGCTGGATCAGCGTGGCGTGGGACAGCTGGTGTCGGGTGCAGTGGAGAAGGGACGCAAGACCCGGCCCGAGCTCAAGGTCGGGATCTGTGGTGAACACGGCGGCGATCCGCGATCCATCGACTTCTGCTATCGTAACAAGCTGGACTATGTGAGCTGCTCGCCTTTCCGCGTGCCGGTCGCGCGGCTGGCGGCGGCGCAGGCCACGATCCGGGCGCAGAACACAGCCGTGTCATCGAGCACTGCCTAGCCAGTAGGAAGGGATCGGAATGGACCCGGACCGCGAAGCGTCCGACGCCAGGGGCAAGCCCCACAGGCGGGGCGCCCGCAGGGCTGCACTGCGCCGGGACATCGGCTGGGCATACTGGCCCTTCTACGTCTTCAGAGCGGCCCCGGACGACCACGAAGGACGGCCCGGGGCCATTCGCTCGATCATCCTCTCCGGGTATCTCTTTTCCGGAGTTGCGATCGTTCTGGACCTGGTCCTCTGGTTTGTTCTGGATCTTCCCTGGGCGCCTGTGTTTCTGCCGGCGCATCTGGTCTGGATATCCGTGTTCGTTTCGCTTCTTCTCATGAACTCGGGATTCCTGCAGCACCTGGACGGCAGGCCCCTGAAAAGCATGGGGTGGGCGAATCGACTCACCGCCGCCCGCGTACATTTCCTGCCGGTCCTGCTCTACCTTCTTGTGATGGAGAGATGGACCCTTGCGCTGGCGGGATACGTGGTCCTGGCGTTGACCGACGTTGCGGACGGGATCGCTGCCCGCAGGCTGCGGGAAGAGAGCAAGCTCGGGTTCATCCTTGATCCGTTCGTTGACATACTGTTCCATCTCGGGATCCTGATCTCGTTGTCCGTTACCGGGGTGCTCTCCTGGTGGACAGGGGGGCTGGTGATCGGCCGGTACGGGCTTCTGTTGATCGGGTGTCTCGCCCTGTACCGGCTGAAGGGGGAGATCTGGATTCAGCCTACGCCGTTCGGCAAGGCGACCGGTCTGGCTATCGCCATCCTCACATCTCTGCTCCTGCTGGCGGTGGGGATCCACTGGCGACCGGAGGCCCTGCTGATGTGGATAGACCGCCTGCTGGCGGTGATCTTCGCAGGCTGCCTGGTGCACGTGATCGTCATCGGCTGGATAAACTTCAGGAGGCCCTCGCAGGGGGGGACAGCCGTCTATCGCAAGGGCTGGGGCCTTCTGCTTGGCCATCGGGCAAGGGAGAGCCGCCGGGTCGATTGTCCGGGCGGTGGAACCGACCCTCCCAACAAGGGTTGAACCGGGGCGTTGCCGTCTGCGCAACAGCCTGTATGAACAGACCTCGGCCTTGCGGGTGATGCTCCCGCCGTCGAGGCGGCGTGGAGTGGACATTTGAACGCGGCATTACACTTTCTCGCACCCAGCCCCTGGGCCTGGGCCATGCTGGCCCTGCCCGCCATCGCTCTTGCCTTCTGGGCCTATTACGGCCTGCTGGCCCCCCTGAGCCGTCCTGCGCGCTGGGCGCTCTGGTTCCTCAGGGGTGCCGCGTTTCTGCTCGTCGTGTTCGCCCTCCTTCAACCGGTGCTCACCCTTGTTCTGCCGGACTCCGGGGATCCGGATCTGGCCCTGCTCGTTGACGTGTCGGCAAGCATGGGGTTGCCCCACGCTGAAGGCTCCGAATCCAGGGCGGAGGCTGCGCAGCGGGCTGTTCAGGATCTCGAGAGCCGTCTTGGCGACAGATTCAGGATCAACAGGTACACCTTCTCCGATTCGCCCGCACCCTGGCCAGAGGGGGACATCCCCCGGCCTTCCGGCAACACCGGCATAGGCACGGCCCTCGAGGAATTGCGCGAACAGGCGGGATCCCGGCCGATGAACGGGGTCATACTCCTGAGCGACGGGGTCAGCACCGTGGGAAGAGACCCCGTGCGCCTTGCCGCGGCATCGACTGTGCCGGTCTTCACCGTGGCGTTCGGGCCGGAGTCACCGCCTGACGACCTCGAGATCAGAACCGTTCGCACGAACCCCACGGCATTCGCCGGGGAGCCGATGCCGATACGAGCCGTACTCTCCTCCAGCGGTCTTGCGGGAGAGAAGGTGAGTCTTGTGGTGGAACAGGAGGGCCGCCTCCTCCACGCGAAGGAGATCAGAATTCCCGGCGACGGTCTGGAGCAGGAGGTTTCTCTCGAGGTAACCCCGGCCTCCCCTGGCCTTAACCTCTTCGATGTGCGCGTGGAAGGTTCGGTCGATTCCATCCCGGAGAACGATCATCGGCTGATCGCCGTGGAGGTCCTGGAGCGCAAGACGCAGATCCTGATCATCTCCAACCGCCTGGACTGGGACTTCGCGTTCATGCGAAGAACCCTCGAGGCCGACACCACGCTCAGCTATTCGTACCTGGTGCGCACGGCGCAGGACCGTCTCGATTCCTTCGGCACGATGGGCCGTGAAGCCTGGCCGGCCTCTCCTGCAGACCTTCGTGACTACGCCGCGGTCATGCTGACCGGCTTTGACGAGGCTGGTCCCCCTCCCGGGACGCAGAGCGCACTCGCGGAGTTCGTCAGCCAGGGGGGCGGGATCTTTCTGCTGGGAGGACCGGCAAGGCCCGGGGGCTGGACGGAGGAGGGAAATCTGAGACACATCCTGCCGGGTCAGGTGGGATCGATTCGTGCAGCACCGGGCCGGCTCGCCCCGGTGACGGTCACCCTTGACGGGCAGCGCCATCCTGCGACGGCGGTGCACCCCAACCCTGCAGAGACCGCCCGCCTCTGGTCCACCCTGCCTCCGGTGTGGCAGAAGGAAGCGGGTCTCGAGGTCAGTCCGCAGGCGCGGATCCTCCTTGAGTACAGCTCCTCATCAGGGCCCCGCACTCCCCTCCTTGCCACCTCGTTCCACGGGAGGGGAAAGACGGCATGGCTGCACGGGCAGGGGATCTGGCGTTGGGGATTCACATCGGCGGGTGTCGCCGCAGCTGCGGACGTCTACAGGCCGTTTCTCATCGGGCTCGTCCGGTGGCTGGCCGAGCCGGCCGTTCGCGATCAGTTCCAGGCCGCTCCCGCGAAGCGTGTCTACCAGAATGGCGAGCCTGTCGCGTTTGTGGCGGGCTTGTGGGACGAGGCGTTCAGGCCGGTTTCGGGCGCGAGGATTCGGATCGAGGTCCAGAGCGAAGCTGACAGCGCATCGACCCTGCGACTGGAGCTGCGGCCAGGCACGGAGGCCGGCAGGTACGATGCCGAAGGGCCGGCGCTTTCTCCCGGGGCATACACCTACCAGGCAGAGGCGCTGGGTCCCTCGGGCGCCCGTCTGGCGGATGGCACGGGCGGCCGTTTCTGGGTCGAGACGATGGGGCCCGAGTACTCGCGAACCTGGGCGGACCGGCAGACGCTGGCCAGAATCGCCGGGGGCAGCGGAGGCGTCAGTGTCGAGGCTTCGGCGCTGGAGCCCCTGTTCGACAGGATCCCCGACGCGGTTCGCAGGACAGGCAGGATAACGGAGCGTGAGATCTGGAACGACTGGATCCTGTTTGCTGCCTTCATCCTGGTGCTCTCCGTGGAGTGGTTTCTCCGCCGCAGACGCGGCCTCGCCTAGGTCCGGGGCCACTCCCGGCCCGATTCTGGCAAGCACTCCTCCCTGTTGACGGCTACCGGTCACCAGGCACAGGCCCCTGCTCACCCTTCGTCGCCACAATCGGGCAGCAGGCCCTGCCGGGCCGTCGCAGGGAGAGATCATGCTGCCGCCCACCATCCGCCTCCTCATCGCTTCGCGGGCAAACCGCCGCCTTGCCGCTCCTGCCTCATGGATTCCTCTGATCCTGCCGGTGTGCCTTGCTTCTCCGGCAGTGGCGGCGATTGTACTTAACGAGATCTACTACGACCCGCCGGGTCCTGATGCCGGATATGAGTGGGTGGAGTTGTACAACGGCGCTTCCGAGGCGCTTCCCCTGCAGGGAGTGCGGCTGGAGTCCGGGAACGGCTCCAGGCCCGGCCAGTGGAGGCATGAGTGGAGCGGTAGTCCGGCGCACTGGATCGAGGCAGGCGGGACCTTCACCATCGGCGGCCCCTGCGAGGGACGGCCGGCGGATGCCTTCGCCATGCTCAACCTGCAGAACGGACCGGACGGGGCCCGACTGCTCCTGGACGGCCTGGTCCTGGATACGGTCGGATGGGGTCCGCTGGAGTTTCCGGAGTACTACGAAGGAATGCCCGCCCGGCTTGTGCCGGCCGGTTACAGCCTTGCCCGACGGATGGACGGTGTCGATACCGACAGCAACCTGGATGACTTCGCGGGGGCGCGGCCCACCCCGGGCCACCGCAACCGTCCTGACGTGGATCTGGAAGTCAGACTGATCCGGCCCGGCAGGCACCTGCCGATCCCGCCAGGCGGGGGGAGCGCCTCGGCGAGGATATTGCTCAGGAATCTCGGGCTGGAGGCTGTGGACCTCCGCTCCATAGACCTGGAGCTGGATGGCCGGCCTGCAGCGCCCGGCCGGGGATCGCATCCTGGGGCCCTGGAGTCCGGAGAGGGCATCGAGATCCCGGTATACCTTCTGCCGAAGAGCGCTTCCGGCCTGCAGACGTGGAGCGTTCGTGTCAGGACGGATCGGGACGCCGTTCCCGACAACGACAGCGACACGCTGCGGCTGTGGGCGGGGCCGTCGCCCCTGGTGATCTCCGAGCTTCTTCAGCGACCGCCTCCCGGCGGGACGGAATGGATCGAACTCACCGCCGTCGGGGACGGGGCTACGGGCCTGGCCGGGTGGGCGCTGATGGAGAGCGGGAACAGAAAGGCCTGCCTGTCCGGTGGCGCGCTCAATCCAGGCGAGGCGTGTGTTGTGGCCAGGGATCCGGATGCGGCGGCCTGGCCGGTTCCCTCCGCGCTGCGCGACTGGGATGGCCAATGGCCCAGCCTCCGGAGCACTGCCCTTCCGTCGGGCGCTGCGGACTCTGTGTTCCTTATGGATCCTGATGGCCACATAAGGGACTGGGCAGCGATACCCCCGGGGCGGACCAACCGCAGCTGGGTTCGGGTGGGGCCGCTCCCCGGAACATCGTTCCGGGACGCCTGGGCCCTCTCTGAGCATGAGGGAGGTTCTCCGGGCACTGCTGAGTGGCCAGGGATCGCCTCTGCTGTCGTTTCTCCCGGACTCAGGGCCGCACCGCCCGGCGCATCCCTCCGGCGGGACGGAGCCGGGGTGTGGGTCGCGATTCCGCCGGAGTTCTTCCCCGGTGTCTGGCAGGCATCGATCTGGAATCTGCAGGGCCGCCGCGTCTGGAGATCGGGCGGTCGGGAGACCGACCGCCTCACAGTCTGGCGCCGCTGGAACGGGCATGAAACGAGCGGGCGGCCCTGCGCAGCCGGTGTGTATGTTCTGGAGCTGCGGGTCGAGCCTGAGACTGGCGGCCCCCTGGTTGAGCGATCCACCCTGGTACTGGGGCGATGATCCGCCGGGAAGTGCCGTCGTACCGGTGTCAGCGATGGGCTTCGATCCAGCCTGTTCTCATCGGCCTGGCGCTCGCGGTATCGGCCAGTTCCGTGCTGGGAGGGTTCGAGATACTCCCCATTGATGATGCGCCGGGACATCTGCTTCCTCTGCACCTGCCCTTTCCATTCGGGGCAAGCTGCAGCCCCGAGCCATCGGGCTTGACTGCCGGCTTCCTCCATATGCGTCCATTCGGCATGGACGAGCTTCGATTCGATGCGGCGGCCCTTGGATGGACCGCCTGGAGCCTGGTCCACCAGGCATACGCTGCCCGCCTGGATGCGGGTGGCTACAATGAATGGGAGTGGGGAACGAGGGTTCGCTTCCGGAGCGGGGCGGGGCTGCATCTCCGTCTTCTGGGCACATGTCCGGATCGGGAGCTGCAGTCGGAGTGGGGGGTACTTCCCCTCCGGGGAGCGACCCTGACGCCGGGTCTCTCAGGGTCAGTGGGGTGCCGTCTGGAGTGGAGTGTGAACTGGCGGGATGCCGTCACCTGGGGCGACGCATCTGTTCTCGGCCTGGGGCCATCTCCTTCCCTGAGAATGGAACTGGACCTGGGACAGGGATGGCGAGTGCTCTGGGCTGGAGGCTGGTCCTCCTCTGATCCCGGCAGACACCAGTCAAGATTCGCCCTGGCATGGTCTTCAGGCTCCAGCCTTGGAGTGGGCCAGGACTGGTCTCCCGGCCTTTCCGGCTCGTGGATCCAGGCGGGCTCAGGGGGTGTGCTGGGTCAGGTCTGGACGTCGCAGGCACCAGGCGGGCTTCCGGCTACTACCGGCCTCTGTGTGTCATTCGTCCCACCACGATCAGGGTTGCCTCGCAGTGACGGGGAGGCCTCCCGGGCCGGGGAATGTGGATTACCCGGGATGCCACATGCAGGGACGGCGGCAAAGGTCCCGCATGTTCCGGCAGTGGCCAGGGCCTGGCAGCTGGAGACTCCTGAGTGGATGGATGAAGGGATACTCCTGGACGGGGCGCTGCTCTTCGCCACAAGCGATGCAGATTCGCTCGGGGCGTGGGCAGACTCTCTCGATCTCGTTCAGGCGGAGCGCAATGCCAAGTCTTCGCCGACCCGGCATGCGGCAGACAGCGGCACAGCGACCGACGGAGCCGGGGGGCCGTCCGGGAGGTCGGGGAGATCGGTGGTCTCCCGTGCGCCACGGGAGGTTCGTCTTGGATGGCAGAACACCCGGCGGAGGTCCTCTACAGGGCGATGGAGCCGGATGCAGCGGGTCAATGGAACACTGTCGTCAGGACCGGGCGCAGTCAGACTCGCCGTACGCCGTTACCAGGGCACGGGCAGTGTCCAGGAGAGCGGTTGGGTGAGTGCGTCACTTGACCGACTGCGGCTGACGGCAGGGGTTGGTGGACATCCTCTGCGGTGGGGGCTCGGTCTCCTTGGCAGGAGCCGCGTTGTCTCGCTTCGCAGAGCGACTGCGGCACGGATCCAGGATCCGGATCTCGCCACTCTCTCATCGGTGAGCAGTCCGACGGAGATACTCTCCCCGGTCATGGTCGGGAGCAGGCAGTTTGCTGCGGCTTCATACCGAATAGGAGGACGTTCCGGGCTTGCGTGCGCAGTTGCCGGGGGAGTCGTCCAGGCAGCATTCGAGGGTTCGGCAAAGCGCCTGGCGTACGGGATACTGGCCGAGTCGAGGGAGGGAGCCGCAGCCGGTAGTGTGCATCTCACAAGAGTCCTGGGAAGCGGCCTGGTTCAGTCTGAGCTGGCCATACCCGGATCAGATGGTCTCCAGGGGGGACTGCGATGGAGCGCGGTTGCCGACCGACCCGGATCAGGCCGGATATGGTGGGATATCATCGGCAGACAACTTCTCCTGGCCCCATCAGACGGAACAGGCGTCATCCGCCTTCGTGCGCGGAGCGTCAGGCCTGTTCTTTCGATTCGTCTTGGAGGGTCCCGGCGGGAGTATGGGGCAACGGCGACATGGAACCGCACGGAACCACCGGCAGGCGTCATCGCTTCGCGCAATGCATCCAGGTCCTGGTCGGTAAGGCTGAGGGCGCGGCCGGCAGGGATGGGTGCCTGGAACGCCAGGTTGTACGGGGCTTCCAGGTCATACACCTGTTCAGGCGCGAAGGACGATCCACTCGCGCCGGTTCCCTGCCGGCGCAGGAGATCCCTGAGAGCCCAGATCTCCATGGATGCTGATCCCGGCTGGGAGCGGCGCTCCACGGGCACCTGGGGATTCGAGATGGGATCGGACATGGAGTCACGCAGAACCTGCGGGGGTCTGGTCAGGCACGAGACAAGCTGGTGGATCGGCGTCTTCAGGCGTCATGCGTTTCGCGGTCCACGCAAGACCCGTGCGGCGGGTTCGATAGGCCTTCTCCACGCGGACTCGGGTCAGGCGACCTCGGTACAGGTCAGTCCAGTGTGGGTGGGCGGACCGAGGCGGTCTCTCCGGGGGAGCGGGCTATGGCTGGGTGCGGATATGAGGCTCAGGACCAGAAGGCTGACGTGGCGTCTGGCAGGGGTTGTGCCCTTCGGTGTGCGCGGTGTCCCCACCGGCGGGGAGGGAGGCGGACTGGAGATGCACCTCGAACTCCGGACATCGTAGGTACCCGATGGCATGGAACAGGCCCCCGTCCGGCAAGGGCGGGGGCCTGTCACGTGCTTAGACGCGGGCTATCAGGGGTTTCGAGAGCCGCGCGCAGGCGGCAACTCGGTCCAGACCGGAGTGCGAAACAAATCCCCTGAGGATCGGCCGTTACCAAGGCCTCGCTATCGGCCTTCAGCCTCGCCCACTGGTGTCATTCTTTCGGCTGGCCCCATCCATGTGTGGCATGGTCTTCAGCTCTGATCCATCCATGGAGCCGAAGGTTATGCGTCGCAGATCCGTCCCGGTTCTGCGAAGCGGTAGCCATGACAAGGACGGACAGATTCTAAGAGTCTCATCAAGCGCTGTCAAGCCTTTGCGGTCAATCCTGTGAACTCCGGGTGAACTCCAGGTGGCCGAACCCTCAGTATCCGAAACGGCAAAGGATCTGTTGCGCAGGACGTCAGGCCCGCTTCAGAGTTCCAGGGATGAGCAGAACACTTCTGGACAGGCTCCACCGGGACATGGCGGAATCCGGAAGACCATGGACTGCCGTGGAGATCGGCGAAGAATACCTGAAGATCCCGGCTGCGTCTGACCGTGCCGCGAAGCTGATCCGCGGCGTCATCGCAGGAGATCCGCGGTTCAGGGAGATCGGTGAAGGCCTCTGGTCATCCGTCGCATCATCGCCTGCTTCCCTTCGTCAGGCGGAGTACCTGGTTGCGTGGCTGGATACCTGCGGCGGGCAGACTCCCGACAGCTGGGTCCTGTGGCTCCGTTCACACGGTCACCGCCCCGGCAGGGCCGGCGCAGTAAGGGGAAGCGATCCATCTTCGTGGGATCAGGCTGTCGGCAGGTGCTCCGGCTTCCGCCCGGCCACCGTCCAGGCTGGACCCTTCGGCCGTTTCCAGCAATGGATGTGCAGGCGACACGCCGCGTCTGAATGGGAGTCGGATCCCCTTGACCTGACAGCCTGGGCGAGGATTGCACTGGTGCACGAGGGGATGTCGCCCGCGGAGACCTTGTCCGCCGCCCGCATCCCCGGGATCCGCGAGCGGTGGAACCTCGGTCCGGCATCGGACGATGATCCGGAGGGAATCCTGCGGAGTATTGGGGAGCTCCTCGACATCCTGCTGGAGCGCCACGGGTCGTGGACCGACCAGGATCTGCAGCGTGAGTATGAGAGCCGCCTTGCAGCAAGGCCCGTAGACACGTCCGGCTTTGCATTCCCGATCGATTCCCTGGCTGAGCTTCCGGAAGGGTGCGGTGTATACCGCTTTTTCGACAATGGTGGCAATCTCCTCTACGTCGGCAAGGCCGTCAACCTCGCCCGTCGTCTGCGGAGCTACTTCAGACCTTATCCTCCGGAGCGATCGAAGCGTGAGGATCTCATGAGCTCGGTTTTCCGGTTCGAGTACGATCTCCTCTCCTCGGAACTCGAGGCACTGATCCGGGAGACGCGGCTGATCCGTACACGAAAGCCTCCCTGGAATGTTCAGATTGAAGTGAGCCCTCCGGAGACGCTGCCCCCGCAATGGTGGTGGCCGCTGGTCTTCACCGGGCCGGGAGGCAATGCGGGAGGATTGCCGGTCTTCATCCTTACAGGTCCCGAGTCGGGGTTCATGCTGCCGGTGCCTGCATCGGCTGATGAGATCCCCGGGGATGTGTGGACCGGCTGGCTTGACTCGGTGATCGCGGGTGATGCGGTAATCGGCGGGCGCGCTCCCATGCCTCAAGGAGTGGAGATCCTGGATGCTCCCGAGTCACGCCTTGCTCTTCGGTACTACATTCGGCACCACGAACTGCTGGACAGGGTGGAGCCGTGTCAGATCCCGGACGGTTCGAGTCTTCTGCGATCGATCCAGTCCCTGGTGTCCAGGGATCCCACGGGCGCCGGGCCGGTTCTGCCGCGGCCGGACTGAAGGACTATGCGTGCAGGCGCCGCTTCCGGCTGACCGCAGTGGAGATCCCGCGGCGGTGGAGGCTCCTCAGTATCGCCGGGCAGATCTGCAGGCCGGGCCCGCATATGGATTTCTGTGTACAGATGGGACCGTTTCTGCTTCCCTGAGCGTTTCCCCCCGCTCCTGCGGGGAGGTCTTTCCGCGGGTCTCCGGGGATTGAGCCGAACGGCAGTGTGAAGGAAGCGGGTCTTATTGAGAAGATCAGGCTAAAGAGCCGGGCTGGTCGTGTCGAGAAGAAGTACCGGGAGAGGGGTCACGGTCCTCTCCCTGGCTCCGGCAATCCTGATCCCTGCCCGTGCCATCCTACCCCCCGGGGTAGGATGGATTGTTTGGGGAGGATTTCCACATGAGGACTGTGCTGCTCTCTCTTGGCGGCAATGCCATCCTGCCGGGACGGGGCGCAGGGACGATCGAGCAACAGATCCGCGTGACACATGAGTCGATGCTCCATGTCGCCGATCTGCTTGACGCGGGAACCAGGGTCATCCTTTCCCACGGGAACGGGCCGATCGTAGGCAATATCCTTCTCAGGAACGACATGGCCAAAGACCGCGTTCCGCCGATGCCGCTCGACGTGTGTGGCGCCGATTCCCAGGGGGGGATCGGCTATATGATCCAGCAGACGCTGCAGAACATCCTTATTCAGCGCGGCAGTCCGAAGAGTGTTGCCACGATCATCACCCAGGTCGTGGTCCGCGCGGATGACCCCGCCTTCGGGAATCCAACCAAGCCGATAGGCCCCTTCTACTCCGAAGAGGAGGCCCGGAATCTTACCAGGGAGAAGGGGTGGAGCATGGTGGAGGACTCCGGAAGGGGCATGCGCCGGGTGGTGCCCAGCCCGGCCCCGGTGCGGATCGTGGAGGAGGCCGCCCTGCGGTCGCTCATGGATGCGGGCCACATCGTTGTGGCTGCCGGCGGCGGGGGCATCCCTGTGATTGAGGCGGATGGCCGGCTCAAAGGGGTTGAGGCCGTCATCGACAAGGACTTCGCCTCGATCAAGCTGGCACTCGCCACAGGCGCGGACACGGTCATCAACGTAACTGCAATCGATCAGGTCCTTCTCGACTTCGGTCTGGCCACGCAGCGCCCGCTTCCATGTATGACGGTTTCGGAGGCCCGCGACTACCTGGCTGAGGGCCAGTTCCCGCCCGGGAGTATGGGGCCGAAGATCCGTGCGGCCGTCGAGTTCCTGGAGGCCGGGGGACGCGAGGTCATCATAACGAGCCCTCCCTGCATCCGCGAGGCGCTCGAGGGCCGCAAAGGCACGCGTGTAGTCAGGGACTCCGGCTAACCCGGATCACACTGTAGCTGTGTGCAGCGGGCTGTCCGGTGTGATCCGGATATGCCCGTGCCGTCGCCCGGGCCATCCCCTCTGCCCGGGAAGTGCCTCTCCGAGGCCGGGGCATTCCGCGCTGAGCCCACCGCTACGCGGGCATGCTTCTGGCAACAGATCCCTCCTGTGTGGATGGAGCGTCAGTGTGATGCTCACCGATCACCCTCATCAGAAGGAGGAATGCATGCGCATCCTTGCACTGCCCGTTGTTGTCCTGGCCCTGGCCGTTGCCGGCCCGTCAGTGGGAACCTGCGGCCCGCTGCTGAACGAGATCATGGCGGCACCCGCATCGGACTGGGACGGAGACGGGTCGTACCACTTCAGGGACGACGAGTGGGTCGAGATAGTCAACCCCGGGCCCGGGAGCCTGGATCTCGATGGGTACTACCTGGGAGACGCGGATGGAGAGTTCGTCTATGGCTTCACCGGGTCTCTTCCCGAAGGCGGTGTCCGGGTAGTCTTCGGAAGCGAGTCAGTGGTCTGGGAGATCGAGAACGGGCTTCCGTCCACAGGCCTCAGGCTCAACAACGGCGGCGATACCGTGACACTCTGGCATGTGGTCGGGGAGGACACCATCCTCGTGGATGCCTATACGTACAAGAACCATGAGTCCGAGGCGGACCGGTCGACAGGCAGGATGCCTGACGGCGGACCGGAGTGGCAGCTCTTCGACGCCCTCAACAACTACAACGGCTCTCTTCTGCCTGCCGGCAACCGGCTGCCTCCCACTCCCGGAATGCCCAACGGAGGTGATCCGCCGATTCCTGTGGACGAAAGGACCTGGGGCCGGGTGAAGTCAGTGTATCGCTAGCACGGACACCCCGGCTCGATCCGTGCGTTCCGGCCCCACCCTGCCCGGTGTTACGCCGGGTGGGGGGCCATGCGGCAGGGTGCCGCAGACCGGGCGAACCGTGAGGCATGCCCGGGGCAGCCGGTAACTGCGGATGGATGGCACCAGACGGCGCGCGTGACGGGGGATTGGGCCTCCGCCGCGCGCCGTTCCTGTGGTGGATCGGATCTTGAAACTCCCCGGCCATGCCTTACCATGCGCCCATGCCATTTCCGAGGACAGAGAAGAGAGATGCCATACTGGGCCGTTTCTCCCGGCAGCGGGTGCTGGTTCTGGGCGATGTCATGCTCGACCGCTACCTGTGGGGAGATACGACGCGCATATCGCCGGAAGCTCCTGTGCCGGTCATCGAGGCACTGGATGAGACCCTGCGCATGGGAGGCGCGGCGAACGTTGCCCACAATGTGGCGCGCCTGGGCGCCCGGCCTGTCGTAGTCGGGGTCATCGGGCCCGACGGATTCGGTCATGATCTGAAGTCCCTGATGAATGGCGCAGGGATTTCCCCGGAGTGGCTGGTGGAGGTTCAGGGCCGCCGCACCTCGGCGAAGACCCGCATCCTGGCCCGCAGACAGCAGGTGCTGAGGGTTGATCGCGAGGAGACAGCCGAGATCGACGGCAGCGTACTCGAGATGGTCCTCGAGCGCGCGATGGCAGCGCTGGACACCGCCACCGCGGTTGTGATCTCCGACTACGGAAAGGGGGTTGTGACCAGGGCGCTTCTGGCGGCCCTTCTTCCCGTGGCGATTCAGAGGGAGATCCCCATTTGCGTGGATCCCAAGGAGACTCACTTCTTTGCGTACCGCGGCGTCTCGGTAATCACGCCGAACACAGCCGAGGCGGGCGCAGCGTTCGGCCGGCGCCTCAGGGACGATGACGACCTCATTGCAGCGGGCCGGTATCTCCGTGATGAGCTGGAGTGCCGGGCCGTGCTGATCACCCGCGGGAGTCTTGGGATGACCCTCTTCCCCGAGCAGGGCCCTGTGTTGCATTTTCCCGTTACGGAGACGGAAGTATTCGACGTGACAGGGGCAGGCGACACGGTCGTAAGCGTGTACGCGCTTGCCCTGGCATCCGGTGCCGACGCTGCCGAGGCGGCCGCCGTAAGCAACCACGCCGCAGGGCTTGTAATCCGCGAGGTCGGTACGACGACCACCACCGCCGAGGCGATCCGCGCTGCCCTCGATTCTCCATCGGGCAGTCCTGATCCGGTGGAGTTGAACTCAGAGTCTGTCAGTGTGGACGGACCTTGTGCCCGGGAGACGAAACGTGGGCTCACCCCCTGACAGGAGGGATACCGGGTTGCCACTCCCGGACGGCCTGGTGAGCCGGGTAGAAGCAGGGCGCCTCTGCAGCGAATGGCGGGCACTCGGGAAGCGGGTCGTCTTCACCAACGGGTGCTTCGATCTGATCCACGCAGGCCATGTTCTCTACCTGGCTGAGACGCGGGCCCTGGGGGATGCACTGGTTGTCGGGGTGAACTCCGATGACTCCATCCGCGCTCTCAAGGGCATGCCGAGGCCCTACATGCGGGAACTGGAGAGGGCATGGGTGCTGCTTTCCCTGCGGTCCGTGGACTTGGTCTGCGTCTTCCCCGAGCCGACCCCTTTGGAGTTGATCCGTGTCGTGCGCCCGGATATCCTCGCCAAGGGCGGGGACTACAAGCCTGGAAACGTTGTGGGTCGCGACGTGGTCGAGTCGTACGGCGGGTCGGTCGCGATCGTCCAGTTTTATCCGGGATACTCGAGCAGCAGCCTGATCCGGCGTATCCGGGGAGGTGTGGATCCGCCCCGGGTGGACCGGTCCTGATGGGCCGGCTGTAACCTCGTATTCCAGAAGCAGATATCCATTTGGTATGAAATGGCGTGCCGGCTCCGGTCATCCCGGGCGGGGCTGGTTCTTGCCTGGAGAATCGACGTATGACGACGAAGACCAAGCGCAGGGTGATTATTCTGGGCGCCGGCGGACGAGACTTCCACAATTTCAATGTGGCTTTCCGCGGCAGGGATGACATCGAGGTTGTGGCATTCACGGCCACTCAGATCCCCGGTATCGAGGACCGCACCTATCCGGCGGTCCTGGCGGGACCTCTCTACCCAAAGGGGATTCCGATCATCCCCGAGGAGAGCCTCCCGGAGTTCATCAGGGGCAACCCGGCCGATGAGGCGGTCTTCGCCTACAGCGATGTTTCACACCAATACGTCATGGAGAAGGGGAGCTGGATCCTGTCGATGGGTCTGGACTACACACTGATGGGGCCTGTGTCCACGCAGATCAGGAGCACGAAGCCGATGATCTCCATCCTTGCCACCCGCACCGGGTGTGGGAAGAGCCAGACGACCCGTCGGGTCTGTGCGCTGCTGCGCGAGGCTGGCAGGAAGGTCGTGGCGATCCGCCATCCGATGCCTTACGGCGATCTCGCGAAGCAGGGAGTTCAGCGCTTCGCCACCGTGGAAGATCTGGCCCTGCACAAGTGCACGATCGAGGAGATGGAGGAGTACGAACCGCACGTTGTCTCGGGAACCGTCATCTACTCAGGCGTCGACTACGAGGCGATCGTCAGGGAGGCGGAGAAGGAAGCCGACGTCATCATCTGGGACGGCGGCAACAACGACATGTCGTTCTACAGGCCGGATCTGCAGATCACTGTGGTGGATCCGCTCAGGCCCGGTCACGAGCTCACCTATCATCCCGGACACACCAATCTTCTGAACTCCGACGTGATCGTCATCAACAAGATCGACTCGGCCTGTCTCGACGACATCAACCAGGTGCGCGCGAACATCGCTGCAAACAACCCCGGGGCCGTGGTCGTAGATGCGGCCAGTCCGCTGCATGTTGAGAACTGGGAGAAGATCCGCGACAGGAAGGTCCTCGTGGTCGAGGACGGCCCGACCCTTACACACGGCGGTATGAAGATCGGGGCCGGAACCGTCGCGGCCCTCAAGTTCGGTGCTGCCGAGCTGGTCGATCCCAGGCCGTACCTGGTGGGTGAGATGGCCGACACCTTCAGGAAGTACCCGGAGATCGGGAGCCTTCTGCCGGCCATGGGGTACGGCGACCAGCAGATCAGGGACCTGGAGGCGACAATCCGAAAGGTCCCCTGCGACCTGGTTGTCATCGGGACACCGATCGACTTCCGCCGGGTCGTCAAGCTCGACAAGGACTCCGTCCGCGTCGGCTACGAACTGGAGGAGATCGGCGAGCCGGGGCTCTCATCAGTGGTTTCGGAGTTCCTGAAGAAGCATTGACTGGCGGGGAGAGCCGCCTTCACGCCATGAGGCAGACGATGCCGCCGCGCGGGGACGGGGAGCTGTCTCCCGCGGCGGCACGCCGCCGGACTGCCGGGCGGTGGCTCTTCCGAAGATGAATCCGTGCCGGGAGGCTGAGCGTGAACATTCACGAATACCAGGCCAGGGAGATTCTGCGATCCCACGGGATTCCCGTCCCCCCGGGGGTGGTCGCCACCACCCCGGAAGAGGCCGGGTCGATCGCGGCCGGCGCCGGAGGCCAGGTCGTGGTCAAGGCGCAGGTGCACGCGGGAGGGAGAGGCAAGGCCGGCGGGGTCAAGCTTGCCTCCACTCCGGAGGAAGCGAGGGAGAAGGCCGCGAAGATTCTGGGGATGAGCATCAAGGGCTTTACCGTGCACAAGGTCCTTGTGGCCCCGGCGGTCGATATCGCGCATGAATACTACCTGGGAGTCGTTCTGGACAGGAAGGCGAGGCTTCCCCTGGTGATGGTTTCCAGCCAGGGCGGGATAGATATCGAGGAGGTTGCGCGAACGAAGCCCGATGCGATCCACCGGCTCCACTTTGACCCACAGGCGGGGTTGCGCGGCTACCAGGCCCGCTCCCTCGCCTTCAGGATTGCCCGCGATCCGGCGGACGCCCTCGCGATCGGCGCCATTCTCCAGAAGCTGTGCAGGGCCTTCACGTCGATCGATGCGTCGCTCGCCGAAATCAACCCGCTCGTGAAGACCACGTCCGGGGAGCACCTGGCGATTGATGCGAAGATCAACCTGGACGACAACGCCCTCTTCCGCAGACCTGATCTCGCGGAACTCAGGGACCTGACGGCAGAGCCGGCCGAGGAGCAGATGGCCCGCGGTCAGGGGCTCTCGTTTATAAAGCTGGACGGGCAGATCGGGTGCGTGGTCAACGGCGCAGGACTCGCGATGGCCACCATGGATCTCGTGAAGCACTATGGCGGCGAGCCGGCAAACTTCCTGGACATCGGCGGTTCCTCGGAGCCTTCCAAGGTGATTACCGCCGTCAGGATCATCACCGGCGATCCGTCGGTGCGCTCGATCCTCTTCAACATCTTCGGCGGGATTACCAGGTGCGACGATGTGGCGACAGGTCTTGTACAGGCCCTGTCGACCGCCGGGGTGCGGATCCCCATCGTGATCCGCCTCACTGGGACCAGCGAGGCGGAGGCCAGGGAGATCCTGCGGAAGGCGCCGTCCCTGATTACGGCAGAGACGATGGACGAGGCTGTGCAGAAGGCCGTTGAACTGGCGGGGGAGGGACAAGCCCCCGGCCCGGGGGCGGGGGGGGGGGGGGGCAGAACGGGGGGA
>CAZWSC010000091.1:0-2729 GCA_964636385.1 uncultured bacterium
CCTTCACCTGGACCGGATTCGGCATCCTGGCCTTGCGGACGCGATCCTCCAGCTCGGCCAGTTCCGCAGTCCCCTCGTCCATCTCCCTGGACGGAAGCCTGCGGCCGGGAGCGGCTGGGGACTCGACATCGGCTTCGTGCCGTATCCTGCCCTGCCTGGCGCTGGACTCCATCTTCCGTTCGAGACGCGCAACTTCGGACTCTGCAGCCAGAAGCCGGGACAGAAGCTCCAGCCGCGTCCTGGCATCAGGCGTCTCAAGAAGCTCCTGGCGTGCGGCGATCCTGATCTGCAGGTGAGACGCCATCAGGTATGACGCCTCCACCGGATCTTCGCAGGCGGTCACGGCAGCCCATCCCTCCCCATTCACGCGCCTGTCCAGCCGGGCGTACTCCTGGAAGGCCATCTGCGTCTCGCGGAGAAGCTTCCTGACCTCACCGCCGGTTCCCCCCTCGGGAGGGCCGGGTGCCACCTGGGCGGTCAGCATTTCGTCGGCGATCAGAAGCCCCTCAAGCTCGGCGCGGCGCAGCCCCTCCACAAGGACCCGCATCGTCCCGTCCGGAAGACGCAGCACCTGGCGGAGCCTGGCGACGACCCCCATCTCGTGCAGGTCGCCCTGCCTCGGAACAGAGACCTCCGGCCTTCTCTGTGCCGCAGTGAAGAGGATCTTGCGGGAACCCGCGGCCTTGTCGATCGCTGCGACCGAGCAGGGCCTGCCGACGAAAAGGGGCAGCACCATGCCGGGGAAAAGAACCACATCTCTCAGGGGAAGCAGGGGCAACCGGCCGCTCAGGCGAACAGCCTTGCCGTCGATGAGAACGGAGAACCCCATGGACAGCCTTCTCCTCCAGTATTGTACATCCGCGGGGTGCGCGCCCCGGTCCGACCGTCGGCAGCCCGGCGTTGTGGGCCCCGGCCCCAGTCAGTGCCGGTGCGCGGCTCAGCCCCGGGACCGTTGTCGAAACCGGCCCCGCTCTGCAGACCCCTTGGTGTGTCAGGCCTCTTTCTTGCTCGGGACTCGGTGGATCACCTCGGGCGGTTCGCCTTTCAGGATCACGTCGTCCGTGATTACGCAGGCCTCCACATCCTTCCTGGAGGGAAGGTCATACATGATATTCAGCATCGAATCCTCGAGCACTGCGCGCAGTCCTCTCGCGCCAGTCCGGCGTTTGATGGCCACACGCACAACCGCCCGCAAGGCTTCCTCTGTAAACTCCAGGCGGACGTTCTCCATCTCGAAGAATCGCTGGTACTGCTTTACCACCGCGTTCCTGGGCTCGGTCAGAATCCGAAGCAGCGCCTCTTCATCCAGGTCGCCCAGCGTGGTGACGACCGGAAGCCGCCCCACCAGTTCCGGAATGAGCCCGTAGGAGAGAAGGTCCTCCGGCTCGATCTGCGCATACAGTTCGGTCAGACCGTAGTCCTTGCGGGCCTTCGCCTCGGCGCCGAAACCGATCGACTTCTTGCCGATCCGCTTCGATACGACCTTGTCTATTCCCTCGAAGGCGCCTCCGCAGATGAAGAGGATGTCCTTCGAATTGACCTCGATGTACTTCTGCTGGGGATGCTTCCTCCCCCCCTGCGGCGGGACGTTCGCGACGGTACCTTCCAGGATCTTGAGGAGCGCCTGCTGCACACCCTCCCCGGAGACGTCGCGCGTGATCGACGGGTTGTCACTCTTGCGCGATATCTTGTCGATCTCGTCCACATAGATGATCCCTCGCTCGGCAGCCCCGACGTTGAAGTCGGCGGCCTGAAGGAGACGCACCAGGATGTTCTCCACATCCTCACCCACGTATCCGGCCTCGGTGAGGGTGGTGGCATCCACCATCGCAAATGGAACCTTGAGCAGGCGCGAGAGGGTGCGGGCCAGGAGGGTCTTTCCGCTGCCTGTCGGGCCGACGAGAAGGATGTTCCCCTTCTCCAGCTCAACCTCGCCGGAGAGGGACCTGCTCTGGTTCACGCGCTTGTAGTGGTTGTACACGGCCACGGAGAGGATCCGCTTGGCCCGTTCCTGGCCGATGACGTAGTCGTCCAGGGTCTTCTTGATCTCCGACGGCTTGGGCAGCGACTCCCCGCTCAGCGGCAGCGGCGGGGCGGTCTCGCCCTCGAGTATGTCGTTGCAGAGCCTGACGCACTCGCTGCAGATGTAGACGGATGGCCCCGAGACGAGCCGGGCGACCTCCTCCTGCCCGCGGCCGCAGAACGAACAGCGGATCGGCAGAGGCGAGTTCACACGCTTCTTCATGAAGTCTCCTTGCTGTCTTCTCCCGGACGGCATGACCGGGGCGTCGTCTTCTGGTGCAACTATCGGCCCCCTGCGAAACTACCTTGATCCCAAGTCCCGGCGTTCGCTATCTCTTCTTGTATATGACGTCGTCCACAAGGCCGTACTCCTTGGCCTCTTCCGCGGACATGAAGAAATTGCGGTCGGTGTCCTTGCGTATTCGCTCCAGGTCCTGCCCCGTGTGCCGGGCCAGTATGTCGTTCATCCGCTCCCTCAAGGTCACGATTTCCTTGGTGTAGATGAAGATGTCCGAGGCCTGGCCGCGACTGCCCCCCATCGGCTGGTGGATCATGATGCGGCTGTTGGGCAGGGCTGAGCGCTTGCCCTTCGCCCCGGCTGCCAGGAGGAGGGCCCCCATGGACGCGGCCTGTCCCATGCAGATGGTGGCCACGTCGGGCTTGATGAACTCCATCGTGTCGTAAATGGCCAGGCCCGCCGACACGAC
>CAZWSC010000092.1:0-25552 GCA_964636385.1 uncultured bacterium
CAGATGATCCCTTCGATCACGATCCGCTCTTCGCGTGATGTCGAAGCGCACGCCGCCGATGCAGAGGTGATCGGAATCGACGAGGTGCAGTTCCTGGACGAGGGGATCGTCGATGTGTGCGAGCGCATGGCCGATGCCGGCAAGCGTGTCATAGTCGCCGGGCTGGATCTCGACTACAGGGGAGTCCCTTTCGAACCTATCCCGCAGCTTCTGGCGCGGGCAGAGTACATCACGAAGGCCCTGGCGATATGCGTCGTGTGCGGCGCTCCGGCCTGCAGATCGCAGAGGGTGACGAGCGGCGATGAGCGGATCCTCGTCGGATCTACAGATGTCTACGAGGCGCGCTGCCGCCGCTGCTTCGTCCGGCCTGAGAAGGAGGGAGGAGACTGATGAACCACACAAGAGGTATGCACGCGGTGAGTACGCTCTCCCTTGCAGCCTTGCTGGCATTTCTCCCCTTCGTGGCCGGCTGCGAAGGCGGAGGTGACGCCGGAGACGCTTTCCGGGTGGGCCTTGTATTCGATGTCGGCGGTCTCGGCGACAAGTCGTTCAACGATTCGGCGTATGCCGGGCTCCTGCGGGCGCGCGAGGAGCTGGGGATCGTCTTCGAGTACTTCGAACCGGGCGACGGATCGGACCGCGAGGCAGCGCTGCGGATCTTCTCCGCCGGCAAGACTGATCTGATAATCGGCGTGGGGTTCCTCTTCACAGACGACATCACGAAGGTCGCATCCGAGTTCTCCGACAAGAAGTACGTCTGCATCGACTACACCTGGAGCGAGGGGAAGGATGTCCCGGAGAACCTGCTGGGAATCAGGTTCCGCGAGGAGGAAGGCGCGTTTCTGGTGGGTGCAGCCGCGGGCCTCGTGACCGAGACCGGCATCCTGGGCTTTGTGGGAGGCATGGACATCCCGCTCATCCACAAGTTCGAGGCCGGGTACCGCGCAGGAGTGATGGCCGCGCGCCCGGACGCGAGGGTGCTTGTACACTACGCGGGGGTCACCGACGATGCCTTCAAGAACCCCGGCAGGGGAAGGGAGCTGGCGCTTTCACAGATCGACGCAGGCGCGGATGTGATCTTCCATGCATCCGGTTCCACCGGCCTCGGGGTCTTCGAGGCGGTCAGACAGAGGGACAAGCTCGCAATCGGTGTCGACGCGGACCAGTCGTACGAGGCCCCTGACCACATCCTGACCAGCATGACCAAGAACGTGGATGTCGCAGTGTTCGACGCCGTGCGTGCTGCCGCGGCCGGCGAGTTTGCCGGCGGGATCCTGCACGAAGGGCTTCGCGAAGGCGCAGTAGGCTACGTGCGCAGGGAACAGAACGAGCGCTGGCTCACCCCGGAGATCGTCGAGCAGGTGGAGTCTTTCCGCCGCCGGATCATCGATGGGGAGATCACGGTCCCCACGAAGTAGCGGGCGATGTCCGGATCACACCCCGCGGTCGAGTTCATCGAGGTAAGCAGGAGCTTCGGCTCTGTCCTCGCCAATGACTCGATCTCCTTCTCCGTCAACCCGGGCGAGATCCACGCGGTAGTCGGCGAGAACGGCGCGGGCAAGTCGACGCTGATGGGGATCCTCAGCGGCTTTCTGCGCCCCGACTCGGGCGCGATCCGCGTCAACGGCGCACCACTCCGGTGCGGTTCCCCGGCAGCCGCCATCGCAGCAGGGGTTGGTCTGTGCGCGCAGCACTTCCACCTCGTCCCGGGCCTCACAGGGATGGAGAACATCCTGCTTGGCGCGCGCAGGGGCCTCGCCGCATCAGGCCCTGGGGAGATGGTCGCCGTCACGGACCTGATGGATCGCTTCGGACTCCCGACCGATCTGGACCGCCGCGTATCAGAGCTCTCGGTGGGGGAGAGGGAGCGCGTCGAGATACTCAAGCTCCTGCATCGCGGCTCGCGCATCCTGATCCTGGATGAACCCACGGCAGTCCTGGCCCCCGCAGAGGTGGAACTCCTCTTCGGGGTCCTGCGCCGCCTGGCCGCAGACGGCTGCGCGATACTCTTCGTCAGCCACAAGCTCCCCGAGGTGATGGCCCTGGCCGATCGCGTCACTGTGCTGCGCGGCGGCCGCCTTGTTGGTACAGAGGTCGTCGCAGGTACGGAGCCCTCGCGTCTGGTCTCGATGATCGTCGGTGGCGCGAAGCTGCCGGACCTCGTGTGGACCCCTTCACACGCAGGCGATGTCGTGCTCGAGGTGGAGCGCCTGGATGCGGGTTCAGGAGGCGTGCGCATCAACGAGCTTTCGTTCTCGGTCCGCTCAGGAGAGATCGTCGGAGTCGGAGGGGTCGAGGGGAACGGCCAGAAGGAACTCGTCGGCGCCCTCCTCGGGACTGTGCCGATCGCCAGCGGTGAGATCCGCTTCTTAGGCCGCACGATCGATCCGCGAAGGCCCAGCCAGTTCCGCCGCAGGATCGGCTGCATCCCCGCTGACAGGAGCCACGAAGGGCTTCTCCCCGACATCGATCTTGTCGAGAACATGGCCCTCGGACGCCAGGGGGATGTGGAGTTCCGACGCTGGATCTTCCTCAACAGAGACGCGCTTGTGAAGGCTGCAGGCGAGGTCGTTCAGAGATTCGGAGTGCGCCCGGCAAGGCTGGATCTGCCGGGCCGGGCGCTGTCGGGCGGGAATCAGCAGCGGTTCATCGCAGGCCGCGAGATCTCGCGGAAGCCGCCTCTGCTCCTGGCCGTGCATCCGACGCGCGGAGTGGATCTGCTCGCCACGAGCTTCCTGCACGGGCAGATCCTTGCCGAGCGCGACCGCGGCGCTGCGGTGCTCCTGGTCAGCGCAGACCTCGGCGAACTGCAGGCGCTCAGCGACAGGATCCTGATCCTCTACCGGGGCCTGCCCGCATACGAGGCTCTGAGGGCTGATGTGAAGCCTGACGAACTGCACGCGTCGCTGCTGGGGCTGGGTGGAGAAGGCCGCTGACATGCGGGCGATTCCGACAGCGCGCATGGCTGCGATCCGCCCGTGGATGCCATTCCTGATCCGCAGCGCCGGTCCGGTTGTTCTCTCGGTCACACTGGGGATGATCCTTGCCGCGGCCGCTGTACTGGCGCTGGGACGCTCGCCGGCACTCTTCTTCTCCACGCTCTTCACCGGCACTCTCGGCTCGGCCTACGGATTCAGCCAGGTTCTCTTCAGGGCAACACCGCTCATGTTCACAGGCCTTGCCGTGGCCCTCGCCTTCAAGGCGCGGCTCTTCAACATCGGCGCGGAAGGGCAGATGGTGGTGGGCGGGTTCGCGATGGCCTGGGCCGGTTTCGCCCTGCCTGTGCTGGGATTCCCGCTGGGCGTCCTGCCGGTTCTGGCTGCGGGCGCCCTGGCCGGCGGCGTCTGGGGCGCGATCCCGGGCCTTCTGAAGGCGCGCACAGGGGCGAGTGAAGTGATCGTCACGATCATGCTGAACTTCATCGGCATTGCGCTCGTGAACTACCTCCTCGTCCGTCACGTCGCCCTGCCGGAAACGGTGCGCAGCCCCGAGATCGCCCCGGGTGCGTGGCTCCCAAGGATCTCGGATCTGCATCCGTCACTGAGGGGAAGCCCGCTCAATGCGGCGATCATCGTTGGGATCGTTCTGGCTGTCCTCATGAGCGTCGTGATCCGCCGAACGGTGTTCGGGTTCTCGCTGCGTGTGCTGGGCCAGGGACAGGCGCAGGCATCATACGCAGGGCTCTCTTCGGGGAGGATAAGCGCGGCTGCGATGGTGCTGTCAGGCGGCCTTGCCGGGCTTGCGGGCAGCAGCTTCATCCTTGGGTACAAGCACTGCTACGAGGACGGGTTCTCCGCCGGGGTGGGCTTCACGGGAATAGCGGTCGCGCTCCTCGGCCGCAACAATCCTCTCGCCGTCATCCCCTCCGCAGTGTTCTTCGGCCTTCTGTCGTACGGCGGCCTCGTGGTAAACCGGATCGTGCCGAGGGAACTGCTCGACGTTCTGCAGGCTGTGATCCTGATCCTCTTCATCGTGTTCGACCGCATGCTCACCCGATGGGCGTCTGCCAGGAGAGAGAGCAGGCCATGGAGCTGATTATCCCGATCCTGGCGCAGGTTCTGCGGATCAGCGTGCCGTATGCCCTCGCAGCGGCGGGTGGGGCCCTGTCCGAGCGCGGAGGCGTGATCAACATCGGCCTCGAGGGGATCATCCTCTTCGGCGCATTCGGTGCGGCTGCGGGCACTCTGGCCTCCGGGCACCCGTGGCTGGGCGTCGCCCTGGGAGTCGGTCTCGGCATGCTGGCCGCAGCCATCCACGCGGGGGTCACGGTAGCCGGAAAGGCGGATCAGATCCTCTCAGGCCTCGCGATAAACCTGCTTGCCGTGGGAGCGACGCGCGGGCTCCTGAAGATCCTATACATGAGCTCCAGCAACTCCCCTCGTTTCCCGGGGATTGCGCCTCTGCGGATGCCGGGCCTGGAGCAGACCGGAAGCATGGCGGATCTGCTGGGCCAGCCGCTCTTCCTGCTGGCAGTGGCCGTGATCGTGGGGTCGCAGGTTCTGCTGTTCCGGACAGGATTCGGGCTGTCCCTGCGCGCAGCAGGCGACGGACCAAGGGCGCTGGACGGGGCCGGGATCTCGGTCGCCTGGACGCGAACGATCGGGGTCCTATTGTCCGGGGCGCTGGCCGGGCTGGCAGGCGCGTGGCTTGCGATGGAGCAGCACAGTTTCACTGACGGGATGTCGAACGGCCGCGGGTACATCGCTCTTGCCGCGATGATAGTCGGGAAGTGGCGGCCTGCGTGGGGGGCGCTGGCCTGCCTCCTCTTCGGCGCTGCAGAGGCGCTCCAGATGCGGATACCGGGCGAGATCCTCCCGACTCAGTTCCTGCAGATGCTGCCGTACATAGCCACGCTTCTGGCGCTGGCGGGCTGGATCGGGCGGGCCTCGCCGCCCGCGGCACTGGGCAAACCATACGACAGGGAGGGATGAGAAGGTATGCACGGAAGGCAATGCGAACCCCCGGCGTCGTGGCCTCCGGACGATGTTGTGGCCGGGATCCGCAACTCTGCCGGCGGAAGGCAGGCCTCGGTAGGGCTGGTGCTCGGCAGCGGGCTCGGGTCTGTCGCGGAGTCTCTCGAAGCCCCGGTGATCCTTGAGGCCTCCGGTATTCCCGGCTATCCGGTGAGCAGGGTCGCAGGGCACGCCGGCCGGCTGATACTGGGCAGGCTGGGCGGAAGGGATGCCTGGGTTGTACAGGGGAGGGTGCACCTGTACGAGGGACACACTCCCGAAGTGGTCACACGCCAGGTCCGCCTGCTACACGCGCTCGGCGTCCGGACCATCGTGCTGACCAACGCCGCTGGGTCGCTGGATCGCGGGACGGCGGGCCCCGGGGAGCTTCTCGCGGCGTCGGATGCAATCAGCCTCTTCTTCAGGCCGCTCGTTCCACCTGGGGAGCGGATGATGCATCCTGATCCCCGTGAGGAGCCGGCCGGATCATCCCGCTGCATCCGGAGCTCATCCGGCAGTGTCTGGAGATCACACGGCAGTGTGGTGGATCCCGAACTCCATCAGCTTGCACAGCGGATCGCACTCGCGGCGGGCATCCCACTGCGTCTGGGGGTCCTCGCAGGGTCGCTCGGACCCAACTACGAGACAGCCTCCGAGGTGCGCGCCTGGCGCAGGATCGGCGGGACCGTTGCCTCAATGTCCACCGTGCCTGAGGCGATCGAAGCCAGACGCCTGGGAATGCGCTGCCTGCTGTTCTCCCTCGTGACCAATCACGCAACAGGCATCGGGACGGAGCTTCTTACACACGAGGATGTGGTGGATATGGCGGCCGAAGCCGGGGGCCGCCTGGCGCGTCTCCTGACCCTGCTTGTGCCCCGCCTTCCATGAGTGCCGTGGATGAACCCGGGGGCTGAGACGGGACTCCCGCTGATGATCCGCTTCGGATGAGCAGGATGAATGCTCCTGGATGAGCAACGGCCGCCCCTTGTACAGAGGCGGCCGTTTCGAGTTATGCGGACAACCGGCGATCCAGTCCGCTACCTCAGAACCACCAGCTTCGTGGAAGCCTGAAGCGTTCCGCCGCCCAGCTTCACGAAGTAGATCCCGGAGGGAACCGACCGTCCGGAGTCGTCACGCCCGTCCCACTGCTCGCTGTGGAGGCCGGGGTCGGTCATGCCGCTGCGCAGCGTCCTGACGACGCGTCCGGTAGCGTCCACTACCGCCAGTTGTACCGGGGATGCCTCATCCAGGCGGAAGCGAAGCTCCGTCTGCGGGGTCCACGGATTCGGACCGGCCCAGAGCACGCGGGCTGCGGCCTGGGGAACAGTTTCAGGAGTGCTGGCAATGTCGGTGTCGATCAGCCACGCGAGGATGTTTGACAGAAGGGCGTGGCAGTTGTTCGGCGGGGGATCGGTTTCGCTCATGGCATTGTGCGGAACCGTGCTGAACACCACCCTGCCGCCGCTTGCGGGCATATTGCGGACTGCGAGAGGCTGGCCGCCCTCGTTGAGGAGGATCCCCGCGGCCATCGCGCCCGGAACCAGGACATCCGGGCGGTTAAGCGATGACAAGGGCCAGTCCAGTGGCATCGACATACCGCTTGTGATCGGATCCCCGGCAACACCCTCGACCTCTTCCGCAGGAACGTTGACGGTCCACGAGGAGAGCCCGAGGTACTGGCTCTCGAACGTGCCGAGGGTCGCGTTCGTCAGGTAGTCCATGGAGTTGTAGTAGAGGTTGCCGCCCCAGTCTACATACGCCATCAGGGCGTTCTTCTCCGTCTGGTTCAACAGGTCGATGGTTGTGAACCCGTTGTGCCAGATGATCGCATCGAAGCCGATCATTGCCTCCAGCGTCGGGCCCGCGAATGTGTGGTCCAGGCAGTCCCAGAAGTCGTAGAGGAAGCCCAGTTCGTCCAGGGCGTTGACGTATGGGTGCTCGTCCTCGCGATATCGGTCGTCATCCACGAACATGATGGCAGGAGACAGATTGAAGACCCTGAGTTCCTGGGCTTCCGTGCGGCCCGTATTGTCGGAGAGCGACGAGAAGGTACCCTCGCCGATTCTCTTGTCTCCATCAGTTTGTACGCGGACGGTGAACTCCGCGGTCTCCTCGGGATCGAGGCTCAGCACGTAGGAGGTGTGCCAGTTCGGATCCCCGGCGACCTGGAAGTCGGCCGGCCAGCCGAAGTCCTGCGAGATCTCGATCGTCACCAGGTCGGGCACCACGCCGATGTTCTCGACTACGCCCTGGAAGAGGGCCGAGCCGCTGCCGGAAGGCACCGAGACGATGGGCCGGTCGAAGGTAATGCTGAAGTCGCGCACCGCATCCATCCGCGCTCCCTGCACGACAGGCCTGACGCCGGTTCCGCCCGTAGTTTCCTGGAGGATGGCAACGGCGTGCAGCTCCTCGAGGTTCCAGGCGGGATTGATGGCGAAGGTCGTCTCCAGAACCTGTGTGTCTCCCACCTGGCTCAGGGTGACGGTCTGGTTGTACGTATGTCTTGTGATGGCGTCGTACCTTACGGAGGGGCTGTAGTAGACGTCGTCCTCGTACACGATGAAACTCCCCCGCACGGGCGGCAGCGACACCGGGTCGAGCAGCTCGTACGTGGCGGTTATCGTAATCGTGGACTCGCCTATCGTGATCATCCCCTCGATGCTGACCGGACTGGTCCACGCCGTCTCGTTCATGCGCGTCATGAACCGCGTGCGATACGCCTGATAACGGCTGTAGCAGCCGTCTCCTCCGCCGACCACCGAGTACTTGCCGTCTATACGGACGTCCGGAACACCGCCTACGTTGCCGTAGACGTTCCGACGATCCTGCGCACCCGGATTGTGCAGAGGACCTGATGTGTGGTTGTCTACATAAAGGAATAGATCGGGATATTCATCTTGAAGCATCTTGAGCCCGCACCGGGCATCAGGGCAGTAACCTCAGGTGGGAAAGCCGAACTCGTCGGCGAAGATGACCTTCTGTACCCCTGCCCAGGCGGGCGCGGTACAGAGGCAGGCCAGGAGCACCAGGGTCAACCCGGCCAGAACCTTGGTCAGGTTCCTCATGTTTGCCTCCTTCTTCTGCGCATAGCGACAGAACTCCAGCGATCCGAGAAGATACAGAAAATCGGGGGCGACTGCGGGCCGACCCCCGCCATCCAGGAAGTGCTACCTGCCGATTATATCACTCATTAGGGCGATCAGGAAGAACTCGCTTCGGGATGCGGCCAAAGATTTGCCGGCGAGTGAGTCCGCGACCGGGGCGCAGCAGGAGAGACGAGAGCAGAGGCTGAGCTCGAGAGGGGCCTAGCGCTCCCTGATCTCAAGATCGCCATTCGTGATCCCGATGTGAATCCGGCGGCTGTCCCGGTGGGATAGTAGATAGCGTGCCAATGGGTTGAACAGGCCGACCTCGAGGGTCCGGTTCAGGAACGATGCACCTGTCTTCCGCGCCTGCTCATCCAGAATCAGGTCCTCGAAGACCCCTTCCTCGATGACGATGTCACGTCGGTGGCGGTGCAGGCGTTTCAGAACCCTCTCCACCTTGTAACGGGCTATCCGCCGGACATCCTCCGTGGTCAGAGGCGGGAACTCCAGGATAGCGTTGAAGGAGTTCAGGAAGTCAGGCGCGTACGTGGCCTCCAGACGCATCCGCAGGGCATCCTCGGGTGAAAGGGTTGCGCGGCCGAAGCCGATCTCACCAGCGGCCGGATCATCCCGCCTCGGCCGCAATGTCACGAAGACAATGGTCTCGCTGAAGGAGACCGGCCCCATGATGTCATCCATGCGTCCCTGCTCGAGAATCTGCTGCAGGACAGGCTGGAGCGAGGAATGCGCCCGCTCAAGGCCCCTGAGCAGAACCACGGCTTGGGGATCGCGCCGCACTGGTGATGTCAGCATCCCCTCCAGGACATGCGTGTCCGATCCCGGGATCAGGCTCACTCCCAGCTTGGCCAGGTCCTCCTCGTCCGCCAGTTCACCCAGGTCGATGGAGAGCACCCGGTCTTCGGCGCCGTGAAGCGCCTCGCTCAGTGCATAGGCGATCTCGTTCTTCCCGACACCGGTGGGGCCGACCACCAGGAAGGAACCGTTGGGCCTGCCGGGCCGGAAATCGAGCCTGGCCATGCGGACGCGGATGATCCCGGCTATCCGTGAGACGGCCTCGTCCTTGCCCACGATCCGGCTCGAGAGGGAGTCCTCGAGGTTCAGGAGGACCCCGGCGAGACGTGCCGAGGGGAAGGCCACGCTCCGTCCGGTTGGCCTCCCCGGGGCCTTCGCGGGAGTCTCAGGCTTCTTCCGGGACTTCCTGCGGACGGTCGGAGTCTTCGCGTTTCCGGTGGCCTTCCTGCGCCGCACAGGTCCGTCATCCTTCGATGGGGACTTCGCGGGCCCCCTGGAAGGCTTCTTCTTCGACATTCGCATCTCCCGCATTCTAACCTGCCCGGCTCCCTGCGACCAATGCCTTGCAGCTTGCCGCACCCGCGGAGTTAAGGTAACGATCGTGACATCGGCAGGCGATCCTTAGTGGCGGGGCAGGCCCGGTCGGGTAATGCCGAACAGGGAGTTCCAACAGGGAGGTGCTCGCGTGAGATCGTCCAGGGTCAGGCGTATCGGTCTCCTGACAGGCGGTGGCGACTGTCCGGGGCTGAATGCGGTTCTGCGGGCCGTCGTGAAAGCATGTGCATTCGAGCATGGTATCGACGTGGTCGGGATCGAGGATGGCTATGCAGGGTTGATCAATGACCGTATGCGGCCGCTCGGCTCCACGGACGTAGGGGGGATCCTTTCACGGGGCGGCACGATACTGGGCAGCTCGAACACGGCCAATCCCTTCCGCGTGCCGCAGAACGACGGTTCGGGTGAGTTCCGCGACCTCTCGGATCATGCGATAAAGACGGCCCGCCAGCATGGTCTCGAGATGCTGGTGGTGGTCGGCGGGGATGGAAGCCTTTCGATCGGGTGGCAGCTCGAGCAGAAGGGGCTCCCGGTCATTGGCGTGCCGAAGACGATCGACAACGACCTCGGCGCAACCGACGTCACATTCGGATTCGATTCGGCGCTGGCCACGGCAACTGATGCGGTCGACAAGCTGCACACCACCGCGGACAGTCACCGCCGGCTCATGGTGCTCGAGGTGATGGGCCGCTATGCGGGGTGGATCGCCCTCGGCGCAGGTATGGCGGGCGGCGGTGACATAATCCTGATCCCGGAGATTCCGTTCGAGATAGACAAGGTGGCCGATGCCATCCGTGAGAGAGGATTCCGGGGACGCAACTTCGCGATCGTGGTTGTCGCGGAGGGCGCCGCACCAAAGGGGGGCGAGTTGTTCGTCGAGCGCCGTGTCGAGAACTCCACCGACGCGATCAGGCTCGGCGGGGTCGGCCGATGGGTCGCATCCGAGCTGGAGCGGATACTCGAGCGCGAAGCCCGAACCACGGTGCTTGGCCATCTTCAGCGGGGTGGAGAGCCGACTCCGCACGACAGGGTTCTCGCCACAAGATTCGGTGTGGAGGCGGCACGGCTGGTGGCCGCCGGGGAGTCCGGGCGCATGGTCTCCATCCGCGGTACAGAGATAACCTCGGTGGGTCTCGAGGATGCGGTGACGCAGCTCCGCCGCGTCGATCCGAATTCCCAGATTGTGCAGGCGGCCCGCAGTGTGGGGACGAGCTTTGGAGACTGAACCGTTTCGGATCGGGTCCGCCCCTGGCCAGCCCCGCGTTCCATGCCAGGTGCACCGCCGGCGCACCGAGACCGTTCGTACGGGCGCCGGTAGCGTCGCCCCCCCGGGCTTCCCCGGTGTGCTGGTTCTGATACTGCTGCTTACGCTGCCCTCCGTCGTGGGGGGCTTCCAGGCCCGGGACGAGTCCCCGGTCGTTCATCCGGGGCGGCCGCGCTTCGTTGCAGACGCGGCCACCTATCTCGGCAGGGACGGGCCCGAGGTCGTGATAATGTTCGAGGTTCCGTACTCGGAGCTCTTCTTCAGGCCCTTCGGCGCCCACTTCCGCAGCGCATTCGATGTCATCCTCGTGCTTCAACGTGACGGCATGCAGGCAGGTGGAGATCTCTGGCACGAGGAAGCCCGCGTTGCGGAGCACTCCGACACTGAGGACCGATCCATCTTCGTGCGCCGCTCCTGCACGATTCCCGCGACACCGGGCGATCACAAGGTGGAGGTGATCATGAGGGAGTCGGCTGCAGGCCGGGACAGCCGCCTGGAGTGGCAGCTGGCTGTCCCCGATTACGAGCAGATGCACCTCAGCATCTCCAGCCTCTGGGTAACCGATGAGACCACGGACGATGACTGCATGGAACTCCCTCCGCCCAGGCCGGTCCTGTTCCGCAGCTTCGGAGAACCCCTGGCCCCCAGGGAAGTTGTCGGCGAAGTGTACAGGGCGTCCCCTGGTGACGATCCGGTGAGGATTGCCTGGAGGGTTACCGACTCCCGCGGAGAGACCAGTCAGCAGGGTGAGCAAACGCTTCCTGCCCGGAAGAGTGTGCCGTTCCGCATCCGTCCGGACCTTGCGCAGCTCTGGCTGGGGGCGTACGAGTTCGACATGAGGGCCAGGGCAGGGGGGCGCGAGGCCAGAAGAGGATTCGGCTTTCAGATTGAAGCCACAAGTGGCGCATTCGATGTGGACGTGGAGCGCAGTCTGGAACTGATCGCCATCATCGCGGATCGGCAGGAAATGGAGCATCTGGAAGACCTCCCCGCGGGAGAACGCAAGGAGGCATGGAATCGTTTCTGGCAGAGGAGGGACCCTGATCCCGGCACGCCGGAGAACGAGTTCCGGGACGAGTTCTTCGCCCGCGTGCGGTACGCGAACGAGCACTTCTCCGTTCTGGAGCCGGGATGGAAGTCGGACAGGGGCCGCGTCTACATCCGATACGGTCCGCCGGATCAGATCGAGAGCAGCCTCCACCGCATGTATGGTCCGCCTCACGAAATCTGGATCTACCTGGAACTCGGCCGGCGCTTCGTGTTCGTGGACTACGAAGGGTTCGGCCGGTACCAGCTCCACGGTCCGGGATAGACGGTGGGGATCAGCCTCCTGTTCAATTCACAGTCCGTACCGTCCGGAATCCTATGGCCCGATCAGCCATTCCGCGCCGCAGGTAGGCCCGGTGGAATGTGGTTGCCGAGCCGTACGGCCGGTTGAACGACCCCCCCCGGATCACTTTGTGGTGGAAGCCCGGGGCATACTCCGGTGGCGGCCACTCGGGCCTGTCGTACGGTATGTACCAGTCCGAAGTCCACTCCCACACATTGCCGCTCATGTCGTAGATGCCGTAGGGGCTGCTCCCGTCCCCGGTCGCGTATCCTCCCCGGACAGTCGAGTCGTAGAAGTCGACCGGGGTAGTCTGGACCCGCCGCACTCCTTCGTATGGGTCTCCGGAGTTCTGGTAATTCCCGGCGGCCATGTCGAAATCCATCCCGAAGGGGAAGGGTAGTCCCAGTCCGAGCGAGTCTTCCTGCACAAGTCCATCACTGCCGCCATCCGGTGAGAAGACTCCGGCTGCGGTGCCGGTGCCCCTCGCGGCTTTCTCCCACTCCGCTTCCGTGGGAAGCCGCCTTCCGTAGTGCCTGGCAAAGGCGTCTGCGCCGTACCATGTCACTTCCACTACCGGGAATCTTCCCCTGCCATCGACGACGACAAACGCGCTGTCGGCGACGGAAAAGAGTATGTCCGAGTCCATGTCATGTGGCCTGATGTCACACCATTTGTACGCATTCCCGCCGTCATATATCCCGTCCGGCCCGCCAAGCTGAAGGCCCGGTGGGTTCTTCTCCGACAGCTTCTGGTTCAGAAAACCCGCATACTGCTGATTCGTTACCGGGTAGCGGTCCATATTGTAGGCCCGGGTGAAGATCGGATTGCGCGGGTTGACGAAGAGCGAGTCGAAGAAGGGGAACTCCTCGACGGCGCCCATTACGAAGTATCCTGCCGGTATCAGGTCGCGATCCACTTCCGTGAGAAAGGTCCAGATCGGTGACCGGGTCGAGACACCCTTCGGATCGGTGGCCACGACGCGCCATGCATACATGGAGTTTCGATCAAGGGTTTGCGTGACGGAGAAACTCATTTCCGCCTGCCCGGAAGCCACCTTGATCAGGTTCAGGTGGCCGCGGCCAAAGTAGATGTCGAACAGGAGCTCTTCACCGTCCCCATCCTCACCGACCCAGCTGAGGTCAATCGGTTCCCCGGCATCCACATCAGACAGCCCGTCCGGCGGGAATGGGGAGCGGATCAGCGGAGACATGTTGGGCACAGCCTGTACAGTAATGGAGTTGCTTGGTGCAGACCTGATTGAGCCGGAGTAGGCCAGTACCCGGTATGTGTAGGTAACCCCGCTCTCGACCCTTGTGTCGAGGTAACTGGAGCTGTTATGGGGGACTGTGTCCAGCAGGGCGAACCCGGTTGCCTCTTCGTCAAGCCGTCCTGTCAGGCGCTCAATGCGGAATCCGGCTTCGTCATCCGAGTTGTCCATCCAGCGCAGTCTGACCTGCGCGGGGCTGGTCGAACTGACGTAGAGATCGGTGGGGGCCGCCGGGGGAGGGACTGGCGGCGCCGTGGGCCCGGTGCCATCATCCTCGGAACAACCTGCGAGTACGAAAAGGGCGGCAAGTGCCCAGAAGAACCGGCGACATGACATCTTCAGTAACCTCCCTCCGTCTACCACTTCAACCCCGGAATCCGGATGGTCATTGTCCCGCAGGCGGTGCGGCCACGTCTGGCCGACCATTCGTGTCACGGAACTGCCGGCGCGGGCTCCCGGCTGGAGCTCAGGGCCAGGCTTCCTCGATCAGTCTACCTGAGGCAGTCATCCTCTCCCAGGAGGCGAAACTTGTCGGCTTCCTGCCTGATAACAACGTCGTGAACCATGCTGGGGCGCAGGTCCAGTCTGGGAATGCAGGGAGACCATATCTGCAACTCACGTGCCCTGGAGCCTTCCCTCAGTATGGCCAGTTCAGGGACCTGGGTCTGCATCATCGGGATCCACCAGACCACGATCGTCTGATCCTCGGCGTTGTCGTACCGCAGATTGAGCAGATAGGCCCCATCACCACTCGTGATGGCGGAAGCCCTTTCGAAACCGTTTACAAAGGCCCTTACATTGATACCGCCAAGGCCCACGCCGGCATCATCAGTGACGGCGCCCTGAAGGACCAGATCCTCCACAGTCCCGTATGCCTGCCCGGCCGACAGAGCCGCACCAAGGACTGCCATGATAAGCATCAGACCCAGACCGATTCGCACCTGGACCTCCTCCTCCGTTGGATGGTTCCCGGACCGGGTTCTTCCGTGCCGGTGTGCGCGGAGAGTATCAGCGCCCGGGATTCCGGTCAAGGGGGCGAACTGCTTGAAAGGCGTTGCGATGGGCGGGGCGCTCTGATACCGTGCGGGCGCCTCGGGACCAGGGATGGTTGATCCGGTGATCCCGGGTCGTTTGACCGTAGCGGGGCGGGATGCTCCGTCTGTGATCCGCACATGAGCCTTCAGAGGATGGGAGAAGCATGGGACTCCGCCGATTCCTCGGGATCGTCTCCAATGATGTTGCCATCGATCTCGGCACCGCCAACACGCTCGTCTACGTGAAGGGGAAGGGCATAGTCCTCAACGAACCTTCCGTTGTGGCCGTTGACAAGGCGACCCACAAGGTGCTGGCTGTCGGCCGCGACGCCAAGGAGATGCTGGGGAGGACGCCCACGGGCATAGACGCGGTCCGCCCCCTCAAGGACGGCGTGATAGCCGATTTCGAGAAGACCGAAGAGCTTCTCCGCAAGTTCATCCTGAAGGTGCAGTCGAACAGGTTCCTTGTGCGTCCGAGGATCATCATCAGCGTCCCGTCGGGAATCACCGAGGTCGAGAAGCGTGCCGTCCGTGACTCCGCCGAGCATGCAGGCGCCCGGGAGGTGTTCCTGGTGGCCGAGCCGATTGCGGCCGCGATCGGCGTGGGTCTTCCTGTGGACAAGCCGACGGGGAACATGGTGATCGACATCGGCGGAGGAACCACCGAGATCGCAGTGATAACGCTCAACGGCATCGTGACCGACACATCGATCCGCGTCGGCGGAGACAAGATGGACGATGCGATAATGCAGTACATCAAGAGGGCGTACAATCTGCTCATCGGTGAGCAGACTGCCGAAAGGATCAAGCTCCAGATCGGGAGCGCCTTCCCTCTCGAGGAAGAGCAGGTAATGGATGTCAAGGGCAGGGATCTCATCGGCGGGATTCCCAAGACGGTGAAGATAACCTCCGAGGAGATCCGGGACTGCCTTCAGGAGCCGCTGGGCGCGATCGTGGAGGCAGTAAAGGAGAGTCTCGAGAAGACACCCCCGGAGCTGGCGAGCGACATCGTCGACCGGGGGATAGTCATGACCGGCGGGGGTTCGCTCCTCCGCGGGCTGGACGAGTTGCTGCATGACACAACGAACCTGCCGATCCGCGTCGCCGAGGATGCTCTTCTTTGCGTCGTGCTCGGGTCTGGCAAGATCCTCGATGATATCCAAACCTTCGACAAGGTGTTGATGAGAAGCACGTAACTCCGTGTCTTCATCAGGGCCCTGGATGCGCCTGTCGGCGCCGGCGGAATACCGGTTCTATGTACTCGCCCCGATTCTTCTCGCCAGATCGGCTCCGCGCCTGGGTCAACCCGGCGGCGGCGATCATCCTCTGCCTCGGGCTGTGGTTCATGCCGGAGGCTGCACGGGTACGGGTCTCGCGGGCCCTGGAGTGGACAGTCTTCCTCCCATTCCGGTGGGCAGTCGGCTGGGGTGACGGATCTCTCCGGGTCCATAAGGAACTGGAGAGCATGCAGCGGCGAATGGTTGAGATCCGCTGGGAAGAGGACATGAGCCGGGAGGCTGCGGCGGAGAACGTCCGGCTGCGGCGGCTGCTTGGCTTCCGCCGGAGGGGTGACTTCGACCTCCTCCTCGGAACGGTCGTCGGGCGCGGGCGCGGGCGCCTGGGAGAACAGCTGACCGTCCAGGTCTCGGATGCCGCACAGGTCGAGCCGGGAATGGCCGTGCTCAGTTCCGAAGGTCTTGTCGGCGTGGTCAGGCAGGCTGAAGGGGAGTTTATCAGGGTGGACGGCCTCAACCACTTCGATGTCGCGGTCAGCGTCGTTAACCAGCGGAACCGGGAGGGGGGAATACTCCGCTGGCGTCCCGAGGGCGGCGAACTCGCCATCAGCGGGATTCCCATGCAGGCTGACTGGCGGCATGGTGACAGGCTTGTCAGCTCCGGGCTGGGAACGACGTTCCCCCGCGGAATCCTGGTGGGCTGGGTGACCGGTCAGAGGCTTCCAGATCACGGAGCGCTGAAGACGGTGCTCGTACGTCCCGCAGCCACCGGTCGCGTGCAGGAGGTGTTCCTGGCCGCATTCCGCCCGGGGGGCGGGGGGGGGGAGTCCGGCTTGTCCGACCTCTATCTGCTGGAACCTTCGGGGCGAAGCCGCACCACTCTCCTCGAAGGGACCCGTGGACCGCAACGCCGTCTGGAACCGGCACCTTGAACCCGGAGAGGGGAGCAGGTCAGATGTATGCGATTCGCTGGATCCTGGCAGTCTTCCTGATCCTGGTCTCCATGGCCACGTGGATTCCGATGATACGCATCATGGGGGTCGCGCCCGACTTCCTTCTCGGTGTCGTCTTCCTGATTGCGCTTCAGAGAGGTGCGGTCTGGGGGGTCTGGACCGGCGTTGTGCTGGGGCTGCTTGTGGGTGTGGAGAACCCGCAGACCCTGGGTGCTGACGCCCTGGCCCTGGCGATGGCCGGCTGGCTTGCGGCCCGAAGTTCACTGGGGATCGACCGGAACAGCGCGGTGACACAGGTCCTGCTTCTCCTGCTGGCCTCCCTGCTGGCCGAAACGGTGCGCGCCATCTTCTTCGTGGGACCGGACCCCGCGACGCTTCCCCTGTTCTGGATCCGCTGGGCTTTGCCGGGGGCGATCTACACGACGCTCGCTTTGCCAGTCGCAACCTGGATCCTGTGCGGGATCCTGGGCACCAGGAGGTGGCTGACCGTTGCCCCGTAGTTACGGTCCCGATGTGCGCGCCTCCCGCGCGCGGGAGATGTGGTGGCTGGTGGGGATCGTCATGCTGGGTCTGGCCCTGCGCCTGGGCTACCTGCAGCTGTTTCGGGGTGACGACTATCGTCGGCTCTCCGAGGAGAACCGGATCCGCCCGCTGCTCCTGCGTGCCGAGCGGGGGCGGATACTGGACCGGTACGGTGTGATACTCGCCGACAATGATCCATCGTACAGGCTCAGCTTCGACTTCAGGGATCGCGCGCTGAGGGTGGACTCACCCGGGCGGGCCCGTGTCGTCGGAATCCTGGCGGAAATCCTCGAAAGAGAGCCGGAGTCGCTCGAGGCTGAGATAAGGCGCCGGAGTCGTGGTCCATCTCCGATGTTCCTGTCCCGCAAGCTGACCTTTGCCCAGACCTCCAGGATCGAGGAGAGGATCGACAGGCTGCCCGGCGTAGAAGTCGAAGTGGAGCCGATACGCAGGTATCCGCACGGCAGACTGGCCTGCCATGTCCTCGGCCACATCGGGGAGATATCCGACACGGAACTGGATCAGATGGCCGGACAGGGGTACCGCATGGGGGACCTGATCGGCCGCACCGGGCTTGAGCGGCAGTACGAGTCCGATCTTCGTGGATCGCACGGGCTGGCGTTCGTCGAGGTTGACGCCCACGGCCGCCGTACGGGCATCTTCCCCGACCTTCCGGTCCGTCCGGCCGTCCCCGGGTACGATCTCGTACTCACCATCGATGCCGTTCTTCAGAGACAGGCGGAAGCCGCACTGGCGGCCATCCCCCCGTTCGGCCAGCCTTATCCGACGGGGCGGGAGCTGCCGGCAGATCAGCCCGTCCGCCCGGAGGATGAACCCAGGGCGTCTCTCGTGGCCATCGATCCCGCAACGGGGGAGATCCTGGCGATGGCCTCCTCGCCCCGCTTCGATCCGAATCTCTTCGTCCAGGGCCTGTCGGCCGGGGACTGGGCGCTGGTGAACGCCCCGAACCATCCCATGCTCAACCGTGCCGTGCAGTCTGCATATCCGCCCGGGTCGGTCTTCAAGATCTTCACCTCTGCGGTGGGCCTGGAGTCAGGCGTGATCACGGAGGATCGGCTCCTGTCCCCATGCACCGGGGGATACCGGTTCGGTGGCCGGACCTACCGTTGCTGGAAGAAGGAGGGGCACGGCAGGCTCGCTCTCGCTGAAGCCCTGGCCAGGTCGTGCAACATCTACTACTACCAGGTGGGGATCGCCCTGGGTGTGGAGAGGATCGGATGGTGGGCCGAACAGCTGGGGCTGGCGGAACGGACGGGGATCGATCTCCCCGAGGAGAGGGCCGGGCTTGTCCCGACCGCCGACTGGTACGCGCAACGATCGGGGGGATACGTCCCTCCGGGAGCCGCCCTGAACCTTGCCATCGGCCAGGGGGAGGTTCTGCTCACGCCGCTCCAACTCGCCGGCTTCGTGGCCGCGCTTTCCAGACGCGGCAGTCGCATGCGTCCACATCTGCTGCGCAGGGTTCTCTCGGTCGAGGGCACCGTGATTCGGGACGCGCTCGCGGAATCCTGGGAGGCCGGAACACTTCCCCTCTCCACCGGCACATACGACATCCTGCTTCCCGCAATGGAACGGGTCGTCATGGAGCGCATCGGAACCGGGACCCGCGCCCAGGTGGGGCCGTTCCGTGTCGCGGGGAAGACGGGAACGGCGCAGAATCCCCAGGGCGAGGACGGATCCGTCTTCGTCTGTTTCGCAACCGTCGACGATGCGCGCATTGCCGTGGCGGTTGTTGCCGAGGAAAGGGGCTCGGGCGGCGCAACGGCCGCTCCGGTCGCGCAGAGGGTGCTGCACAGCTTCCTGACCCGGTCTCTGCCCGAAGCGGAGGTTCCGGCCTGGATCGTAGTGGAAGGGGAGGGCGACTGAAGTGCGAATCCCGAAGGAGTACCGCCAGTACTGGGACTGGACCATCGTGCTGACAACAGCCGTTCTCGTGGCCATCGGGATCCTGGCGGTATACAGCGCAACACACCATCCCGAGAGCGCGAGGCACGGCTTCATCATTCGCCATCTCATCTCCGCAGGGATTGGGGCTGCCGCCTTTGCCGTGATGCTGTTCATTCCCCTGCGCCTCTGGGAAGACGTGGGGTACGGGGTCTACGTCATCTCTCTGCTGCTGCTGATTGCGGTCCTGCTGATGGGAGTCGAGGAATACGGCGCGCGCCGATGGATTCGCGCAGGTTTCCTCCGGTTTCAGCCCGCAGAGTTCGCCAAGCTTGCCATGATAATGGCCCTCGCGCGGTACCTGTCCGGCAAGCGTGTGGATCTCTCCAGGACATCGAGCCAGGCTTTCGTGCTGGGGATGGTGGCCGTCCCGGCGCTCCTGGTGCTCAGGCAGCCGGACCTGGGTACGGCCGGCACCTTCATCGCAGTTGCCCTGGTGATGCTGATGTGGGGAGGCATTCCGAAGACCTCGCTGCTTCTTCTGCTGTCGCCCCTCATCACCCTTGGCCTTGTCCGTCACTGGTGGGTCTGGGGGATCTTCCTCGCCGTATCCGCGGTCATGCTCTGGCGGGCCCGGTTCCACTGGGTTGTCGTCGGGCTGTTCGTGCTCCTGCAGGGGGCGATCTTCCTCGGGGCGCCGATGGCGGTGCACAGGCTCCGTCCCTATCAGCAGGCCCGGATAACCGCGTTCCTGAACCCCGAGGCCGACCCCTCCGGGACCGGATACCAGGTCATGCAGTCCAAGATCGCGCTGGGATCCGGGCAGATCCTGGGGAAGGGGTATCTCCGCGGGACGCAAAGCAGCCTCGCTTTTCTTCCGCAGCAGCACACAGATTTCATCTACTCCGTCGTGGGCGAGGAATGGGGCTTCATCGGAGGGATGGCCGTGCTTGCGCTGTTCACGTTGCTGTTGGCCCGGGGTTTCCTGGTCGCCCGCAACAGCAGAAGCCCTTTCAGCGGATTCCTGGCCGTGGGAATATGCGGGATGATCTTCTACCATGCGGTCCTGAACATGGCGATGACCATGGGGATGTTTCCGGTAACCGGTCTGCCTCTGCCTTTCATCAGCTACGGTGGTTCGTTTCTCCTGACGACCATGGCCGCCGTCGGTCTGATGCTGAACGTGGCTGTGCACAGGTATGACTACTGATCCGCGGCCGGACCGGCGGGGGAGGGCTTTCGCCTGTGCCTGCCGCTGATCGAGCCTTGAGGCTCGGGAGGGAAGAGCTTGTATCCGGTGATCCTTGAAATCGGGCCGTTGTCCGTCAGGGCTTACGGCCTTGCCCTCGCAATCAGCTTCATGTTCGGAAGCTGGCTTGCCCTGCGCAGAGGCGTCCGGAGGGGGCTGCCGGAGGGGGAGATGCTTGCCCTTTTCTGGTGGATAGTGATCGCCTCGGTGGTGGGGGCCCGGATCCACTACGTCCTGGTGCATCCCGATCACTTCACCAGCCCGCTGGACGCCTTCAGGATCTGGGAGGGTGGGTTGATCCACTACGGAGGTTTTGCCGCGGCAGTGGCTGCCTCCTGGGTATACCTGCGGAAGAGGGGGCTTCCGTTCCTGCCGACGGCCGATGCGGTTGCGCCTTCCCTGGCCCTGGGGGAGGGGATCACGCGCATAGGCTGCCACTTCAACGGGTGCTGCTTCGGCGATGTCTGGACAGGGCCGCTGGCCATCCACTTCCCGGCGGGTTCCTTTGCCGCGCGCGCCCTGGGGGAAGGGATGGGTGTCTGGCCCTCGCAGCTCCTGCTGTCCGGTGCCCTGTTCGCGGTGGGGGGGGTGATCCTCCTTGTCGACCGCCGCCGCCGCTTTCCGGGTGCGCTCTTCGCCCTGTTTCTGGTGCTGGAGGGGATCGTCCGCTGGGCCGTGGACTTCACCCGATACTACGAGCCGGCAGAGATGCTGGCCCGGCCCTGGCCCCTGATCGAGTCACAGAGCCAGGTTCGCGCAGTGGTGTTGATCATCGCGGGGCTCGTCTTCCTGATCTGGGCACGCAGGCGGAGCAGAGCCGTATGAGGCTGCCGGCATTCGGCCTGCCGCACCAGGCTCCCGGTATGGACCGGATCTTGACCTGCCCGACTGCTGGCCGACGCCGGATCGACTCCGGCGAGGCCTGCATGGTCACAGGGCGCATTGCGCCGGGAGCCTCGAGGGAGCATGATCGTCCGAAGGTGCCTCAGGGCCTGTTGCCGTTTCGTTATCCGTCTCATCGGGGACATGAGTGCTGCGGCTGTTCCGGCGCAGTGCCCCTCCTGTCTGGGACGGGTTCGGCTGAAGGGCAGGCTGTGCGGGCGTTGCGCGGACAGCCTGAGCGCGGAGATCCGTGGCCGATGTCTCCGATGGAAGGGCAGGGAGATGGGTGCCGTCCCCCTGCGAAGGATCAGGGGTACCGCAGCCGGACGGCTCAGGGGCGTCTGGGGGCGGCTGATCCGCACGTACAAGGAGGACCCGGATCGCCGGATTTCTGCCGTTGTGGAGCCGGTCTGGACCAGCCTGGTCGCGGCACGGGCGGAACGGGACGCCGGACCGGGCGTTGTGCTGGTTCCTGTGCCGATGGCGCCGGTCAGGAGGAGGCAGCGGGGCTTCAACCCGCCCGACAGACTGGCGGTCATGGCCTCCAGGATCACCGGAAGGCCGGTTCTGTACGGTGCGTTGCGGCGGGTGAGGTACAATGGACCGCTTCGGGGCAAGGGGGCACGACAGCGCCGGGCCGAGATGGAGAACGCCTTCGGCCCGGGGCCGGATGCGGCGGGGATTCGCGGAGCCCTGGTTGTTCTGGTCGATGATGTGGCGACGACAGGGGCAACACTGGGCGCTGCGGCCTCGGCGCTGCGGGCCATGGGAGCGAGGGGCTCGATAAGGGCCTGGGTTCTCGGGCGGACACCCGGCCCCGGCAAGGATTCGTCTGCAAGGCATGAAGCGGGCCCTGCCCCGGGGCGCATCATGGTGTGCCGGGGGGTGGGCCAGGGGGGAAACGAGGAAGAGAGATGTTTCGGGAAATCGTGATCAACGCCGATCCCTATGAAACCAGGGTTGCCGTGCTCGAGGACGCACAGCTCGTCGAGCTGTTTGTCGAACGCGCGGACGACCGCCGCCTTGTGGGGGATATCTACAAGGGCCGTGTCAACGCTGTCCTTCCAGGCATACAGGCTGCCTTCGTGGAGATCGGTCTGCCGAAGACCGCGTTCCTCCACTCCTCCGACATGCTCGAGTCAATGATCGACTTCGAGGTGTTCGACATCGACGAGGCCGGCGGGGGGGCGCCACAGGCCAGGAGTGACGTCAGCATCGAGACTGTCCTGAACAAGGGGCAGGAAATCCTGGTCCAGGTGATCAAGGAGCCGATCGGGACCAAGGGCCCTAAGGTGACCGGGAGGCTCAGCCTTCCGGGCCGCTACCTGGTCCTGATGCCCGGGATGAACCACATCGGGGTCTCAAGGAAGATCACCGACCGCGAGGAGCGCCAGCGCCTGAAGAACATACTCCGTGAGCTCAAGCCGAATCACGCAGGTCTCATCTGCCGCACTGCCGTCGAAGGGCGGACCTTCAAGGAGGCCGAGGCGGACGTGAAGTACCTGGTCGACCTCTGGAAACAGATCGAGGAGCGGGCGGCCGAACTGGAGGCGCCGGCCCTGGTCCACAGGGAGATGGAGCTGACCACGGGCCTGATCCGCGACCTCTTCACCGCGGACATCGACCGCCTGGTCATCGACTCGAGGGAGGCATACAAGCAGATCCTCAGCTACCTGAAGGCGTTCACGCCCGAGCTCAAGGGCCGGATCAAGCTGTACAAGGGCGACGGGCCGATCTTCGATGAGTACGGTATCGAGACGGAGATCGAGAGGTCTCTCGAGCGCAAGGTCTGGCTGAAGAAGGGCGGCTACATCATCATCGACCAGACCGAGGCTCTTGTTTCGATCGACGTCAACACCGGCCGCTTCACCGGTAAGAGGAGCCAGGAGGACACGATCCTCAAGACGAACCTCGAAGCTGCCGAAGAGATTGCGCGTCAGCTCCGGTTGCGCGATGTCGGCGGGATCATTGTGATCGACTTCATCGACATGGAGCAGGAGAGCTCCAAGAAGCAGCTCGTGGACACGCTGCGCAACGCCCTGCGCAGGGACCGGTCCCGCACGAAGGTGTACGCGGTGAGCGAGCTCGGGCTGATTGAGATGACGCGGCAGAGGGAGAGGCCAAGCCTGTACCACTACTTCACCGAGGACTGCCCTTCCTGTGCAGGATCCGGCAAGGTCCTTTCGATGAACACGGTGATGCAGCGCCTGGACCGTTTTCTCCACCGTGTCGCCGCCTACTCGAAGGAGAAGCAGGTACAGATGCGGATGCACCCTGATGCCGCCACATACCTCTTCGAGACTCGGGCCGAGCGGCTGGAGCAGGTGGAGGAGGAACTCGGCCTGCGGGTTGACGTCCGGGAGGATCCGAGGCTCCGCCTCGACGACGTCAGGGTTATCTTCCCGCGCCTGCAGAAGGATGTGACCGCCGATTTCGGCGGATGAGGGAAACCGGAGCAGGGACAAAAGGGAGTTGACGCCCGGTGGCCGGATCAATAGACTCCTCCTTTTGGTATGTTTCGGCTTTGAGTTGTCCTGGCTGGGGTTGTCGACCGGAGGAACCAAGTGTTCGCCATAGTTAAGTGCAAGGGTTTTCAGTACCGGGTGGCGCCGGATGAGGTGGTGAAGATCCCCCTCACCGAGGCCGAACCGGGAAGCAGGATGGTCCTGGACCGTGTCCTTCTGGTCCGTGACGGAGAGTCCCTGAAGATCGGCTCTCCCACTGTGGAAGGGGCGGAGGTCGAAGCGGAGGTGGTGCGCCACGGCCGCAGCCCCAAGATCATCGTCGGGAAGTTCAAGAAGCGTAAGGGGTACCGGGTCCGCAAGGGCCACCGTCAGGACTTCACCGAGATCCTGATCAGGGGAATCAAGGCCTGATCCCGGCCAGAGGAGCACGCAGTCATGGCACACAAGAAAGGGGTCGGCAGCTCGCGCAACGGCCGGGACTCGAACGGCCAGCGCCTGGGGGTCAAGGCCTACGGGGGCCAGTGGGTGACTCCGGGGACGATCATCGTCCGCCAGCGCGGCACCGCCATCCACCCGGGCGAGAATGTCGGCAAGGGAGGGGACGACACCCTGTTCGCCCTCACTGAGGGGCGGGTCGTCTTCCGCCAGAAGGGGAAGTCCCGCAAGCAGGTAAGCGTTCTTCCCGAGACAGCCGTCACCGGCTAGTATCCCCGGGGGATCCGGGTGGGCGGCCAGGCTCCTGAAACCGGGGTCGGGGCCGCTTTCTCATGGGTACTGAGTTTCTCCGGCAGGAAGCCGGGCGGCCTGGCTTGAAGACCGGGCCGGGGATCACCGCCATGGAGGGCTTCTCAGGATGACGTGCAGGGCCATGACGGTCGCGGTCATCCCGGCGCGGTATCGGGCCTCGCGTTTCCCCGGCAAGCTTCTCCGTCAGATCCACGGCCGCTCGATCATCCGTCATGTCCACGAGCGTGCACGGGAGGTCCGGGGTATTCAGAGGGTGGTCGTTGCCGTTGATGATCCCCGTCTGCTCCGGGAGGTGGAGTCGTTCGGCGGCGAGGCAGTCCTGACCTCCGGGGAGCATCCCAGCGGAACCGACAGAATCGGCGAGGCAGTGTCGGCTATGCGCCCCCGGCCGGACTTCGTGATCAACCTGCAGGGTGACGAGCCCCTTCTGTCGCCCAGGGCGGTGGAACTGCTGCTGGCGTCCCTTCACAGCAGGCCTGACTCGATATGGACCCTCGCCGACAGGATCCGGGACGAGGAGGAATGGCGGCGCGTTTCCGTGGTGAAGGTCGTCTGCGCAGTGGACGGGAGGGCGCTGTTCTTCTCCAGGGAACCGATCCCGCACCGCAGGGATCACGCAGGGGTGGAGCCTCTGCGCCATGTCGGCGTCTACGGCTATCCGAGGGAGATGCTGGAGCGGTTCCTCGCGGAGCCCCCGTCGCCGCTCGAGAAGACAGAGGGGCTGGAACAGCTGAGGGCACTGGAGATCGGGATGACCATCAGGGTTGAGAGGGCGTCATGGCCCGGCTGGGGGATTGACACACCAGAGGATCTTGAGAGGCTTCTAAGGTGCCATCCGACCGCTGCCGCCTTCGATGCGGCCGGGCGGGACCGGGTGGCGGAGGCATGTGGCAGTGCCTTGCGGAAGGGCACATCCGTGGATCAGGAGCGGTGATGATCGACACACACGAGAAGTACCTGTTCGTTACCGGGGGGGTGGTCTCTTCCCTGGGAAAGGGAATCGTCGCCTCGTCGCTGGGGCTGCTGCTCAAGGAGCGCGGCTTCTCTGTGACCATCCAGAAGTTCGATCCGTATCTGAACGTCGATCCCGGGACGATGAGCCCGTATCAGCACGGAGAGGTCTTCGTCACTGACGACGGCGGGGAGACCGACCTCGACCTGGGCCACTACGAAAGATTCACCGGGATCGACCTGGGGCGTGAGAACAGCGTTACGGCGGGCCGGATCTACGACTCGATCCTGTCGCGGGAGAGACGCGGTGACTATCTGGGCAAGACAGTCCAGGTCATCCCG
>CAZWSC010000093.1:0-16140 GCA_964636385.1 uncultured bacterium
CTGCTTCCCTGATGATTGATTAGAATGTAGGCCCTGCGTTCTACTGCCCGAATGGAGGTTGTGCCGGAAGCGGCTCGGTGATGTTCAGAACTATGAGCCTGTAGAGTTCACATATTCTGACCCTCGGGACTGTTGGCGTCACGAACCCCTCACGACGGCAGCCTTGATTCAGAGCAGATGCAGTCTTGAGTCCAGAAGGGAAAGGGTATACTCCCAATGAGCGGCAATAGAGCCGTGGTGGAGGATCAGACATGGATCAGGCTGACAGCGGACAGGATCAGGGGCGGTTAGTCGGAGGACGCCAGGAAATCGGGATGACCTTTACGCAGCATGTCGCTGAGAGACAGCGACGGTACCCAGAGGCGTCAGGAGGTCTATCCGCTCTGCTTCAGCAGGTCATGGTCGCCGCAAAAATCATCTCGCGGGAAGTGCGGAAGGCCGGGCTCGTGGACGCCTTGGGCATGACCGGCAAAGTCAACGTACAGGGAGAGGAAGTCCAGATGCTGGACGAGTTCGCCAATGACACCCTTGTACGGAATGTGCAGCACACGGGTCTTCTCTGCGCCATGTCATCCGAGGAGGACGAGGACATAATCCCCATACCCCGGGGATATCCGTGCGGTAGGTATGTTCTGACATTCGATCCCCTGGACGGGTCCTCCAACATCGACGCCAACGTGTCGATTGGCACGATCTTTTCGATCCACCGCCGTGTATCGGAAGACGGACCGGGCTCACCCAGGGATGTCATCCAGGCCGGTTCGAGACAGATCGCCGCCGGTTATGTGATTTACGGCTCATCGACGCTGCTCGTCTACACCACGGGTCTGGGAGGTGTGTTCGGCTTCACACTTGACCCAACGGTGGGCGAGTTCCTGCTTTCACACCCCTACATCTGGACACCAGAGAACGGCCGTGTCTACAGTGTCAACGAAGGAAACAGCAGCCACTGGCTGGAACGTGACCGTGTACTCGTGGAACGGCTCAAGACGAAGAACAATCCGGCGGGCCGTCCCTACACATCGCGCTACATCGGATCACTGGTGGCTGACTTCCACCGCAACCTTCTGTATGGAGGGATTTTTCTCTACCCCGGCGACCGGAAGAACCCCAATGGGAAGCTCCGTCTGCTGTCCGAGGTCGCACCTCTCGCATTCATCGTTGAGGCGGCCGGCGGAGCTGCCACTACGGGAGAAGAGCGAATCCTCGAGATCGAGCCGAACGGCAATCTGCACCAGAGAGTACCCCTGATCATCGGCAGCAGGCGTGAGGTCGACTTCGCGCTTGAGGTCTACCGAAGCCTGGAAGAGTCGCCGGCGTAGCGGACGGGCCAGGCCTCAGCGCCTGGCCTGCAAGACGCTGTACAGCGCCCGTGCTAGCCCTACCAGGCTGCAGTTCCCGACCAGATTGCGACACAGTTCCACGGCGCAGACCCGGCCTGACCCGGCGCAACGGCACTCATTCTGGTCACGTGCCCATGTGATCACCAACGGGCCGCCTGCTCACGCCCCGGAATCAGACATCCGGAAACACCCGCCCGCGTGCTATACTTGATGTGTTCCCGACCGTCAGGTTCAGGATCTACTCCAGGTCTGCGTCTCCAACCCGGCCCGGCGAGGTGGGCCTTGCGCAGTTGCAGACAGGATCGGCCATCCTCAACCTTTCCCTCCGTATCACGGACTCCCGGCTATACCAATAGCGCGTAGCAGGTATCTCTGCGGCCTTCCACTCCGCAGCGGTCGGACTACTCAGGCGGACGATGTCGGCTGCATACAGCCGGCAGGCCAATGACCGGACGTAGACAGCATGCAAAGGAACGTACGATGACGGGCCCGGGAGGATCCCGCTTCGCTTCGAGGCGTGGTGGGAGATCGGCAGCGCCCTGGGCGCCCACCCGGCGAGCCATAGCGGCCGGCGTGATGCTGTGCCTTGCCGGCGCGCTGCTGGTGCTTGCTGCGATCGCGCTGGTAGGGCGAGGCCGGGAGCCCCGCTTCGCCACGGGAACCCCGGCAGAAGTCATCCAGGCCGCGCGTCTTGCATCCCCCCCCCTGGATCGCGGCCCGGAGTGGAAGGTGATCGCGGACATCGACTCCCCGTTCGGTCGAGCTGTCCGTCTCCGACCATACCTGGACGGCCTCGAGGTAAGGGGCGCCGATTGCATGCTGCATATCCATGGCCGGGCCGGCGCCGGATCAGGAGTCGAGACAGGAGTTGGGGAGCGCTCCGGGGGATCGAATGGCCCGCCTCTCCCACATGCGATCCGCCGCGAAAGCACTCCGGGAGAGGTCGACTGGGACGGCATCGCCGGGATCCTTGGAAGCCGGCCGCCAGCGGGCCGGGAGCTGCTGCAGTTCGCACTCGGTGGATTCCACCCCGGCACCCTGCGCGAAGCCCTTCGCGCCGAACCGGTCGTGCATATCTCGCTGCCTGAACACAGTGGCGACAGTTGGACTCTGAGGGTAGAAGTCTCGATCGACGTCGCCGACCCGATGCTACTCGGTGCTCTGCATGCCCTACCGTGGGTCGGGCTCACTGATCAGGATCCGGATGCGACCGGGAGATACCGGGCTCCACGGGACTGCCATGGCTGCGGCGATTCTCACCGGATCGCCGAGCATTGTGCAGGGCCCGTCGACCTGCTCCTGACCCTTGACCCTTCGAGCTTTGCGGTCCTGGAAGCTCGCGATCTGCGGCTATACGCTGCGCATGGCCACACCGGACGCGCCCTCGTGTTCAACCCGAACCCGGTGGCCTACAGCGGCCGCCTCGACCTGAGACACGGGGATCCGGTGGATCAGTACCGAATCTGGGTGGATGCACCGCGACTGGACGGCACCGGGCATCTTCGCGGCCGGTGGGTTGAGACGGCAACCGACAGGCTGCCCATCGCCAGGGAGGAGAGCCAGGTCTTCGCGTATCCGAGTCATGATCCGAGATTCGTGCAGGCTATGGCGTATGTACACGGTGATCGGGGGCTGCAGCGCGTGGAGGATCTGGGATTCTCCGGGCTCTTCGACCGCCCTCTCCGCCTGCGGGTCTACGGTACGACTGCGGACAACTCCTGGTACAGCCGTCCAACGAGGGAGATCGTCTTCGGCAGCGGGGGCGTAAACGATGCGGAGGATGCGGACATCATCCTGCATGAGCTCGGGCACGCCATACACGATGCCCTCGTGCCCGGGTTCGACGGCGGCGACACCTATGCGATCAGCGAGGGATTCTCCGACTTCTGGGCCGCATCGCTGAATGACGGAGCGTGCATCGGGGACTGGGATGCGACCGCCTACAGTCCTCCGTGCCTGCGGCGCACCGACACCGACGCAGTGTACCCCTGCTCGCTGAACGGGCGCCCTCACAACGACGGGCTGATCTGGAGCGCAGCACTGTGGGAGATTCGACACATACTGGGTGCAGAAGCGGCGGAAAGGCTCGCTTTGGCCTCGTTTCTGGAGCAGGGGACGCGCACCACATTCCCCGAAGCCGCTGCCGGGCTTCTGGTTGCAGCGGAGCGCCTCGGGATGCAGACTGCGCTCCACCGGCTCCGTGACGTTCTGGTGGATCGCGGGCTGCTGCCCCGCTCCCTTCACGCCGTGATCCATCCCCACGAGGCCTGCCACATACCCCTGCAGGCGCCTGGTCGCATCATGGGCGGGTGGACCAGATCGCTCGTCATCACAGGAGACGGGCGCCTCCTCTTCCCGCAGGAAGAACACACAGCATACTCCGACCCCTTCCCCGGCGGTCCGCCCTGCATCGCTCCGCTGGCGTGGGAGAGCGTCGAGAAGGCAGTCGCCATTAGCAGCGTTGCGACTGTCACCGGCAGCATCTCTGCAACGTGCGCGGAGCTCGAGCTCGAATGGCGGATCGGGACGGAACCCCTGGCCCGCATTGACGCAGTCTGGGAGCTGGATACAGGCAGCTTCTCGTGGGGGTACCGGTATTCCGGAACCGATGCGTCAGGCCTGTTCTGCGGAGCATCGCCGGGTGATCTCTCCCCCGGGGTTGTACAACCGGTCAGTCTGGCCGGGCTTACAGCAGCCGGCCTGCGCGGATTGAGGGGATTCCGCGCCGATCTTGGCGACACAAGCAGCCCCGACTGGCTGCCTCACCTTACGGGCGCCCGGTTCTCGCTTGTGCAGGATGATGACGTATCAGGCTTGACCATCCGGAGGCTGGCCGGCCCCCTGCTACCTGGAACGCTGACGTTAGCGGCTCATCCGAACCCGTTCCGCGACGCCGTACAGGTCCGGCTCCGTCTCCGGGAGAACCGCAGCGCCGAGGTGTCGGTCTTCGACGCGCAGGGCAGGCGTGTGCGCCGGCTGCTTCGCGGGGATCTGGGTGAGGGGGCGCACACGATACCCTGGGACGGCCGCAACGACCTGGGACAGCCTCTTCCGTCAGCCGTCTACTGGATAAGGGCCGCTGCAGGCGAAGACGTGGGGACCGCGAGCGTACTTCGGCTGAGATAGCGGGAGGCGCTACACTGGGCGCACGGCCCCTGACCTTTCTGTCGCCAATCCGCCGCTGCGGCTGCTGCTGCCACAGCGGATCTGACCGGATCTGTCATTGTCGAGGTCCGGACACTACGGTCGGTTCAGTTACCGAACATGGGGGGCGGCATCTCCGCCAGGTCGTAGCAGTCAAACCTCGAATTTCCCGTCCTTCCCACATTCGTGACCCGAATCAGATAAGCACCAGCATCCAGACACATGACCCTTGACGACTGAGCCCAGTCGTAGTTGATGGTGCTTCACCCATAGCCCAGGCCGGGAGGACTCTCAACGGTGTCTGCATAGACGACGCCCGGCTGGCCCTCGGGGAAGAACTCCAGCTGGAAGGTCCGGACGTGTCCTATCTGCCCTGCGCTGCGGAGCCTGATGATGAAGCAGTAGGGTCGCACGAGGCTGACGATGTGCTCCAGGTAATCACCCATGCAGTCGACCCCATCTACAGCCTGACCGCCCGAGGTGCCGCCGCCACAGTACGAGATACGAAGCCAGTCACCACATGCATCCTGCATTGCGACGTAGCTTTCTGCCTCTACACGAATCGGATTGCACGGATCAAGATCGCACACGGTACCGGCTCCCAGCCAGTCGCCATTCTGCCTCCTGCAGTCCGCCTCTGTCTGAACCTGGCAGACACGCAGGGGCGAGCAACAGGCGCCGACGGGATCGGGACAGGGATTCGATCTGCAGTTTGTGCCCATGCCCTGCCAGGCTCCACTTACGACCTCGCACTCAGACCCGGTTAGGTCCTCGCACGAACCATCCGGAAGGCAGCATGCACCCAGCGGCTGAGGACAGGGGTTCGGATCGCAGACCACTCCGACACCCAGCCACTCGCCATCCTGGGAGAGACAGGTCAACTCGGTCCTGAGCCTGCAGGAGCCATCGGCGAAGCAGCATGCTGCGAGTGGCTGATCGCACGGATTCGGATCGCAGGACTCGAGCATGCGCCAGTCTTCAGTCGGGCAGTCCACCTCGAGCACGTACTCGCAGCTGCCGTCCTCGAAGCAGCACGCGCCCATCGGCTGCGGGCAGGGATTCGGATCGCAGACCGTTCCCATGCCGAGCCAGTCGCCTGCGCACTCAGCCTCGGTCACATATGTGCAGCTTCCATCGGGAAGGCAGCACGCGCCCTGAGGATCCGAGTCCGGGCTCGTCGGATCGTCATCACCGCACGACAGAAGAAGTCCGAAGGTCAGTAGTGACAGCACAGTCACTAGGCCCCAGAGACAGGCGTTTCTTGTAGCCCGCATGACTGACCTCCTTCATGCCCGGGATGAGAAAGCCCTCAGGCAGTCGTAAGAAGTCGCTTGCCGTCACTCCATCCGGACTCTGGCGGGGCGCCCTGAGCAAATGATTCGGAGTGGAGTCCGTTCCGCCTCTATGGCAACTCGACGGCGCCGATCATTTCCCAGGGTATCACCCACCCACGGGGTTTTCCATAGCAGTGCAGGTCGGCGCCTGATGAGGCTTCCGGAATCCTCCTGCGTGCGGTCGGGCTGACGACATGAGCGGATACCTCAGCGCCCCGAGTACAGGGCCTTCACCCTGCCCCATGAACACTGCCACACGGGAGTTGGCATGCCGATAAGATCGAAACAGTCGAACTTGGCCGACGACTGTACGTCCGCCAGCCGGGTTACGCGGATCCTGTACTCTCCAGCCTCCAGACAGATCACCCTAGACGACTGAGCCCAGTCGTAGTTGGCGTATGCTCACCCATACCCTCCGCCTGGGGGACTTGCCAGGGTATCCGCCACCGGGATGCCGGGCTCGCCTTCCCGGAAGAACTCCATCACGAACTCGCGGATGGATCCAACCCTCCCCGCGCTGCGAAGCGAATCCACGAAACAGAATCCATCAGCCAGAGTCAGGAGGTACTCGACCCAGTCTCCGCTCCAGTCCAGACCCTCGATGGCAAGCCCGCCTGATGCCCCGTGGTTGCAGGCTCCCCGGATGATCTGACCGCCCCCGACATTGTGCGAGGCAACGTAGTGCTCCGCCTCGATGCGTATCCTCTGCGGAGATGCGATGGCCGGGATCGCTGTCACCACTGCGAGGAGGGCGAGGAGCAGACCTGGCGATCCGTGGGATGGGGTTGCCTTTCGGCTGTTCATTCGGGCAAAACCGGACTTGGGCATCTGCTTTCCTCCTGAGGAGCCAACTATAACACATGCAGCATCTCCAGATCGGATACTACCTTGTGGATCGCAAACTGCATCTCCCCTCCGCCCGGGTCACCGCTGCCGCATTGCGCCGGATACGGCCCCGGGACATACTGCGCGAGGCATGCCTGCTGCGCCCGGAGCGCGACTGGCGGGCAGCGTGTGCATACGACGGCCGCACGGGACACCCCGGTACGCCGCACGACACATTGGAGGCACGATCATGAGGCGCAATCGATTCCAGGACGACACCTCCGCAGCCGGGCATCTGGCTGCGGCTGCTTCGACGGCAATCCTCCTGATATCCATGGCGGCACTCCCCGTCGCTGCCCTGTCGCCGGGTGATCCGGCCCCCGAGTTCCGGCTCCCCTGGCTCACCGGAGAGGGCGGCATCTCATCCGGCGAGCTGTGGGAGGGGCGCGACCTGACGGCTCTGGTCATCTGGAACCGCGATTGCCCGCACTGCACCCAGGTCGCAATGGGCATCGAAGCCTTCACCGATTCCCTCGAGCCCATGGGTATGACCGCCATCGGGATCCTCTTCGGCCCGGACGACCGCGCCGCCCTCGAAGACCTCCTGTGGGACCGGGGAGTCAACGTAACGCATCTCTGGGATGAGCACGGAGCAGTGGCCGCTGCATACGGGCTCGGTATTCAGCACCTCGGGGTCTTCCTGATCGACCGCACCGGAACGGTGCAGGCAGCCTTCGACCACAGGATCGCCGACCTCTTCACGAGCGCGCTCCCTGCCGCCAGGGAGTGGAAAGCACGGGCCGCGGATCCCGCAAGGGCCGCGGATCCGGCTCGAGCCGCGGCGCATCCTGAGGATACAGCCGCTCCCCCCGCACATCGCATGGCGATGCTATCGGACCGTGTGCGGCTCTCGGTGGATGCCCGTGCACGGATCCTCAGCACCGAGGGGGCGAAGCATGGCGACCTGGGCCTCTACCGCGAGGAGCTGGAGCCCGGCGCGCTCTTCCTGCACCGCTGGGACCTGCGGATGCACTGGAGTCCGCGCCCCGGCATCGAAGTCGTGCCATGGCTGCGGGTCAGCAACGAGCCTGTTGAGGCGCTGAAGGAAGGCCCTGAGCAGATCTCCGACCCGCGCGGCTCGATCTCGATACGCGGGCGCGCAGGGCGGCTGTCGGGAACGCTCGGCTTCTACCCGCTGGTCATCTCGCCCCTCCTTCTACAGCGCTGGGACGACGAGGATGCCCCGCCCCTCGGCGGCGTGTCCGGCTGCGGCGTGTGCGGCGCGGGAGCTTCGGGGATGGAGCAGAAGAGCCTCGAGATCCTGGAGCGCGAGTACTTCTTCGAAGGGTTCCACGGCGCCTACAGCCACCGCATGGGCCGACTGTCGGGATGGTTCGCTGTGCCGAGGTGGGAGATCGACCCGCGGGTTGATCCTGCGAGCGAACCCCGCTACAGGCGGCTCCTCTACGGGAGCGCACTCGAGCTTGGCCGCATGTCGGATGTCGACGCACAGACCCGCCTGGCCAGGCCGCTGGGCCTGCGGGTCGCTGCCCTGTGGATCGAGGATGACCGGCGCACCGTTCCCTTCACTCCGATCATGGAACAGGATGAACAGGCCTGGATGGTCCAGGGCGCTGCCGGGCCGCTGGCCGGCGTCAGCCTGGATGGTGAGGTTGTCTGGTGGACCGGACCCTTCCGCGACGAAACGGACGCGCAGGTGCCCGGAGAGGAGGTCGATGACCGCGCCCATCGCATCGGCCTTCGCGGATACTGGACGCCGGGCAGTTCAGCGCTCTGGATGCGACTCCACCACCTTCGTACCGGAGAGCAGTTCTCACCCTACTACCGCGCCCTCACCTACGACGCCAACCGCGAGGGATGGCGGCTGGCGGCCGGATACGGCCTGCGCGGGCCGTACGTCATCGGGTCTAACGTTCTTGAGGCGACCCTCTTCCTGCGGCGCGTGGAGGAAGTCGAGCCGATGTCGATCCAACCTTCAGAAGAAGTGCGTCTGACAGCGGACAGGATCGAGGAGACGACGATCGGCGTATCCCTGATCGGACGCCCGTGGCGCGACCTGGTTGCAGGGGGTCACCTCGTGCGCATGCTGACCGAGAACCAGTCGATGATCGAGCTTGTCCCTGGCACCAATCCTCCGGAGTTCCGGTTCGGGTACTTCGGTGAGCGCGGCACCGGCATCTCGCTCGACCTTCAGTGGGAAGCATGGCCCACCGTCACACCGCTGCTCCGGGTGGACAGGATACGCAGGAAGGAAGACGGTGCGGAGAAGCGCGACTACTGGCAGGGGTTCGTGAGCGTGAGGGTGGTTGTGTGAGGCAGCCGGCGGGGGGACGGACAGTGTGTCCCGGGAGCCCGGGTTTCATGCACCCAGCAACCACTCGTACGCCGGCTGTGCCGTGACCCCCGGCGGGACATCATCGGGCAAGCCGTCCCGGGTCGCCACGAGCAGGCGACGCGTCGCATCGGGATAGATCCCGCCCGCTTCGGCAAGGCCGCGGAGCTCGCGCAGTGCTGTGGACGGATCGCCTGCATCGGCGCAGACCTGGATCAGCTCGATCCCGCCTTCCGGACCGCGTGCCAGGAAGTCGACCTCATGCCCTTCGGGCGTCTTCACGTATGTGACCGCGAAGCGCCGCCGCTCCAGTTCGATCAGAACCGCGGTCTCGAGCGCATGGCCAAGGTTTGCGCGGCCGCTGAGGTCGTAGACAGGGATCAGGCCGGGGTCGATCGGATACGCCTTGCGCGGGTTGACCATGCGCTGGCGCTCGGAGCGGGACTCCATCCACACCAGCCGCACGAGGAAGCAATCCTCGAGGTGCGCGAGGAGTTGGTGCACTATGTCGCGGGCAATGGCGAGGCCCTGACTCTTCAGCGCGGCGTGAAACTTCTCGACGCTGAACGGCGATGCGGCATTGCCCAGCAGGTGACGCACCAGCCACCGAAGTCCGGCGACGTTGCTCACCTGGTGACGCTCGACAACATCGCGCAGCATGGCAACATCGACATAGTCCCGCAGGAGCTGGCGTCGGCTCGCCGCGTCGAGCCCCTGGGCCTCGGGGAATCCGCCTTCCACAAGCCACCCGAGGAAGGCGCTCTCAAGAACAGCCCGCTGCCGGGCGCGAAGCGCCGCCGGATCACCAGGCTGCACCTGCCCGGCATGCGCCAGCGCTTCTGCGAAGCTGAACGGATAGAGTGGGACCTCCCATGCCCGCCCGCGCATCGCGGTGGCAGGTTCGCGCGAAAGGAGGGCCGTACTCTTCGAGGAGGAAGCCGAGGTGCTCGGCGCGCAGCTCCGCCAGTCGCTCATCCTCGAAGTTGATGCAGGGAAGGTCCTCGCGTCGCGCACCCCGCTTCAGTCGATCGCGGCGGATCTGATGCAGGAATGTCGTCTTGCCCGCGCGCCGCATCCCGACGACCGCGGTCGCCTTTCCGGGCAGGCTGAGGACTCCATGGACCTTTCGCGGCGTGAGGGCCGGGATCGGTGACGCAAGAGATTCGGCCAGCTTCTCAGCAAGGATCATGCGGTGAGCTGACGACGGTGACGGCATGGCATTTTGTCCTCCCGAGAAGGAGAAGTGCGGCTACATCTCTACTTCTGTAAAGGAGAATCTGGGCTGCGGTAGCCGCCCCTTGCGGGCGGGTGGGCCGCGTCTCAGCCCCATCCCCACCACGCCATCCTCCCCCACCTCAATCGCACGCGCACCGGAATCCGAAGGCGAAGCTGCGGGTGCCGGGGAGGTTGCTGCTGCGGTGCGCGCTGCGCAGGACCGGGGCGATGTCGTACCAGGCGCCGCCGCGGAGGACTCGGCAGCATTCGTTCGCAGCGGCGGGCGGGTCCTCGCGGCCGTCGTCGGGATCGTACGGATAGCCTGCGTTACTGCTGCTGGTCCACTCCCAGACATTGCCGGCCATGTCGTACAGCCCGTACGGGCTGGGGCTGTCCATCGTCTGGAAGCCGTTGTGGTTCGTGCCGTCGTAGAAGCCGACGGGCGTTGTCCTGCCGCCTCTCTCCCAGGGATCGCCGCTCTGCGAGTAGTTCGCCTGGCTGCCCGTGATCCCCTCGCCCCAGGGATAGGCCGGGGGCTCCACATCGTCGCACCGGCCGGGGCTCACCCACATCGCGCAGCAGCCCCTCGCCGCCTTCTCCCACTCAGCCTCGGTCGGCAGCCTCTTCCCCGCCCAGCGGCAGTACGCGTCGGCCTCCCACCACGACACGCCGTTCACAGGGAACTGCCCTGTCCCCCGCGTCCCGCCGCCGTGGTAGTCGTATTCGTTCCAGTAAAGCGGCAGTGTGATGCTGTTCCGCTGCCGCCACTCCCAGCCTGCCGGATCCCACAGCGCCTCGTTGTCATACCCCCCGGCGTCGATGAAATCCTTGTACAACTCGTTGCTGACCTCGTACACCTCGATTCGGAAGCCCTCGACATGCACGGTGTGGAGCGGAGCGTTTGCCATCCCGCTCTGTCCGAGGCGCGTCTCTCCTGCCGGGATCCGGACCATGGCGCCTGGCCGATCCCTGGTTGTGAAACTCCACAGGGGGCCCTCGGCGGTCAGGCCGCCTTCGTTTATCGCAGCGATCCTCCAGTAGTAAGCCTTCTCGAACCGCAGCCCCCCGGGGTCGTATGCGGTCCCGACCTGAGCGGGCGAGACAAGAGGCGGAGGGTTCGTCAGGCCCAAGTAGACGTCGTACATGACAGCGCCGCCATCCGGATCGGCGCACGGCGCCCATGCCAGGGTCGTGTTCAGTGGCGTATCGACAGATCCATCCGCAGGGCGGGGACCTGAGGGCGCAGCGGGCGGCAGGCCAGGGAACATGACTACGCGGCTCTCATGAGACTCCCATCCTGCCAGATCCCGTGCGGTCAGGGTGATCACCCACGGCCCGCGCCCGGCGTACTTGTGCGAACGGATGTACAACGGAGACGGCCCGTCAGTCGCGCCGTCTCCCCAGCACCACTCGTATGTCAGCGAGTCGACAGGGCAGACGTCTGAGTCGTCATGCGTGCCGGCCGCCGACATGGAGACGGTGCGTGTTCCTGCATCAAGGTGAGTCTCTGTCAGGGCAATCACCGGAGGGGCCGTATCCAGGATCACGCGCCCCTTCCACTCCTGCGATACGCTTCCGTCGCCGTAGCGGACCTGCGCCGAGACGAAGTACTCCCCCTGCGCTTCAGGCAGGGTGATGTGCGAGAACGCGGCCGCCGGCACCCAGGGGGCGGAGGCGGGATCTGCGGCAGCGGTCGACCTGGGTCCGGCTGTCGGATCTACGGCGGCCGGCGCCTCATCCACCCACGCAGAAGACGCAGAGACCGTGACACGCATCGACACGGCCGTCGTTGCCAGCAGCCTCACCGGAACGCTTCGGTCGGTGGCGTAGGCATCGCCGTCGTTCAGCATCCACACAGGCTCTTCGCTGATCCGGACCTCGCACACGCCCGACTCAAGAGCGACACCCCCCTCAGGATCGAGCGCGATGATCCTGTACATGTATGTCCGGCCGTTCCCGACAGCGCTGTCGATCCAGGATGCGCTGCCCGGCGGGAGATGCGCCATCACACAGCGGCACTGCGGGCAGTCGTCGCTTCGCAGAATCTGCAGGGATGCGCTCTCCGCCTCCTGCGGAACCGCCCAGGTCAGCGTCACGCCGAGTGCCAGGACCTCGGCCTGCAGGCCAAAGGGGTCCGCGCCGTCACCGGGCCCGCCGGGATCCGGAAGGCAGCCGCGCCCGGGAGCCGAGGGCTCGTCACCGCACGAAAGCGCAAGGACGAGGGCGGCCGGGAGCAGGGCTGCCACCAGTGTCGCTGTGAAACCACGCCGTCTCTGGTACGACACAGGGGACCTCCGGGACTGTGGCGAATCGCTACGGGGCCGCCCTGTGCCTCTATCCGAGAATCAAGATGTCTCGTAACGCGACCCCGGCAGGCCCGCCGCTGTTGGGGAATCGTCTGCCGGGGTGTGTATGTGCAAGATGAGTGCCGGGGGAGAATTGAGAATGGAGAATGGAGAATGGAGAATGGGGAAGTGATAATGGAGAATTGAGAATGGAGAATTGAGAATGGAGAATTGAAAATGGAGAATGGAGAATGGAGAATTGGTGACATAAGTCCGCGAGCGAAAGCGTGCGAGAGTGCGTCAGATGGCGTGCAATCGCGCGAGGCTACGCCGGGGTGCACCTCCTGCGGCCTTCACCCATCTACATGGCGCCTGTCGCCATCAGCCTTGGTCTGAGCCCCGGCGGTGTGACCCGCCTCCGGTTACATGCAGATCAGTCTGCTCGGGATCTCTTCCGTCTGATGATCGAGGGACTGGCAGGAACCAGCCCGACTGTGTCAGGTTCGGGTTGAGTTGGTTGCGGTGAGGAAGGGGGATCAGGCATGTCGTTCCATTCTGTCTTGCGTTCCGGGATCGTGCTGGCTGCCCTGCTGACAACGACGACGCTCGCGAGAGCGGACGCGCTCTTCGGCGTGCCGCACCTGGCGAAGGCCATGTTCCTGCTCGAGGAGGACCAGTGCCAGGCCGGGTGCGAGACGGAGGAATGGAGGATCACGGGGATCCCGCTTCCCCCGGGTGCTCATGAGTGCGTAGGTCCAGGCGGCGCCCTGTTCAGGTTCGAGGGTAGATCGATGTACTGCGGCAGCAGGGGTTGCGTGAATGCCATCGTCCTGCGTGAGGAGGCCCACCTGGTCGTGCTCTGGTCTGGTTACGGAACCCGGACGAGCATGCAGCAGATCCCATCCGCCGAGGCGCGCGCACTACTGCCGCGCATCGGACGCGCGAGCGTCTATCAGCGGGAGTTACGGGAGGTTGGAGAGCTGTACATCGCCAGGCTCGGCGAGTGGGGGTTCGGGGTCGTCGGCGGGGAAATCGCCATGCTCCTGGCAGGCTCGGCCACGCCTGCAGCTGCGAGCGGTCCTTCAGGATCTGGATGAGGTCTTCACGCGGGTGCTGGAGTACCAGGAACAGTACCCCACCCGGTTCGCCCTGCTCAGCATGATCCATCGTGGGCCGCTGGCCGAAGTTCCGGACGTGGCCGAACCGCTCTCGGCGATCGACCGCGTACTGCGCCAATACGGAAGCTCTCTGGACGAGATGAACCTGCTGCCTGCCGTGGCCGGACGGTTCAAGGCAGGCGGGACAACCGATGACGATCAGGACACGGCAAGGCCCGTCCAGCCGGGATGTGAAGCGGAGATCACGGCCCACCGGGGGGATCCCTTCACCGTAGAAGCATTCCAGGCGATCCCGCGCTGGCCGCGTGCAGTCGAGGTGCATGGTATGTCGCGATGCCATACCTACAGGCTGCGGTACATCTTTGCAGACGCCGTGTTGACCATTGAGGGCCACAGCACCTCAGGAGCGTTCACCTCCCTGTCTCTGCATGCGCCGATCCCGATCGCGCAAGCCAACCGGCTCGCAGGCGCGCTGGCATGGGGTGAGTTGCCGCCGCTGAAGGCCCACGGAGCGGCGGAGGTCGTCTACGAGGAAGTCGGAGAAGACCACGGCGGCGGCCAGCGGGTTGTCCTGCAGCTCAATCGGGGGCAACGTGTCACCAGGATCACGGCGGTATTGTGGACGCCGTGAATCAGTGCGTCCCGACGAACACCGTCGTGCTCCTGGCCCTGCACGCATACTCCCACTCAGCCCCGGCAGGCAGACGGCATCCATGGGGATCCCGGCCCCAGGTCACTGTCGCAGATGTGATGCGGTTGCCGCCGTAGACAGCATTCGTGGAGGCTGCCAGGCCCGGACGGCAGGAGGGCATTGAGCCTTCGGTCGGCAGCGTCGGGGATTCATACGACAACGCACTGGCCGAATCGGTGGTCGGCCTGTTCAAGACCGAGGTGATCCGACGGCGGGGCCATGGCGCCGCCTCGAAGATGTCGAGTACGCAGCCCTCGAATGGGTCGCCTGGTTCAAACATCACCGCCTCCTGGAGCCGATCGGCTACCTGCCGCCTGCTGAGTTCGAGGAAGCGCACTACAGGGCAGGACAGGCTCCAGCCGAATCGGTTGGAGTCACATGATCGGGTCTCCTGAGAAGTCGGAGCGGTTCACTGTGCCCACCATTGGGCTTGTACACACCATCAAGGGCCTCCACCATGCGAACTCATCTGCAGCAACGCCGAGGACAGCACACCCTGCGCGCCACACCTGGCCACCCCACCACGCGGCGCACGGGAAACGGCTCAGAGCCGCTTCCCGCGCGAAGACCCCTCGCCCTGGCATGCTCGGGGCCAGGGTCCAGGGGGTTAAGGGTCAAGGGTTAACGGTTCTCGCGCAACGAAACCCACCGGAGTTGTCCCGGTAGTACGGGTTGCCGGTGACCCGGGTCGCGCAGCGCAGGTAGCTCGTATTGTGGTACCACGAGCCGCCGCGAAGCACCCGGCAGCACTCGTTGTAACTCGCCGGCGGGTTCTCCCGGCCATCGTTCGCGTTGTACGGGTAGCTTGCGTACTTCGTGCTGGTCCACTCCCAGACATTCCCGGCCACATCGTAGAGCCCGTAAGGGCTCGGGCTGTCGATAGTCTGGAAGCCGCCGTGATTGCTGCCGTCGTAGAAGCCTACCGGGGTCGTCCGCCCGTTGTTCTCATACGGATCGCCGCTTCCGTAGTAGTTCGCCCGCTGCCCGCTGATCCCCTCGCCCCAAGGGTATGTCGGAGTTGAGGGCGCGTCGCACTGGGTCGGATCCCCCCACATCTCGCATCCGCCCTTGGCCGCCTTCTCCCACTCAGCCTCGGTGGGAAGTCGACCGCCGGCCCACCTGCAGTAAGCATCCGCCTCCCACCAGGAGACGCCGTTCACCGGGAAGTCCTCGTTCCCCGGAATGCCGCCGCCGTGGTAGGTGTTCGCGTTCCAGTGGGCTGGCAACGTGATGTTGTTCGACACACGCCAGTTCCACCCAACCCGGTTCCAGTACGCCTCGGTGGTGTACCCATAGGCGGCGATGAATGCGGCGTACTCCTGGTTCGTCACCTCGTACCTGCCGATCCAGAAGCCGTCCACCATGACGTCATGAGCACCCAAGCCCTCACCCAGCCGCACATTGCCGGCAGGGATCCAGATCATGCCCTCGGGAACCTGGACAGTCGTGAAACTCCACACCCCGCCATCGGCTGTGCCGCCATCCGCGTCCTTCGCCACGACCTTCCAGTAGTAGGTTGTCTCCAACGCCAGAGGCCCTGGAGCGTGCGTGGTCCCGCTCTGGTCAGGAGAAACAAGGGGCGGAGAAATGGTCGTACCGAAGTAGACATCGTAGAGCACCTGCGTTCCCTCAGGATCCGTGCTGGCAGTCCAGCTCAGGGTCTGCGAGAGACTCACGCCGGTGGCCTCGTGGCCTGGGTTCGGATTGGATGGCGCGCTCGGGTCGCGATTCTCGATCGTGATCGTTGTATCTGCATAATCCTCATGACCCGCTGCATCCCTGACCCCCAGCCTGATCGTCTTGGATCCCGGCCTTGTGTAGGTATGGGTAGC
>CAZWSC010000094.1:0-1925 GCA_964636385.1 uncultured bacterium
AGGTCAATCAGGAAGATCGCCGCATGTACCTTAGATGTCGGAAAACCTTACACGAATGTTGACAGTGGGCCCGCAGGAAATCCAGCAAACTTGTTGTGACAGATTGCGCCCGGGGGGGGTCTTGAGGACGGCGGTCGCGAATGGCGACAGGGACGCAGGTGCCTGAATGAAGCCCTAAAGAAGACCGGCGGTCTCAAGGACCTTCGAGATAGGGCGATAGGTGGCCAGCGACAGCAGGGAGTCCAGCCGCTCCTCCGCCCTGGCCAGGTTGTGGTAGTGGGTCCAGCGCGTCCGCATCCCCACCGGGAAGCGGGGCTGGCCCGGGTCCAGCTCCCAGGGGTGGACATTCAACACGAAGGGCCGGTTTGCGTTGATCATCCTCTTCAGCGACCAGGCCTGCAGCCGGAACGGAAGGAGCCGCAGGTACGCGCCGCCGGTAGCCGGCATGTTGACCGGGCCGATCCGGACCGTGGGCAGGGGGAACTCGGCGATGCTCTGCCCGCCGTCTGTCTGTATGAGATGCGGCCACCGCTGCGCGCCGGGCATCCCGTAACGCCGCCGCGCGATCGGGAAGATGCTGGAGTCGTAGCGGTAGCCCTCCTCCGCGAGGATCCCCAGCGCCCAGATCGTGCGGGCCATGATGGTGTAGGAGGGGGCACGGTACCCGATAACCTCCTGCCCGCTGAGGTCCTGCAGGAGCTTGCGGGCATCGCGGACATCCTTGCGGAAGGCCTTAGGACCCAGGTTGTAGATCAGCTCGTGGTCCATGCCGTGGGAGGCGATCTCGTGGCCTGCCCCGGCGATGCGGCGCACCAGGCCGGGGTGCTTCTTCGCCGTCCAGCCCAGGACGAAGAACGTGCCGCTGCAACCCCTTGTTTCCAGAATGGTTAGCAGGCGCTCGGTGCTGGCGACGGTGCGGTCCTCGAACGAATCCCACTTCTCGCGCGGGCAGAAGGGGCGCAGGGCCTCGACCTGGAAGTAGTCCTCGACATCGACCGAGAAAGCGGCCAGAGACGGGCCGGTGGTCATTTCAGGCCGACCTCGCCCAGCACTTCGCTCAGTGGGCCGTCCAGGGCCGACATCAGCTCGATGAGGGCGCTGGAATCGGCGGTGGCTGCGTTGAACCGGACGAAGGCGGCGTTCGAGGGGCGGCGCAGGATCGAGTTCTTCACCTGCTGCAGCTTGAGGACATACTCGTTACCGGTCACAGCCCCGTGGGTGCTGAACCAGTAGAGGACATCCTGGGATGCCTCGGCGCGCGCGGTCCGCATCTGGGTGACCTGGCGCTCCCTGCCGTCCAGCACAAGGTCGCACCGCTCGAGGGAGCGGATCCTCCAGCCCCCGCCGGGGATGCAGTTACGCGGCGAGTGGATCTGCGCGTTCACCTGCTGCTGCTGGAAGTAGGCGATGAAGAGCCAGATGTTCGTGCCGTCGGCGCGGTGGTAGAGGCGGTTCAGGGTCGCGTCCGCGGCCAGGACGCGGGCGGTATTCTCGTCGGTCTCGAAATCCTGGCTGCGCCAGTTCCCCACCTCACGCGGCAGGAGTTCCAGCGGAGGCATCTCCTCCAGGACCGGGGGCATCTGCCGTAGCGCAACCGCGTAGACCCCGGCGGCGGCGAGGATCAGGATGGCGATGATGAACCGGGTGACCATATTCTTCCCACCAGGGCTTTCAGAATCATGAAGAGGCCGAATGTGACGATAAACACGACGATACCGAACATGTCGTGCGCGGTTCCAGTGGCGGCTTCCGGGCCGATGAGATAGGCGGCAAGGCCAGAGCCGATCACCCGCACCGCGTTCCCGGCGATGCTGATCGGGATCGCCATGAGGAAGAGGGCTATGCGGGCCCAGACGGGTATCGGGGTGGACCTTGCGACCAGCGCCCCTACGGCCAGGAAGGCATAGAGCGAGCGGATGCCGCTG
>CAZWSC010000095.1:0-21823 GCA_964636385.1 uncultured bacterium
TGGGAGACACCGAGGGTGCGTGCTATCTGCCTGAGCCCTGCTCCTGAGACTGCCGGCACACGCAAGTTCCGGGCCCACTAGAGATGCAGTTTTGGGTCCAGAAGGTAAGTTTTCTGGTTCGGACGCCGACTAGGAGGTTGCTTCAAGCCTCGGAAAGCACCACCCTTTGGACGATCCAATTCCATGTGTCCCGTCATGGATCACGATCAGGAAGCCCCGCCGGCCTGCACCGGCATTTAGGAGGTGTGATTGTGCCGAAGCCCAGATTCATAGGTGCGGAGCACGTTCGCGAAGCGGATCTGACCCAGGGTGTCGAGATCCTCGACACGAACAAGACCCTCTTCGTAGCCGCACTCAACGAAAACGCTGGAGAGGATTCCCAGCCGATCGCGTGCAAGACCATGGAAGAGGTCTTCAGCACGTTCAGACCGAAGGCCGAGGTGTCAATCACCGACGCTGACGGCAACTCGAAGGAAACAGCTCTCCGGTTTCAACAGGTTTCTGATTTTGCACCCGACGCGGTCATAGACCAGTCGGAGGATCTCAAGGCTATACAGCAGGAGCTTCTGCTCCTCAAGGATATGCTGCAGCAGTTGCGCAAGAACAACCAGTTGCGCAAGGCGATCGATTCCGAAAACAGGGAGATCCTGGTGCAGGGGATCAAAGCCGCGCGCGCGGTTATCGAGGAAACGGCTTCCTAGACCGCTGGAGGTTAGATCATGGAAAAGCCCGAAGACGCTGCGCAGCGACCGGATGCAGAGCACATGCCGGCAACGCCGGAGACCGCAGGCCCGGAAACCCTGGAGTCCGCTCTGGCCGGCCTCGGGGCCCCGAAGGCCGCGGGCAACGCCGCGGCGGCGGCAGCGTGGCTCGACAAGCTGATGCCGGGCGCCTCCGTTGAAGGACGGAAGCTGCCCGGGCTGGGTCTGCTGGATCCAACGAAGCGCAAGCAGTTCGACGAGGTCATGCGAGGGCGGATGTTCGCCGACACCAGGAACACACTGAAAATGCGGCTGCGCGTCTGGGATGAGTTCATAAGCGAGTCGGAGGATCTCGAGTCGCTTGTCGAGAAAACCCAGCAACGCCTGGAGAAGCTCGAGTCCGTCCTCGCCACGAACATGAGGGAGATATTCAACTCCATCCGCCCGATGGAGACGACATACCGCGCTGTCGATGGATTCTTCGCCAACGCCCAGGTCGAGGCCGGTGACAAGATCGAGGTCAGCTTTCTGAATGCCTCAGTGGACCAGCTCCTCGATCCCGACGACAGGACTGTCTTCGACGAGGGCCTCGCAGCCTCAATTCAGACCAGGTTCCGTGACTGGACGCTGAAGGAGACCTACGCGAACCTCGTAATCCCGGGATGGGTCGGCAGCGTCCAGGCAATCGACCGCCTCGGGACACTTGGGTCCCAGAACAAGGTCCAGGTCTTCACCGACATCGACAACTTCGAGAGCTTCAGCCAGCTGCAGAACGGCCTGGATGTAAAGGAGCTTCAGGGACTGAAGGGAAGTGATCTCGGCAAACAGTACGTGGTTCTGACAGGCAATCACGTCCTGGGCCGCAAGGCGCATGCCTTCGAGGAAGAGGATATGTGGCTCCCACCCTCCGCCTTCCTTGCGGGCGTCGTCTACAACGTCGACCAGAAACTGGGCATCCAGGAGGCGGCCGCCGGATACCGCAAGGGGAGAATCGCCGGTCCACAGGGCGTTCACTTCCGGGTGGACAGACCGACGGCCTCCAAGATGCTGTTCAACTACGGCGTCAACCCCGTAGTCGACTGGGACGGCTATCCGATCGTGATGGGAGACGCGAATCTCTGCACAAAGGAGGGCCTGGACAGCTACCCGCGGATCCGTACAGAAGACTGGATACTCAAGAATGTGTGTCACTACCTGAACAAGCAGGCCTACTCGAACATCACGACGACTTTCAAGTCCTCAGTCAAGCGTGATCTCCACAATTTCCTTTCACAGTGTACGGGTGCCGACCGGGAGGTGAAGGGCTTCGACATCCAGGTGGTCGCGACGCCGGAGCAGGAACGACGCCACGAGGTGGATGTTGTGCTTTCCATCAACTTCCAGAAGTCGGTCCGCTCGTTCAACGTAAAGGTCAAGGACGCCGATGCCCAGGTGGAGAGCTCCTGAGCTGAAGCACAGAGGAATGGGGGAAAGAAACCATGGCGCAGGAACCGAGTTTTCAGCTGGAGGGGGTGGATATCCCGAACGTCCTCGAGGTCTCCTATGTGCTCAAGGCGGAGGCAGACAAGGACGGAAGACCCACTCGCAAACAGACCTGTGACGGGATCCGGATCATGAGGATCGCCGATGACAGAACGGACCTGTCGGACTGGGGGCAGACACCCAGGGAACACAACCGCAAGTCTGGCGAGATCACTTTTATCACCGATACGGGCAAGAAGATGAAGACCCTCACCTTCACGGGGGCATATCTGCGTGACTACCGCGTTCAGTACAACGAGGCCAAACACCACGTCGAGGAGATAGCCCACATTCAGCCCGAGGTGATCCAGGTGGGGGACGTCGAAGTCAACTTCAACTGGCCGGACATGTAGGAGCAGGAGGAGATAGACGATGGCAGCACGGCACGTACGACAGGTAAAGGTCCAGATCGACGGGATCGACATCCCGAATGTCATCAATGTCGAGTACGGGCTTGAGGTGCGTCCCAACACGATCAACGGGGGGCCAAGCGACGCTCGTCCCAGGCTGGCGCGCATCAAGCTGACCCGGATGTCCGACGACATGATTCTCTTCTGGGACTGGGCATCAAAACCGTTCCGCGGAAACTTCAAGTCCGGAACCGTTGAGTACTTCGCACCGGATGAGGAGGCCAAGATCAACTCGACTCTGAGCTGGTCCGATGGATTCGTGACGGATTACACGGAGACAGTCCCTCACATCCAGGACAAGCGGGAGGTTCCGCAGACCGAGTCGATAGAGATATCGGCGCAGAAGATCAAGATTAACGACGTCGAGATCGAAGCGGACACCTGGGCCTAGCCCGGATCAGGCTGGACCTGGCACTATGGCGCAACAGGCAGAGACGGTAATAACGATCGGCGGCGATTCCGCGGAGGATCTGGGTGTCCGATTTGGCGAGGTCTTCCTCGACCAGTCGCTGGAGGACCATCACCGTTTCCTCATCACCTGCCGTGCCCTCGATGAAGAATCCGTGGGCGTCTACGGGAGCAGGACCCTGGACGCCCTGGCTCGCAGAGCCGGCGATGAAGTGCGAATCGAGGTCCACACGCCCAACAGGGAAGAGTCGAGGCACAGGCTCGTGTTTTCGGGCATTCTGCTCGGGGCGACGATGCGAAGAGTGGCTTCCGGCGGGTACGAGCTTGACCTCAAAGGCGCGGCCCCAACCATTCTAATGGACCACTTTCCCAGAAAGAGACACTGGGAAGACTCGAGTCTCAGCCAGATCGTCGGCGACATCCTGGATCAGTATGGCTTCGACTCGGATGTGAAGGGGCCGGACGCCGATGTTCCCGTGAGCTTCCAGTATGAAGAGTCCGACTACAACTTCCTGATGCGCATGTCCGAACGTCGCGGATGCTGGTTCTTCTGGGACGGAGAGGCCGCCCACTGGACACTGGACCTCGAAGAGCCGGTCTGCCCGGCAATCGAACTCACCATGGGTGCTTCCTCCTCCGAGAACCTGATTTCCCGCTTCGAACTGTCCTACTGGACCAACCCGGACCTCTTCGGCTTCCGGGCGTACAACCATGAACGCGGAGAGTCTTACGTTCACTCCACCGACCAGGTCTCCCTGAGGGGACAGTTCCACCCGTGGCTGGATAGCGCCCGGGGCGCATCGGAAAGGCTTTTCACCGTGCAGGGGCACGGCACAGTAACGGAGCCGATGCGAAGCCCTTCTGATCTCAGATCCTTCGTCGGCAGTTTCAAACTCTCGCGCCTGCCCACTGCCGTAAGCGGCACTGGTGAAACCGAGAACCCCGACATCCGGCCCCCGGCAATCGTGCAGATACAGAACGTCGGCGCGGACCAGGAGGGGGAGTATCTGGTAACCGCGGTTCATCATGTCATGGACGCCGCACAGGGCCATTACCGCAACTCAATCGAGTTCGTCCCGGTGTCATCCGCGTATCCGAGGTGGAATCGTCGGCGGCCGTCCGTCACGGCGCTTTTGACCGGCATTGTTGTGGGCGCCTACGACCAGACCAGGCCCGGTATGATCCGGGTGCGGTTGAACGACTGGATCGACGGGACCACCGGGATGGGAAGCAGTACGGACGGCGAGGTCGTCACGGTCCACCTTCGCGTAGCCCAGCAGTATGCCGGTAAGGGGCACGGTATCTTCTTCGTTCCCGAGATCGACGATGAGGTGCTGATCGGCTTCGAGCACGGGGACCCGGAGCGGCCCGTCGTAATCGGGAGTCTCTATAACGAAAACACCTCCGCCGCGTTCGATCGCGTCGCCGATGACATGGAGGCAAATGAAGGGCGCGTGATCCTCACCAAAGGGGGACAGGTTCTGCGCTTCAGCGACAGGGATGGCGACGAAACCATAGAGATCAGCACCCCGGAAGCAGAAAGCAGGATCAGGATGGTCGCGGGAAAGAGCATCGACATGGCCACAACAGGCGACATCACGATTTCCGCCGGGGGAAACATCACGATCAAGGCCGAGAAGAAGATCACCGCTGAGGCCGGTGAAGGCATGGAGTGCCTGGGTCATCCGGAAGTCAGGATCGAGAGCGAAACCCTGATATCAGAGCAGTCATCCGAGATCGAGATCTCCTGCGATGGCAGTATCATCACCGAAGCCATGGGCAAGATAGCGGTGAAGAGCGCGCAGGAGGTGGATGTAAACAGCCAGGGCAAGCTGGCCCTGACCGCGGCCCAAACCGCCAGCATGACATCCCAGGGAGCGGATGCGACGGTGAAGGGAACGATGAAGGCCAAGCTTGAGAGCGGCGCATCGGTGGTGGAATCGGACCCGACCGGCGTCAATGTGAATGGCCCGCTGGTTCGTATCAACTGACCGGGATCGCCCCGATTCAGGCCCAGGCGGAAGGTGCCGGTAAAAGATGGAAGCTGGACGTATTCTCCCGCCAGTGCGTCTCCCATTCACGATAGAGAAGAGCAGGAGATCGCATTCCTCCGATACCGACCAGCCCAGCTGGGGAAGACGTCTCGGAGTCTGGTGGGACGATTCTCCCGATGGGCAGGGAGTTGTCATACAGGGAACCATCAGCACCGGCGCACGCGGAAACCTGAGAACAGGCGACAGAATCGTCGCCGTCGATGGGGTCGCGGTTTCCGACCTGGGCGCCCTCACCGCCATACTCGGGCGGGCGGGAAGCGGCCAGGTGCTCATGAAAGTACGACGGCCCGGCATGTTGGACCGAAGTGTTGTCGCCGACCTGAAACCAGGTGGACACAATCGCGCGGCTGGTACTGCCGGACCCGCGGGGGCCGGGAGCGTGCCGACTGGAAGCCTGGCCGAATCAGTCCGGGACTACATTGCCCTCATCCTGAGCACTCCCGTCCAGCGCGACGTCATGCCGGAGGGAGCAGCCGCCGATCCGGAGTTCGGATGTGCCGGATCGGGTCTGGACTTCTCTCATACCGGGGTTCCACACAGCGTCATCCGGGCTTCAATACTCGCCCACGAGAAACGCCTGGAGGACATCGAGGTGGAATCTGTCGACGAGTCAGATCCGTCGCGCCCCACAGGAAAGCGAAGACGCACCATCATTGTCAAGGGAAGGCTCGGCCAGACCGGTGAGGTTGTGAGGCTCGATTACAGGGTGGAGGAGTTGACGGCGGTGCGGGCCCGGTTGGGCCCACAGGAGAGGGCCGGATTCGATACCCTGCCGGGGGAGGACAGCGATGCGGACGGGTCTTGAAGGGCTTGGCCCCGACCCGGCGGATGACCGGACGCCTGACGCGATTCTGCGCAGGCTGCTGAGGGACGCAAGCGAAGCGATCCCCGGGCTCTCCCCTGATCCGAAACAGGCTGATCCGGTGGTGGTCATGCTGTTGAGGGCCTTCTCCAGGGAATACGCAGATCTGTACAAGGAGCTCGACAACACTGTGGAGCTGGCCTATCGCGCACTGGTCATGCGTCTGCTGCAGTTCCCCCGGGGTCCGAAGCCCGCAACAACGGTTCTCGAGATCGAGTCAAAGGACCCGACAGTCGCAGTTCCTTCGAGCTTCGAGGTGCTTTGCGAACGCCCGGTGACCGACAGGGATGGCCGCAGCTATCCGGCCCACTTCACACCGGTATCGGACACTCGCATGTCTGCGTTCGATCCCACCTGCATCGCGCATGTAGGAGCAGACGGGCGTGGTCAGCTCTGGACGGTGCGCGGCGGCAGGATCCGAAAGGGGATTGCCGGGGAGGCCGAGAGTTTTTCGGCCCCGAGTCCGGCCAACCCCTTCCTTCTGATCGCACTGGAAGGAAGGGATGCGTCCGGTGATGATCCCTGTACGCTCTTCATGATGGGCCCGGACTCCGCCGTCAATGGCTGTCTCTGGGGCCGGTGGTCCATAGCCGGTCCTGAACCGGTTCCGGTTCCCCTGATCCAGAACCAGGGGCCCTTCTGGGTGCCGGCACTCCGGGACGAACACCGCAGGGCGGAGGATCCGGAGCTCTTCTCCTTCAGAACAACTTCCCGGAGCATCCGGAGTCCGTATGAGTCCTGTTTCGTCCCCCTTGGAGGGGAGGCTCTGCTGCGCGCACCGGCAGCATCCCCTGCAGCAGGCGGAACCGAACTCCCCGCCCTTCTTGCGCCATCGCGGGGGATTCGCTCCTGGATCCGCATCGACCTCGACCCGCGCCTCACACTGGCCAACCTCGAAGGGCTCTTCCCGACCACGCGCGCCATCCTTGCGGCGAATCGCGAACCGAGGACTACAGGCGCTCTCGATCTCGACAACAGCCAGTCACAGATCTGGATGCTGCCGGAGGATGTAACGCGCTCGAATCTCCTGGCGATCGATGAAGTAACTGATCTCAGGAGCGGACATGCGTTCGAGCCTGACCTTCCGGACCGTCAACCCGGATCGCGCATGTATCGCCTGACGGAGGTGGAGGATTCCCGCGGCGCCCGCCTCGCCGTTCGCCTGCACACGGATCACCCACCATCAGCCGGCGTGCGCGTCGAAATCCGCTACTCCGTTTGCCTGGGGCCGATCGCCAACGGGCTCGCCTCCGGCAGTGTACGCGTCATCTTCTCGCCAAAGGACTTCCCGGGCATTGTCTCAGCCACGAGCCTTGTGCCGACACTGGGCGGAGAGCCCGCTCCCCCGGTATCAGATGCCGACTTCGCCCTCAGGAGCCTCCTGCGCACCCGTGGTCGTGCAGTGTCGGGGCTCGACTACAAGGATCTGGCCCGCGCCTACGACCCCGGCCGCGTGATGGACGTGGAAGTCGGAAGAGGCGTCAAGATGGGCCCGCGCGGGCCGGTCGCCTGCATAGAGGTTGTCATAGGAGTCAGACCCGGGGCCTTCGGATCGGACCTGGAGCGGCGGGTTTTCCGGGATCGACTTGAGCGCTACCTGCTCGACCGGGCTCCGGTCGGAACTCACCTTCGCCTGGGAATACGAGAACCGTGAGCCGCCAGTTCCGGATGCCGGACTTCCTTGCAGGCAGGGAGCCTCAGCCTGTCGCAGGGATCATCGCTTCACTGGTTGACCTTGGGGCCGATCCGGGCCACATACAGATCTTCCCTGCAGGGACCTTTCGGGCGTACCGAGGCCACCTGATCGACACATATCCGCCTCCGGGAACCCAGGTCGCCGAAGGTGAGAGCATCCGGTTGTACGTCGCTGAACACGGAATCGCCGACCGCCTTCCGGACGGATTTCTGAAACCCCTTCCGACAGATCTCAATCCCGATACGCTGTTCGATCAGGTTCCATCGAAGCGTGTCTGGCGTTCAGGACGCTCTGGCGGACCTGCACCTGATCCGGAAGATTATTATGCGCGGGGGTTGGATGGGGGACGCGCCTTGCTCAGAATACTCGACTCTTCACTTCGCCGGATCCGGCGTGACATGGCACTGCTTCCCCAGAGACTGGAAGCCGCGGGAATGGATGATGCCGCGGCCGCCGGCTGGCTCCTTCGCCGCTTCGGCCTCGACGAGATCAAACTCGATCACACTGGCCGACGCTTCCTGTCGATGCACCTCCCGGGGTTTGCCCCTGCGGTTGGGTGCGGCGACGAGGCTTCAGCCCTGCTGTCCCGCCTGTTCGGGCGGCCCGTGACGATAAGCGAAGGTGGCAGGCGACAGCGCCTGCAACTCCCCGAGGAGATCCGCGCCCGGATCGGACGCTCCCGTCTCGGCTTTGACAGCTGTGTCGGGACAGGTTTCATTGAACCAGAGGGGTCTGTCAGGGTAATGATCGGCCCGGTCCCGGCTCACGAACGCGAAGCGATGCTCGGCGACCAGACGGAGATGAACAGACTGAGGGAGATCACCAGCATGTTCATGCCGGCAGGGCGGCAGATCAGTGTGGAGCTGACCCCGGTGGAAGGAGAGGAGGCGGCGATGCTCGCCCGCTTTGCCGGGGGCAGGCTGGGAGAAACGAGCCGGCTGAACGACCGCGTGCGCGGGCTGCGCGTAGATGCTGTCTGCAGTGCTCCGCGTCCCGCGGAACCGGACAGGTCAGACAGGGGCGTCGGGTCTGCCGGAACAGACACTCCGGATCATCCTGCACACCCCCCGCAACAGACTCCCGATCAGGGCCATGGGCGGGGCGGGATCCGAAGCAGACGAATACGGATCGATGACGAGGAGTGAGACCGGGGCCAGGCACCCTTCCCGGCGCTGCAGGCCCGGCTATCAGGTCGGCTCTCCGCGCCTTCGTGGCGCACCGAACCGCTCCGACTAAGGCCGGGTGTTGAACCGTTTGACCATCCAGGTCCCGTGAGATCTGGTGAGCACCAGCGAGACCTGGTGTGTCTGTGTAAGATCCGGGGAGCCGGGACACGTGATGGTTTCCGTGAAAGACGCCAATGCCTCCATCGGATCACCGGCCGGCCGAATCGAAATGTCGACGATGGAACTCTCGACATTCGCGCATGCATCGAAGACCGGGGAGTAGAAGCGTTGTACAACAGGTCTCGCGCCTGCCTCGATCTCCATGAGAAGAACCTGGAGGTTTCTTCTGCCTACCAGCCCCTCCCACCTTTCCAGCAACGCGCGAATCTCCAGCATTTCGCTTCCGGAAAGCTGGGGAGGCTCCGGATCGGGTGCCGCACGCGGGGCCTCCCGGGGAGTCTCGTCAGGATCCCGCCGGACCCCGCGGGCAGGCTCGCCGGGGACTGACTCTGTCGGATCCGGTGCGGGTGTCTCCTCCTGAGAATGCGGCGCCAGGTAATCACCCTGCGGTCCAGTGATCTCAGCGCGCTCTCCGGCGGGCAGATCCGGTTCCGCTGCCTCCTCGATGACCTGCGATACCGCAGGCCGCGTCTCCCCAGGCTTGCGAAGGAGGTGAACCGCAGCCACGGTGCCACCTGCCGCAACGGCACACGCGCCCGCGATCCAGGCCCACGCAGGCAGCAGTGCCCTGCCGGACCGGCCGACCGGCCGCCTGGCCGGCCGGAGTGCGCGCCGGGAGGGCGCTGCGCTTTCGATGATCGACAGCGCTCCGCGAAGGCTTGCGGCCATTTCCCCGGCCGTGGCAAACCGGCGGGCAGGATCCTTCTCGAGGCACTTCATGACCATGGGGACAAGGGCGGGTGGCGTACCAGGAGAAACCTCCGACAGTGAAGCCGGGACGTCGTTCACCTGCTTGAAGGCGAGCGCCATCGGCGTTTCCGCCTCGAAGAGCGGGCGGCCTGAGAGCATCTCGTACAGGACTGCGCCGAGCGAGTATATGTCGGCGGCGCCTGTGACGGCGGAGCCGCGAACCTGCTCGGGCGCCATGTACTTCGGCGTGCCCATGAGGGTGCCGGTCGTGGTCCTGTACTCGCTTCCGGCCATGGCGGCGATCCCGAAATCGGTCACCTTGGGGACATTGCTTGCCTTGTCGATGAGGATGTTGTCCGGCTTGATGTCCCTGTGAACTACGCCGTTCCTGTGCGCCGCATCGAGCGCATCGGCGACGGATGCGGCAATGGCGACCGCCTCGCCGGGTGGGATACGGCCCCGCTCCACCATGAGATCCGACAGGCTGCGGCCGTCGACGAACTCCATGACGAGCAGGTAGTCTTCCCCCTCGCGCTCAAAGTCATGGATTGTGACGATGTTCCCCTGGTTCAGCCTGGCGAGCGCCTCCGCCTCGCGCCGGAATCGTTGTACAAACTCATCGCTCACGGCCAGGTGGGGCGAGAGGGCCTTGATCGCGACCGTGCGCCCGAGAGACCGCTGGATCCCCCTGTACACGATCCCCATCCCTCCGCGGCCGATCTCGGACACTATCGAGTACTTGCCGCCGAGAACCTCTCTTGGCAGGTTCACATCAGGTGTCATTGCGATCCACCCGAAATCCGCACCGAGAGCGCCACATCCCAGCCATCCATCGACTCCCCCCCGGCTTCACCAGACATGCGCAGGGTCTTCAACTCGACCGACGAGGCCGGACCCAGGGCAAGACGCAGGGCTGGACCGGCTCCCCACGCGCTCGCAGTGGGTTCATCCCCGGAGTCGACGGAGACGCCTGTGAAAGAGATACCCTCGACTGCCACGCCCGCGCGGAGGCGTTGGCCAAGCATGCGGTGGACCGCGGCGCCCCCCGAGAGATAGCTTCCCGAGAACGGCAGGTGAACCGCCCCGGCTTCCTCCTTCCTTGAGAAGCTGATTCCGGCACCCCACTGCCACCTCTCTCCAACGGCACCCGCACCCGCGGACAGTGCTGTTGATGGCGGTTCCTCGAACGGATCCCCTCCGCCGTTTCCGAGGAAGCTCTGCCTTCTGACATCCAGACGAACAAGCACCCCCGAGAAGCGCGTGTCGATGCCTGCGGAGAAGGTAACCTCGGCATCCGGCTTGACATCGGGTCCGCCGTCGGCCGCACGGAATCGCCCGCGGTGAACGTAGCCGGCCCCAATCCCGAGGGACCCGAGCCCCTGAACAGGCAGCGCATATGACGCGCCGAATCCCAGATCCAGCCCGCGCCCGGGCTGTCGCATGCGGTATCCCAGGTACGGAGGAGCCAGCGCCAGCGCGGCATCGAGCTGCCCTGCATTCAGCTCGCGGACGCCTGTCGGAAGGTTTACCCCGGCCAGCAGGACGAGCCGGCCGTCCGCGAAACGGCTCGAGAGACCCAGCCGCGTGTCCATCAGCCCGGACAGCGAGGAGGATTCCGATGATGACGGATCCGACACCTCCAGGGATGTCGACTGCCCTCCCGCCTGCGCGATCAGCTCATGGCGTTCACCAAGACGGACGGTCACCATTGGAGAAGCGACGGTCTGGGTGCTCCGGGACTCGAGGTCGCCGTCGGGAATAGTCCAGGCCCTGTGTGAAACCGGCACCTGGAGGGTCCAGGTGATGGCCGGAACCGATGACGGCAGACCGAGCGCAACAACCACTGTGAATGCCAGGGCGTAGCGGTTCATCGCGGCTGCCCTCCGGGCGGAATGTCGCCCTCGATCACAATCGTCCCCATCTCTGCGGCACGCACCGTCTCGGGGGTGCGCGTGTCGATCTCCGTGACAGCACCCATGTCCGGAAGGATATCCAGCTTCCGGGCCGTCTCGCCGGCCCGCTCGTCCGCTCCTGGCACCGGATCCGGGAGCGCTCCGATCTCGCGCCCCTCCGCTGCACCCATGTCGGCCGGCTGAAGAGCCAGGGCCGACGCTGCAGTCACCGCCAGTGCGAATGCCGGATCCATGGACATGGCCACACGGTACTCGCGCAGGGCATCGTCGTGCAGACCACGGTCCTCGAAATCGATCCCGCGGCAGAATGCCATGAAGGCGTCCAGGTCTTTCGTCTGCGGCCGCTCCATTTCGCGGCGCTGAGCCTTTGTGAGCTCGATCCCGAGAAGGCCGACTATCTCGAACGTCAGGCGCTTCTGCAGATCCAACAGCTTCGTCATTGGGCCCTCGACCGGCACGGCCGAGGCTTCAGGATCGGCCGCCTCGCGTACGGTCTCGTAGATCTCGGCGCCAAGCTGCACATCACTGGCGCCCATTGGGAGGATCGACCCCTGAATGATCCGGCGCGCGCCCAGCAGCAGCCCAAGCCTGGGCGAGTACGCGGGGTCGAGAACGCCTGCGATTGCCGTGGGTTGCTCCTTCGCGGCCTCGCTCTGCCAGGCCTCCTCCAGCACGGCCTGCGTTCTGGGCCCGGGGACACCGTCGACCGCGAGGTTCTTCGCCCGCTGGAACGCACGGACAGCGCTGTGGAACATGGGGCCGGCTATCCCGTCCTCGTTCCCCTCGTAGAAGGGGCTCTGCGACTCCGGGTCTGTGAGGCGCGCAAGGCGCTGCTGGATCCCGAGAACGCTTGCCACAGGTTCGAGGGCACCCTCTGAAACCGGCGATGGAGTATCGGGCGGATGTGCTGCCGGCGGAGAGGCGAGCGCCAGTTCATCGAGCAGGGTGTTCAGCCTCTGGCGCTCGAGAACGCGGATCTGGGGCAGATTCGTCAGATCAGTAAGGGTCATCACCGCGAGCCCCTTCGCCACGGGAGCGAGCGTGTCCGATCCGGCCGGGTTCGCGAAATCGGCAAGCGCAACGCTGTTCTCCGGGATTTCCGCAACCGTGAGGCTCTCCTCCCGGGCGATCGCGAAGGCGACTTCGTGGCGGATCCGGATTCGGCGGAGCTGCTCCATCCTGGTGCGGGCGAGCTCCGCGTCACGGCCGCGGGCCCTGGCCAGATACGACCCGTATGCACCGATCGCCTCCGCCGTCCTGTCGAGGGCATCCAGACTCCTGGCCCGGAAGAAAAGGGCCTGGCGGTCCCGGGGCCGCAGCCCGGTCGCGCGGTGGAGCGGATCCAGCGCATCCCCGGGGCGCTCGAGCATGTAGAGGGCGATTCCGAGATCGCGCCAGGCAGAGGCATCGGTATCGTCAGCGGCTATCGCATCACGAGCCAGCTTCGCCGCCTGCCCCGGATTACCCTCCTTGAGCATCCCGGCAGGCCCGGGGGCGGTCGATGCGCAGCCCGCCAGGACCAGCACAACCACGGCAAGGCTGATGGTGAAAAGCGATCGGATCATCGTGAGATCCTCCCCCGTGCGCATGTGCGCCGCCACTCTGGAGATAACATGCCGGAAGCGCATCATGGGTATAGCCCCTGCCCCGTGCAGACGCAACACGAATGGCTGCCGGTGTCGGCTTCCTTGACGCATCCTCGAGGCGAGTGCTAGCATCCGCCGGCAAGGGTGATCGCCGCCTCCTCAGGCATCGAGCCGACGAACCGGAAGGAGCCTGCACATGGGCAAGCCAGCCGCGCGCGTAGGCGACATGACCGTCCACGGCGGCACCATCGTTATGGGTTGCCCGAACGTTCTCATCGGAGGGATGCCTGCCGCCCGGCTGGGCGACCCGCATGTCTGCCCCCTGGCGAATCCCGCCCCCACGCCCGTCCCCCATGTCGGCATGCCCATCGTCATGGGAAGCCTGGGTGTGTTCATCGGAGGGATGCCTGCCGCACGGGTGGGCGACACGGCACCCTGCACCGGACCTCCCGACAGCATCGCGATGGGCTGCTTCACCGTTCTGATAGGCGACATTGGCGGGGCTGGCGGGGGAGGAGGAGCGGCAGGAGCTGGCGCGGGTGCGGGAGCAGGCGCCGGGAGCGCGGCCGCGGGTGCGGCGGCTTCGGCCGCAATTGCCGGCGGCGGTGGATCGGACCAGGATCAGACTCACTGGCTGGATGCCGAGTTCGTCGACAAGGCCGGCCTTCCCATCGGCGGCGTAGGGTTCGAGGTGACCGGACCGGGAGAGTACAACCAGAGCGGCAGGGTCAGCCGTGCGATCAGGCGCAGCGGGATCGAGGAAGGAAACTACCATATCCGCCTCAGGGGCATCACCGGTGCGCGGTGGTCGGTGGAGGAGGCCGAGGTCGGCGAAGATGTTGAGATGATCGTGGAGACGGCCGGCCTCGAAGACGGCACGGAGGCCGAACTTTCCGTCTACATCCGCGACGGCAATTACACGGATCACCTTCTCGAGAAACTCGATGCCGAGGTGAACTCGGATGAGGTGCGCGTGTCCTGGACTCTCGAGGTCGACGACAATCTGCTCGATATCTGTGACAAAAAGGAGAAGAAGAGGCGATACTCCCGGCCGTTCTTCTTCTACAAGGTCGCCATCGGGTCTCATGTCGAGCAGTCGGGTGTGATGCGCTTCAGGGACTACGTTGAGGTGGTCTACAGGGACGACGAAGGCAACCCGCTGGCCGGAAAGAACTATACCGCCCACCTGGGCGATGGAAGCATACGGCACGGGACCCTGGACAACGATGGCAAGGCCCGGATCGAGAATGTCTCGCCTGGCCGCGTCAGAATCGAACTGGACCTCAGAAGTTAGGCCTTTGTGGAGCAACCGCCCGCCAGGTTGCATCCATCTTGCACCAGCAGGCCGCACAGGCGGCCGTCGCAGGGAACGCAATGCCATCCGACTCCGCAACCGAAACCACCTCCGGCAGTGAGCCCAGGACGTCTCACGCCGCACCCACAAGCCACACCTCCGATGTGACGGTCGAACACACGGTCATCCACGTGCTCGAGATGGAGGATGTGCTCTTCCACCTGAACAGCGCCGTCATGATGCCCCGCTGCCCTTCGGTCGGCGATACCACGGATGATCCCGGAGAGCCCGCTGAGGCGGAATCCCAGGTGGAATATCCCGCCGCGATCCCGGAGGATGAGGGCGCACAGACGTCGGAGCAGCAGGAGCAGGTCTCCGGGGTAGCGGCACTCGCCCTCGTCTTCAAGACCTCCGAGTTTCACCCCGAGTACCGCATCATTGTTGCCGGCCACACCGACACTTCAGGCGGTATCGAACTCAACTACAGACTGGCGAATGATCGCGCCCTGGGCGTGTGGCTCCTGCTGCTGGGAAGAGAGGACCCCGCGGACGAGGAGGAGGAGGAAGGTCTGCACTGGGCCGAGACAGCCCGGGGCCGGCATCGGATCGAGGACTACCAGCAGATCATGACTCACTACGCCCTTGCCGGGCGCGTGTCGGGAGCCTGTGACCCGCAGGGCGTGGACAACACGTGGGGTTCCGACACGAGCAGCGCCTGCGAGGCCTTCTTCCGTGAGCTTTCGCCGGATACTGCGGACTCCCTCATCGCCTCTGTACGAAGCGCATCGGACAAGGAGTGGCCGGTTGCGGCCTGGCAGCTGGTATACGACTTGTACATGGAGGATCTGAAGGCCGCACTGCGTGTGGACGGGGCGGGACTGGCCGCCAAGCGATCCACACTGCAGTCCCGCTTCGTGGATCCACATCGCAGACATGTCGCCTGCGGCGAGTCCTATCCGATCGACAGTGCGGAGCGCGACCACTACCGCTCGCAACAGAACCGAAGGGTCGAGATCCTCTTCATCGACGAGCAGGACGTGCCCGGGATTTCGTGCCCGGCCGACTTGAGCCGCAAGCACCGGACCAATCTGGACGGACCGCCCATAGAGTGCCCCTTGTGGCACGAGTTCGTGACCAGGGACTACCTCGATCCGAACGACCTCGCGGCTGAACAGTACTTCATTCAGTTCAAGTACTACGACAGGGTTCTGGACAGGATCGCAGACGTACCCGACGGACTCGAGATCAAAGCCTACGATGGCGACGGCAACGAGATCCCTGCTGTGGTGGAGTTCGCCGCCGGCATCTATTGCGTAAGGGTGCAGTTCGATCACGATGCTCCGGCACCGGAAACCAACGACTGGCACTTTGCCTTCGAGGCGCCCGATGGATGGATCTGCACGGAAGCACGGGAGGGCGAAGATGAGCCGACCCCGGAAATCGTCCGGCGTCCCGTCGCCGAGGTGAACGAACTTGCGCCGGCGGAACGCCAGGCCTGGTATGATCTGCCCCCCCGATGGTCATCGGTCAACTACTGGACCAGGTATGACGACGATCTCGACACCGGTGACAGGTTCGCTGCCGTCATCAACGAACACAAGAACCTGGCTCCCGCAGGCACGGAGCGATTGAGCTGGGATCAGCCCCTGGTTTTTTCGCTCGAGGACATCGTGCTGCTCGACGCGCCGGACGGCACTCAGGACATAAAGGATGCGAATCACCTCATCCCGGCGGGCGAACTCGATCTCTCCAGCGAGACCAACCGTGTGTCCCGTGTGAAGATCCTCATGATCGACCGGGACACGGGATTTCTGAAGCTGTACAAGACCGACGACGCTCGGCCGAGTAGCGCCCGCATACCGCTTCCCGAAAACCTGCTCCACGGGAATCCTGAAACTTACAGGGATGCAAGGATCATCCACTTCCGCGATGGCTTCTACACGATCGGCGACAAGAGGACTGTTGAGACCGCCGACTGGGCCGAACAGGGCTTCGTACTGGGCGCCCGTGCGGCTGTCCGCGACGACAGCGATTTTCACGTCGAACTGGACATGTACGAAGTCGCTGCCGAGTTTCGGAGCACCGGCGACCATGCCCTGCACTACTTCCACCACCTCCACATGGATGAATCGCACCCGGTGTCGTTCCTCCTCTCGTATGTGTCGGCCAGCTTCATGGTGGATCCCCGGGGACCGTCCTGCCCGAGACCGGCTCAGCACCAGCCCGTGCCGTCCGCTGCCGAGGTCCGCCGAATGGTCGATGAGGGTGTCTACAGCACGATGGACCACTGGAACCGCAAACGCTTCTTCATGGAGGAGACGGCGGAAGGTGACGCCACAACCATCATCCGGGCATTCTTCTTCTTTGACGAGCGCGAGACCTTCCGGGTGACCCCTCCGGCGGCCGGTTTCGATGTGAACATCGACGACCGCACCGCTCATGCGGCCTTCTTCAACCACGCCAGCCTTCGAACCGCGCAGGGCAATGCCCTTGGCGGCCGCTCGCGCTTCCTTGCGTTCGTAAGCAGGAACACCAGTGGCAACTGGGGACCGGCCTGGCAGTGGGCGATTCGAAGCGAAGGAGTGCGACACTACTCGCTCTTCCTGCTCAACAGGACTGCCGACCAGGCACCCGTCGGAAACTACACCGGGGTTCCGGTTGACGAACACGGAGAGAGATACGGTCCGCACACCATGGCACATGAGTATGGCCACGCGCTGGGTTACCCGGACGAGTATGTCAACAGCGACTACTCCGTCATACCCAGTGACTCCGTCACCTTCCCGGGTTTCGATCAGTTCTTCGCCTCATACTCAATGACGGCCAACCAGACCTCCATGATGCTTCACAATGGGGCACCCCGTACCCACCACTGCTGGTATGCCCTCCACCGCATCAACTCGGGCTCCGCAGCGGAACCGTTGAGCCTCCTCCTGGAGGGCAGAACATTCAGCGCGCGGCTCCAGCGGGATGACAACTGGAACTACGTCTTCAACAGGCACCTGGATGAGGACACCGACGATCACCACCGGAAGCCGGACGACTTTCTTGTGCCCATGAAGACCGCCGCTGCACACACCCTGTCGGCCAGCCCCGCGAAAAGGATCAGCCTGGCCCTTCACGATGCCGGACGGGATGCATCAGCCTGCCGGTATTTCCACGACGCACAGACGATCGAGTACCAGGGTGTTCTCCTGGTCAGGCCGCTGATGAGCGTCGAGTTCGTGGGTAGTGAGTGGACACCGGACGAGAAGCGCAACAGGATCCACGGATTGAACGACGAGTGGCTCCTCTGGAGCGCCACCTATCGCCTTGTTGGCGGAGCGCGGGATCTCCGTAACGTCTTTGTACACTTCCTGCCGGGCTTCTCCGGCGACACTGCTGACGGCAGGCGGCACTACCGGCTTCAGTTCAGCAGGAACTCATATGCGTCAGGGGACAGGATCCCGAACAACGCAGGCAGGTTGACGATCTTCAGCAACATCCCCGCTGACGAGATCGTGAAGTACATGCTCAACACCGGGCGCGACAGGGGCCATGCACAGGCGATCGATGCGCTCAGGGACTGGGTCAACGGGGAACTCGGCGAGGCCTTCCGTGTCGAGACGATCTAGCCCGCATCATCTGCGAACGATGCGGGACAGGGTGCGGCCCCAGGGCCGCCCGTCCGTGCCGGGATTCGGCCGGGCCGGAAGCACATCGGTTATGCGGGCGATCTGCCTGCTATTGTGTGTGACAGCCTGCATGAACGGCCCTGCGAGGTCGCGGGAGGATGAGATGGACCTGGAACTTCTGAACGGAAGGGAATTCGGCGAGGTCTGCAACAACTCCGCACTCCCCTTCAATGCCATGCTGCAGGGAACGACGGTCTGGGAGATCGCCACACCTCTTTCGGGCGATCCTCAGCCACTGCTGCACCTGGCCCTGAAGGAAGGTCGATTGGCCCTGTGGTACTCCGACGGCTCGATCGCGGTGTGCAGGGCGAACGATGGCGCTGTCGCCTGGACGAGGCCGCTCTCCGCAGCCGCCAGACCACAGATCGATGCGGACGGGATGATCGTGGTTGAGCGTCCGGGAGGCTACCAGATTCTCGACTGGGAAAACGCACTGTCCGGGAGGGTCCGGCTTCCCTTCATGGACGCGCTGAGCACCCTGGTGCTCATGGCTACCGGGGAATCCGAACTGAGATACTGCTACGGCCAGTCGCCCACTCCGACCGGTGGTCCCGGCTCCGAGTTCACAGGCCCCATGTCCGTCTACATGAGGTACAACCCCGATGACGGGAGCAATCCGTTCCCCTGGCACATGCGCCGCCCCGGCTTCCTTCTGGATGCGTTCTTCGACGCCGGCAGACGGCGCATCTGCATGGTCACCAGCGAGAGCATCCTGGTTCTCGATGCGGACGGGTCCGGCGATCAGGATGTGCGCTCGTTCGACTTCAGTGCCGCCTTCGCCGCATGCTTCGATACCGGAAACAACCTGGTGGCGGTCATCAGGCAGACGATCGAGGTGAACGGCAGGGAACGCGACTCCACGGGCCTGACTGTATTTGACGCAGGTGGAACACCGTTGTGGCGCTACCCTTTGCCCGACGACCCCCGTATCGCGCAGCCACCGGCCGCGCTTGCCGACGGCTCGGTGCTCATCATGACCTGCGCAGAACTGCATAAGGTGCGCGAAGGGGAGCTTCTCTGGTCGGTGCCCCTCCCCTGCGAGTGGAACAAGCCCCGGCTGAGCATACTTGCCGACGAATCGGTGCTGGTTGCGGCCGGAAGATTCGTGCTTCACTACTCGCACGATGGAACAGAGGTGAAGCGCATTTTCCTGGAGGATGAGCTGACATGCCGCCCGATCACGGATTCGGAGGGGCACGTGTACGTCGGGGGCGCGAACAAGGTCTACTGCGTCCGGTAGCACCGCGGGAAGGAAAAGAACGATGCCGACCAACAACCTTTTCCGACTCACCTTCCCCGAGGGCTGGGAGGAGATCACGGTCCACACCTACCAGGGGCCTGATGACAGCGGGGTGCAGCACAACATCGTCCTGACCATCAACCCCAACCTGGATTCGAAGACAGACCTGGCCGATTTCGTCCAGGCACAGCTCGAGGCGTCCACCGCCTCCCTGCCTGCCCTCGAGATGCTGGGCAAGGAGACGGTCCAGCATCCGGCCGGAATGGCCATGTGCGAGGTCGTATACCGATACAAGCCGGCTGACGAGGTCACCTGCTACCAGAAGCAGTACTACCTCATCGCCGACGGCAAGGGGTACATCTTCACATCCACCTTTTCCAAGAAGACGCTCAGGACCATAGCGCACGATGTGGATGAAATCGTACGGAGCCTGCTGCCGGAGGTGCTTGGCGATGGATAGCGAGTTCGACGCCTCAACTGACACCAGGCATAGGTTCAAGCTCGAGTCGAAGATCCTCTATGCCCTGTGGAAATGCGGAGTCGCGCGCGGCGGGGCCGGGACCGCGGTTGAGGTCCGCACCGTCCTTGTCGGACATGGGGCCGACATAGAGATCTCAGGCAGGAGCAGCGAGGGCAAGGCCCCGGGGAAGATCAAGGGGAAGGTCTTCAACAACCGTTTCACAGGCAGGCTCCCTGTTCCGGAGGACGTGGACCCGGAGGCTGACGTCTGGTTCGAGGCGAAGCTGCCGAAACACGGGCTCACCATCGAGTCGAACGCGATTCCAGCTGCACCACCGATCTTCTGCAGCGGCCTGGAGTGGAGCTGCTCCGAGGTCCACAGGGGAGATGTGGTCAGCCTGACTGGATCGTTCACCGGCGCGCGCAGCGAGGAGGAAGCAACGGTCATCATCTACGAGCACGATCCCGATGGGCGCCACGACAAGGTTGCCGAGATCCCCGTCATCCTTCAGGACGGGCGCCTGGAGCTGGATTGGGAGTTCCGCTACGACGGCGATACCGCGGAGATACCGACCGAAGAGGAGCTGCACCCGTACGGCGGGCACTATCGCCATCCCGAGTACTTCTTCACAGTGAAGATCGATGGACTGGAGTTGGGCAGGGAGGACGTGGATTCCGGCCTTCTGCGCTTCATGGACAGCATCGATATCAGGCTGATCCACGATGACGGCACCCCTGCGGAAGGCGCCAGGTACAGGCTCCACCTCCCTGATGGAGGAGAGAGAACCGGACAGCTCGATGGGGACGGATACTCCCGGGAGGAGGAGATCCCGCCGGGCCCGTGTCGAATCGAGTTCGAGCGGCTCGAGAGCCCCGAAGCTCCCTCCTGACGCTCTCTACCGACGCGCTGTCCTTGCGACCCGGAAGCTGATCCCCGGAGGATCGCTGCGGGGAATCTCCGCCCGCGCCGAACAGCGCAGGAAGTGCTCATGGTCGGCCCAGGATCCGCCGCGGAAGACCCGATGCCATCCATCCTTCGGGCCGGTCGGGTCTATTGCAGGATCACTTCCCAGATTGCACTCATGCCAGTCGTTGCACCACTCCGACATGTTTCCCGCCATGTCCTTCAGCCTCAGCACCAAGGGGGCATCCGCGTAGAACCCCACCGGCGTTGTCCAGTAGACGCACCCACCGTCGTAGTTAGCCCGGATGCAATCCGGCTGATCATCGCCCCAGGGATAGATACGGTTGTCGTTCCATCGGGCCGCGTGTTCCCACTCCGCGTCCGTAGGCAGGCGATAGCCCGCTGCACCGTAAGGGTCACCATTGTTGCACGCCCAGTCTCCACCGTGCTGATATGCGCGCGGCAGGCCTTCCATCATGCTCAGCCAGTCGCAGTATCGTGCAGCGCCGTACCAGGTCACCGCCTTCACAGGATGGTCGGCTGGATCGTAGCCGTCGGGATAGGCTGTCTGGGCTTCCATGGATTCGCGCAGCAAGAAGCGCCCCTCCGGGCCGAAGGTGATCTCGGAGTGGCTGTGGTGCAGGCGTACAAGAGCCTCTGTACTCCCATCCAGTGTGTCCCGGACCGTCCACCCCTGATGATCCAGCCGGATGGTCACATGCCCATTGTCATAGGCCCACTGCAGTGCAATCAGGTACTGCTGGTTAGTCACCTCGATCCGGCCCAGCAGGAAACTTCGTGTAAGCGTCACTTCACGACGGTCCGTGCCGCACGCAGAGTATTCATCGCCCATCATGAAGCTGCCTGCCGGCACCAGGGTGAGCCCGGGCGGCTGCGGACAGGGGTTCGGATCGCACACGGTGTCCACACCAAGCCAGGTGCCGTTCTGAGCAAGGCAGCCTGATGCCGTCAGGATCCGGCAGAGACCGTCAACGGAACAGCAGGCACCCTCGGGATCCGGAGGCTGCGGACAGGGATTCGGATCGCACACGGTGTCGATCCCCA